>JBHEMS010000026.1:0-34041 GCA_046262455.1 Candidatus Dormibacteria bacterium | reverse complement strand
ACCACCAAGGACGTCGTTGACGCCCAGGGTGCCAAGGATGCAGCCGGGGCGGCCCAGAAGGACCGTGCGGCTTCCCAGCACATGGAGATGATCGGCGACCCGTTGGCCAAGGCCATCGTGGCCAAGAACCCCGACAAGTTCAAGGCCTAAAGAACCACCGTTAGGCGGGGGGCCGGGCGTTGCGCCGTCCGGCCCCTCTTCCTTTTTTACCGCGCTAAATGACTTGAGGCAAGAAGATGAAATCGACCCCGATCACCGCTGCCGCCATCGCCGCCGCCGCACTGCTGGCCGGTTGCGGAACGGCAGGCACCACCCCGACAACTCCGGCGTCGGCGAGTCCAGCTGCCTCGGCCGCGGCCGCCGCGCCCGCCGTCCCCGCAGGGGCGGTGATGATCACGCTCGAGGATTACGACATCATGCCGGCCACGCTCAGCCTGAAGCCGGGACACGTGGTGTTCTACGTCAAAAACACCGGCAAGACGCCGCACAACTTCACCCTGGTGGATGGCTCCGGCAAGGCGCTGTTCAACACCCCCAACATCAACCTGGGCCAGGCCGTCGTGCTCCAGGCCGACATCTCCCCGGCGACCACGAAGTACATCTGCACGCAGCCGGGTCACCGCAGCCTGGGCATGGAGGGGACCGTCACCCTGGGATAATTCGGGAAAATGACACAGAATGCGCCGCGCCGCGCCCGCTTCCAGGGTGCGAGCGGCGCCGTCCTGGTGGCTGTTGCCTGGACCGCATCGTGGAGCCACCTTCGTCCCTGGAGCGATTTCGGTTTCTTCCCTCTCTGGCTCGGCTACATCGTGATGGTCGACGCCGGGGTGAGACACCGCGTGGGGCGCTCCCTCCTGGGCGCCGGCCGCAGAACGGTCCTGACGGCCTTCCTGGCCTCTGGCGCCATGTGGTGGATGTTCGAGTTGATCAACCTTCGCACGGACAACTGGCACTACCTGCGTGCGGCACCGGTCGGCCCAGTGCGGTTCGCCCTCGAATCATCCATCGACTTCAGCACGGTGCTGCCCGCGGTCCTGGGCACCGCGGCGCTGCTGTCCACGCTGCTACCGGGCCCACCAACCGACGTCGCCGGCGGGAAGGAGCTGCCCCGTTTCCTGCCCGAGCTGTCGGTGGCGCTGGGGGCCGTGGGCGTCCTGCTGACGCTGGCCCAGCCGCACTACTTCTTCCCGCTGGTGTGGGTCGGGCCCTTCTTCGTCCTCGACGGCCTGAACGCGGCCCGCGGCGCCCCGTCGCTGCTGGCCTCTGCCTACCGAGGCAGCTGGCGACCGCTGCTGGTTCTGGCGCTCGCCGGTCTGACCTGTGGGGTTTTCTGGGAGATGTGGAACTGGCGCTCGATGCCGAAATGGTTCTACACCGTGCCACTGGTGCCCCAGCAGCGCCTCTTCGAGATGCCGTGGCCCGGCTACGCCGGCTATATCCCCTTCTCCTGGGAATGTTTCGCCGCGTACATCCTGGTCATGTCGATCGTGCGGCCATCAACGGCGAGCGCCGTCGATGGACACTTCCTGCCAGCGCGGGCGCGCCAGGAGACGACCAGCCCTGCACGCTGAGACCGCCGTCTTCCTGGCGCTGGCCGGTTTCTTCGCCGGGCTGGTGGACTCCGTGGTCGGCGGGGGCGGCGTGATCTCGCTTCCCGCGCTCCTCCTCGCGGGGGTGCCGCCGCAGATGTCCCTGGGAACCAACAAGCTGGCGGGGACGTGCGCGTCGCTGACCGCGTCCGCAGTGTTCGCCCGCGCCCGGCGCATGGACGGTCGCGTGCTCCGCGTGGCGCTCCTGCCCGTGGCGCTGGCATCCGGCGCAGGCGCGTTCCTCGCCGCCCACCTGGAGCCCGGCGCGATCCGGGTGCTGATCCTGCTGGCGGTGCTCGCGGCCGCGGCGTGGGCCGGCCTGAGACCCGTTCGGGACGACGCTGGCAGGCCCCGGCCCACGGGCCCGGTGCGGCTGGTGGGTACCTGCCTGCTGGTGGCCATCGGCTTCTACGATGGGATCCTGGGCCCGGGCACCGGTCTCTTCCTGTTCGCTGTGCTGGTGGCCCTTGAGGGCATCGCATTCGTCGAGGCGGCGGGTACCGGCCGCGCCCTCAACCTCGCCAGCAACGTGGCGGCCCTGCTGGTGTTCGCGTTGCTCCACAAGGTCGACGTCCTGGTGGGGGTGACCATGGGGGTCGGCGTCATCGTCGGCGCGCGCACCGGGGCAACGATGGCGATAAGCCGTGGCGCGGCCTTCGTTCGTCCGATGCTGCTGCTCGCCGCGGCGTTGATCGCCCTGCGCCTGGGTCTGCAGCTGCTGGGTTGCTGAGGTTGGCGGGCTAGGCGCTCGCCTCGGCGAGCTCGCGCTCCACCGAGCGCTCGTCCTCCTCGATGTCTCCCATCACGGCCTTCTCGATCTCGCTCATCGACTTGCCGCGGTCGCGCTCCAGCACCCGCATGCGCGCGTCGAACTTATTTGCCGAGTACTCCACGAACTCCATCATCGACAGTCCGAAGGGTGGGTTGTCCTCGTCGTAGTTCTCCCAGTACTCGGGGGTCAGCGCCATGGCCAGCGGGAAGATCTCATTCATCCGCGTCTTGATCACCTCCCAGATCCCGTCGTCCTCGCTGACCAGCCGCTGCAAGAGGTATACCCCGTAGCGAATGTGTCGCGACTCGTCCCGCGCCGTCAGTTCGATCCCGGCGCAGAGCCCGGGCATGATGTTGTTCGCCTTCAGGGACCTGCGGAACCCGTAGTAGCCGGTTTCCGCGAGCATCCCTTCGATCACCATGTTGTAGGTCACCGACGCAATGGCCTGGTTCTCCCTGGTTGGCTCAGTGAGCAGCCGGTTCATCGCGGTCGGCAGCTCTTCGAAGAAGAGCTTGCGGTAGCTGCCGTTGACGTAGTTGTGCAGGTCGTAGTCCACCTCCGCCACGTCGCTCAGCCAGCGGCGGAACATCTCGACGTGCTTGGCCTCCTCCCAGAGGAACGAGGTCAGGTAGATCTCCTCTTCGATGTGGCCATCCTGGGCAATCGCGTAGATCAAAGGCAGCAGGTCGAGGGTGACCGCTTCCTCGCCCGCCTGGAACTGCGCCACCAGCCGCAGGATGAAGTCCTTTTCAACCTCGGTCAGTGCGGCCCAGTCCTGGCGATCCCGGCTGAAATCCAGGGACGCCGGGTCCCAGGTGCCGAGGCGCTTGGCCTTCTGGAACAGCCTCATGGGCACGCTGTCCATCCGCAGGCCCGCCGCGGAGGTCGTGGTGTAGGACTCGCGGACTACGGTCGCCATCTGCTGCGCCTCCTTCCAGTGTCGGAGGCTCAGCATACGTCCGTTAGATGCTGGCCGTTATCTCCACGAACCCGGTGGGCTGGGGTACGCCGCCGGGCGCCTCCTGCGTCACCGCCACGATGTCGCCGTGGCTCATCGGGTGGTTCACGATCAATACCTTGGTCCCGTCGCGCTCCGGCAGGAATAAACCCGCCGGCTGGGCCTTGCCGCCCCTGGGGATGATCCACAGCTCGTAGGCCTTATCCGGGCTAGGAGCGCTGAGGGCGTGGAAGGAGACGAGGGCGATGTGCTGGTCCTTGAGGTACGTGACGTTGCCGACCCCGCTCTTGGAGCTGTCGACGAGGGTCGCCTGGACGGTCGAACTCACCGGCGAGGGGCTTGGTCGGTTCTGCAGCGACACGTTCCAGCCGAACAACGCAACCAGGAGCGCGGCGGCGGCGGCCATTGGCGCCCAACTGGGGACGCGCGGCAACACCAGCAGGTTCCCGCGAGCCGTGGGCCGACCCTGGTCGTGGGTGGATTGCCGTCCGTCGCTGCCCAGGTCGCTGGTCATGACCGCGCGTGTCGCAGGGGTCGAACCCGCGTCGGCAAGAAGGCGCTCACGCAGGCCCTCCGGCGGCGTGACCTCCTCGAGGCTCAGCGGCAGGACCGCCACCACCTCCGCCATCCGCAGCAGCGTCGCCTGGCACTCCGGGCAAGTGGGCAGGTGGCCGCGCACCGTCTCCGCCTCGGGCTTGCTGACGGCGCCGAGCGAGTACGCGGCGATCAGCTCATCAACTTCTTCGTGCGTGGTCACACTTCCACCCCCATAACCCCTCGCGCCGTCAGGAACGAGTGCATCTTTTCCATGGCCAGCCGGAGGCGACCTTTGACAGTCCCCAGGGGCAACCCGAGCTTGCTTGCGATCTCGCTGTGGCTCAACCCGCCGTAGTGGGCCAGTTCGACCGCCTGACGCTGGTCGGCGGGAAGGGCAGTGAGCGCGTCGCGCACCACGTCCCGCTCCAGGCTCAGCGCCACAGCCGGCCAGGGATCTGAGCCACCCGAGGCGTCCTGCAGGTCGTCGCCGAGTTCTACGTCGGCGCCCTGGTGGCGCCAGTGACCACGGAGGTTGTCGATGGCACGGTTACGCACCAGCGTCATCAGCCACGTGCGAAAGCTCCCGCGTGAGGCGTCGAACCGGTCTGGCTTCCGCCAGACGCTCAACAGGACCTCCTGCACGACGTCCTCCGCCCGTCCGGGGTCGCCCAGGATCCGAAGCGCCAGGCCATACGCAAGCCCGGCGTACCGGTCGTACATCAGCTCGATCGCCTCGGGGCGCCCTTCCTTCAGGGGCTCGGTGATCTCGGCATCGACATCGTTGGTGGTCAAGACTCCCATCTCTCCCAGCTACGCCGGGGCAGGACCAATTGGATCACTGACATCGCCGGGAGGTGATCCGGGGCGCCCACGCCAGCGTAGACATTGACAGAGAAGTCCAAGCCAGCGTGACTTCTCCCTCCACAGGAGGGGCCCGGGCGCAAGCTCGGGCCCTTCCTCATTTTCGTCGCTGGGCGTGCCATGAGAGCGATTCTCACCTACCGCTCTGGCAATGGGCGATGGTTGGGCCGGCTAGAGCGGCTGGCGGCCGCGAAAGCCCTCGCCGATCCGGTGCCAGTGGGCGACGCTCTCCTCGCCCAGGAGCCAGCACAGCTCCACGACCTCACCGTCGCGGTCGCTGTAGAAATCGACCAGTCCCCGGGCCTGGTCTTTGACCACGACATCCATCGCCTCCAGGCTGCGCATCGCAACCGCGTAGGCCATCTCGGCGGCACGAAGCCTGGCCACCGAGGACGCCAGCTTCTCCCGCTCGACGTCGCCGGCGGTCGGCCTGCGGAACTTCAGCTCGTTGATGCGAACCACCTCCTGCATCTCGGGCAGCTCCGGGATGAGGTCGGCGATCCTCTCCACCAACCGACGCACCTCCGGGAGGACCCGGTTGGCTTCCTCCGCCGTGTACAGCCGGTGCGCCACGGGTCCCTAACGTATCACCGCGTCACTCGCCCTCCGGCGACTGACGCATCTTCTTCACGGTGCTGCGCAGGCGCTTGCCTTCGACGCGCTGGCGCACGGCGGTGCGCGAGGGGCGGGTGGGCCGCCGGCGGGGCGGCGGTGGGGCCAGGGCCGCGGCCACCAGCTCACGCAGCCGCTCCACCACGATCTCGCGGTTGCGTGCCAGCATGCGATCCTCCTGGCTGGTCAGGCGCAGGTCGCCGTCGCCCAGCGCGAGCCGGGTCGCCAGTCGGTGGCTGGCAAGCTCGTCGAGGCCCTCAAGCGCCGTCGGGGGGATTGCCAACTCAGCCTTGGTGGCCACCTTGTCACGGCGTTGACCGCCGGGTCCGCTGGACCGCGTCGAGGTCCAGGTGGAAGCCGCGACCAGGTGCTCGAGCACGGCCTGAACCCGTTCTTCGAATGATGTCGTCATGCGGTCAATGTAAGCGCTGGGGGCTGCTGGCCTAGAATCTCGCCGATGTCCACCGCAGTCGCGACCACCACCGGCGCCGAACAGGTGCACTGGAATCTTGATGACCTCTACTCGGGCGGCCAGCCCGCCGCGGTGGAGGCCGACCTGAAGCGCGCCGACAGCATGGCGGAGGAGTTTGCGGCCGCGACCCGTGGGCGCGTCGCCGACCTTGACGCGCCGGCGATGGTGGCGGCGCTGGAGCGGATGGAGGCGATCCACGAGATCCAGGGTCGAGCCGCCTCCTACGCGTTTCTCCACTTTGTGACGGACATGGCCGATGCACCGCGGGGGGCCCTGCTGCAGAAGGTCCAGGAGTCACTGACCCAGACCGAGACGAAAACCCTGTTCTTCACCCTGGAGTGGATCGCCACCCCCGACGAGGTCGCAGCCAAGCTGCTCGCGGACCCCGCGCTGACGGGGTACGTCCACCACCTGGAGTCCGCCCGGCGCTACCGCCCGTACGTCCTCAGCGAACCTGAGGAGAAAATCGTGGTCGAGAAGTCGGTCACTGCCCGGAGTGCCTGGGACCGCCTCTTCGACGAGCTCACCTCGGCCGTTAGGGTGAAGCTGGACGGTGGCGAGAAGTCACTGGAGGAGGCGCTCGCAGGCCTCCACACGTCGGACCCGGAAGAGCGCCGCAAGATCGCCCAGGCGATCACCGACGGGCTGCGCGCGGACCTGCGCACGCGCCGGTTTGTGCTCAACACCGTCCTCGCGGACAAGGCCATCGACGACCGGCTGCGGCGGTTCCCCAGCTGGGTCGCCGAGCGCAACCTGGCCAACGAGGCGTCTGACCAATCGGTTCGGTCCCTGGTCGAGGCGGTCACATCCCGGTACGACATCCCGCACCGCTACTACGCGCTAAAGAAGAAGTTGCTGGGCCTGGAAACCTTTCACGACTGGGACCGCGACGCGCCATACGGGGCTGCCGAGCCGGAGGTCAGCTGGTCCGATGCGCGGGATACCGTCCTCGAGGCCTACGGGTCCTTCTCCCCGCGCCTTGCCGAGCTGGCCCGCGAATTCTTCGACAAGCGGTGGATCGATGCCGCGCTGGCGCCCAACAAGCAGGGCGGAGCGTTCGCCCACCCGACGGTGCCAAGCGCCCATCCCTACGTCCTGCTCAACTTCACCGGGCGTCGCCGCGACATCCTGGTGATGGCCCATGAGCTAGGTCACGGCGTGCACCAGTCGCTGGCTCGCAAGCAGACGGCCTTCAACGCCAACACGCCGCTGACCACGGCCGAGACGGCCTCGATCTTTGGGGAAACGGTCACCTTCTCGCGCCTCCTCGAGCAGGAGCAGGACCCTGCGCGCCGGCTCAGCCTGCTGGTTGGCCGCATCAATGGCGCGACGGCGACGATCTTCCGCCAGGTGGCGATGAACCGCTTCGAGGAGGCCATCCACACCCACCGGCGCGACATCGGCGAGCTGTCCGAGGAGGACCTCAACGGCCACTGGCTGAAATCGCAGCGAGACATGCTGGGCCCGGCCGTCGAGGTGACTGATAACTACGGGATCTGGTGGAGTTACGTGCATCACTTCATCGCCGTCCCTGGCTACGTCTACGCGTACGCCTTCGGCAACCTGCTGGCGCTGGCGATACACGCCAAGGCGGTGGAGGAGGGGCCGTCGTTCGCCCCCCGCTACTTCCAGCTCCTGGAGTCCGGGGGCTCCGAAACGCCGGAGGTGCTCACGGGCAGAGTGGGCGTTGACCTGGGCGACCCATCATTCTGGAACCGCGGCCTGGACAGCCTGGCGGCGCTGGTCGACGAGGCCGAGGAGCTCAGCCGCCAGGTTAACTAGTCGCTCCGACTAGCGGGTCCGGGCTCAGCCGGGGGCGAGCGCTTCGAGGGTATTGAGCCGCTGCGCCTGGTCGAAGGCCATGATCCCCAGCACCGGCATCGTGACGCCGGAGGCCTCCAGCTCAGCGAATTTCTCACGGATCCGCGAGGCACTGCCGATGGCGCTGGTCTGGTCGACCAGCGCGTCGGGGATGGCGGCTGCGGCGCCGGCCCTGTCGCCCCCCAGGTAAAGCTCCTGTACCCGTCTCGCCTCTTCGACATAGCCGTAGCGCTGCACCAGATGGTTGTAGAAGTTGCGGTCCCGCGAACCCATCCCCCCGACATACAGCGCCAGGTAGGGCTTGGCCATCTGCCGGACGGTGTCGACGTCCTCGTACAACACCGTCATCACCGCGGGCAGGACCTCCAGCGCACCCCACTCGCGGCCCGACTTCCTGAGCCCGGCCTCGAGGTGCGGCCGGAACACGTCCATGTGGTCGGGAGCGAACAGCGTCGGCATCCACCCGTCCGCGATCTCACCCGTCATCTCAAGGTTCCTGGGGCCGAGCGAGGCGATGAGGATCGGCACCTCGCACCGCACCGGGTGGTTGATGAGCTTGAGGCCCATGTCCAGCGTGACGGTCTGGCCGTCATAGACCAGTCGCTCTCGACGGAGCGCCATGCGGATGATCTCGACAACCTCGCGGGTGCGCTGCAACGGCTTTTCGAACGGGACACCGTGCCATCCCTGGACCACCTGCGGCCCGCTGGTGCCCAGCCCCAGGATGAGCCGGCCGTTGGAGAGCATGTCCAGCGCGCCCGCGCTCTGGGCCAGCAGGGCGGGTGAGCGCGAGAACACGTTCAGGATGCCCGCGCCAATCTTGATGCGTTCGGTCTGCACCGCCAGCGCCGCCATGATGCTGACGGCGTCATAGCTGTAGGCCTCGGCGACGAACACCGCCTCGTACCCCAGCTTCTCGGCGACCTGGACGTACTCCACGACCTCGGGCCAGGGGGTGTCGGTGTAGGGCAGCGCGACGGCGAGCTTCATGGGCGGCGGGATCTTCCGCGCCGGCTCGCCCGTCGGGGCTTCCGCGTCTCGCCGCCGTATTCGCTCGGCCTCCCGGGCCGTGGCACGTTAACCGACTCCTCGAGCGCCTTGCCGAAGGCGGCATCGACGCCACGGCTCATGCTCTGGCCGAACGACGCAAGCAGGACGGCTGTGGCCATGGGGCGCAGACGCTGCAGGGCGTCGTGCACCTGCTGCCAGTCCTCGTCCGGCCTGCCCGCCTCGTGGAAGGGTTTCCAGATGTGTGCGACGAACAGGTCGACGAAGGCACTGGCCACGCCCTCGGTGTGCTTCTGGATCTTCTCAAGCACGGCAAGCCGCGTCGCCAGGTCCACGCCCAGGCGCTCCAGCTCCGGGCCGGCGCGCAACAACGTCGGACTGGGCACCTCGTAGCGATCCTCGCCCAAAGGCACGAGCAGCCCCAGCTTGACGGCTTTCTTGAGCAGCCCCTCGTCCGCCTCGCTGCCCGCCAGCTCGGCCAGCGCGTCGCCGGCCACCACCTCGGGTTCCTCGTCCGCCCAGGGCTGGCGAATTGCCTGCTCAAACCCCAGCACCTGCCCCGCGGAGCCCGCCGGGAGGTTGTCGAGGATGCGCTTGATGGAGTTGAGGTTGAAACCGTCGGTCTGCATCTCGGCGATCAGCCGGAGCCGGTCCAGGTGCTCGCGGGTGTAGAAGCCGGTGCGGCCCCGGACCTCGGGAGGCGGCAACAAGCCGCGGGATTGGTGGGCCCTGATGTTGCGCACGGTGACGCCGCTGGCCTGTGCCAGGTTGTCGATGGTGAACTCGCCCGTTTCCGCGGCGTCGGCCGAGCTCCGGTTCCTCGCTGCCATCTTATGTAGCATAGGGCCGTGTAACGATTTACGGGGCCTTCGATGGAGGTGGCGTGGTGAGCGGGCAGGCGGCGACATGATGCTGGCTCAGCCCATGCAGCGATGGTTCGACCAGGGCTGATCGGGGCGGCTCAGCCAGCGGCTACTCGCTCCGTCGCCCAGCGGACCGACATCGGGGTGCCCACGCCCCAGCGCATCAGCGTGCCGACGGCGCCTGCCGCGCGCCGCACCAGCACGGTCTGAGCGGGAGCGGGCTGGGTCATGCTCAGCTTCTGTCGTGCCCAGGCGGGCAGGAGGTCGATACAGGCCTGGGCGAGGACGGGATACAGGATCCGTTCAACGGGCGTCTGGCCGGGTGGCTTCATGAGGAAGTCGATGGTCTCCAGCGCGGCTGGGGTCGCGGCCAGCTCGGGGCGTAGCCGGCGCAGGTAGGCAGCGACCTCCTGCTGCGAGCGCGGCACCTCTTGCGCGCCGAGCCTGGTCGCGACCAATGCGACCTCGTCGAAGTACACGTCCTGCTGGGTGCGCGTCAGTGGTGTGCCCGAGTAGCGCTGGTAGCCGGTGAGGAAGCTACGCACCAGCGCGACGTGGACCCACGTGAGCAGCGCCGGGTTGCCCGCGCTGTAGTGGCGGCCATCGGGCGCCGTCCCTTTAACCCGGGTGTGAACCGCGCGAACTCGGGCGATCGCCTCGTTGGCGCCGGCGGTGCTGCCAAACGAGGTCATCGCGATGAACTCACTGGTGTTGCGCAGCCGGCTGAACGGGTCCTCCCGGAAGTCCGAGTGCTGGTCCACGCCCGCCATCGCGAGGGGATGGAGGGTCTGCAGCATCAGCGCGCTGATGCCCCCGATGAGCATTGACGGGAGCTCGCCATGCACCCGCCACACCATGCTCCCGGGACCGAACATCCCGGGGTCGCCCGCCGGCTCTCGCAGCGCTGCCATGACCCGCGCCGGTGCCCCGATCCGACCGTACACCCCTCTCGCGACGATGCGACGTGCCGGGCCCAGGGCACCGGAGATGTTGTCCCAGGCTGCGTCGACCGCAAGGGTGGACCGATCGCTGGGCGTGCTCACAGCCTCAGCGTACTTGGCTCCGGCCGGTGCGCGCCGCGAGCGCCGCGACTGGAACGTAGTGCCAGAATAAAAGGTATGGTGCCTCGCCCCGCCGCTACGGTCCGGTCTTTGAGAAGTCCAGGTGGTCCTGCGGTGTACGCCGGGGGTGTACCTAGTTGACGACCGACTTGCTCCCGGCGCGCGCGGTCAACATGCCCGCCGGCCATGCCGAGGTGATGATGTCGAGCATGACGACGCTTCTGGGCGCGCGTCGCCTGCTGGCACACCGGATCGCGGCGCGGAGTCGAACGAGAGGCCTGGATGGTGCCGCCGAGGCGGCGGTCAAACACCTCGAGAATGAGCGCCGGCGCTGGGCGCTGCAGTGTGCGCCGGACAACCCGGAACTGTGGATCGCCGCCTACTCCCATCTCCTTCGCCGGGTGGAGGACCTGATTGTGTCCATGACAGATGCTCTACCCGCCGCCGGCCCGCAGGAGCGCGCGCAGCTCACCCAGGTCGAGCTGCCGGAATTGCGGGCGGAGCTGGAGGAGTACCGCCGCCGGCTCCGCCGGTGGCAGGCGCGCTTCTAAGGCGCACCCCGGGGCGCTCAGCCCTGCGTGACCTCGCTCGCATCGATCAGCAGCGCGACGCCGGTGGCTTCACCATCCACGTTGAAAGGCAACCCCCGGACCCCACATAGCAACGGCTTGCCCTTCCTGCTGACCGCGCGCAGCTCCAACCGGTCGAAGGCGGTTCCCTCGCTGAGGCAATCCCGGATCGGCCCAACCAACTCGGCGACCGGCAAGCCGATGTCCAGGCCAAAGAATTGTTGCCCAAGTGCTTCATCGCCGCGCAGGCCCCACAGCCCGGCAGCGGTGGTGTCCAGCTGCGCACCTGGAAATCCAGGTCGAGGGCGATGACCGCCAGGTTCATGCTGGAATACACGGAGTCAGTGAGGCCGCGGAAGGATTCAAAGTCGGCGGTGCTCAGCTGGAGGTCGTTGTTGATCGTCTGAAGCTCGGTGTTCGTCGACTCCAGCTCCTCGTTCATCGTCTCCAGCTCCTCATTGCTCGACTGCAGTTCCTCGTTGGTGGTCTCCAGTTCCTCGACGGTGGACTGCAGTTCCTCGTTGGTCGTCTGCAACTCCTCGTTAGCACTCTGCAGCTCCTCGTAGGCGGTCTCAAGCTCGAGCCGCGACCGCTCCAGGTCACGCTGCAGTTCAAGGTAGCGCGTGACATCGCTAAAGGAAACGTTTGTTCCCTGTACCGTCCCATCGGGGTCGATCAGGGGGTAGACGCGAACGTCGATCAGGCGCACATCACCGTCGGCGGTCCGAAGCTCGACACCGGAGACCTCAACCTGACGGCGCTCGTCGCTGGCCTGCTCGATCCGGGATCGCAGCTCGACGGGCCGGTACGACAGCTCCAGGTCCCGCAGCGGTCGACCAATGTCCTCGACGCGGATTACGAAAAGGCGCCGCGCCTCCTCGTTGGCGAGGACAAGGTCACCATCCGGGTCGACACTGATCTGGGCGACGGGGGATGACTCCTGGGCGAGGTCGCGGATCCTAGCCTTGCGGATCATGGGCCCTACATTGTCGCCTGTGCCGCCACGCGCCTGCCTGCCAGCGGCGCCGGGGCCCGGTTCGGTGCGCATGAAGATTCGGTACTTGAGGTTGCGCGGCCGGAAGAGATGGGCATGTGTCAGGAGCATCTCGGCCTTACCCAGGAAGAGCAGGCCAGTGGGGTTCAGCGCGTAGTGGAGGCGGTGCAGGATCCGCCGCTGGGTAGGGGCGTCGAAGTACATCAGCGTGTTTCGGCAGACTGCGAGGTCGAGTTTGGATATGGGAGCATCGTGCACGAGGTCATGCCGACCGAAAATCAATGCGCGGCGGAACTCGGGTCGTAGGGTGTGGCGGGAACCATGTCCCTGGAAATACTTTTCCAGCAGCGTTGTGCCGAGCGGTGCGAGCTCCTTGGCGCTGTAACCGGAGCGGGCGTGAGTAAGGGCGTCATCATCAACGTCTGTGGCGTAGATCTTGACCCGGCGGCTGAACTCTTCCGCGCCCAGGAGCTCACCGAGCACGATGGCCAGGGTGTGGGCCTCCTCGCCGGAAGCGCAACCCGCGCTCCACACTCGTATCGGCGAGGCGGGGGGCTTCTCCGCCAGCATGTCGGGTAGAGCGACCGCCGCCAGGTGGTCCCAGGATTCCCGATCGCGGAAGAAGCTTGTCACATTGATCAGGATGGTGTTGAAGAGCGCTGTGAACTCCTCGCCATCCTTCTTCAGGCACTCGGTGTAGTCGGCGTAACTGCTGACCCGCAGCGCGTCCATCCGCCGCTGCACGCGCCGGCGCAGTGAAGCACGTTTGTACCCCGTGAAGTCGAATCCATGCTCGGCTCGGAGCAGCTGGAGCAGCTCCTCGAACTCGGCGTCCGAGGCCGGCATCACTCGGGTTGGGCGCCGATCACCAGGCGGTTGATGGCGATCCCCAGCTCGGTGAGCGGCAGGTGGTAATCCGCCATACCGGTGGCGAGCGCGGCCTCCGGCATGCCGGTGAAGTCTGCATCGTCCTGGACAAGGACGGTGCCGCCCGTCGCCTTGATCGCGCGCACCCCCCCGGCCCCATCGCTGCCGGTGCCGCTGAGCACGACGGCGATGGCGCGGTCCTTGAAGCCGGCCGCGGCTGATTCAAACAGCAGGTCGGCCGAGGGTCGCAGGAAGTGGACCAGCTCGGCCTGGTTGAGGTGCATGACGCCGTCCCCCGTCACCAGCACGTGGTAATCCGGTGGGGCGACGTAGATGGTGCCGGGCTGCACACGCGTGCGGTCTGAGGCGGAGCGCACCGGTAGCGTGGTTCGGCGTCCCAGGATCTCACCGAGCAGGCTGCTGTGGCGCGGATCGAGGTGCTGGACCGCAATCACCGCCGCAGGAAGGTCGGGCGCCAGCTGCTCCACCAGGTGCCCCAGGGCGGTGACCCCCCCGGCGGACGACGCGATTACGACGATGTCGTAGGCGGCCCTCACCAGAAGTGCGTGATCAAACGCTCCTGGATCTCGTCGGCGTACTGCTGGGCCTCGTCGGCGCGCTTCCGGAATGTCTGCGCGAGGTCCGTACGTCCGGCGTCCTCGACCGATCGGGCCATGGAAAGTGCCGTCGCCCTGCGCTCCCTGAGGGACCGAATGGCCGCCCACAGCGCCTGCTCGAGGAACAGGGTTTGCTGATTAAAGAACGCGTCAGGCGCGTACGCATGGCCGATGCGACACCTGAAAACTGTCCCGCCCGCGCTCTCGTCCATCCAGATCACGCCGCTGCAGTCCGGGCATGTGAGGCCTGTGGGTGCTCCCGGTGTGTCGTCGGCACCAGGGAGCTCGTCGATGGGGAACCCAGTGCTGCCGGCAGCGACCGGCTTCTCCGATCGCGCCCGCGGCGTTCGCTTGGGTGCGGACCCGTTCGTCGGCCTTACCAGGGATCGCAGTAGCTGCGGCATCCGCGCGAGGCTGACGACGTGGTCGGGCTCGGCGACCCGGATGGCGGCCTCGGGCATGCCCGGGTAGGGGGCCTCGGAGGGTTCCTGGACGATGCCAATGCCGCCGGCCTGGCGGATGGCGAGGAGCCCGAGGCTGCCATCGTCGAGGTTGCCCGTGAGGACGACGCCGATCGCCCCGGCTCCGTGCGACGCGGCGACGCTCTTAAAGAGGACGTCGACGGCGGGGCGGTGACCGTTGACCCGCGGACCGCCGTCAAGCCACACCCTGCCATCCTGGACACAGAGGTGGCGATCGGGCCGAGCCACGAGCACACGAGCCGGGCGCAGGCGCTCCCCATCCTGGGCTGTCGCGACCTCGATGGCCGCGCGGCGGTCGAAGATCTCGGCGAGGTGGCTCTCCGTGCGGGTTGCCGCGGTGTGGAGAACCACCAGCACAGCGGCATCAAGATCTGCGGGCAGGCGTTCGAGGACCCGCCCCAGCGACTCGACGCCGCCGGCAGACGCGCCCATGGCGATGACGTGACGGATGGGTTTGGATGCCACGGGTCAGCGTCTCCTGGGAGGTGTTGGCACGACTGGATCTTACGTGCGCTGCCCGCGCCCGGAACCGCCCTCGAGAGCCACCTCAGGCTACTCGTCGAAGACCAGGGAGTAGCCGAGCCGCGGCTGGGTGTCGATGCGGCAGCGCGCCTCGACCGACGCCATCTTGTGCCGCAGGCGACCGACGTAGGTGCGCACCTCCTCTGGCGGCAGCGCCGACTTGTGCCATGCCTTTTCGGCCAGCTGGCGCGGCGTGAATCGTTTTCCCGGCTGCGACAGCAGGTAGGACAGCAGCATCATCTCGCGCCCGGTGAGCCCCACCGATTTGTCCCGGTGCCGCATGACCCGGGTGGCAGGGTCGATGTCCAGGCCCTGGATCTCCGAGTGGCGCGTGTACCAGTAGTCGAGCCGAGCCTGGTAGCGCGCCCGCTGCTCGGTGAGCGCCCGCAGGTCGGTGGTCTCCATTTCCGTCCGGGCCTCAGGAGAGATGTCCTCGCGCGCCTCAAGACGTTCCAGCAGCTCGTTCTTGAACTCCACCAACTCCGTGTAGATGACTATCCAGCGCCGGGCGTCCACGGCATGTTGGGAGGAGGGGTCCTCGTTGGGAAGCAGACCTGACCCTCCGGCGAAGGCGTCATCAGCCAGCTGGCTGGTGGTGCGCTTTGCTCCTGGTCCCAAGGCCTGGGCCTCCTCAGTGGAATCCGACCGCCCCCCGGTCCGGGCGGACGCCGATCCCCAGTATGGCCCCCGGGGCATCGTTGCGCCACATTATGCGGACGTGGGTACACGATAGACGTTCGGCCGAGACCCAGCCTCACGGGCACAGGAAGGTGATGACGATGCGGATGATCGAGGACCAGAAGGGCACCATGGACGGTGCCGTCGTTGCCGCCTTCCGTGACCAGCATCTCCGCCTGCTGAGCGACGTGCGCGAGGCGTGCCCGCCGGGCCAGGCTGAAACCGCGGAGGCCATCGAGCTGGTGAGGACCCTGCGCGTCGTGGCCCGGGCCTACATCCGAGAAAGCGTGGGCATGGACGGTTCTGCGGTGGATCTCGACCAATTCATCGCCGCGGTGACGGCCTAGGGCTACACCGGGGTCGCGCCTTTGTCGCGGTTCCATGACGATGCAGGAAATAGTGATCAAGGTGACGTTGAATGGAGGACGTGGGATACGTCGTCATTCGCGGGTTTCGCGGGACAGACGGGCCCACAGCTGCCAGGACGTTTCCCGACCTGAGATCCGCCGAGCAGGCGGAGAGGGAATGGTTGAAGGAAGGCTGGGCCGTGCGAATCGTGGGGCCCGGCCGGATCGCGAGCCGTACTGGCGCCGTCCGGCGCGCGTGGCGACGCCTGAGGCACATGGCGAAGCTTCCGTCCGGCGGCCCTCAGATAGCCAGCTGAGCCTTCGCCTTCTGCGGTACTCGGTCACGTAGCTTCGCCTACGCTCCCTCCGTTCCTCGATCCCTCCTTCGCGTCGCACGCCTCAGCGCACATCGGTTGGGTGAAGTGGCGGGAAGGCGGGGATTCGAACCCCGGAAGGAACTTAACATCCCTTACTCGCTTAGCAGGCGAGCGCTTTCGACCACTCAGCCACCTCCCCGCGGAGGTCGCGCTAATTCTAGCTATGGTGCTGTCCGGGTAAAAAGAGAAGGGCCGGGACCTTTCGGTTCCGGCCCTCCTGGGAAGCTCGCCCTGTTAAGAGGCGACGCGCTCTACGGTGCGCTCGATGCGCTCGCCGACGTTCTCGAGGGAGTTGCCGACCTGCTGGAGGCCGCTGCCGACGCGCTCCTGGGCCTTCTCAAGGGTGCCCTTGGCCTGGTGCTCGGCGCGGGTGGCCTTCGCCTTGGCAATGGTTGCCTGCTTCTTGGCCTCCGCCTTGCGCTCGTTCAGGGCGCGGGTGCGGGCGGCCTTCTCGGCGGCCTGGGACCGCTTCCTGGCCAGCGCCGCCTGGCTGCGCGCGGCCGAGCTGCTCCGGGTCGACTTGCTTGCGCTCGACGTCCGGCTGGAGGCCGTACGCGACGAGGCGCCCGCCGCGCCCCGGGTCTTGCGACCGGTCGACCGCTTGCGGGTGGTGCGGGTGCGCGAGGGGGTAGCGGCGTCGACGTCGTTGCCGAGGCTGGTGGCCAGGCCGACGGTGGCCCTGGCGGTGCCGCGCACACTGCTGGCGGTTTCGCTTGTCCGCTTCTGGAGCAGGGTCACGTTGCGGCGGATCTGCTTGTTGTTGTTCTCGATCTGCTTCAGGACCTTGTCGCCGCGGCGCTCGATGCCCCGGAGGATCTTGCTGGGGTTGGTGACCGTCTCGCCGGCCAGGTTGATGGTGCCGAAGTACAGCGCCAGGCCGCGCCTGGTGGTGTTCTCAATATTTGTGCGAGCTTCCTCAAACATAGGCTGTGGGCCTCCTTGGTGATATTGGGACTATCAAGTTCGCCTATTTATAACACAGTGCGTCATAGGCGCGTCAAATATCCCCCGTCATCGTTACATTGCCCCCACGGGTTGTGACAGCAGCCGCAGAGTGAGGCGCGTCGGGACGCCCGATACCGGGCGTCCCGAGGAGGCCTATTTGCCCGGCGTCATCAGGCCGAACGCGGCGCCAACGTTGTCGGTGACGACCGCGAACTGCCCCCCCGGGTAGTCGGTCGGCTCCATCATCACGTTGCCACCCAACTCGCGAACCCTGGCGGCGGTGGCGCTGATGTCACTGCTGATGAAGTAGACCAGCCAGTGCGGCGGGACGCCCTCTGGCATGCCGGTGTCGGCCATGTCGATGGCGCCGCCGAAGCTCTTGCCGTCCAGCTGCCACTCGGTGTACCGCGGCCCCCCCTCGCTGGCCTCGGTCGTGTGGGCGTTCCAGCCGAAGACCTGGGCGTAGAAGTCGGCGACCCCGTCGACCCCGCGGATGTTCAGCTCGCACCACCCGAAGGTGTTGGCCTGCCCCAGCTTGCCCACGCCGATCGTGGTGCCGGCCTGCCACACGGAAAAGAAGGCCCCGGTGGGGTCGGCGAAGACGCCCATCCGGCCTGCCTCGAGGACATCGAAGACCGGCGCGATCACCTTTCCGCCCGCGGCCTCCACGCGGCGCACGGTCTCGTCGGCGTCCTGCGTGGCGAAGTAGACCATCCAGGCGGATGGCTGGCCGTCTCCCTGCGTGCCGCCGAGCGCCGCGACCACCGCGCCGTCGAGCTCGAACATCACGTAGCCCCCGGCCTCCGGCCCGAGCTCGTTGTCCTTCCAGCCGAAGAGCTGGGTGTAAAACTGCCGCGATTTCGGGACATCGGTGCTGGAGATGTCCACCCAGGATGGTGTGCCTGGTGCGAAGGTCGTCGGGGCGCCGGTGCCGGCGCCGGTTGTCTCGGTCATGCTGGTCCTCCTTCGTGGTCGTGCTCTTCTACGTTAGGTCACGCGCGGTCTGCAGCGCCTCCTCGGGGTACCAGGAGTCGGCGGAGCCGGCGAGGCGGTCGATGGTGGCGGGGGAGAAGCCCAGTGCCTTGCCCACCTCGCGGATCGCCAGGCGGGGACGGAAGGTGACCACGTTGGCGACCATCCCGGTGCGCTCCTGGCCGTACGTGTCGTAGATGTACTGGATGACCTCTTCACGCCGGGAGCTGGCGAAGTCGATGTCGATGTCCGGGGTCGACTTCTGCTCCTCATGGAGGAAGCGCTCAAACAACAGGTTGTGCTCCACCGGGTCGACGCGGGTGATGCCCAGCAGGTAGGCCACGATCGAGTCCGCCGCCGACCCTCGCCCCTGCCCGGGAATGCCCTCGGCCCTGGCGAAGCGCATGAGGTCCCAGTTGATCAGGAAGAACTCCGCCAGCCCGGTCTTCTCGATGACCTCCAGCTCGGTCTGGAGGCGGCGGCTGACGGTCGCGGTGATCGGGTGGTAGCGGCGCTTGGCGCCCTCCTGGCAGAGCTGGTAGAGGTAACTGAACGGTGTCTCCCCCGGGGGGACGGTGAAGCCGGGAAAGCGCGAGCCCGAGAAGTCCAGTTTGAAGTCGCAGCGCTCCGCGACCTCGACGGTGCGGTCGAGGGCGGCCAGGTAGGACTCCTTTAACCAGGGCTCCAGCGCGATCACCGTGCGACGGCCGCCGGGCCCGAGCAGCGCCTCCTCCATCTCTTCCCGGGTCTTGACGCGGCGCTCGCCATTGGGGGCCAGGAAGCCTCGCGCCTCCATGTCGTCGAGGGTGGCGCGCTCGCGGATGGACACCAGCACGTCCTGCACCGGCTTGTCGGTGGACTCCAGCAGGTGCACGTCATTGGTGGCGACCAGGGGAATCTTGAGGTCGCGGCCGAGCTCGGCCAGCTCGGCGGTGAGCCACGGGTCGTCGGGGAGCATGTGGCTCTGCAGCTCGAGGAGAAAACCATCGGTGCCGAACAGGTCGCGCAGTCGCGACGCGACCACCGCGGCCTCGGGGCGCCGCCCGGCCCTAAGGAGGCGCGGAACCATGCCGAAGCGCTTGCAGCCGGACAGTGCGATGAGCCCCTCGGCGTGCTCGGCCAGCAGCTCCCAGCGCGCCGCGGCAAAGCCCTTGCGGTGCAATCCCACACGCAGGGGCTGGCCGTCCTGGGTGATCGTGCGCTCATCTGCGAGGTTGGCGAAGCTCAACAGGCGACAGAGGTTGCGAAAGCCGGTGGCGTTCCGCACCAGCAGCGTGAGGTGGTGGCGCCCGCGCTCCGCCCGCCGCACCGCCTGGGTGGCGATGGGATCGACGAGCAGCTCGGGGTCGGGGGTGTCGACACCGGGCAGCGCCTCCATCGTCAGCTCGCACCCGATCAGCGGCCTGATCCCCGCCCGTCGGCAGGCGGTGTCGAAACGGACCATGGCGTAGAGCCCGCCGTGGTCGGTGATGGCGATGGCGTCAAGGCCGCGAGCAGCCGCCAGTGTCGCCAGCTCCTCGGGATGGGCGGCGCCGTCGAGGAAGGAGAAGTTGGAGTGACAGTGCAGCTCGGCATAGCCGCTCATGCCGTGACCGGGGTGTGACGGAACTTTTCAGGCAATCGGCGCGTCTTATCAACAGAATGATGCTGGAGGTACGCGCAATGAGATCTAGAAACCTGGTGATCACCTCGGTTGCGGTGATCGTCGTCGTCATAGCGATGCTGGGGACAGTGGGCTACGGCATCTATGCGGGGATCAACGCCAACAACGCCGCCTCCCACCAGGGTGAGGTGGTCACGGGGCCCGCCCCGGGAGGGCCCCCCAATCTCACCGCCGCCGCGGGGCCCGCAGGCACGTCCGTCTCGAGGTCCGTGGACGCCGCGGCACCCAACTCCAGCGCCTACATCAACGAGCCCGGGCCCGGGGTCTTCCAGCCTGGCTCCCCGCCCTTTGGCCAGGGTGGGGTCGGTGGTGACGGCATCAGTGCCGCCGGCGTGGCGTATCGCGAGGTCAGCGACCCCAACGCCCAGGCCGACAGCGCCCTGATCAAGGCCGCCTACCAGGATGCCGAGAAGAAGATCGCCGACCTCGGCACCGCCACCGGGACCAGGGTGGGCAAGGTGATCGCGGTCACCGACTTCACCAACAACCAGCCCTACTACAAGCCCTGCACCTACAACGGTGGTGGCCCGGCAATCGGCAAGCCTGTCGCGCCGTGCCAGGCCAACAGCAACCACTACCTGGTGGTGTGGGTGTACGTCCGTCACGCCATTAGCTGAGGTGGCTCAGTCGTAGAGGCGACTGAGCCACCACTCTCCCGTCAGGTGGTCCTGGTAGACGTCGCAGAGCACCCCCGCCTCGCCCCCCAGCTCGACCTTCCAGTACTCGCGGCTGACCGCCGCCCGCCACCAGTCGGTCTCCACCCGCCACCGCGCCAGGACGCGCTGCACCGGGCGACGGCCATCACCCCCGGTGACCGACACCGGCACCCCGGTCCGCACCTCGACACGGACGTGTCCCGGCGCCTCCAGCAGCCGGCTCACCGCGTGGCCCCGGTGCGACGGCGCCCGCGAGCGGGCCGGGAGCGGGCGGTGATGACCTCGACGGGGTCGAGCCAACGGTGCCGGCGCTCCTCCACGAGAGGAACCAGCGCGCCGGCGGTCGTCGCCGCGGGCAGCAGCGCGGGCATGCGCACCAGCATGGGGCCGTGGGTGTCGGCCAGCACGGTGAGCTGGCGGGCGAGGTCCTCGAGGCGCCCGTCCTGGCGGGCCAGCAGGTCCATCTGACGGCTCAGCGCGGGGCAGAACCCGCTCAGTCGCAGCTGCAGGCGGGCGACCGGCGACGTGACGTCGAGGCGCTGCACCATCCCCTGCACCGACTGCCACAGCTCGTCGGCGCTGCTCATCGGGGCGCGCAGGCGCAGGACCCGCTCGGCGGGCGCCTCACCGTCCTCCAGTTCTATCGCCAGCCGGACCACGGTGGCGGCGTGGCCTCCCTCGAACAGCCGCGCCCCCAGGCGGTCCACCAGCCCGCGGGCCACGAAGAGCAGCGGGGTCAGGTTGTCCACCGGGGGGTCGAGGCGGCTGCTCTCCTCCATCCGCTGCGGCGGTTCCCACGGCACCAGCGGGCCGGTGTCCTCGCCTCGCGCCAGTCGAAGCGCCCGCAACCCCTCGGCGCCGAACTGCGACTCGACCGCGGCCAGTGGGAGACGGGCGAGGTCGGCCAGCGTGCGCAGCCCGAACAGCTTCAGGCGCTCGATGAGGCGGGCGTCGACGGGCAGGTGGTCGGCCATCACCAGCGGTGCCAGGAAGGATCGCTCGCTGCCCTGCGGCACGGTGCGCACGATGGCGCCCCCGGAGGGCATGGCGGTGGCCGCCAGGCCGGCCGCGGTGCGCGCCACGAACTTCCCCGACGCGATCCCCAGCGCGGGGCGGCTGAGAAGGCGCCGCTCGAGATACGCCGCCACGCGGGCGCTGAAGGCCGCCGGCTCGCCCAGGCCGTCGAGCTCGATGTAGGCCTCGCCGGTCTCGCCCAGCTCGACACGGGGGGCGAGCGCGTAGAGGCCGGCAAGCAGGTGACGGGCGAGGTCGGCCTCGGCCCTGGGGTCCGACGGCAGAAAGAGCGCCTGGGGGCAGAGCTGCTCCGCCTGGCGCAGGGGCATGCCGGCGCAGATGCCGAAGCTGCGGGCCTCGGCGGTGGCGGCGCGCACCGGCTTGCGCTCGCTGGGCAGGCCACCCACCACCAGCGGCCGGTGGGCCAGCGAGGGGTCGCCCTCCCGCAGCACCACCGCCGCCACGGGGAGTTCGGGGATGAGGCAGCAGAGGATCACGCTGACACCGCCGGCCGCGGGACGAAGAAACCGCCCAGGGGGTAGTCGAGGGTCGCCTCGGCGCCGCGGCCGGGCGTTCCCACCTTGTTCTTCTCCACCGTCGCTCCCAGCCGCACCCCGGTGATGTCCCCGTGGCGTTCCACCCAACCCCGCCGCTGCAGTCGCAGCACCACGCTGGCGGCGTAGCGCAGGGGATCGCCGGCGGCCTCCCCGAGGACGAGGAAGGGGATGAACGCGCGGGCGCACGCGGCGGCCAGGTTGGCGGCCATGGGGTCCCAGGCGTGGCTGCGGCCGGCGGCGGCGGGCAGGTCGATGACCAGGCCGCCAAC
Source organism: Candidatus Dormibacteria bacterium (assembly GCA_046262455.1). Taxonomy (GTDB): domain Bacteria; phylum Chloroflexota; class Dormibacteria; order DASZGP01; family DASZGP01; genus JAXDLW01. The sequence continues at coordinate 11,958 of JBHEMS010000026.1, read as the reverse complement.
TCCGGCACGGACCAGCGACAGTGCGGCCTCCAGGGAGGGACCCAGGGCCCGCTCGCCGGCGCCCGGCCGCAGCAGCAGCACCCGGTCCAGGCGCGCGCCGAGGCGTCCCATCAGCCAGGGGTCCGCCTGTCGTCCGAGGTCGAGCCAGAGCACTGACGCGCTCACGTCGCTGAGCGAGGCCAGGAAGCGATACGCCAGCAGGGTCTTGCCCGACCCGCACTCGCCGAGGAACATGCTCAGCCGCCCCAGGGGAAGGCCCCCTACCCCCACCAGGGCATCGACCTCGGGGACCCCGATGGGGACCGCGTCCGGCAGCACCCCGGGTTCGACCTCGCGGGGCACGGGCTGGGAGGCGCGCTGGAGGGCCGCGCTGCCGAAGCGGGCCTGGATCAGGCCGACGGCGGAATCGAGACCGGAAGGGGCCGATAGGGCCAAAAGACATCACTCCTGAACGACTGAAAAGCCGCCTGCCCGGGAGTGAGAAGGGGGGTATGACTCGGGAGGCGGACCCCGATCTTAGTCGAACAGATGTTCGTTGGCAAGCACGGTAACGCGCTTAGTTGGCTATCGGGATCCCCTCGATCTGCAGCGCCCGCACATAGGTCTCGGTCGCCGGGATCGTGAACGGCGCCTGGGGGTCGAGCGGGTGGCCGCGATAGTCCCCGCCGTTGTCGTTCCAGTACGCCACCGCCGACACCGAGTAGGTCTCGTTGGCCTGGACGCGGTAGCAGCCATCGTCCACGGACGGGTGCGGGTAGGCCGCCGGGCAGGGGACGGCGCCGGGGTTGCCGATCGCGCTCACCTTTGTGTAGGTGTGCGGGTTGGTGCACGTTCCGCTGGCGTCGTACGGATGACCGGCGTCGCCGTCCCAGGTGGCGCCGTCGCCATAGTCCCAGTGCACAGACTGCAGCCCCACGGTCACCCGGTAGACATAGGTCAGCCCGCGCCCATCGGCGTTGGGCGGCGCGTCGACGGTGACCTCGAAGGTGGTCACTGGTTCGGCGCCATTGATCCACCAGCAGGAGGGCAACGTCACGAACTGCCGCGTCGGGTCGGTTGGCGAGACGCCGATCCGCCCGGCATTCGACTGGTGCTGGAGCTGGCCGAGCCTGTCCCGGATTGCCGGCACCGACAGGGGGCTCGGCGGATTGGCCAGGGCAGGTGCGACCTTGCCGATGGGATCGACGTTCATGCACCGTATGACCGGGCCGTAGCGACCGTCATCCCAGCAGGTCGACGCCGGTCCCCACTCGTAGCTCCCGCGGCATTCCCAGTCGACCCCGTTGTAGACCCCCGCGTACGTGAAGTGCACCGTGAACCGGTACTCGCCGGCGATCCGCGCCACGTTCTCGGGGATGATCTGCGAGTTGGGTGGGGGAGGCAGGGTGCTGCCATCGAGGACCTTGATCGAGCTTTCCATCGACGGCTCGGGTGGCGTCCAGTGGGCCATGCGGTTGGGGCTGGGCGGGTCGATCGTCACGCCGGAGACCCACGCGTCGTCAAACCTGCACGGCGTGTCCTTGGCCGGCGGCCGATCGGGCTGAGGAGGCGACCCCGCGGTCCAGCGGTAGCCCTTGCTGGTGTTGCGGAAGGCCTGCGGGTCAATCATCCCGCTGGCCTTTGGCGGCGGGCACTGGACGACAGCGGTGGCCTGGACGGTCCTGGCGTGCGGCGTCAGGTCCGCCACCTGGGTGGTCTGCCCGGACCCCTGGCACGCCGTCACTCCACCGTCGGTCTGCTGAGCCAGGGCTGGTACCAGTTGACCGGGCCAAGAAAGAGTCGCAACAAGGCCGGCCACTGCGATGCATTTGACCGCTGTCACCATGATTCCACAACTTCAAACGGGTCTGCTGGACACATCTTGCGGCGCAACCTGCGACACATCACGGACATTTCCCGGCCCACTTCAAGTAGCGCACACCCCTCGAAGGAAGTCGTTGCTCGTGCAACTCAAGTAAGTGCTGAGCACCCAGATGGGCCCGAGGGTCCCCGGATAGTCCTGAAATGAGCCGGCGACAAGGATGCGATCTCTATATGAAGGGGCCAGATCACTCAATGTCTCTCGCCGCCCGTCGGGATAGGCGAGCGTCACGTTGGCGGACCCAGCCTGATCGACGAGGAACGCCCAGTCAGGCAAGGGAGCCAGGTAACCGTATGTCTGCGTCAGCGTGTCTTTGAGTTCTGTCGACACAGGAACCAGCGTGAACCTCGACCGGGAACCGAAGACCACCGTCAGGTGACCGCCAGCGTCCCGTGCCTTGTGAATGTTGGCGTAGTCGTCACCGAAGACAGCCGCCTGGGTCTTCGCATCGAGCCGACCGAGCTTCTTGAGCAGCCCCTGCTGGAGGTTGTCTCCGACCCATTTGTCCCATTGGTACTCCCGTTCCAGGGCTTCGGCCCACCTGCGGGCGGTGGCGTCGTCCACCTTTCCCCCGCTGTGGTTGACCACCTCGGCTTTGAAGTCGAGGTTCTGGAGGTAGCCGGTCGGCGGGACCAGGTCGGTACCCAGGGCTCTCCACTGCTCGGCGACGTCAATCGGGACGCTTTCCAGGGGAAGGGGGGTGGTTCGCACGCGCGCCGTTGGGGAATAGGAGGGGGTGCGGCGGGGTTGAGTGGCCTGCGGGCCGCAGGCGGCCAGCACCGAGATGGCAGCCAGTACCCCCAACCCCCTCATCTTCATCGAACGTACAGGTTAGGCGTTCACAATGCGTGGCGAAACCCCCGTTAGGGACCAATACAAGATTGAATGGTGATTTTCCCTGAACTCCCGATGACAATAGTCCGAAATAGCGCGCAGACCCGGTCCCGGGGATGCGCGCAGCTCGCATATAACGTGATATTGTTCCTATAACTTGGCAGCGGTAACAACAACAGCATCGACATCGGGTGGTCGGCGCGCCGCGTCGATCCTGAGGCTGTGGCCGCACGCCCTGGTGCTGCTCCTGCTCGCGGCCATAGCGGCGGCGGGGCTGCTGACCATCGGGATCACCGGGGCGGTGGCAACCTACAACCTGTCGAAGGTCTCGTTGGAAAGGGATGTCAAGGCGGCCCGCGCGGCCGGCTTCAGCGACGAGGACCTGCGCCCGGTACTCACCGGTCTTTCCGCCCTGGAGACCGCGCATGCCCCCCAGGTGGGCCAGCGGCTCAGCTTCTACGAGCACCAGCGGGCCAAGGCCGATAACCTGCGGGCCGAGCTCACCCAGGTCCGGACGACGCGGCTGGCCGCGTACCACCAGGAGCTCGACAGCCAGGCGGCCACCGCCAAGCAGGCCCTCGAGCAGGATACCGCCCTCGGCGTCCTCGCCTCGGACCTCGCGCCCCTGCAGAAGTCACTGGGGGATGTAAACGCCAAGGCCGCCGGTGCGACCAGTGCCGGTGACCTGCGCAAGCTCATCACGGCACTGGCGCCGATCGCCGCGCAGGCGGCACAGCTGGGCAAGGACCAGGCCGCGGAGAACGCCGCCATCGCCGAGGCGACGGCCGCGCTCAAGGCGGCCCACCCCAATGACATCGAGGCCATCCGCAGGGACGGCCAGGCGGCGCTGGTCGCCAGCCGCAACGACGGCACCCTGGCCGGCTGGCTCAAGCTCAACCAGCTCGACAGGGCGGTCGCCGGGGTGGAGGCCGCGGGCGGTGGCCTGGGCGGGCCCAATCTCGACGACGTGGCCAAAGCCGCCGCCACTGTCCAGGTTCGCAACAACAACTTCCACGCGGCCCTCGCCGCCGCAATGCCGGACAAGGTGATCCACGTGTCGATGACCGACCAGCATCTCTGGGCTTACGACCACGGCAAGATCGTCTTCGACACGGTGGTGACCACCGGGCGTCCGCAGCTTCCCACGGACACCGGCCCAATGTCCGTGCTCTGGAAGGTCACACCCTGGAAGATGCACTCCCCATGGCCGCGCAGCTCACCGTACTGGTACCCGGACACCATGGTGCGCAAGGTCCTGTGGTTCACGGCGACCGGTGAGGGCCTCCACGACGCGAGCTGGCAGCCCAACTACACATACGGGCCGGGAAGCGAGAACAACCAGAACCTCGCCAGCCACGGTTGCATACACCTGCCAGGGACAACTGTTGATTGGCTCTATGACTGGGCCCCGGTGGGCACCCCGGTCATCGTCATCCCCGGTGATGGCACGCCGGCCAGCGAGCAGCTGAAGCACGACACCATCGACACCCCGGCCGGCCAGACCAGCGTCAAAGGGAGCTGATCCGGGCCAGGCTGACCAGTTCCTCGGCCACCTCCACCGGCTCGTACAGGGGTATGTCGTGCGGGGTGTCGAGCCAGCGGATTCGAACGTCGGGTTTGTGTTCTGCGAGTGCTCCCGCGCCCACCTCTTTCATGCGCACGAAGTCCGGCGGTCCGGAGCGCGCCAGCAGCACCGCGGCAGGGCAGGTCACAGCGTTCCAGAGCGACGGGGTATCCGCGCTGAACATGTCGCGCAGGATGTCATAGCGAACGGGAACGGTGAGGGTCGAGCGGTAGCCCCCGTCCTCCTCGACCACCCCGGCGCGGACAAACGACTCGAGATCCGCGCCCCAGGCCCCCGGGACGTAGGCCTCCTGCCGCCGGTACGCATCCTCGAGAGTGGGGTACAGGGGGAACGGTGGCTGGACAAAATCCTTGACGTCATCCCAGCGCATCCCGCCCGACCAGACCGGGCCGTCCATGGCCGACAGCGCGCCCGTCTCGTCGGCGTGGGCGGCGGCGTACTCCAGCGCGATCACCGCGCCCCACGAGTGGCCGGCGAGGACCGGCCGCCGCAGGCCGAGGTGGCGCGCCAGGGCATGCGCATCGGCGACAAAGGTCGGGTTGTGGTTGCCTTCCAGCGGCCGGTCCGACAGGCCGTGGCTGCGCTGGTCGAGCGCGACCACGTGCCAGCCGGGCAGTGCCGCCACCGTTCGCTCCCAGAAGCGCGCGTTGGAGCTGAGGCCGTGCAGCAGGAAGATCGACGGCCGGTCCTCCTGCCGCGCGCCCCACTGCAGGTAATGAAGGCGAACGCCCTCGTGTTCGAAGAAGTCCTCCCGCGGGTCCGGCGTCATGGAGTCGGATTCAAACACGCTTTACTTGGCGCATGACCTACGCCCACCTGTTCACCTTCGGCGCGGCCTTCCTGGGCTCTGCGGTGGAGTCGATCGAGGCCCTGACCATCGTGCTCGCGGTTGGGCTCACGCGCGGTTGGCGGGCACCGCTGTACGGTACCCTGGCCGCGCTCGCGAGCCTGGTGATCCTGGTAGCCGCCTTCGGTGAGCTGATCACGACGCGGGTGCCCGAGTCGGCGCTCAAGCTGGTGATCGGGACGCTGATCCTGCTCTTCGGGCTGCGCTGGCTGCACAAGGCGATCCTGCGGTCGGCTGGCGTGGTCGCGCTGCACGACGAGGAGAAGGAGTTCGCCGAGACGGTGCGCGAGCTCAACGCCGGCGGTGCGCGGAGGCGGGACTGGGTCGGCTTCACGATCGCCTTCAAGGGGGTTTTCCTGGAGGGCGTCGAGGTGGCGTTCATCGTGTTCGCGGTCGGTACCAACAGCCGCAACCTGCCGGTGGCGGCGGCCGGTGGGATCGCGGCCATGTTCGCGGTCGCCGCGGCCGGGGTCGTGGTTCGGCACCCGCTCTCGCGTGTCCCGGAGAACACCCTCAAGTATTCGGTTGGCCTGATCCTCGCCAGCCTGGGGACCTTCTGGGCGGCCGAGGGCATGGGGGCGACGTGGCCGCTGGACTTCGTCTCGATAGTCGGCCTGGCGCTGCTCTTCTACTTAGCCTCCCGGGTTGCCGTGGGCCTGATCCGGTCGGGGCAACGGGCGGCGCCTGCATGAGGTTCGTCCGCGCCGCGCTCAAGGAGATCGTGGGCCTGTTCGTGGCCGACTGGACCCAGACCATCGGCATCCTGCTGATCCTCATCGCCGGGTACGTGGGGCTCAGGGTGTTCAAGTTCCCGGGGGCGGCGTTCGCGGTGGGGCTGCTGCTTGCCGCGCACCTGGTCTTCACCACGCTCACGGAGGCGCGCCGCAGGGCTGAGGCATAGGCGGCCCACGCCGGCAGCGCAGGCCTTAAGCGAACCGATGTTCGCTACAATGGCGTCATGGGCGCCCCCGGCAAGCCGTTCCACGAGAAGCCCCTTGGCGCCGCCTTCGCCGAGGCCGCTCCGCAGGCCCTGGCCCAGGACGCCCTGTCCGCAAGCCCCCAGTGGCAGCAGTTTTTCAAGGTCTGCCAGCGCCTGCAGGGTTTCCCGCGCCACCTCTCGATCCACGTCGGGGGAATGCTGGTCACCGGTGAGCCGCTGGTCGACATGATGCCGGTCGAGCGCGCCACCATGCCCGGCCGGGTGGTGGTGCAGTTCAACAAAGACGACGTCGAGGACCTTGGCCTGATCAAGATGGACATGCTGGGGCTGCGGACGCTGTCGGTCGTAGAGGAATGCCTGGAGCTCACCGAGAAGGCCACCGGGACTCGTCCCGATCTCGATCAGCTCGATCTCAAAGATCCCGAGGTCTACCGCACCGCCAGCAGCGCCGACACCGTGGGCGTCTTCCAGATCGAGTCCCGGGCCCAGATGGCAACGCTGCCCCGAACCAGGCCTGACAAGTTCAGTGACCTGGTGGTGGAGGTGGCGATCATCCGCCCCGGGCCGATCCAGGGCAACGCGGTCAACCCCTACATCCGCCGCCGCCAGGGCCGCGAGCCGGTGACCTACATGCACCCCAAGCTGGAGCCCATCCTGCGCGACTCCCTCGGCGTGATCCTCTTCCAGGAGCAGATCCTGCAGATCGCGATGGAGCTCGGGGGCTACACGCCGTCGCAGGCCGACAGTTTCCGCCGGGCGATGGACCGCCACCGCCACCAGTCGGAGATGGACGCCCTCAAGGACGACTTCCTGGTGGCCTGCCGGCTCCATTCCGGGGTCGACCAGAAGACCGGCGAGGAGCTCTTCAAGTCCATCTCCGGCTTTGCCCAGTTCGGTTTCTGCCGCTGCCTGGCCGGGGACACGCGGGTGAGCGACCCGGTCACCGGCCGCACCGCGACGATGGCCGAGCTGGCCGACGCGTTCGATGCCTCGTGGGGTGGGGGACCGCTGCTGGCGCCACCCGTCACCGCGGTGCTCAGCCACGTCGCCGGGCAGCTGGTGGCGTCGGCGGTCACCGCCGTCTATCGCAACGGGGTGCGTGCGGTGTACCGCGTCGCCACGGAGAGCGGGCGCACCATTACCGCAACCGGCAATCACCCTTTCCTGACACCGCAGGGTTACCGACAGCTCGACGACCTGGCCCCCGGGTGCGAGGTGGCGATGCACTGGAGCGGCCCCGACATCTTCTGGGACCGGCTGGCCGCGATCACCCCCGTCGGCGAGACCGAGACCTTCGACCTCACGGTCGAGCCCCACCACAACTTCGTCGCCAACGGTTTCGTGGTGCACAACTCGCACGCGGCGGCGTTCGCGCGCACGACGTACGAGACGGTGTGGCTGCGCAACCACCACCCCGCGGAGTACTACTGCGGTCTGCTCAACAACCAGCCGATGGGTTTCTACCACCCGTCGGTGCTGGTGGAGGATGCCAAGCGCCACGGCGTCGCGGTACTGCCGGTGGACATCAACGCCAGCCGTGTGCGCTGCCTGCCGCTGCCTGCGGATGAGCTCGACGCGCTGCCGAAGAGACCCGCGCGCGGTGCCTTCCGGCTGGGCTTCAACTACGTGCGCGGTATCGGCGACACTGGGCTTGACCGCATCAAGCTGGAGCGTGAGAAGGGCGAGTTCAAGGGCCTGCGTGACTTCTGCGACCGCGTCTGCTCGCCCGCGCCGAAGCGACTGCCGGTGGGCGCCCGGCTCAAGCCCGAGGCGGTCGAGAACCTGGTGATGGTGGGGGCATTCGACAGCTGGGGAACGCCGAGGCGCGAGCTGCTGTGGCAGGTGCGCGAGGCGGTCGAGGATGCCGGCAACGCGCGCTTGGTGACCGCCGCCGATGAGCCCCTGGCGCTACCGGAGATGAGCGAGATGGATGTGACCGCCAGTGACTACCGCGTCCTGGAGGTGACCACCGGGCGCCACCTGGTGTCCTACTACCGCGACCATCTCACCGCCGCCGGGGCCATCGACAGCCGGGCCCTGGCCACGACCCACAACAACGTCCGGGTGAAGATCGGCGGTCTGGTGATCACGCGCCAGGCGCCCGGCACCGCCAAGCAGTTCCGCTTCTTCACGCTGGAGGACGAGTGGGGACACATCAACCTCATCCTCCACCCCGACTTCTTCAGCAAGAACCGCGCCGTCGCCAACCGCAACCAGATGCTGATGTTCGAGGGCATCGTGCAGAACGTGGATGACGTCATCTCGATCAAGGCCACCGGGGTCTGGGCGCTGCCGGCTCCGGAGATCACCCTTAAGTCGCACGACTTTCGCTGACGGGCGCCCCGGGGACATGCAACCCGGGCGGTCCCCGGGGACATGCGGTCCGGGCCGCGGCGTTGGGTGGCGCGCGGCCGAGCTCGCCGGCAATTAGCGGCGGTCGCAATGCGCCCGGGCCGCACGTCCCCGGCGCACCCTCCAACGCGCAGGCACATGCGATCGGCCATTATCACCAGTGAGATTCAGCGATTGGCCCCTCGCTGTTTAGCAAAGCCGCTCAGGTCCGCGCGAGAAGGCCAATGACGATGAGCACGGTCAGGCCGATGCCGATGACCGCCGCGAAGATTTCGCCGGAGCTTATTCGCGGACGCGCGTCAGGGTACCGGGCGACGAGGTAGCGGTTGATGCTCAGTTGATTCATGTAGCCGGCTGCTGCCAGAAGGGGAAGCGCTGCGAGCCCCAAGAGGCCGAACACGCGCGAGGTCACGAGTCCGGCCGCGATGAGTATGAGGATGAGCCAGGGTTGCAGACCTGAGGAGCCAGCGTAGTGCGTCTCGGCGCGCCTTAGATCGTCAGCGTTGCGGTAGATGACGACGAGGTTGTAGATGGGGATCAGGATCCAGGGTAGACTGCGCCCGTGGGGAAAGCGTTCACGCACCCCGAGTGCGAATGTTTCCCACAACCACCACAGCTGATAAAAACCCGACGAAACCAGCAGGAGCAAGGCGACTCGAACCGGGTTGCGATAAAGCACGGTACCGGGGTGCGGGTAAAGGCCAGCGGCCCTTCGCCCCTCCCGTAGTGCAACCTCATCCTTCGCGCCCCGCCCTTTGGCGGCCAGCGCCGCTGCAACACCGGCTTGGACGCGGTCGTCCTCCGCGCCCACGTGACGCACCAGGATCTCGCGCCAGCTAGCCTCTTGATCAAGTGCTCCCGGCGGTGACTCAGTCATCGGGCCATTATCGGTGACGCCCCGAGCTCATCGCTTCTGGATCCTAAGGGCGTCCATCTTCGCCCTCGGATTGCGCGTGACAAGATTTCCGCGTGCAACCGCCGGTTACGATCCGCCGCATCGCTCCCTCGGACGCGGAACTTCTGCGAAAGGTTCGCGTCCGTGCCATCACAGATAGCCCGTCGGCTTTCGGCTCCACCCTCGCCGAGACGGAGGCGCGGACCTTTTCCTGGTGGCAGGCGCGTGCGCTACAGACCTCGACGGGCCACGACGATGCGATCTTCTTCGCAGAGGCGGACGGCGCTGTGGTGGGAATCGCGGGAGGCTACATCGACTGGAAAGAGCAGAGCGCACCGCAGCTGATCTCGATGTGGGTCGACCCCGCACGCCGCCAAGAGGGGATCGGCCGCCGCCTCGTCGAGAGGGTCGCAGCCTGGGCGGCAGCGGGCGGCCACTCTCGCCTTCAGCTCTGGGTCACCGAGACAAACACCGTCGCGATCAGCCTGTACGAGCGCCTCGGATTCATGCACCTGCCAGACCGCCAGCCGCTGCCGTCAGCCCCGACCCTGATGGAGCTGAAGATGGAGCGTTTTCTCAGCGGATAGCCAACGCATTTTGCGGGCGCTAGTCGACCTGCACCTCGCGGAGGCGCTCTGACAGGCTCTGCATGACTCGCCATGCAACCTCAGGGTGGTGCGCCAGGAAGTCCTTGAATTTCCACTGGACGACGGAACCCAATGTCACGTCCGTCAGGGCCGTGACGCTCCCGCTGCGACCCTTTTGATCCAACAGCGCCATCTCGCCGAAGTGATCGCCCGGCCCTAGCGTCAGGGTTCGCTCCCGAGCCAAGGACACCTTCACCTCACCCGCGAGGATCACCATGAAGCCGACACCTTTACTACCGCTGAGCATGATGTCCTTCCCAGCCGGCTGGGTAACCACGGTGAGATCCGCCTCAATTTGCTTGAGCTCTTTCGGGGGAAGACCGGCGAAGAGTTTCACGACAGAGAGATCAGCCACGGCGACATTATCAACCTTCGGCGGCATTCGGGAGACCGGGCCTCGTGTGTCAATCGCCCCGGAGCTCCCCGATGGGGTGGGCGACGTCCTCGCATTCACTCCAACAGGCGAGCGTCGGGCACTTCACCTGTTGCGGCGAGGCCCTCGGATGTTGGCTGCTCGACTCGGCCAATTCAAGGCAGCCGTCCCCGCGGCCCCCACCCCTGCCAGCGACGCGATCCGAACCACCCAGATTGACAGCGACTGGATCGTGGTCGTGTCACCACGGTATGTCCAGCTCCCCAGTAGAGGCAGCGAAAGCACGGCTGACAGGATCACGGTCAACCAGAATGCCCAGCGGTCACCCCGGCGCTCTGCCCTTATCGTGGCGATACTTCCGGCCGCGCCATACGTCAGGGCCAGAATGCTGCCGGCGATCAGATATATCCAACCGAACAGGAAGCCAATCGCGCCGCCCTTGCTCCCTTCTCCGGGCCCCTGACCGAAGAAGACTCCCAGGATCGCAACAGCTCCCACGGCAGCGGCGGACGCGGCGCCAATGTACCCACATTCACCGATCAAGGTTCGCGGCTTGAGGTCAGCCGGCATTGACGTGATTATTACCGGGCGTTCGGCCGCCCGTCGTCGAGACGGGGCGCCCGTGGGCGCTGTACGCCATTTCTACGACATGGTCAGCGAAGGCCTGGGGGTTATCGCGGAACATGGCGTGGCAGGATCCTGCGATCGTTTCCACCTGGGCACCTGGAATCGCGGAGGCGATGAACCGACCCGTGCGGGCGTACCAGCTTCCATTCTTGCCGCTGTCTGAGAGGAGGACCAAAGTGGGTTTGACGATGGTGTTCAGGGTTTTCCTGGTCTGGTGTCGGGCGCTGGGCCACGCGGTCTGGATCTCGCGCATGGATGCGCTGGCGTTCGCAATTTCCGCCTCTCGCAGCGCCGGCGGCATCGCGTCAAATCCCGTCCCTCCATGCTTGTAGGCCGTCGCCCACCGGTAAAACCACTTGGCAGCGTTGTGGTCGCCCCTGAGTAACTGGCGCGACTTTCCCTGGAGCAGCATCGCCATAGCGCCGGGCGTCAGGGTTGCGGGCTGAACAGATACCGGTTCCACAAGCACGAGCCCGGCGACCAGGTCCGGATGCGACAGCGCAAGGTCGAGGGCGATAGGCCCGCCGCTGCTCCATCCGACGAGCGTCGCCGCCTCTTCCGTCAGTGCCCCCAGCAAGGCGGCGGCATCGTCGGCGTGCGTCCGGTAGTGGTCGACCCTGGCGTCGGGGAAAGAGCGCGAGAAGCCCCGGCGGTCGTAGGCGATGGCGTGGCAGCTCCGGGCGACGATGTCGTACGCCTCACCCCAGATGTCCGCGTCGGCGCCCGTGCCGTGGATGAACAGCACCGGTGGGCCGCTGCCGTTCTTTCGAACGTAGAGTTCGCCCGCGCTGGCGAAGTTCGTCACGGCCATGGCTTGCGTCATGCTACCCGCGCCGCGCGGCCCGCCCGCAAAACCGGCCCCGACGGTCGGTCATTGCGACGTAACGACGCGAGCATAAGCCTCGGCCGGGGTGTCCCAGCCCAGGACCTCGCGTGGCCTGCCGTTCAGCTCCGAGCTAATAGCGTCGAGCGCACGCTGGTCGTGGCGGTCGAGGGC
>JBHEMS010000025.1:0-24265 GCA_046262455.1 Candidatus Dormibacteria bacterium | reverse complement strand
GCGGGAGGGGGGGTCCACCCGGGGGCGGCCCTGGGAGCGCCAGCGGCCGGTCCGGCAGCGGCAGACGTCACCGGGACGACAGACGCCAGCAACACGGCGATCACGGCCAGGTAACTCTTCTTGAACCTATTCACCCACGTGGATCTTGCCAGATTCGCCCAAAACGGGACGTCTCTGTTTGAATTGGCGCGGGATGTGGGTCACTTCGTCGGCGCGGCCACAGCTGCGCTGGAGAATCTTCGCCCTGGCGGCCATGCTGATGGTGGCCGCCGCCCTGGTCCTTGCCCCGCCGGCGACCCCCGCGCGCGCCGCCTCCCCCGCCTCCTTCCTGGTGGGCGCCGACGCCGAGGACCTGGCTCCGCAGGGGGCCAAGCTGGCGCAGTATGTCGCCGCCCAGAACCTGTACCTGGGCGGCTACGGAATCGGCAGCGGAAGCGCGCAGATCGGCCCCCTGGGCACACCAATCCCCTGCGTGGACCCCAGCCAAACGGCCTGTTTCAACCCCCGCTACGCCACCGGGGTGATGGATGGCCCGCATGTCTCCGTCCGCGCGGTGGTGATCTCCGACGGCACCCACAGCGTCGCCTTTGTCGACCTCGACACCCAGGGCATCTTCGCCGCGTACAAGATCAACCCCGCCAACCTGGCGGCGCGGCCGTACGGCATCGATGACATCCGCTCCGAGGTGGCCAAAGCCACCGGGGGCGGGCTTGCGTTCAACAACATCACCATCAGTGGTGATCACTCCCACGCCGGTGAGGACACGATCGGCGTCTGGGGCTTTGTTCCCGACGACTACCTCGCCTTCATCAAGGCGCAGGCGATCCGGGCCCTGGAGACGGCCTACGCCAACCGGCAGCCCGCGGTGATCAAGGAGGGCGCGGTGCCCACGCCCGGCCCATGCGCCTCCAACCGCATCCTCAATGACCAATTCGATTGCCAGACGCCGCCCAATGACGTCATGGACCCCGAGCTGCGGACGATGCAGGCCGTCGCCACCGGGGCGGGCCACGTGGCGGCGGGGGGCACCATCATGACCCTGGTCAACTTCGCGGCCCACGCCACGGTCATGGGCGGCGGCAACACCCTGTTGTCGCCCGACTGGCCGGGGGTGGTGGCACAGTTGGCGCAGGACAGGTACGGTGGGGTTGGGCTGACGATCGTGGGTGCTGTCGGGCGCAGCCAGCCCAACCGCGGCGATTGCACCGCCGCCGAGAAGACCTCCGGCACCTACCTGGTCGACCCCCGACAGGTGAACGACAGCTGCCGGCTGTCGAAGTACTCCGCGGCGGTGATGGCCTATGTCGACCGGGCGGTGCGGGCAGAAACACCGATCACGGTGGCCGCGGTGGACGGCCGGGAACTGTTCATCCACGACGCCGCGAACAACGCCGGGATCCTGGCCTTCAACTATGTAGGCGACGCCATCGGGGTTCCGATTGCGCGCGCCCAGACGCCTCCCTACCTGGCGGGCAACGTCCTGGGGACGTGGGTTGGGGTGTATCGAATCGGCGACGTGGTCCTCACCACCAACCCCGGCGAGCCCTACCCCAACATCCGGCAGCAGTTCATGGCGGCGGTGCCAGGTGCGCGGCGGTACTGGACCACCGGGCTCTCCAATGACCAGTTGGGATACCTGATCGCGCCCTTCCCCGAGGGTTACCCGCAGGCGGTCCAGGCCGGGGCGGGGGGCAACGACAACATCCTCTTCAACATCTCGCCCACCATCGGTGACCACGTGATGTGCACCCAGGTCAAGGGGGCTTTGGACATGGGCCTGCCGGGGACGTCACCTGCCAAGTGCGCTGCCTTTGCGGCCGAGCCCAACACCTACGGGCCGGGTGGGGTGGACACTGGCCCCGCCGGGGCACCCAACCCGCCGCCCACCGACTTCCAGGGCAACCCGGTGGCGTCGCCGCGGCCCGCCTCAGCCGCCGCCGGGCCCGGCTCCGTCCCGCTGCCGCCGACCGGCACCCAGGATCCCAGGCTGCTGCCACTGGTCGGCCTGGCGGCACTGGTGATTGCCCTGGGCGCGGGGGCGCTGCTTCTGCGAGGCCGAACGCACTAGCAACTCGTTCCGCTTCCGGGGCATTCGAGTCCAGGATCCGTTCGAATAGCTGGCGGGGAAGGTAGCACCCCCGGATTCACGTACCGGCACCATCGCGAACCGGCCTCTCCCGGCCTAACCTGACCTCATGACGACCGCGTCGCGGCGACTGTTGCGTACCCAGCCCACATGACCAAACGGACCAGCCGCCTGGCCTGGGGGATCTTCGCGCTGACCATCCTCCTGGACCTCATCGACATCGTCCTGGTGGTCCACAACCTGGGCGCGCATCCCGCCGCCGGCACCAACACCGCGGATCAGCCCGCCACCTCCTCGCTGCGTTTTCTACTGCCGGTGTTCGCGGTGACCTTCGGCGCCGTGGGCGTGGCCATCGCTTCGCGCCTGCCACGAAATGCCGTTGGGTGGATCTTCGCGGCACTCGGCCTCGAGGCCACGGTGCAGGCCCTTTTGGTGGAATACGGAATCATCGCGACGTACTCGCACGGCCTGCCGTTTGCAGACCTGGCGTTCGCGGTGACAACCAGCCTCGGGCAGAGATACTTCACGGCCTCCTTCACCTTCATCCTGTTCCTGTTCCCCGGCGGGCATTTCTTCTCCCGCCGCTGGGCACAGGTCGGCGGTGTCACCGCGGCCGTCCTGGTGGCGAACCTCCTGGTCTATGAGTTCGCGCGATTGGTGCCAGGGGGCGCGGCCGGGTTGCCCGTGGGGCCGGCGCTCTTGTTGACCGGGGGCCTGCCGCCCCTCGCGGCGATCGCCAGCATGGTCGCACGGTTCCGGAACAGCGACACCGAGCAGCGGCACCAGATCAAATGGCTGCTCTACGCCGCCGTGCTCGTGGGTGTCGGCATGGGTATCCAGCCCCTGATCGGCGGCTACGTCTTCCGCGAGGCCCAACCGTCCTCCGTCGCGCTGCAGATCTACCTCGCCGCCTTCATCTCCACGATCGGCCTTATCCCGGTCGCCGCGGCGGTGGCGATCCTGAAGTACCGCCTGTACGACATCGACATCGTCATCAGCCGCACGGTGGCCTATGGCGCGCTCGCCGCCCTGATCACGCTGCTGTATGTCGGCATCGTGGTGGGGATCGGGACCCTGGTTGGCAGCGGCCGGCAGGCCAACGTGCTGCTATCGATCGTCGCCACCGCCGTCGTGGCAGTTGGTTTCCAGCCGGCACGGGAACGGCTGCAGCGGCTCGCAAACCGGCTGGTGTATGGGAGGCGCGCATCGCCATACGAAGTGCTCTCTGAGTTTTCCCAGCGGCTCGCCGAAACCTACGGGGCCGACGACGTCCTGCTCCGCATGGCGCGCATCCTCGCCGAGGGCACCGGCGCGGTGCGGACCGAGGTCTGGCTTCGCCACGGCGACGAGCTTCGCCTCACGGCGTCGGCGCCCGAAGCCGATGCGGCGGGGGCGCAGGTCGAAGACCGCCTGGGCGGCCACCGGCTCACGCTGACCGGCCAGCTTCTGCCCTCCATCCCGGGGGCGCGCCGCGCCGTCGCGGTTCGCCACCAGGGGGAGTTGCTCGGCGCCCTTGCGGTGGCCAAGCGTCCCGGTGAAAACCTGACGCCGCTGGAGGACAGGCTACTGGAGGACCTGGCGACGCAGGCCGGCCTGGTGCTGCGAAACGTCGGGCTGGCGGCCGACCTGCAGGCGCGGCTCGTCGATCTGCGTGATTCGCGCAAGCGCCTCGTCGCCGCGCAGGACCACGAGCGGCGCCGGCTGGAGCGCAACCTCCACGACGGCGCCCAGCAGCACCTTGTCGCCCTCAAGGTCAAGCTGGGACTGGCGGCCGCACTGTACAAGCGTGACCCGGATAAACTGCCAGGCACCCTCGACCAGCTGATGGCCGACGCCGACGAGGCCCTGGAAACCCTGCGGGACCTGGCGCGCGGAATCTATCCGCCGCTGCTCGCTGACAAAGGACTCGCGGCGGCCCTCGAGGCGCACGTGCGCAAGGTGTCGGTGCCCGTCGAGATCTCGGCCGACGGCGTGGGGAGGCACCCGGCGGAGGTGGAGGCCGCGGTCTACTTCTGCGTCCTGGAGGCCCTCCAGAACATCACAAAATACGCCGGCGCGAAGCGAGTGACGCTGCGCCTGTCGATCGACGAGGATGACCTGGTGTTCGCGGTCGAGGATGACGGGCGCGGCTTTGACCCCGAAGCCACGCCGCGGGGATCTGGCCTGTCCAACATGGTCGACCGCATCGACGCACTTGGCGGCCGCGCCGAGGTGGCGAGCCGGCCAGGAGAGGGTTGCCAGGTGAGGGGGCGGATCCCGGTTCCTGCGGGTGCCGGACTAAGCTAGACTAAGTCCATGATCAATGTCCACGAGGCCAAGACCCACCTGTCGCGCCTGCTCCAGCGTGTGGAGGCAGGTGAAGAAATCGTCATCGGTCGTGCCGGCGTACCGGTCGCCCGGCTCGTCCCTGTGGGTCCACAACGCGGACGGCGGAAGCCCGGGGGGTGGCGCGGCAAGGTTCGAATCGCGCCGGACTTTGACGAACTGCCCGAGTCGATCATGCGCGCTTTTCACGGCGAGTGAGACTGCTGCTCGACACCCACGTCCTGCTCTGGTGGCTCGCGGGGAGCCGAAAGCTGCCGCCCAGCGTTCGCGAGGTCATCGCCGATGAGTCCAGTGATATATGGGTTTCGGCCGCCTCGGCCTGGGAGATCGCGATCAAGAAGTCCCTGGGCAAGCTCAGCGCGCCAGACGACCTCCTGGATCAGCTCGACGACAACGGGTTCGAGTCGCTGCCGATCCTGGTCGCCGATGCCCTTGAGGCGGGCGCGCTACCACCTCACCACGACGACCCCTTTGACCGCATGCTGGTCGCCCAGGCTCGCCTGTCGGGGTTGACCCTGGTCACCGGCGACGCACGCATGGCGGCCTACGACGTGCTCAGGATGGACGCCGGAGCGCAATAGGCGTCAACGGCCGTTCAGTTGGGCAACAGCTGGCCCGGGACGGTATCCCGGGTGCTCGTCTGCTCCTGGCGGGCGACCAGGTGCTTGACGATGCGTTTGGCGTCCCGGGTCACCCCGTTGACGGTCTCCGAAGTCATGGCGTAGAGGAAGAACAGTCCCACGAAGTAGAGCCCTGGGACGTCGGCTACGATGCCGGCCTGGTGCTCAGGCTCCTGGTGATCGCCAAGGATTGGCATGTCTATCCACGAAAACCCCGGGCGGTAGCCGGTGCACCAAATCACGTTGGCCACCTCGATCGCCTGGCCGTCCTCCGTCACCGGCATGCCGTCCTTCACCCCGGCAATGCGCGCGACGCGGGTGCACGCGGCGGCGAGATCCTTCGGCTTGACCCGCACCAGCGGTGTCGCTTTGCTGAACATCATCGGCCGAATCTTGCGCCCGATGGGGGTCCTGACCGTGAGCACACGGTGCCCGACGAAACGGACCAGGCGCATCATCACGTGGCGCGCCAGGAACGGCTCGATTCGGAAGGGGATGGCGCCCGACTCGGTGCCGGCGAGCCACGTGGTGTGCCTGGTGGCCACCTCCATTGCGATATCCGCGCCGGAGTTGCCAACACCCACGATGAGTGTTGGGCCGTCGCGCAGCTGGTCCAGGTTGCGGTAGTGGTGGCTGTGGACCTGGGTTATCCCGGGCGCGAGTTGCGCGGCGTAATCGGGGACGCGCGGCTCCCCAAGGCTGGACATCGCCACGACCACGTTGTCCGCGTGGATGGTACCGTCGGCGGTCTCGACGACGAAGCGCGCGCCATCTCGGGCCAGCCGCTCCACGCGAACCTTGTTGCGAACGGGTAGCTCGAACTTCCTCGCGTAGGACTCCAGGAAATCGCCCATCTGGTCCTTGGTGGGGAAGGCACCGCGCGGCCCCGGGAACCGCATCCCCGCGAGCCCGTCGAGGTGCGCGGGCGTGAACAGCCGCAGTGAGTCCCAGCGGTTTCGCCACGAGTCGCCAACGCGGGCGCCGGCATCCAGGATCACGAAGTTGCGACCCTGCTGGCGCAGCTGGTAGCCGACGCTCAGGCCTGCCTGGCCGCCGCCGATGACAACAGTTTCGATGGATTCCATCTGCATGGCATGTCTCCCCGGTTGAGTGGTGAACGCTTTAGCACCACCGTAGGAGAACCAGGCGCTGCTGCCATCCTGCGAAATTCCCATTTTGCACGGGCACGCGATGGGTAATTGTGTGTAGCGACCCCGCGGTCAGGTCAGGTGGTGGTGGAAGGCATATGCCGTCGCGGCGGCGCGGGACGAGACACCCAGCTTGTTGAAGATATTGCTGATGTGCCGCGCCACGGTCTTCTCGCTGATGCCGAGTGCGGCCGCCAGCTGTCGATTTGTCTTGCCCGTGGCGAGCAGCGCCAGCAGCTGCACCTCGCGACCTGTGAGGCCGGCGGGCGCCGCGGGCGGGCGCGGCGTGGCGATGTCCTGGAGCCGCGCCAGGTCGGGGGCCGCCGACAGGTTGGCGAAGATCCCCCGCGCTGTTTCAAATCCGCGGGTTGCGCCCTCCTCATCCCCCAGCTCGCGGCAGGCCAGGCCCAGCAGCACGCTGACGCGCGCCTTCTGGTACGGCGCGTCGAGTCGCTGCCAGGCTTTCGCCGCGGTGCGCAACTCGGTCAACGCCGGTGCCGGCTCTCCATCGACGAGCGCGATCTCACCCCTGGCGGCCGCAGCGGCTGCGCGCAAGTAGTCGGAGCCCAGCGTTTCGGCGATTTGGAGCAGCTCGTCGGCAGCGGTTCGCGCTCCCGCCAGGTCATCACTCGCCACCAGGATCTCGGTGGCGGCAGGCAGGATGGCAGCGCGTGCCGCGTCATTCACCGTCTCAGCGAGCGCTCGCCGAATCGCGGCCTCGGCAACCTCGGCCCTTCCCTCCGCCAGCCGCAGCAGCGCCAGGCCCGGTTGAGCGCTGTGTCCGAGCTCCGCCGCCCGGCCGAACGCCTCTTCGGCGCCGGCAACGTCGCCCTGGAGCCGCCTGATCTCCGCCTGCTCGTATAGGGCGTTGCCCAGCCCCGGGTGTGGGGGCGGGCCCACGAATCGCTCGCAAGCCATCCCGGCATGGTCCAGCGCCGCCGGCCACTGGCCATGGAACTGCAGGAGCTGGGCCCGGTGCACCATGCACTGTCCGAGGTACATCTCGAGGTCCGGCTGGTCCTCGCACCAGCGGGTCAGGGAGTCCGTCCATTCCTGCATCCGCGCCGTGTCATAGATCGCGCTGAGGGCATCGACAACGCTGCAGTAGATGATCCCCACGACCAGTGGCGACACCTCACCAGCGCCAATGGCGACCATGATTTCGTCCAGGATCGGCAGCCCCTCCGATATGCGCCCGGCCTGCAGCAGGATCCGCCCCTGCCCGTGGCGGATGAGCGTCAGGAGGTCCCGGTCGTGATGCCGGCGGCCGATCTCGGTCGCCTCTTCGCCAATCCGCGTGGCCGCATCAAGCTCGCCCGCAGCGGCGGCCTGGATGATCGATGGGATGAGGAGGTATCCCCGCGCCGAAGAGTCCAGGTCGGCCTCGTCGAGAAGCCGCCGGCCGCGGCTGATCCACCCGTTGGCGCGTGCCGTCTCGCCACGGCCAGCCAGGTTCATGCCGAGCCAGAACGTGGCCCGCGCCGCCCGCTCGATATCGCCGCGGTCAATGAAGACGGCGAAGGCCCGCTCCCAGCTCTCGGCGCCACGGGCGTCCGTGTGCAGGAGGTAATCGCTGATGGTCAGCATCTCGTAATCGGCGCTGGCCAGGGGCGCGGTGATCTCCGCCGCTGTCAGCGCCGCCAGCGCCTCGGACCACCTCTTGCGATTGAAGGCCTCACGGCCCCTCTCCAGCGATCCCACAGCGGTCAGCATTGCATGGTGACCGCCGCAATCCGGTTCGCCATGCTCCTCAGGGCCTTTGTTTCTTCAGCAGTGCGGCCACCATGTCGTTGAGCACGTTGGCATTCGAGCGGATGATGCGAACGTACTCCAGGATCGTGTCCCTGTCCTCGGTGGCCTCGAGGAGGTCGGCAAAACCCATGATGGCGGTCAGCGGAGTTCGTAACTCATGCGCCAGGCCGGCCAGGTCTGTCTCCAGGAGCGGTGTCCTGTCAGCGGGCTCAGCAGCACCGTTCGGCATGCCTCTACGCTAGCCCAAAGTGGGAGTTGATGTCGGTGGGCGCCGCCTGGCATATCCTGACGGCGTGAGCCCGGGATCGATCGGACCAATGCCCAAGCCGTCGGATGACGCCCGGGAGGCCTTCCGCGACCTCGTGCCCGCGGCGCCCGGCGTCGTCCTCAAGCCGATGTTCGGCCACCTGGCCGGTTTCGTGAACGGCAACATGTTCTCGGGGCTGTTTGGCGAAAAGCTGTTTGTACGCGTTGGCGGTCCCGAGCGCGATGAGCTACTGGCGTCCGGCGGCGCCGATTTCGCTCCGATGGCGGGGCGGCCGATGAGGGGCTATGTGACGCTGCCGGACAGCTGGCGCGAGGATCCCAAAGGGACCAGGGCATGGATTGAGCGGGCCCTGACCGCCACCAGCGCGATGCTCCCCAAGCAGCCCAAGGCGAAGAAGAAAAAGTAGGCCTCGCCCCCACCCTCTGCGGGGAGGTCTACAGTAGCGATCCTGGGGGCAATGGGCTCCCTTAAGAGGAGGACACCATGCTGGAGAACGCAGCCGTGCGCACCACGATCGCAGTCAAGGACCGCGAGCGCGCAAAGAAGTTCTATACGGAGTCGTTGGGGCTCAGGATCAGCAAGGACGCCGAGGATGGCATCACCCTCGACGCCGGCAATGGCACCAGCCTCGAACTCTACGAGTCACAGTTTGCCGGGACTGCCAAGAGCACCCTAGCGGGCTTCGAGGTCAAGGACATCGAAGGCACGATGTCCAGCCTGCGCGAGAAGGGAGTCACCTTCGAGGACTACGACATGCCGGGCCTCAAGACGGAGAACGGCGTTGCCCAGTTGGGCCCGGTGCGCGGGGCATGGTTCAAGGACCCCGACGGCAACATCCTCGCGGTGGTCGAGGAGAGCTGACGGTGCATGGGGCGGCCCCCATCGGGCCGCCCCATCCAACGGCCTCCGCGACCCTCGGTGCCATCTTTTGATGTAACACGGTTTGATGTCGTATACTCGCTGAAGTCCCGGACCTCACCGGGCATGGAGGCGAGCGCACATGGGATTCCTGAACCCCCAGGCACTGGGCGGAAGTTTCGCGGTCCAGACGGCGCGCCCGCTTGAGTGGCTTTTCCTGCTTGGCTCCTTCGCGCTCCTGGGCGCCGGCATCCTTCTCCTGCGGGCGCTTGGCAAGCCCTCGTCCGCGCCCGGCATCGAAGGGATCGCGCGTGAGGTCGACTCCGGTGCCGAACGCACCACCCAGGTGGCGGCCTGGGCATCGACCGCGGTGTTGACCGGGATCTGGGCGTTGCTCACGGCCTTCATCGGCTTCGTATGGGACGTGGGATGGCATGCCGACACCGGCCGCGACAAGGAGCTCTTCACCGTTCCCCACGTCCTCATCCTCCTCGGCCTGGCAGGTGTCTTCGCCGCGGCGCTGGTCGCCATCTGGTCGGCCACCCGCAACAGGGTCGACACTGGCTGGCGGCTGGGACGCTGGCGCATCCCATACTCCGCCGTGCCGCTGGGGCTCATCGGTGGCGGGGCGCTCATCGGCTTCCCTCTCGACGACCTGTGGCACGGTGCCTACGGCATTGACGTGACGATGTGGAGCCCCACCCACCTGCTGATGATCGGCGGCGCGTCGCTATCCCCGATCTCGATGTGGCTCATGCTGTCCGAGGCCGGCGCGGTGAAGACCGGTCGCGGGCGACTGCTCTGGGCCTCGATGGCCGGGGTGGTTATGGTGGGCCTGTCGACGTTCCAGCTGGAGTTCGACATGGGTATCCCCCAGTGGCAGGCGCTGTACCATCCCCTGCTGATCGCCGGCGCCATGGGCATCGGCCTGGTCGCTGCCCGCACCGCGCTGGGTCGCGGAGGGGCGATCATGGCGACCATCTCATTCCTGGTCCTGCGGCTCCTGATGGCGCTGCTGGTCGGTGGCGTCCTGGGACGCTCCGTGCCCCACTTCCCGCTGTACCTCGGCGGGGCAGTCGGGGTCGAAGCGGCGTTCCTGCTGTTGAGCCGCCGCTCATTGGCGGTGCAGGCACTGGTTTCCGGGCTGCTTATCTCCAGCGTCGGCCTCGCTGTCGAATATGGCTGGACCCACCTCGTCTTCCAGTACCCCTGGCAGCCCAGCCTGGTTCCCTACGCGTGGATGTTCGTCGCCATGGGGCTGGTCGCGGCGGTCATCGGTGTCGGCATGGGGAGTGTCCTCTCGGGGCGCCCTGCGCCGGTGCGCGCGCCGATCGTGGCGCTCTGCCTGGTCGCCGTGTTCGGCCTGCTCGCGTGGCACGTCGGCGCACGCACCGGCGCTCCCGGCAAGGTAACCGTTAGCACGACCACGGTGGGCACGCCCTACCCGCTGGTCAACCGCGACGGCGTGGCCACGATCTCTCGCCTGGTCAGCGTCGACGTCGCCGTCAATCCCCCTTCGGCCTTCAACAACGCCGACTACTTCGAGGTCCTGGGGTGGCAGGGCGGACCCGCCGTCCGCCACTGGCGGCTGTTGCAGACATCGCCGGGGCGCTACCGCGCCGACGGCTTGGTTCCCACCGGCGGCAACTGGAAGACGCTGGTGATTCTCAACCGCGGCGACGCCGTCGCGGCCCTGCCGCTGGCCATGCCGGCCGACCCGGCGTTCAACCTGCAGGCGATCGATCCACCGAAGTCACAGACGTTCGACCTGGCCCCGTCGAGCAGGTACCTGATGCGTGAGTTCAAGGGCACCGTCGTCTGGCCGGCAATCGTGATCACGGCCCTCTTCGCCCTGATCGTCGCGGTGTGGGTGGCCAGCACCGCGCTCGCCTTTCGGGCGGTGGGCCGCGAGCTGGGACCGCCGTCAACGCCGCGCGCCACAACCGACAGGCCGGCACGCCTCGGCCGCAGGGTCCCCGCTACCTAATCGCCGGTTGACGCCCCCGGACCGCCCGGTGGTTGCATCGCCCAGTTGATGTAAAAGAGGATGCGGCTGGCGGCCGGGGTGAGCAGGACGTCGGCGTGGTCGCGCCCTTCGCGCAGCAGCGTCAGCCCATCCGTGAACTGCACCACCTGGAGCAGTCCCGTCAGCGGGCACGAGAAGGACTTCATCGGACCCACGAAGCCCAGGCGCTCGTTGGTCACCACGAGCTTCCCCGTGTCGAGCCTGGTGATCGTGTCCTGGGGGATCGGCCGGCTGCGGTACATGCCGAGTTGGTACGGAACGCCAGTCCGCCCGACGGGAAAGTCCATCCCGTCTGCCACCTCCGCGGGGCTCGACATGTTCTTCCGCCGTCCCAACTCCGCCGCCTCCACGAGGTAGGCCTGCTCGCTGCCGCGCAGAGCCAGCGGCGATTCGACGGGCGGCGGTGGTGTGACCATCAGCAGCGCCGCGGTATGCCGGGCGTCGAAACCCAGTGCCGCCCTGGAGGCCTCGCGGTCGGTGGCCTCATCCGCGAGCGCCCTGGCGGCAGCCTGCAGGGCAGGGACCTTGTCGATGTCGGCGGCGGACTGCTCTTCCAGGTTGAGGGCCCGGGTGTACGCGGGTGTGGCGGCCGGCAGCCTGTCGCCGTAGGACCGTCCCAGCTCGGCGAGGGTGACGCGCAGCGCCAACGCACGCTCCTCCCCGGCCCGTCGGGCCTCATCGCTCTCGACAGGCGCCTTCTTTTTCCGCGAGAACAGGGACGCCAGGCCGGACCGAGTCTCCTCCGCCGCGGCGTCCAGGCCGCCGTCCTGCTCCTCCATCACCTTGATGGCGCGCGCCGCCTCCTCCAGCTGAGCCGCGGCCTCGGGGGCCAACGACTCCCACTCCCGGGCGCCGGCGACGAGCATCATCCCCGCCTCCACCAGGACGGCGACGGCCTCGCCGCGCAGCCGGGTGGCGCGGGCGCGGAGCTCTGCGGCCTCCGCCAACAGACGCTTGGCCTCGGCCCGCAGCTCGTCGGTGGTGGCCATGGTCACCTCCAGGTCCCCGACCTGGACGGTGCGCAGAGGGGTCAGTTGCTCTGGCATGAGGCGCGGCTACAGCTGCAGGTCGCGCGCGACTGATTTCTCAATGGCGTCGCGCATGCTGCGTCGCAGGTTGGCGATGGTTGCCTCCGCCGCCAGGGGGCGGGTGCGCTCGAGCACGTCCATGACCCGCTGCCAGTCGTCGCGGGGCCGGCCCTGCTCGACGAAGGGCTTCCACACCTCGGTTTCGAAGAGGTCTACGAAGACCTGCGAGATCTGGTCAGTGGCCGCGACCAGGCGGTCGTGGGCCTTCATCACCGCCCCCATGGAAAGGCCGCCGTCGACGAGCTGCTCGGCCACCTTCAACAACGCGGGACTGATGACGCGGTAACTGCCGTCGGAATTGACCTGGACCAGGTCCGCCCGCACCGCGTCAGCGATGACCTCCGGACCCGGGTTGCCGAGCCGCTCGCGTAGCTCTTCCGCGGAAACCGTCACCGGCTCCTCGTCCGTCCAGGGCCGCAGCAGGGATTGCCGCAGCGCCAGCGCGTCCCGCGCGGAGCCCGCGGGGGTGCGTTCCATCAGGTTCTTGATGGCCTCGAGGTTGAGGCCCTCCGCCTGGAGCTCAAGGATGAGGCGTGCGCGGGCGAGGTGCTCCTGGTCATAGAGGCCCGTGCGACCCCGCAGGCGGGGCGGAGGCAGGAGCCCGCGCGCCTGGTGGGCGCGAATGTTGCGCACCGTCATCCCCGATCCCTGGGCCAGCTGGTCGATCGTCAGGTAATCGGACTCAGGCTCGATCTGCAGCACGAGATTGACTTTACCATCGGGTATGTGCCATAGTCCATGTGACATCACTTGGTGATGAGGTATGGGGCGCTCACGGTTTGGATTGGGAGAGAGCGAGGTTGATGATCAACGAGTTGGAGAAACCGGCGGAAACCGACAATGCCGGGCCCGAGGCGGCGGAACGCGACGTTCCCCACTTTGATATCGCCATCATCGGTACGGGCTTCGCCGGGTTGGGGATGGCGATCCGCCTTAAGCAGGAGGCGATGAACGACTTCATCGTCCTCGAGCGGGCCTCCGATCTCGGCGGCACCTGGCGCGACAACACCTACCCCGGCTGCCAGTGTGACGTGCCGTCCCACCTCTACTCGTTCTCCTTTGCGCCCAACCCCAACTGGTCGCGCTCCTTCTCGCGCCAGCCGGAGATCTGGGAATACCTGCGCGATTGCGCGCGGCGCTTCGGGATTGTCCCCCACATCCGCTTCAACCACGCCGTGTCGATGACCTCCTGGGACGAGGCCGGGCAGCGCTGGAAGATCGAGACGGCAGGGGGCAAGTTCACGGCGCGGGTGCTGGTCTCCGGCATGGGCGGGCTGAGTGAGCCTTCCATCCCCCCCATCGCCGGGCTCGACACGTTCAAGGGAACCTACTTTCACTCCGCCACCTGGGACCACGGCCACGACCTAACCGACAGACGGGTCGCCGTTGTGGGGACCGGCGCGTCGTCGATCCAGTTCGTACCCCGCATCCAGAAGCAGGTCGGCCGGATGTTCCTCTACCAGCGCACCCCGCAGTGGATCATGCCTCACCGCGACAAGCGGTTGGAATCCTGGAAGCAGCGCCTCTACCGCCGGCTTCCCGTCGCGCAGAGCTTCGTGCGCAGCGCGATCTACTGGAGCCGTGAGGGCTTCGTCCCCTTCTTCACCAACCCGCGGTGGGCCGGCGTGCCGAGGAAGATCTCGCTCAAGCACCTGGAGACCCAGGTCTCGGACCCCGTGCTGCGGGCCAGGCTGACGCCGAACTACGCCGTCGGGTGCAAACGCATCCTGATCTCCAACGACTACTACCCAGCGTTGCAGCAACCGAATGTCGAGGTGATAACCGAGGGCATCAAGGAGATCCGCGAGCACTCCATCGTCAGCACTGACGGCACCGAGCGCGAGGTCGACACGATCATCTTCGGCACCGGCTTCCACGTTACCGACTCGCCCTTTGCTGAGCGCATCCGGGGCCGCCAGGGCCAGTTGCTCGCGGAGGTCTTTGAGGACAGCCCCCAGGCCCATCGCGGCACAACCGTCGCGGGTTTTCCAAACCTCTTCATCCTGCTTGGCCCCAACACCGGGCTGGGCCACACTTCGGTGGTCGTGATGATCGAGGCCCAGCTCCGCTATGTGCTCGATTGCCTGCGCTTCATGCGCCGCGAGGGCGCCGGCACCGTTGAGGCCCGTGAGGACGCGCAGGTCCTGTACAACGAAAAGATCCAGCACGATCTCAAGGAGACGGTGTGGAACGCGGGCGGATGCGCCAGCTGGTACATCGATGCCAGCGGCCGGAACACCACCCTGTGGCCGACGTACACCTGGAAATACGCGCGAGAGATGCGGCGGTTCAAGGCCGCCGAGTACATCGTTGGCAGCGCCAACCCCGCACACCGCAAGGTGGCAGCATGATGCTCGCGGTGACAACGCCCGACGCGCCGTGGCAGTCGAAGACCGTCGACCTCGGTACCCCGGTGCACTATGCCGATTTCGGTGGGACCGGTCCGGTGATGGTGCTGGTGCACGGCATCGCCAGCTCACACCTCAACTGGATGGGCGTCGGACCGGAGTTGGCGGAGCGGGCGCACGTCTACGCCGTCGACCTGCCCGGCTACGGCCTCAGCCCGCGCAGTTCGGAGCCGGCGTCGGTGGAAACGTCACAGCGCTATCTCGATCGCTTCATCGACGCGGTCTCGCCAAACGCGCCGGTGATCCTCTTCGGCCACTCCATGGGCGGACTGGTGTCGATCATGCAGAGTGCCGCCCACCCCGAGAAGGTGTCGCGACTCATCCTCATGGCGCCGGCCGCACCGTACCCACGCCGGTCCCTGCTGAGCTTCATGGCATTTCCGTTTCTCTTCGCGCTGCTGATGCCCGGGCGCAGCGCCAGCATGCTGCAGAAACGTGGCGCCAGGCTCGACGCCGAAAAGGTGGTGCGAGGGGCGCTGAAACAGATCACGGCCAGGAACTCGAAGCTCCCCGAGGACATCGTTCAGGCGCACATCGACCTGCTGATATTGCAGCGCGACCAGCACGACTGGACCGAGCAGGCCCTGGTCGAGTCGGCCGGCTCCTTGGTCAGGACCACCTCGCGCCGCAAGGCGTTCCGCAGGTTGGTGCTTTCAATCAAGGCGCCCACCCTTTTGCTGCACGGCAGCAAGGACAAACTCGTCCCCTACCAGGCGGGGTTCCGCCTCGCTCACATCCGGCCTGACTGGTCCTTCCGGACGCTCATCGGGCTGGGCCACATGCCGCAGATGGAGGATGCCAACCGCGTGATGTTTGAGGTCAATGAATGGCTCAATGTGCAGGACCGCAGCGAGGTCTCGGCATGACGGTGCACCGCCTGTCTGGCAAGCGCGTCCTCATCACCGGCGCAAGCGGCGGCATCGCCCAGGCATCCATCGCGGCGCTGCAGGCCCAGGGCGCGACGGTCACCGGCGTGGACCTGCGGGCCGACGGTGACATCATCGGCGCGGACGTCCGTGACCCGGAGGCCATGCGCGCCGCGGTGGCCACCGCCGTCGAGCGCATGGGTGGGATCGACATCCTGGTCAACTGCGCCGGTGTGGGCACGGCCCAGGACGCCGGGGAGATGCCCGGCGAAGACGTACGACAGACGCTCGACATCAACCTCATGGGCCCATGGGTCACCACCGCGGCGGCCCTTCCGCACCTGCAGACCTCACACGGCCACATAGTCACCGTCACCTCGATGCTGGCAGTGGTTGCCATCCCCTTCGCGTCGGCCTACACCGCGAGCAAGCACGCCCTGGAGGCCTACTGTCGCTGCCTTCGCATCGAGTACAGCGGGCGTGTCAGCGTCACCACCGTCCGACCGGGCTATGTCAAGACCCACATCCACGACGCCCCGGCGCAGCGCGGCGTGTCCCTGGATGGCGTGGCCAAGGAGGACAGTGTGGAGCAGGCGGCTGCCGCCATCGTGCGCGCGTGCACCCACCGCCCGCGCTGGGTCACCACCAGCCGCGCCACGGCGGTGGGCATCTGGTTCGGCCAGCACTTTCCGAAATTCGTCGAGGGCGTGATCACCAGGCGCAGCGGTGAGCATCGTCTCAAGTCCCTGGAGCCGATGGCCGACCGAAGCTGAGGCGAGGTATCCTGAAGCCCAAAACCAAGGGAGCCAGGTGACACCTCATCCGGACGTGCTGAGGAGCCGGGGACGCGTTGGCGAGCGAGACTGATCCCCGGGTAGAACCCGGGTACGAGTTTCTGTCGTCGATCTTTGACCATGCCCTCAGCGCGATCGTCACCGCCGACGACTCCGGCACCATCACCGGCTGGAATCCGCAGGCCACACGGACATTTGGCTGGACCGCCGACGAGGTCATCGGTAAGGCCCTGCACGAGACGATCATTCCGCCGAAATACCGTAAGGCCCACGTCGAGGGGTTCGCGCACTGGCTCAAGACCGGGGAGGGCCCGGTCCTGGGGCAGGTGATCGAGATCGAGGGCCTGCGCAAGGACGGCACGGAATTTCCCATCGAGCTGGCCATCTCGCCCGTGGTGCGCCACCAGAAGAGCGCGCTGCTGATCGCCTTCTGTCGCGACATCAGTGAGCGCCGCCTGGCGGAGGTGGAGATGCGTGAGGCGGCGGCCCGACTCCACGAGCTGCGGCTCATGCAGGAGGTCGCGGAGCGACTGAGCTTTACGCTGGACCTCGACGCGGTCTACGGGGAGGTGGTGCGCGCCGCGGCCGAGATGGCGACGCCGCCCGATTCCCCCATGCGCCGTGCCTCCCTGCTGCGTGTCGCCGGTGACCAGGTCCACGGCCTGACCGAGTACGACGCATCAGGCCTGACACTCGGCCAGACCACCTACCAACTGGCAACTCACCCCGTGCTTCTCCAGGTCGTGGAGACCGGGGAGCCATACGCCGGCGGACTGAACCAGATGCCCGTGCCGCCCGAAACGGCGGCCATCATCAGCCGGAACGACTTGAGCGACGCCGCCGTTGTCCCGGTCCGTGTGGGCGAGCTGGTCTTCGCCCTTCTCTGTGTGAGCAGCCGCGACAGCGTGGGCTTCAGCTCGACGCAGATGGACCGCCTGGAGGCCATCGCCCAGATCGCCGGCCTGGCGATAGGCAACGCCGAACACTTTCAATTGATGCGCCAGCACGCCGAGCGCTCGGCCGAACTGGAACGCGCCAAGTCCGAGTTCCTGAAGCTGGCATCGCATGAGTTGCGGGGGCCACTGGGGGTGCTTCGAGGCTATCTCTCGATGATGACCGAGGGCGCGCTTGACGCCGAACAGATGCAGCACATCGCCCCGCTGCTCTCGTCGAAGCTGACGCAGATCAATGAGCTCGTGAACCAGATGCTGGAGTCCGCGCGCCTGGACGACAGCCGGCTGGAGCTGGAGCACGGAGAGGTCGACCTGTGCACCGTCGTCCGCGAGACCGAGAGTGCCCTCCGCATGACCCTAACTCCGGCTCACACTCTCACCGTCGATGTCCCCGGGCCGAGCCTCTTCGTCGACGGCGACCGTGCCCGGCTGACCACAGTGGTTTCCAACCTGGTCGACAATGCGATCAAGTACTCGCCGGATGGCGGCGAGGTGCGCTGCGAGCTGGTCAGCAAGGACGGCGCCGCCGTGCTCAGCGTGAGGGACCAGGGCATAGGGATCGCGACACAGGACCTCGACCGCCTCTTCAAGCGCTTCGGGCGGCTGGTGACCCCCCAGAACAGCCACATCGCGGGGACCGGCCTGGGGCTCTACCTCTGCCGGCGCCTGGCCCGAATGCACGGGGGAGACATCACCGTGCAATCGACTGAGGGCGTCGGGACGACCTTCACCCTCACCCTGCCCCTTATGCCAACCGTGGGCGGAGGCTAGGTCCCGCCTTTCAGGCGACCGTGTGGATCTTGACGGTGTTGGTGCCGCCGGGTGTGTTGAGGGGTTGACCGAACACGAAGACCACCAGGTCCCCCTTCTTGACCTGGCCCCGCCGTATGGCCTCGCGCGAGGCGAGACCGAAGAGCTCATCCGTGTCATCGACGGCCGGTATCACCATCGTCCGCACGCCGTAGAGCACCTGCATCTCGCGCGCCACCTCGTCGCGGGTGGTGGCGGCGAGGATCAGCGTGTGGGGACGGCACTTGGACACAAAACGCGCCGTGCTGCCCGTCTGGGTGAACACAATGAGGCGCGCGGCGCCCAGCGAATCGGCCAGCCGGCAGGCGCCCAGCGCTATCGCCCGCGGCACCTCGCCGATTTCCTGGAGCGCGGGCAGAGGCGGCCCCGGGGTGTGCGAGCGCTCGATGGCCAGCGCGATCCGATGCATCGTCCGGACTGAGTCCACGGGAAACTGCCCGGCCGCGGTCTCCTCGCTGAGCATCACCGCGTCGGTGCCGTCGAGGATGGCGTTGGCGACATCGCTGGCCTCGGCGCGGGTGGGGCGCGGGCTGGCGACCATCGACTCCAGCATCTGCGTCGCGGTCACCACCGGTTTGCCATGCGCGGTGGCATGCGCGATGACCCGCTTCTGCATGACGGGAACCTGCTCCGGTGAGAGCTCGACGGCCATGTCGCCACGCGCGACCATCACGCCGTCGCCTGCCTCGAGAATGCTGTCGAGGTGCTCCAGCGCCGCCGGCCGCTCCAGCTTGGCGATGACGGGCTGTTGGCCGCCGAGGCGCCGGATCCGATCCTTGACCTGGACGATGTCCGCGGCGGTGCTGACGAAGGAGATGGCCACCAGGTCGACGCCCGCCCTGACCCCGAACTTGAGGTCGGCGATGTCCTTCTCGGTGACCGCCGCGACCTTGAGGTCGATGCCCGGGAGGTTTACGCCCTTGTGCTCGCGCAATTCCAGTCCACGCACGACGCGGCAACTCACTGTCTGGCCGTCCACCGAGTTGACCCGCATCTCGATCCGCCCGTCGTCGAGCAGCAGGCGCGAGTTCCGCTTCACCAGGCTGCCCAGCTTCGGCAGCGTGATGCCAACGCAATCCTGGTCACCGATCGCGCGGGCCGGGTCGAGCCGCAGGACCATCCCGCGTTTGAGCCGGATGGACCCGCCCTCGATCCGCCCGACCCGGATCTTGGGCCCGCAGAGGTCCTGGAGGATGGCGATCGGCCAGCCGATGTTGGCGCTGGCGCGCCGCACCAGGCGGATGGTCTCCGCGTGCTCCTCGTGGGTGCCGTGGGAGAAATTGAGCCGGACGACATCCACCCCGGCGGCGAGGACGCGCGACAGCACCGGCTCACGGTTGGACGCCGGACCCAGGGTGGCGACGATGCGCGTCCTCCGGCCGGACTGACGGCGTGACACCAGCGCATGGTACGGCGCTTCGACGTAATTTTGCGGAGTCGACGATAACTAGGAGCGGATCTCCACGCGCCCCTCGCGGACGCGGACCTGGAAGACGGGCTGCGGGATGCTCGCGGGCCCCCGAAGAGCGCAACCGTCGGCCAGGCGCAACCGGCTGCCGTGCCATGGGCAGGTCACCACGCCGTCGTTGACCTCGCCCTCGTCCAGCGGGCCGCCCGCGTGGGTGCACCGCGCCGCCAGCGCCAGCAGCTGCCCACCGTCGCGCATCAACATCACGGGTACGTCATTGGCGGTGACCCGCACCGGCTTACCCTCGCCGATGTCCGCCTCGGCGGCGACGTCGGTCCAGCCCTCCACGGCCTCCTGGATACCCAGGCCGGCGTGTTGCACCCCCATGCCCCGCGAGAAGACGAGGTGCCCGCCGAGGTAAGCGCTGACCCCGGCCACGCCTATCCCGAGCAGGCCGAGGGTCTTGCCGGCGCCCCGGGCACCCGCCCTGCGGGCCGCCCACGACCCCGTCATCAGGGCCAGCCCCGCGGTATTGGCCAGGCCGTGGATCATGCCGACGCGCTTCTCAGCGCCATAGGAGTCGGACCAGTCGGCCAGCCCGGTGGCGGCGGTTCCCAGGGCCGAGACGTTGCCCAGCAGCACCAGCAGGTCGGCACCCTCCTCGGCGTCCTCTCCCCCCAGCAGGTCGAGCGCGACGGCGCTGCTCCAGAAGCCGATCGGCAGGTCGGTCATCAGCGGGTGCAGCGCGTGACCGAGCCAGGTTCCGCTGAGCAGGTTCTTGACGGTGTCCGTGGCTGTCAGCTTCTGGACGACCCCGCTGACCGTCTCGCCCAGGGGGTCGAGCGCCGCGCTCTGCTCCAGCCCCGACATCACCTCGCTCAACGCCTTGCCGCTACTACCCTGGCTGGTCAAAGTCGCTCCTCCTTGGGGATTCGGTCGGCGGGGTTAGTCGTAGATGAAGCCTATGAGTGGAACCTGGCCGGGGATGATGTGACGCTGGTCGACCACACCGAGCCCGCGGTAGTTCATCTCGGAGATGAGGTAGCTGCCGTCGCCGTACACCGCCTCGACGACCGCCACGTGGCCGTAGTAGCGGCTCTCCCAGGTGACCATGATCGCCCCCGGGCGCGGGCGGGCGCCGGTGGCCATGCCGGACGCCTGGGCCGCGCCGAACCACTGCCAGGCATTGCCATTCCAGGGGATGTTGCGGCGCGAGGCGACGTAGTAGGTGCACTGGCCCCACGGGAAGTGGTTGTAGCTCGAGCCGCCGTGGGCAATCTCGTCGGTTGCCGCCGGGGCGGTGGTGCCGGCGGCATCCTGGGCGGGAGCGGCGCCGGCCTCCTGCGAAGCGGTGAAGCCGGTGCCGTCAGGGATCATGATGAAGGTGCCAGCCACCAGTAGCGCGGGGTTCCGGACCGCGTTGTAGCCGATGATCGATGCGGCGTCAGCGTGGTACTGCTGCGCCAGCGAGGGCACCGTGTCGCCCTTCGCCACCTTCACCAGGATGCCGTTGGTTGGCGGGATCAGCAGCTGCTGCCCGAGCGAGAGGCGGTCGACGTCGGCCAGGTTGTTGGTCTGGCGGAGGGTGTCGATGCGCAGCCCGTAGCGCTCGCCGATGGACCCCAGCACGTCGCCGTCCTGGACGGTGTAGGTGATGACTTCGCGATGGGACTGGGCGGTCTGTCCGAGCCCCGCCGGCTTGATGATGAAGCCGCGCGCGCTGACCGCGCTGGCCGCGGCGTCGGCGCGGGCGGCGACGGGAAGACCGAGCGCGTGACCCGCGGCGGGACGCGCCCCGACCAGGCCGCCCAGCGCCGGGACCAGGACGACCACCAGCAGCAGCGCGCCGTGGCTCAGCCAGCGGGCGATCGTGAGGCGCTCATCCAGCGGCCTGGAGCCTGTGGGGCTGGACGCGGCCCGGCCGGCGGACCTGGTGGCAGCCTTCAGGTCCTGCTGGCGTGCCTCGTAAGTGCGGGCACGCTGGGCAAGCCGCAGACGCGCCGCAGCCCGATCGGGCGCGGGCACCCAAGCCCGGTCCGGCGGCGCGAACGCAGCCGCTCTGACGCTCAGATGTAGTCCCTCCGAAGTGGTTTTCCGTCGCCCCCTATTCCCGTAGGGTGAACCGCAGCGGTCCCGCGCGACCTGGTCAGCCTACTAGACCTCGCCGGAGAAGTTCAAGGCGCCCGGCCTGTGAAGGCCCCTGCCCAAACCCCTGTTCGCGCCGCGAAAGGGGGTGTCAGCCGTCGCGGCGGACGTAGCTCCTGATGGTCTCGGCGAACCCGCCGAGGTCGATTGGCTTGGTGATGTAACCGTCAAACCCCAGTCCCATGGCCCTCTGCTCGTCGCCCTCCATGGCGTGGGCCGTCAGGGCCACGATCGGCACCGCGGCATAGCGAGAGTCCTGCTTGAGGCGGCGCATCACGCTTGTCCCATCCTCGCCCGGGAGCGACAGGTCGAGGAGGAAGAGGTCGGGCTGGATCCCGCCGGCGATCAGCCGGTCCAGGGCGCCGGCGTCCTCAGCAGCGGCAACCTCGATGCCCGCCGACTTCAGGAGCGCGGACACCAGCACGCGGTTGTCGGCATAGTCCTCGACCACGCAGACCAGGCTCACATCGATGCCTCGGCGGAAGGCGGATGCAGGCCACGCAGGGCCTCGTGGAGCTGGTCGCGTCCAACGGGCCGCCGCAGGTGACGGACCCCGGAGCGCAGCTCGGCCTCCGGGACCTCCTCGTCGGTGATCATGAGGACGGGGACGGATCCCAGCTTGCTTTCATCCTTCACGCGCGAAAGCATCTCACCAATCACCGGCCGGGGCATGTCCAGCGCAACCAGTGCAGGGCGCATCTCCACGGCCGCCTTGACCACCAGCTCGGCCTCGCTGATCGCAACGCATCCCATCCCGAGCTCCTCGATCCAGTCCAAGACCCGCTGGCTGGACAAGAAGTCCGATGTGACCCACAGCACCACCGGCAACGGCGACGGGCCGGCCTCGGCCAGGACCCCGGCGCTTATGCGTGCCGACGGTAGCTGCAGGGTGAACCGACTACCGAGGCCGAGGTCGCTCTGTACGGTGAGGTGGCCCCCCATCTCTTGGGCCAGCCGCTTGCTGATGGCGAGACCCAGGCCGGTGCCACCCGTGCCCGTCCGCGCGTGGGCGCCCACCTGGCGAAATGCCTCGAAAACCATGGGCTGCTCGTCGGCCGCGATCCCCTGCCCGGTGTCGATGACCTCCATCGACGTGAAGCCCTTGTCGGACGTGATCTCGACGGTGACCGCGCCCTCGTCCGTGAATTTGATCGCGTTGCTGAGCAGGTTGGTGATGATCTGGTGTACGCCGCGCTGGTGAGCGATCACGGTGGGGATGGTGGCATAGTCCTCAACCTCCAGCTGCAGGCCCTTGTTGTCGGCCAGGGCCTGCATGTTCTCCACCACCTGTTTGACAACGGTGCGGACATCGAGGACGCGAGGGCTCATCGGCATGCTGTTGGCCTCGAGCTTGCTGAGGTCGAGGACATCGTTGATCAGCGCCAAGAGCACCGTGGCATTGCGCGAGATCCTCTCCAGGTAGTCGGCGCCGGTCTCGGTCAGCTCGCCGGCCAGCCCGTTCTGCATGAGGCCGGCGAAGCCCATGATCGCGTTCAGTGGCGTCCGCAGTTCGTGGCTCATCGTGGCCAGGAAATCGGACTTGAGCAAGTTGGCCTTCTCCAGCTCTTCCTTGGTCGCCAGCAGCGCCTCGTTCAGGGCGCGGATGGCCTGCTCCTCCTGGCGGCGCACGGTGATGTCGGTGAAGGTCAGGACGGTGCCCTTGATGTCGCCGCCGAGGTCGACGATGGCGTGGCTCGAGTACTCCACGGAGAAGGGCGCACCGTCTTTTTTCCAGAAGACCTCGTCGTCCACCCGCACCCCCGCGCCGGTCCGAGAAGCCCGCAGGATGGGGCACTCGTCCGACGGGTACGGCGTCCCGTCCGACCGTGAATGGTGGCTCAGCTGGTGAAAGTTCTGCCCGTGGAGCTCCTCTGCCCTGTAGCCCAACAGGTCGGCGCCGGCGGTGTTCACGAAGCTGACCTTGCCGTCCAGGTCCAGGCCGCAGATACCCTCCCCGGTGGACTGCAGAAGGGACCGGAACCACGAGGTCAGGAACTGCTCACGGATGAGGATCTCGGCGCGGTCGTCCTCGGCGCGGCGCCGCTCCATCACCCGGCCGAGCTGGGTGCCGATTTCAAGCATGAGGTCAAGGACCTGTTGGTCGGCCGCCGCCGGGAGTGAGCAATAGAACTCCATGACCCCGACGCACTCGCTGGCGGCAAGGATGGGGAAACCCGCCCACCCGGTCAGCCCGCGCTCGCGCGCGGTGTCGGCGGCGGCAAACCCGGTGGTTCGCTCGGTGGTCGGCATCCACTGCGGCTTCCCGGACTCGAGGACCATGCCCGGTGGGCTCAGCCGCGGGTTGAAACTGCCAGAGCGCAGGCTCTCCCGGATGGCCTCCTGGCCCCGCTCACTGAAGTGCCACATGCCGGTGGACATCAGCTTGCCGTCCACCGTGGTGAGGTAGATGTGGCCCACCGGCCACCCGTTGTGCTTGCAGACCCGCTCGAGGGCGACCTCCATCGCCTCCTCGACAGAGTCGGCCTCGTTCGCCGCCACCGCGATCGCATGGCGTAGCTCGAGTTCCTTGCGCCGGAGGGCATGGGTGACGTCGGAGTCGGCCATGGAACTAGTGGACCGACAAGCAAATAGCTTGACGGTGTAGCGGCGGACTGCCATCATGTCGGTATGTCATCGGCGGCACCCCCTCTCGGTGTTTCAAGCGAGCAGCGCGAGGTACTGGAGACATGGTCTCGCAGTCAAGTCATTC
>JBHEMS010000024.1:0-27128 GCA_046262455.1 Candidatus Dormibacteria bacterium | reverse complement strand
GGGGATCGCCCGCCTGTACATCTGAGGCCGCCTCAAACTAAAGGAGGAGGGCCGCGGCTCGTGCCGCGGCCCTCACTCGATCGAGACTAGGCGCGGGCCCGCCAAACCTGGAGGCCGACGCCCGCGGCCATCGCGACCACGGCCATGCCCGCCAGGATAAACAGGTCGTTGCCGGTGCTCGGGGTCAGGGGCCCCGACGAGGTTGTGCAGTTGACGGTGCACGACGCGTTGGCTCTGTCCAGGCTGACCTCAGCGTGGGCGACGCCCAACCCGAGGCTAACCAGGTGGACCTTGCCGGCGTCCGTCGCGTGGGCGCCAGCGGCCGGGGTGGCGGCGGTGTGAGCCCGGGCGCCACTGGCCATGTTCGGGGTGTCCGTGATTCCCAGGCCACAGGCGGCCAGGTGGAGGTCCAGGGTCGTCGCCAGGGTGGACTGGGCAGCGCTCAGGCCGCCCTGGGTCGCGCCGTCCAGTAGGCCGCTGACCTGCTGGATGGTGCCGCAGTTGATGTCGGTGTTGACCTGGAGCACGGTGATGTCGGCGCGGCCGAACTTGGCGCTGCCGCTATGGTCCACGACGCCGAGGCCGCGGGTCAGGGTAACGGTCAGCAGGGGCTTGATGCCGGCGCCGGCGCTGTTGAGGGTGTCCTCCAGGGTCTGGAGCTGGGCGCTGATCTGCGACGGCACCACCTTCAGCTGGATGCCATGACAGGTGCTGGTGCCGGGCAGGTCTATCTGGCAGTCGGTGCCGGGAGGCAGGATGTCGTCCAGCGACACGGTCTGGCCGGCCAACCCGGCGTAGTAGGTCAGGGACTTGCCCAACAGCTTCACGTCCACGAGGGTGCCGTTGGCAGTCTGGAAGCCCGGGGTGCTGTTGGAGTGAATACCATCCAGGCTCACGGCCGTCGTGGCCTTGATGCCGTCCACGCTGGCCAGCTCGGGGCCGAGGAGGCTCTGCAGCCTGGGATCGTTGATCTTGACCACGTCGACGTGGGCGACCTGGCCCAGGCCGTTTGCGGTGACCAGGTCACCGGTTCGGCTGATGCTGCTGAGGGCATTGGCGCCGTTGTTGCCGACGATGTCGTTGAGTCGCAGCCCGGCAAGACCATTGAGGGTGCCCACCAGGCCGGAGACCTGGTTGATCAGTGCGTTGATGGCGTCGAGGTTGACGCTGCCGGCGGTCGTCGTGACGGTACCAACGGTCCCGTTGATGAGAGGGAAGGCCTGGTTCGTGATGGGGTCGGTGATCGTCCCGACGCTGACACCGCCGACACCGTTGTGGCTCGCCGCGCTCAGGGTCTTTTCGGCGGCGACAAGGGCATTGTCGATGTGCTGGAGCGCGAGGGCCAGCTGCTGGCTGTCCACCAGGCCGAGCTCACCGGTGGGGACCAGCGCAAGGTTGTCGACCGCGTTGGTCGCGAAGGCATCGGCCGGCAGCGCACGAGCCTGGTAGGGCTGCAGCGCCAGCGCCGAGTTGGCGGTCAGCACGCCATTCTTCTGGACGGTCGTGAGATCACCCTTGAGATCCTGCCCGAAGTTGGCATGGACCTGGGCCAGGAGATCGACCGTGGGGCTGCCGAGCGCGCCTGCGACCGGGTGGGCCAGGGTCGGGAGGTAGGTCGTCAGCGCGTCCCGCAGCGTTGTGTCGTGCAGCGGCAAAGCCGCCTCCGCATCGGCGATCGGGCCGAGGACACTCTGCAACGCGACGACGGTGCCGTCGGGCATGTTCTTGACCATCTGGTTGAGCAGGGTCACCTCGTTGGCCAGCGACGCAGCGTCAATGGCCACGGCGGTCGAGGAGGCTGA
This sequence comes from Candidatus Dormibacteria bacterium, assembly GCA_046262455.1. Taxonomy (GTDB): domain Bacteria; phylum Chloroflexota; class Dormibacteria; order DASZGP01; family DASZGP01; genus JAXDLW01. The sequence goes on along the minus strand of JBHEMS010000024.1, from coordinate 25,326 downwards.
TCCGTCGGTGAGCTTGGTGCCCCGGGCCGCGACGCCGGCCGCCCGAGCGGTGTCAACCGTCACATTGATCGGTGAGGTGGGGTTCGCCAGGGTGCTGCCGATTGCGCGGTCAACGGTCTGGTTGGCGCCGAGAGGCAGCGCACTGATCAGCTTTTGAACCGCGTTGAGTTTGACGTCGAGGACGGTGTTGGGGTTGACCTGCAGCGACACCGCCTGCCCGGACGCGTTCCCCGAGTAGTACGGGATGCTGTTGCCGGCGAACGCCGGGGCCGCGCCCGCGGCCAAAACACCCGCGATGCCGGCGGCGACCGCGAGCCGAGCCACACGGACTGATGTTCGTCTCACCTGGATCGTTACCTCCGGCTGGGAAATTCGTCTGCTCCACGGCGCGCGTCACCCCTGGTGACTCAGCTCCCGCGCAGTAATTCAAACGCCGCCGAGCCCAAATCTCGGCAGATGTCCCCGCATTGTCACATCGACCCTTAATAAAGGGAACACTTGAGTGGTCACAAGATTGCCGCCCTTCTTGGGTGACAATCAACGCATGCCCTTTCCCGCAGTTTCCGCGGCCGAATCGGTGGCCATCGGTCTCACCCTTGGCGCGATCGGCTTCGGAATACAGGAATCTCTCCTGCGACGCCGCGCCCGTGCACGGGCCGCAAAGCTTCAGCCGGCGGCGACCCCGCGACCGTCAACAGGGGTCCGCGCCGGTCAACGTGTAACAACCGCGCCCGCCGCGGCCCCCGCCGGGTCCCCGGCGCGCCCGACCGGGAAGCCGGGGGCCCGCCGCGCGCGCAACGCGGCCGCCACCGTGCAACAGCCGGCACACGAGCCCAGGGCGAAGCGGGCGGTCAAGACGACCACCGCAGAGGCGGCGGCGGCCAAGCCGGCCACCGTCAGGGTGGCACCGCGCCCGGCGAGGACCACGCCCGTGGCCGCGGTCGTGAAACGCCACGCCGCGCTGAACCGCGGCCTTGACGCCGTCATCGAGTTCGTCGACGGGCCGGCGAGGCGTGGCGAGGCCACGGCGTGCGCGGACGCCCTGCTCCTGGCGGTGCCCAAGGGCGAGCGCGGACCGGAGCTGTCCCGCTTCCTGCGCGCCGCGGGCGCGAAGGAGAGTCCTGGTCGGCTCCAGGAGATCGCCGAGGACGCGGCCGTCGAGCTCGCCGTCGCGATCAAGACCCTCGCTGCGGAGATCAAGAGCCGGTCTAAGCCGTGACCGTGCGCGATCGGTTTGCGCCGAGTCCGACCGGCGCCCTCCACCCCGGCAGCGCGCGCACCGTCCTCTTCAACTGGCTGTTCGCGCGCCGGGAGGGCGGGCGGTTCATTCTCCGCATCGAGGACACCGATCGCGCCCGTCTCGGCGAAGGCAGCCTGGACACCATCCTCGACGGCATGCGCTGGCTCGGCCTGGAGTGGGATGAGGGCCCGCTGATCGGCGGCCCGCACGCGCCCTACTTCCAGTCGGAGCGTCTGCCAATCTACCAGGAGGAGGTCCGCCGGCTGGTGCAACAGGGCAGCGCATATCCATGCTTCTGCACCCGCGTGCGCCTCGACACGCTACGACAGGATCAGCAGCGTGCGGGCAAGCCCACGCGCTACGACCGCCTGTGTGCGACGCTCTCGGCCGACGAGAGGGCGCGGCGAACATCCGCTGGCGAACCACATGTGATCCGCATGTGGGTTCCCGACGGCCACACCGCGGTCAGAGACCTGGTCCGCGGCGAGCTTCGCTTCGAGAACTCCAGCCAGGATGACCAGGTCATCCTGAAGTCAGATGGATACCCCACCTACCACCTGGCGGCGACAGTCGACGACCACCTGATGAAGATCACCCACGTGATCAGGGGGGACGAGTGGCTGGCGTCGTCACCGAAGCATGTGATGCTGTACGCGATGCTCGGATGGGAGCCCCCGGCATTCGTGCACGTTCCCCTGGTGTTGGGTCCGGACAAGGCCAAGCTGTCCAAGCGCCACGGCGCGGCGGCGGTCCTCGAGTACCGTGAGCTGGGATACCTCCCACAGGCGATGCTGAACTTCCTGGCCCTACTCGGCTGGTCGCCAGGGACCGAGCAGGACTTCTTCAGCGTCGACGAGCTGGTTGCGGCTTTCGACATCACCAGGGTGCAGGTCAGCCCTGCAGTCTTCGACATCGCCAAGCTGGACAGCCTCAATGGTCAGCACATTCGCGCACTCCCGCCGGTGGAGTTTGTGAGCGCGCTGCGCCCTTTCGTGCCCGACCTGAGTGACGACCTCCTGGCCGCCGCCGCTCCGCTGGTGCAGGAGCGCATCCAGCGACTGACCGAGGCGGAACCCCTGCTTTCTTTCCTCGCCGTCCGACCGACGGCCCTGCCAGATAGGCTCGTGCCGAAATTAAAGGGATTTGCTTCGGACGAGCATGTCAGCAGGACTATCGACGTCCTGCAGGACCTGCGGGATCTCTTCGCCAAAGGGTCAGTCGGACCCGGGCTGGAGACGCCCATGCGCGAACTGGCCTCAACCCATGGGTGGAAGGCGGGCGACGTCTTCATGACGGCGCGCATCGCGCTCACGGGCACCAGTGTCACCCCACCCCTCCTGGAATCGGCCGCATTGCTGGGCCAGGCCGAATGCCTGGCCCGCCTGGACTTCGCGATCGGCGAGCTGGGCCACCTCTAAGCGCTGGTTACTGGACTACGGCGTCCCCACGCGCCTGGCGACGCATGAAAGCCTGGGTGGCGGCACCCTTGAAGCGGACGTTGCAGGCGGTGCACTTGAACACCATCCTCGCCCCGACCTCGCCGTAAGGCTCGCCCAGCCCATCGCACGCGGGACACCTGGCGGCCACCGCGTTGAGCTTGGTGGGCACCGGGAAAGTGAAGATGTCAATTGGTGGACGACGTCGCGGCACAGGAAGCCTCCCTGCTCACACACACCCCGTGTAGCGTGGGCCTACTAGCATGTAAATGTATAGCTCAAGTATCACATCAACTGGGCGCGAGAGCAAGCCTTTTCGCGGCATTCTCAGCAAGCTGTTGCATTCCTCACCTTGGGCTGCCGCCGCTGCGCGGCACGTCGTAGCGGCCGTCACGGTTGGCGGGCGGCGTACCTATAATTCGGGAGCTTTCGGCCCCGGGGGGGCCGAACGGGTCCTTGGGGAGTGGCCAAATGGTAAGGCAGCTCGCTCTGGACGAGAAGATTGCAGGTTCGACTCCTGCCTCCCCAGCCAGACCCCGCCGGGCCTGTAGCGCCGGCGGCGACGCTCAGGCCGGCGGCGCTGCCTCGGCCGGGGCGGCGGCCGCAGCCGCCGCGTCGGCGGCCTTCTTGGCCTGCGCGACCTTGAGCGCCTCCGCCTTGGCCCGCTCCTGCTTGACGAACTCCAGGAACCCCGAGTACGGCTGCGGGCCCTGGGGACTCTGGGCGAACTCCGACCGGTCCGGGGGAAGGTTGAGCTCGGCGGGCTCGACCACCTGGCCGCGCTGGTCCCGATAGAGGACATGGCCGCCGGCACACTCGCCGCGGTAGTGGTCGACCTTCTGGAGCCTGATGACCGGGTCGAAGTACTCGACGACCTGCCAGCTCACGCGCGCGTCGCACTCGGGGCACTTCCCTGGCAGGATCGCGGGGACGGGCAGGGTCTTTCGGGCACCGAACATGCGAAGAGGATAGCCAAAGTCAGGCCCCGGCCCGCTTCGAATCAGCGGGCAGTAAAACCGGAATGGGATAGTTGAACGAGTCGTGGACCACCCCCTCCCCGCCCCCGAGCAGCCCGGCCGCCAGCACGTCGGCCGCCGGCTGTTCCTTGGCGCGGTTGCCGCCGGGGCGGTGGTTGCCGCCGGCGGGGGGAAGCTCCTCGGGAACCTGGGCCAGCTCGGCCCCCTGAAGGCATTCATCCCTCAGGACGGGTTCTACTTCTACACGGTGGCCAACAGCGAACCGGTGTTTGACGGCCGCAACTGGCAATTGCGCGTGGAGGGCCTGGTCGAAAACCCCATCACGCTGAGCTTCCAGGACCTCCTCGGGCTGCCACAGGCAGACCAGGTGCACGACTACATGTGCGTCACGGGCTGGAAGGTCGACAAGGTTCGCTGGCAGGGCCCCCTGGTGTCCCAGCTCCTGGACCTCGCCCGGCCCTCGGCGACGGCGCGGGCCGTCAGCTTTGACAGTGCCGACGGGATCTACGTCGACAGCCTGACCCTCGAGGAGGCGCGACGGCCGGACGTGCTGCTGGCGCATCGCATCAACGGTGCCCCTCTCTCGCAGGACCGCGGCGCGGCGCTCCGGTTGGTGATCCCGTTCATGTTCGGCTACAAGGGCGTCAAATGGGTGTCGCGGATCCGTGTCACCGGGGGCCAGGAGACCGGGTACTGGGAGCAGCGTGGCTACGACATCAACGCCTATCTCAAGTAGCGTCGAGCGTTTCAACCGGTCGGAGCGCTGGCTGCACTGGGCCTTTGCCGGTCCGCTTCTCCTGGCCATGCTGACAGGTATCTCGCTGTACTTCCCGGCCACCGAGAAGCTGTTCGGCAGCCGCGAAGCCATCCGCGTGGCCCACTGGGTTACAGGGTTCGCGGTCGTCATCCTCCCGGCCCTTGTCGTCGCCATCGGAGACCGGCGCCGTCTGCGGGTCGACCTCGAGGAGATCGACCTGTGGAGCACGGATGACCGCGCCTGGCTGCGCGCCTGGATCTGGCGCCGGGCGGCCCCCGGTGGCCTCCCGGAGGCCGGCCGGTTCAACGCCGGCCAGAAGGCCAACGCGACACTGTCCGCGGCCGCGATGCTCTGGCTGGGCCTGACCGGCGTTGCCCTGTTCCCCCCGCTGCATTCGCCCTTCTGGCTCCTGGAAAACAGCCGCACCCTTCACAACCTGACGTGGGCTCTGTTGGTTCCGCTGGTGGCCGGGCACGTGTTCCTCAGCGCGCTGTACGCCCCGACACGTCCTGGCCTGCCGGGCATCTTCAACGGCCGGGTCCCGAGCGCCTGGCTTCGGCGCCACCACCCCCTGGACCACGTCTCCGGCGCCCCTGAGCGCTAGGCGCGGTGTACCCCCCTTAGACTTCGGCCGTGTCCGCCCACGCAGCCACCGTGGCCCAGGCCATGCGCCCGCGGCTTTCGAGCTGCACCCTGCGCACCCCCGTGATGGAGGTGGCGAGGCGCATGCAGGACGAGGGCGTCCGGGCCATCATCGTCGCCAGTGCCGGCTCAGACCTGATCGCCGGCGTGGTCACCGACCTGGACCTGCTGCGCGCTGTGATGGAAGGCCGCACCGAGGGGATGGCGTCGGACATCATGACCATGGAGTTACCGCCGAACGTGTTCGCGCGCGACCGCTTGGGCGAGGCGCTGGCGCGCATGCGCGAGCGCGACGCGGAACTGGTCGTGGTGATGGACGGGAGCCCGAGCCGCCCGGTGGGCGTCCTGAGCTACGCGGACGTGGCGACCTACCTGGCGCGCCGATGAGCGCGGTGGCGGCGGACCGCTTGCAGGACACCCTGCCCGGCGCGGCCACCACGCGCCCGGTTGCCGACGTGATGCGCGGCGGCGTCGTCCTTTGCGACGCGGACATCAGCGCTCGTGAGGTTGCCCGCGCGATGCGCGACCGGGGGGTCCGAACGGTGCTGGCCATCGACCTCAGCAGCGAGCTGATCGGGATCATCGACGAGCGGGCCGTGGCGTCAGCATGGGACGACCCCGACGGCAGGACGGCCGCCGAGATCATGGACCCCGACCCACTGATCGCCGCGCCGGACGAGTCGGTGGCCGCCGTGGCGGCGAGGATGCTGCAGAGCGGTGCCACCAGCGTGCTCGTCGCCTACCCCCCTCCGAGCGAGGAGTCCGGCGTCTGGTCGGAGTGGAAGGAACGGGGTATGCCGCTGGGGACGCTCAGCGTCGGCGACATCGTGGCGCGGCTTGACGAACTGGCGCCGGTCATCCGCTCAACGCAACCGCGCACCGCGAGCCCGGCGCAGCGCGCGGCGCCGTGGATCGCCCTGGCCGGCGTGCTCCTGGCTGTCGCCGTGGTCCTCGCTCTCATCCTTGCCTATGCCAATGGAACGCACCACATCACGAACCGGCCCGGCCTCTAGTGGAGCGCCGGCCACGGCCGGCGTTGCGCGGTACCTGGCCCGGGCACGCGCGGCCTTCGGCAGGACGGAGATCCTGCTGGTGCTGGGGGGGCTTGTGGTCCGTGGGGTTTACCTGGACCTCACCCCGCTGTGGAGCGACGAAGCCTTCACGGGTGTGCTGATGCGACGCTCCATAGGCGCGATGATCGACGTCGTCCACAACGACAACCACCCGCCGCTGCAGTACCTGCTGGTTCGGCTCGCCGCGATCTTCGGCAACACGCCGGTCAACCTGCGCCTCCCGTCCGTGGTGGCCGGCGCGGCGGCGGTGCCCCTGGCGATCGCGATCGGCCGGCGGCTGGGTGGCCGGCGCGTCGCCCTGACATCTGGCGGGGTGGTCGCCCTGATGCCGCTCCTGGTGCTCTGGTCGCGCGACGCCCGCATGTACGCCCTCGGGACCACGATGGTGCTGGCCATGAGCCTGGCGCTGTGGCGCGCCACCGACGAACCTTCAATAGGACGCGTCGGGATCTACGGCCTGACCGTCCTGGTGGGGCTCTACACCAACTACTTGGTGGCGCTCGCGGTGCCGGCCCAGCTGCTGGCGGCACTGCTGGTCCTGCGCCCCGGCCGGCAGGTCATCCTCCGGCTGGCAGCCGCCGCCGGCGCAGCGGGCGTGGCGCTGGTCCCCTGGCTGGTGTATGCGGCACCTCAGTTTCGCCACGCGGGCCAGCCGTACTGGGTGCAGCCGATCTCGGTCGGCGGCACCAGCGCTCAGCTGCAGTACCTCGCGTCACACCCCGGGCCCACGACGCTGGGGGCGGTGGCCATCGCGCTCGCGGTACCCCTCGTCGCCGCCCTCACCGTCGCCGCATACCGGTCCTGCGGGGAGCTCGAGCGCAGGGGAACGCTGTACGTGCTGGCTTGCGGGGGCTTCTCGCTGCTCTTCCTGGTGATCGTCAGCCTCAAGCGACCGCTCCTGGATGAGCGCTTCATCAACGTCTACCTCATCCAGCTCCTGCCCGTCGCGGGCCTCGCACTGGCCGCCCCCGGGCGGCGCTGGCTGGTCGGCGGAGCAATGATCGTTCTCCTGGCACTCACCGTGGTCGAGGTTTCGGCTCTTCCAACGCCCCACGTCCCGGAGGTGACCGCCTACCTTGACAGCCACGTGGACGCATCCCGCGACACGGTTGCGCTGGTGGGGGCGCACCAGTACTTCCCGGTCCTCTACTACGCCCACGAGCCCACCCGGCAGGTCGTGCGGGTCGTGGACATCGACGTGCACTGGTACGACGGCCTGGCAGGCTTCCGCCGGGGTGACCTGGTACCAGCCGTTCCACGCGTCGCGGGTGCCACCTACGTGGTGGTCAGCCCCGACCAGGGCGACCCGCCCTTGCCTGATGGGCTGCACCTGGCGCGACGCGCCTGCTCCCCGGGCGTCTGTCTCGAGACCTGGACGCACTGAGGCGGCTCGCCCTCTTGGGCGTCGTGGTCACCGCCGGGGCCCTCCGCCTGGCCTCCCTTTCAACCCAGCCAGGCGGCCTCTACCCGGACGAGGCAGCTGAGGGGTTCGACGCCCTCAGGCTGCTCCACCAGCCGGGGTTTCACCCCGTATTCTTCCTGGACGACGCGGGGCGCGAGGGCCTCTACGCATACCTCGTCGCCGCCGCGTTCCGCCTCGCCGGTGAGTCCGCGGTCACGCTGCGCGCTACATCGGCAGTGATCGGCACGGTTGCCGTGCTCGCGGCGTACGGCTGGCTTCGACGATGGGGCACGGCGACGGCCCTCACCGGGGCGGCCTGGATGGGCGGGTCCCTGTGGCTCATCTGCATCTCGCGGGACGGGATGCGCAACGTCCTCGTACCGCTGGTCGGGGCGCTGGCCGTCTGGGCCATGGCAGCCTGGGCTGACCGACCCTCGCGGAAGCGGGCCCTCATCGCCGGTGCGGCGATGGCACTGGGGCTCTGGACGTACCAGCCACTCAAGCTGCTACCGGTGCTCCTGGCACTGTGGCTGTGGTGGCTGAATCGCCAGTACCCGGTACTCTGGCAACGCTTGCGAGGTGGCCTGGCGGCGCTCGCCATCGCCTACGTCATCGTGGGTGCCCCGATGCTGGTTACGGCCATCCTGGAGCCGGGGCCGTACTTCGGCCGGGCGGTGGGCGTGTCGATCGCAGGGCACGACGGTGGGGCCGCCTCGCTTGGCATCCACACCCTCCGGACGCTGGGGATGTTCGCCTTCACCGGCGACCCCAACCAACGCCACGACGTCGATGGCCTGCCCTTGCTGGGCCTACCACTGACCCTGCTGATGCTGCTGGGCGCCTGGCGCGCGTGGCGTGCCCGCCGCCAGGACCCTGCGGCCGCATTGGTCCTCATCGCGGTTCCGGTGTTCCTGCTGCCGCCGCTGATTGGAACCGCCGACGCGGCGCCCCACTTCCTGCGCAGTATTGGTCTGGCCGCGCCCCTCGCCGCGCTGATCGGCCTCGGGGCGGCGGAGGTCGTGGCCGTTCGCCGCGAGGTGCTGAGGCCACCGTGGCCGGCGGTGCTGGTCGCCTTGCTCATCGGCGCCACAACGACCCTCGGCGCGGTTGCCTATTTCACCCGCCCGGCCAGCCATCGATACGCTGACTACTCGTTCAACCTGGTCCAGCTGTCGGGCGCGATCCGCCCCGACCAGGCGAGCATCGTGCTCCTCGACTACTACCAAGGCACGGACGTGCGGTTCCTGAATTACAGCGCCGTCGTCAGTCAACGGGTCTCGGTCGTCGACCCGGCAGCCGGGCGGCGGCCGGTTGAACCAGCCCGCTCGGGCGGCTGCGCGGTGCTGGCGCTGTCGTCTAAGGACATCAGCAGTGTGTATGGACCAACGGTGGCCGGCACGTCTGCGGCCGTGGCCTGGGACCCACAGGGGCGACCGACGGTGTGGCGGGGGGACTGCTAAGGCCGGCCGGCGAGGACCTCCCTGGTCAACTCCGCGACCGTGGCCCCGCGCTTGCGCTCGAGCTTCTCTCGGAGGTGGGCGAGGTCCATGGTGCTGAGCACGTCCATGACGCAGTCACGAACGTCCAGCCAGACGTCCTGGATCACGGCGATGCTCGTCCCGGAGCCCGGGTCGGGGCTTTCCCGAAGGCAGCCGCCAGGCGTGACGGGGCCGTCTATGGCCTCGATCACATCCGCGAGGTTGATCTCCTCGGCAGTCCTGGCGAGGCGGTACCCGCCGTGGGCGCCGCGCACACTCTCCACCAGCCCGGCTTTGCGCAGGTCGCCCATGATCTGCTCCAGGAACCCCTCAGGGATATCGGCGCGGTCGGCGATGACGCGCACCTGGACGGGGAGATCGGTTCCCCCGTTGATCGAAAGATCCAGCATGGCCTTGATGCCGTACTCGCACTTGGCGCTGAAGATCACGGTCTTAGTCTAGAAAACCTGGAGGAAATCGGCGCCGGCCAGCCGCGCCACGAAGTCGGAGTGCGGCAGGACCTCCGCGGAGTGATGGACGAGGGCATGTGCCGCGTCGGCGTCAACCTGTACCAGCAGGCCGACCTGGCCGATGGTCTGCAGGCAGTGGCCGGTTTCGGTTCCCGGGGCAGGACTGAGGATCCCGATGGCATCGCCGGTGACCAGGAGGTCGGCCTGGCGATCTCCCAGGGAGAGGCTCAGGGTGGTGCGCGCCGCCTGCAGCTGCAGGCCCGGGTCACCGGTGCGCACCAGCACGACTCCCCTGGTCACACGAGCGAGATCACGCGGTCGGCGTCCTCGACAAGCGCCGCCCAGTCGTACAGCGACCCGAAGAACACCCCCGACTGCCCCGCCTTGTGGATCCCCCGCATCGCGGCGTCGGCCTCGCAGAGGGACACCCCGACCCCGCGGGCGACAAGGAGAGATGCGGCGTCCACCATACGGGTGCCGTCACCGAGCAGGAAGAGCCGGGCGCGGTGGCCGGCGGCCGCCGCGGCGGTGGTCAGCGACGACGCCAGCTCCAGCGCCGCGCGGTCGCGGTCGGAGCCCAGCATCACCGCAAGGTTCACGGACTCGGGCTGGAGCTCGGCGTGGGGCTGGGACTGGGTCGTGGCCGGGGGGTGGGGGAGGCCACGATGCTCGGCAGCGAGGTGGGCACGCCCACCGGGGAGGGAGCGGCTTCGGAAGGTGTGGCCGAGGGGCCGGCCGATGGAGTCCCGGTGGCTGACGGGGACGGCGTCGGACACGGTGATGCGGAGTCGCCGGTAAGGATGTACTCGCCACCGGGCGGAGCGTACTTATCCGGGACCTGGACCGCGTCCTTGGACCCACAGTTGCCGATCGTCACGTTCGAAGGCTTCTGGAAGTCGCTGTGCCAGCGGTCTTTCATGCTCTTCAGGAAGGGGTCGACGATGGCCTCCGCGTTGTCCACGCCGTAGAAGTTCTTCGTTCCCGATCCCTCGGCGAGGTTCGTGCTGGTGTGCCCGCCCCAGGTGGCGATGACCACGTCCGGGTTGTAGGACATCAACCAGCCGTCCCCGGTCGAGATGCTGCCGTCGGGGTTCTGGATGTTGGTGGTGCCTGACTTGGCGGCCAAGGGCCGGTCGAAGCCCAGGTGCCACTCGTCGTTGTAGTGCTTGAGAACGTCGTTGACGATGAAGGCGGCACCGGCATCGATCACCTGCTGGCCTCCCTCGTGCTTGTTGGTGATGTCGGCGCCGCTGCTGTCCACCACCTTCAGGAAGGGGTGGGGGTCATGCTTGGTGCCCTGGGTGGCCAGCACGCCATAGGCCTCGGCGTGGTCCAGCATGGTCACCTCGGAGGCGCCGATGGCGCTTGACAGGAAGGGTTTGATGTCAGTCCCGATGCCCATGCGGTGGGCGGTGGAGACCACCGACTCCGGGCCGGCCTTCTGCATCGCCTCTTCGGCGGTGACGTTGCGCGACTGGACGAGACCGGTGCGGAGCCGCATCGTGCCCTCGTAGTGGTTGTCAAAGTCGTGGACCGGGTTCTTGGGATCCATGCTTTTGGCCTGGTCCGACGTGTCGTGGAAAACGCTCAGCGTGCTGAACTTCTTGTCGGCTACCCCAGTCAGGTAGACGTACGGCTTGAAGCTGGAGCCGGGCTGGCGCTTGGTGCTCGGCCCGGCGATATTCACCTGACCGGCGATCTTGTCGTTGTTGAAATCGGCCGACCCCACCATGGCCAGGATGTCCCCCGTCTTGGGGTCCTCCACCAGCATGGCGGCATTGTTCACCCCGAATTTCTCCAGCTTCGGCTCCCCGCCTTTCACGGCGGCGTTGGCGGCGTTCTGGACGTCCAAATCCAGGCTGCTGGTAATCGTCACCCCGCCCACGGCGGTGATGTCCCGGCCGTACTGACGCTCCAATTCCTGCCTTATGTACTCGGCGAAGTGGGGCGCGGGTCCGCTGGCATTCTCCGCCTTGTACTTCAACTGCGGCCTCAGGTCCTCGTGCCTGGCGGCGTCGGCGTCAGCCTGGCTGGCATAACCATCGCGCACCATCTGGTCCAGGACGTAGGCCTGGCGACCCTTGGCGGCGTCATAGCTGAGCTGGGGGTCGTACGCCGTTGGCGCCTGGGGCAGGCCCGCCAGGAGCGATGCCTGCCCAAGGGTTAGGTTGTTGGCGTCTTTCTCGAAGTACACCTTGGCCGCCGCCTGAATCCCATAGGCGTGGTGGCCGTAGTAGATGGAGTTGAGGTAAAGCTCAAGGATGCGGTCCTTGCTGAAGCGAGTCTCGATCTCGGTGGCAAGGATGGCTTCCTTGTACTTGCGCGTGATCGTCTTGCCGGGCAGGCCACCCTTCGGTGTGAGCAACTCATTCTTGGCCAGCTGTTCGGTGATCGTGCTGGCCCCCGAGACCGCCCGCCGCCGGATCAGGTCGATGGTCATGGCCTTGACCAGGCGACCGACGTCGACCCCGTTGTGGGTGTAGAAGTTCCGATCCTCCGCCGCCACGGTGGCCTGCTGGAGCTTCTTGTCGATCTTCTCGAGCTTCACTTCCTGGCGGTTCTCCCCACCTCCCTGCATGTCCGCGACGACCTTTGTCCCTGTCCGGTCGAGGATCTTCACCTCGCCAGCGTGGATGGCGACCTTGCTGGGGTCCGGCAGGCTCTGAGCCACCAGCAGGGTGATGACGATGAAAAGGGCGACGAGGATGGCGAAGGCTGCCAACGCGGTCTGGAAGGCATTCAGGCCGAACGGACCCCGCCAGGCGCCCAAACGGCCGCCGGACGAGCCTGGTCGGGGCCCCCGCGGGGGAACCTGGCCGAGGCCGGCGCGGCGCCGAATCGGGGTGCTCACCGGGCGAGTCTAACTGTCATGAGTTAAGGGTCCTTTGGTATCCCCTAATCTCCCCAAGCCCTGGAGGCTGGAAGTAAATGAGGCCCCACCACCGGAGCGGGGGGGCCTCAGAAGAGGGGGGACAAGTGCAGTGTAGCAGGAGGCGACGGCATAAGCAATAGGTAAATGCATGTAATCACAGATACTGTGGGTCCGACTATCACCTAGTCTGGCCGTTCAGGCTGCTACATCCGAATTTCGGTGACGTCGATCTCGTGCAAGCCGGTCGGCGGGTTCACCCCCGCCTCGCGCAGCTGGATCATCAGGTTGAGGATGTGCCTGGCGCCGGCCAGGTTGACCCCATGCTGCCGGGTGAGGCGCTGGATAGTACGCAGTTTGATCACGTCGCGCTGCGAAAACCGCCTGCGGTTGGTGGGCGTTCGCGCCGGCGTGACCAGACCCAGGGTCTCGTACATCATCAGCGTGCGAGGGTGGGTGGCGAGGATCTCAGAGGCCACACTGATGGTGTAGATGGGCTTGTCCAGCCCGATGTTGGAGCCAGTGCTCAGTGCCATACCTGATTCGGTCCCCCGGAATTTTGGCATAGTCTAGCCCGGTGCGGAAATTTTTGCGATAGTGCCAAGCCAGGAGATGGTATAAAGATGGGGCGCGAACGACGAAAACTTGATAGCGGCTCGCGCACACTTTCGTCTCGAACGGACATTGGAGGTTCCCGCGCGTGGCAATGGAAGCTGACGAAGAGGTAAGAGTCCTCTTCATCGAGGATGACGCCGCCGTGGCCGAGATGTACCGGCTCAAGCTGGAGCTCGACGGCTATACCGTGACCATTGCCCCCGATGGCGAACAGGGTCTCAACCTGGCCAAGGAGGGCCCGCCGGACATCGTCTTCCTGGACATCCGCCTCCCCAAGATGGACGGATTCTCGGTTTTGGAGTCCCTCCGGGGGGACGCCACCCTCAAGCACATACCGGTGATCATCCTCTCCAACTACGGTGAGGCAGAGCTGGTGGAGCGCGGTCTCAAGCTCGGCGCGCTCGACTACCTGATCAAGGCCGAGACCACCCCGTCAACGCTGTCCCGCGGCGTCGGGAAGTGGATCAAGGAGTGAGCGGAAGCGCTGCTTTGAGCGAAGGCGGCACGTTTGACCTCGACAAGCCGGTCTATACGATCAGCGTCGCCTCGGAGATCCTCGAGACCCATCCCAGGACGCTGATGATGTACGAGGAGTTGGGGCTGGTCACGCCCCACCGGACGAGCACCAACCGGAGACGCTACTCGCAGCGCGACATCCGGAGGCTGCAGGTCATCCAGCACCTCACGCGGGAGCGCGGCGTCAACCTGGCCGGGGTCCGTCACATCCTGTCGCTGCTGGAGGTCATGCACAAGGCCGGTATCGCGCCACACCAGGAGCTACGGCAGGCATACCAGATGTACAGCGAGATCATCTAGGCGATCGCTGACCCGGTGCCGGGCGGGGTGGACATCCCCGCTGCGATCTCCCTGCTGGAGGGAACCGATCCCAGCCGATGGCTGGTGGCGTTCGACTTCGATGGCACTCTCTCCCCCATCGTGGCCCGACCGGAGGACGCCTACCTTGACCCCGCGCTGCCGTCCCTGCTGCACCGACTGACCAGCGCTGTGGGGTGGATGGCGGTAGTCTCGGGGCGCAACCGCGATTTCCTGGTGGGGCGCGTGCCCGGCGTGATGGTGATCGGCAGCTACGGGCTGGAGCTGCCCCCGGAGCTGTCAGCCACTGGGCTGCCCCACGGGTTTCCAGCGGCCGACGTACGCCGGCGACTCGCCGCCGCCCGAGAGGAGTTGGAAGCACGGCTACCGTCGCTACCAGGCGGCCGGCTCGAGGTCAAGCCCTGGGGGGTGGCACTGCACTCCCGGGGGGCCGGGCCGGAGCTCGACGCCGAGCTTGCCGACCGACTTGCCGGCGAGGTCGCGGAGCGAAACGGCCTCGTGCTGCAACGCGGGCGCATGGTGAACGACCTCAAGCCCCGCGAGGCGGTGGACAAGGGCTGGGCGATACGCCACCTGGCGGAGGCGCTTCGGCCTTCCGCCGTGGTCTTCGCCGGGGATGACCTGGGAGACGGGCCGGCCTGGGAGGCGACACGCGCCCTCGGCGTGGCAGCGCTGACGGTCGGTATCGCCTCCGCCGAGCTACCCCTCGACACGTTTGCCGGTTGCGACCTGGTGCTCGAGGGGCAGGGGATGGTCAGCGAGCTGCTCGCCGCCCTGCTCACCGCCGCCCAGCGGGCGGGCACCAGTCCCTAGCTGGCGATATGGGGCAGGACCCGGCGGTTCCGCCGTCGTCCGGCCTCGGTGAGGTCACGGATGTCCTGCAGCTGGCTCGAGATCCAGCGGGCGACATCGTTCTGGCGAACAACCGCGCGGATCTGCTTCATCCGCGCACGGCGCTGGCGAGGCTCCATGGTCAGTGCCGAGTACAGGGCGTCCGCGGTGGCGTCGATGTCGAACGGATTCACGGTGAAGGCCCACTGGCCGAGCTCGCCGTAGGACCCTGTGTTCTCGGACAGAATGAGGACGCCGTCGCGCTCGTTCACCATCATGCCCTCCTTGGCAACCAGGTTCATGCCGTCATAGATGGAGTTGACCAGCAGCACGTCGAACTCCTTGTACGCGGCCATCGCGCGGTTCATGTCCTCGCGAAGCTCGAGCCGAACAGGCTTCCACCTGTCGGTGCCGTAGCGTTGGTTCAGCTGCCGGGACACCAGCTTCACGTCGTCGAGGTACTTGCGATAGAAGGGGACGTCCTGCCGTGACGGCTGCAGGTATGCCCAGAACTGGACCTCCCCGAGCATCTCCGGGTGTCCCTGCAGCATCCTGTCGTAGGCGGCGAAACCGCGCAGTAGGTTCTTGCTGGGGTCGCTGCGGTCGACACGGATGATCAGGCGATTGGGCCGCCAGCGTCGGATGTGGCGCTGTTCGGTCACCACCTCGCGGCTCTCCGCGAGGCTGACGAAGGCATCCACGTCGATGCTGACGGGGTAGGCCCGGACCCAGACGGTGCGGCCCCCGATAAACACGGTCTGCTCACGGTAATCGACCGAGAGGTGCATGTTCTCCTCGCACGTGAGGAGAAAGTTGCGGCAGTCCCGCGGGGTCTGGAAGCCAACGATGTCGTTCCCCAGCAACCCCTCGACGATTGGGTCGCGCATCTTCGCCGGCAACACCTTCCAGTACTGCGGCGTCGGCCACGGGATGTGGATGAACTGCTGCAGCACCACACCGGGGATGCGCTCTCGAACCATCTTCGCGACCAGGTACAGCTGGTAGTCCTGGATCAGCACCAGCGGCACCTGGTCTTCCCGGCGCCCCTCCTCGCCCACGGGCGGACGCTTGGCCGACTGCACGATGCGCTCTGCGAAGAGCCGGTTGACCTTCACATATCCCTCGGTCCAGGCGCGGTCGGTCTCGCGGTCGAGCGTGGGATTGTGGCTCAGGTTCCAGAGGTAGTGCTGAATGAACCACAGCAGAGGGTTGCTGATCCGGTTGTAGTAGAGGTCGTAAGCCTCGTCGTCCGGGGATACGAAGGCGATACGGTAGTGCCGGCCGTCGTCACCCGTGATGACCACCGGGCTGCGCGGGTGTTTGCGGGCCACGTCGTGGTCGGCGGCGGTCCGCGCGCAGCCCACCCACACCGCGTCCGTGCTCGTGGCCAGGGTGGAGAGCGCCGTCACGAGCCCCCCCGCGCCGCGCGTGGCGATGAACTTGGAGCCCTTCCTCTGGACCTCCACCGGGGCCCGGTTGGCGGCGATGATCGGGTAGAAGCCCTCGAGCAGGTGCCGCGCGTACTCCTCTAGCAGTTTCGCCTCTCCCCGAATATGAACCTTATAGCGTGGCTATCATAGCCTGAACGCAGGATCGGGGACCGCGGGCGGCGCCGGGTGTAAAGTCGAGAATCCTGTGCGGCGGCACGAACGACCGCCGATTCACGGGAGGAGGTGACAAAATCCGCGACCTGATCCTTCGCGCACTCGACGCTGCGAAATCCGCCGGTGCCTCGTACGCCGACGCGCGCTGGGAGTCGACCCGCCGGCAGGCCCTGTCGGTGAAGCTGGGCCGCGTTGAGGGCCTGGAGGAGGACGTCTCCGCGGGGCTCGGCATCCGCGTCCTGGTTGGCGGCGCCTGGGGCTTCGCCTCGACCAACGATCCCGGCCCCGCGGCCGCGGAGCGGGCTGGGCGGGAGGCCGTGGCGGTAGCGCGTGCCAGTGTCCTGGTGCATCGGGTAGGGGTGGACCTTGGTACGGCGGTCGTCGCGCGCGGAACCTACCGGGGACCGTGCGAGGTGGACCCCTTCTCGATCAACGTCGACGAGAAACTGGCCCTGCTGCTGGAGGCGGACAAAGGCCTCCAGACCGGCGCCGACATCCGCGTGACCTCGGCGTCATCCGCCTGCAACCACTGGCACAAGATATTCATGTCCACCGAGGGGTCCGACCTCGAGCAGGAGGCCTGGGAGACCGGGGCAGGGCTCGAGAGCGTGGCCGTGCGCAACGGCGAGATGCAAAGGCGCAGTTACCCCAACTCGTTCGGCCGGCAGATGGGCCAGGGAGGATGGGAACTGGTACGCGCGATGCGCCTTGTTGAAGAGGCACCGCGCGCGGCGGACGAAGCCTGCGCACTGCTGCGGGCGGACCTGTGCCCCAGCGGCACGACCACGGTGATTATCGACTCGTCACAGGTCGGCCTCCAGGTGCACGAGTCGTGCGGCCATCCTACGGAGCTGGACCGCGTCTTCGGCATGGAGGCGGCCTATGCCGGCACGAGCTTCATGACGCCGGACCTTCTGGGTTCGCTGCAGTACGGGAGCGACAAGGTCACGATCGTGGCTGACGCCACGGTACCGGGCGCCCTGGGGACCTTTGGCTGGGACGACGAGGGGGTGGCGGCCCAGCGGGTCAACCTGGTCCAGGCCGGGCTGTTTACCGGCTATCTCAGCAGCCGGGAGACAGCCTCCCAGCTGTCGCCTGGCTCCCAGAGCATGGGTTCGATGCGCGCGGACGGGTGGAACCGCATCCCCCTGATCCGCATGACCAACATCAACCTGGAACCCGGCGAGAGCAGCCTGGACCAGATGATCGCGGAGACCGACGACGGCATCTTCATGTCGACCAATAAGAGCTGGTCGATCGACGACCGGCGCCTCAACTTCCAGTTCGGCACCGAGGTCGCCTGGGAGATCAAGAACGGCAAGCTCGGCCGCATGCTTCGCAACCCCAACTACGCCGGGATCACGCCCGAGTTCTGGAACTCGTGCGACGCCGTGGGCGGGCGTGATGAGTGGCGCATGTGGGGGCTCACCAACTGTGGCAAGGGCGAACCCGGCCAGTCGATGCGCGTGGGCCACGGCGCGCCTCCGGCACGCTTCCGAAACGTGCGCGTCGGGATCCGATGAGCCAGGTCGCCATCGACGCGCGGGCCGCCGGGCGGCAGCTGCTGGAAAACAGTGGCGCCGCCGCCACAGAGGTGATGGTCACCGAGAACCGGTCGTCACTGACCCGGTTCGCCAACAGCGAGATCCACCAGAACGTCTCCGAGCGCTCCAGTCACCTGAGAGTCCGGGTGGTCGAGGCAGACCGCGTTGGCGTCGCCTCCACCAATGAGTTCGATGAGAAGGCGCTGAAGCACGCGCTCGACCAGGCGCGCGCCATGGCCCGGGCGCAGGAGCCGCAGCGGGGACTGCCGGGGCTGCCGGGCCCCGCGCCGGTGCAGGCGGCGCAGCTGGTCGAATCGACCGCGGGCTCAACCCCCGAGCAACGAGCCGACATGGTCGCGGGCATGTGTGCGAAGGCCGACGCCGCCGGCGTCAGGGCCTTCGGCGCGGTCAGTGCTTCGGTGGTGACCTTCAGCATCCTCAACAGCGCGGGACTCGAAATGTCGACCCCGAGGTGTGTCGCCAACGCCCGCATGGTGGCGATGGGCGACGATGGGGCGAGCGGCTTTGGCGACTCGGCTTCGCAGGCCTTCGACCAGCTCGACGCCGACGGTGCGGCGGCCGCCGCGGTAGACCGCGCCGTGCGCTATCGAGACCCCGTCACGCTCGACGCCGGACGATACCCGGTGGTGATGGAGGAGGCCGCCGTGGCCGAGCTCCTGGAATACCTCTCCTACATCGGGTTCGGCGCGCTGGCGGTTGAAGAGGGTCGCACCTTCATGCGCCCCGGGGAGCGCGTCAGCGGCACCGGCATCAACATCTGGGACGACGGGCACGACCCGCAGGGGCTGCCGATGCCGTTTGACTTCGAGGGCACGCCGCGGCAACGCGTCGAGCTCATCCGCGAGGGCATGGCCGTCGGTGTGGTGCACGACCTCGCGACGGCCGCCCGCGCCGGTGTGGCCTCCACCGGGCACGGCCTCCCCTCGCCCAATCCCGACGGGCCGACGGCCTTCAACTTGTTTGTCGGGGGTGGCGCGGCAGGCACCAAGGAGGAGCTCTGCGAGGGGATCGAGCGGGGGATCTGGGTGACACGTCTGTGGTATGTCAATGTGGTCGATCCGACGCAGAGCGTGCTCACCGGGATGACGCGCGACGGCACATTCCTGATCGAGGATGGCCGGGTCACCCGCCCGGTCAAGAACATGCGCTTCACCCAGTCGATCATGGACGCCTTTGCCAGCTGCTCAGCCGCTACAGGCGAAACCAAGCTGCAGGCCGGGTCCGACTACGATTTCACGTCCGCGTACCGCGTGCCGGCGATGCGGATGGACAGCTTCAACTTCACCTCGGCCACCCGCTAAGCGGACTGTAGTCCGCGGGCCGCCCCGTAAACTCGGCGGCATGATCCGGACCGTCCAGCGTGTCCGCAACCTGCCCCGGCAGCGGGAGATCGCCGAGGTCTTCGTGCGTCACGGCATGGGCTTCGTGCTCAAGCGCTACGCGCTCGGGCGCTACCTGCTGCGGGTACGCGGCGTGCCCCGGGAGGAGCGCCTCCCCGCCCACTGGGGCGAAGAACTGCGACAGATCCTCGAGGAGCTCGGGCCCACCTACATCAAGGTTGGGCAGCTGCTGTCGATCCGCCCCGACATCCTGCCGCCGGAGGTCCTGCTGGCACTGCGAGGCCTGCGGGATGAGGTGACGCCAGTGCCATTCAACGAGGTCCGCCCGCTCATCGAGGAAGAACTCGGGGGATCCCTCGACGACCTCTTCAAGGACTTCAACGAAACGCCCATCGGTTCAGCCTCGATCGGCCAGGTCTACGTCGCCCGACACGGCGGGGCGAAGGTGGCGGTCAAGGTTCAGCGGCCTCGCGCCCGGGCCCAGGTGGAGGCCGACCTCCCGGTCATCGCCGACATCGCGCAGGCGCTGCAGCGGCGCTCCCCTGATATGCCATTCGACGCGGTCAAGCTGGTGGACGAGATCAAGCAGTTCCTGTATTCGGAGCTCGACTACCTGGAGGAGGCCCGCAACACCTCCCGCATCGGCGAGGACTTCCGCGGTGATCCACGCGTCATCATCCCAGCCGTCCACTGGGATCGCACCAGCAGCCGGGTGCTGACCACCGACTTCATCGACGGGACGCCGCTGTCGAAGATCGACCCCGAGAAATACAGCAGCGAGGACCGCCGCCGACTGGCGGTGCTGGGCGCCCAGATCTCGCTGACCCAGGTCTTCGAGCACGGCGCTTTCCACGGGGACGCCCACCCCAGCAACATCATCGTCGTCAGCACTGAACAGTACGGGTTGATCGACTTTGGCCTGATCGGCCTCATCAGCGACCGCGAGATGCGGGTGATGACGGACTACCTGATCCACGTGGTGCGCCACCAGCCCGACCGCCTGGTGCGCGACCTGAAGAACCTGGGAGTGACGTTCCCTCGCCAGTTCGAGGACGACATCGCGGCGGCCATGGGCGGGATCCTGCGCCGTTATACCGGCGTGACCCTGGCCCAGGTCGACACCAACCGGTTGGTCACCGAGCTGCTCGACATGGTGTACCGGTACCGCATGCGGCTCCCGACCAAGTACTTCCTGATCATGCGCGGGATGACCACCGTCGAGGGTACGGGCCGGGAGCTGTACCCGGATTTCAACGTCTGGGAGATCGCGGAGCCATACGTGAGGCAGATGGCGCTGCGGCGCTACAGCCCGGGCACGCTGGCGGGAGAGAACATGGAGCGCGCGTCAGAGCTCATGGACGTGGTCTCGCGCTATCCCTACCAGGTTTCGGACCTCCTGGAAGAGTTCCAGGACACCCTGCGGGAAACTCGCCGGATGGAGCAGGTGCTGGACAACCAGATGGCCAAGGCCAGCAGGTTCTTCAACCGCCTGTCGCTGTCCGTCTTCATGGCCGCGCTGGTGGTGGCCTCGTCTCAGATCCACTTCGGGCCGAGGGTCGGGGACGTACCGGTCTTCGGCGCCGTGCTCTTCTCCGCTTCGATGTTGCTCGGCCTGTGGCTACTAGTCGGCCTCTTCCGTTCCGGTGGGGTCGCATAGTGGGCTGTACAGCCCACTAGCACTTACACTACGGCGCAGCGTGTACGCCAACGTCCCAGTAATGCCGAAGCGCTTTCGCTCTTATGAGCGCATCATCGGCGAAGAGGCAACGACCGAGATCCGAGAGCTGGCGTCGACCCTTCGCGGGGCGCGCGTCCTCCATCTCAACGCCACGGCTTTTGGCGGTGGGGTCGCCGAGTTGCTCGGCACCATGGTGCCGCTGATGAGAGACCTCGGCCTCAGCACCGAGTGGCAGGTGATGCACGGCGCTGACGAGTTCTTCGGTGCGACCAAGGCGATGCACAACGCGCTGCAGGGTGCGCCGCAGTGGAACAAGCGCTACAGCGACATCTGGCGCCGCTACCAGAAGATGAACGCCGAGGTCTTCGACCAGGAATACGACTTCGTGGTCATCCATGACCCCCAGCCCGCGGGCATCCCGCATTTTCTTCGTGCCCAGGGTCGTCCGCTGAAGGCCAACCTGACCTGGCGCTGCCACATCGACCTCACCGATGCGCAGCCCAAGGCCTGGAACTTCCTTCAGCCGTACCTGGACGATTACCAGACCCTGATCTTCACCCACCAGGACTACGTCAAGCCGGAGCTCTCGGGCCGCGACGTGGTCATCGCACCCCCCGCGATCGACCCCCTGGCGCCCAAGAACGGGCGGCTGGCAAAGGAGACCGTCGACGAGATACTGCGGCGCTATGAAGTCGACCCCGAGCGGCCGATCATCTGCCAGGTATCTCGGTTCGACCCCTGGAAGGACCCCCTCGGCGTCATCGACGTGTACCGCGCCGTGAAGGACCACGAACCGCGGCTGCAACTCCTCATGATCGCGTCGATGGCGACCGATGACCCCGAAGGTTGGGGCTATTTCGAGCGCACGGTGCGCCGCGCCGGCGAGGACTTCGACATCCACATCCTGTCTAACATCCATGGCGTCGGGCACACCGAAGTCAACGCGTTTCAGCGGGCCAGCGAGGTCGTCATTCAGAAGTCTTTGCGCGAGGGATTTGGGCTGACCATCTCCGAGGCGTTGTGGAAACAGCGCCCTGTCGTCGCGGGGAATGTCGGTGGCATCCCACTGCAGGTGCAGGACGGCGTCAGCGGCTTCCTGGTGGACAGCATCGAGGAGTGCGCCGACCGCGTCACCCAGCTGCTGCGCGAGCCAGAGCTCGCGGAGAGCATGGGGCGCGCCGGGTACGAACATGTGCGCAAGCACTTCCTGATCACCCGCTACCTGCGCGACTACCTGCGAATCTTTCGCAGCCAGGACCACTACACCTCGGTGGAGCGCCGCAAGGCCCCGCGCGCGTCAGTGCCGATCCCGCCGGAGATCCCCGCCCGCGTCTAACCGCTGCCGGGGCTGGGGGATGCCGCCCCCCCGAGGTCGCGGCTGACGTCCGCCAGGACAACCGCCGCAAGGGCAGTGGCCAACCCAGAGCGCACGCCGACGCCGGCCTCGGGGACGATCGCGGGCAGGCCGCCGCCGGTGTCGCCGGCGCGCCCGCGGTCGGTGGACAGCACCGCGGCCAGCGCGGCGGCTGCTGTTTCCTCCAGCCGGGCGAAGCGCCCGCCGTCATCGCGGTCGTAGTGCCGGGCCGCCTGGAGCACCAGCAGGGTTGCGACGACGTCCGAAACGAGGTGATCACCGGGCCCCGAGGTTTGCAGGTCAAAGGCGGTGATGTAGCCACCGGATGGAGCCCGCAGCGGCACCTGCTCCGCGAGAAGGGGCTGCAGCAGCCTCTGTGCGTAGCTCATATAAGGCTGTTCACGGGAGAAGTCGAAGGCCTCCAGCAAGGCCTCCGCGGCCCCCGCCTGGTCGGCCAGCCTGCCGACATGATCCGTCACTTCGCGCCCGCCCTGGGCCGTCGCTGTGACCAGGCCCGCGAGCAGGCCGAAGTGGTCGTCGAGATCCGTCCTCATCTCGCGCTGGACGATCTGGTTGCCAGCCTGGATCTTCTGCTCGTTCCGCTCCTGGAAGCCCGCGACGACCAGCGCGCAGCCAACCGCTATGGCGTCGACCGGCCGGTAGATGGTGCTCGTCTCCCCGACCTTGAAGAACATCCTGGTATCCGGGGCGTACCACGCCGCGAGGAGGCCGTCGCTGACCTGGCGGCGCAAGCACTCGGGCCTTGCGGCGGTAGCGGCCGGCGTCGGGCAGGCCGCCGGCGCGGGGTCTGCCGGCGCTGGAGGCCCGCTGGGCGGCGGGTGGGCGGCGTCGGCCAGCAGCAGGTAGGCGCCCCCGCGGGGGCCATCGAGTTGCTTGAAGGCGTCGACCGTGGCGGCGGCCACGGCCGTTTCAGGCCCTGCGTGCGCCGCCCGGATGGCCTGGAGAGCGAGGGCGTCGGCCTCGGGGACAGCGTTGGTATAGGGGCCGTCGACCTGGCGCATCGGGGCGCCTGCGCCCCAGGTGAGGTCGAGGTTGCCGGTCGTGGTGTGGGACAGCGTGGCGCCGAGGGCAGCGCTGTGGATGGCGCGGAGCGCGCTCTGATCCAACTGCGCCGGCTGCACTGGAGAGACTGGCGACGGCGAGACCGGGGAGAAGGCGCCACCCGTGTTCTGACTGCACGAGGCCAGCGACAGGACGGCGAGGACGAGCGAAAACAGCCGAGGCACGCATCCGAGTATGCCTTCGCGATTCGCTCCTTAGAATTTTGCCGATGAGGGTGGCGATCGTGGGGAGCAGGCACTTTCCCGAAATGGAGCGGGTGCGCGCCTTTGTCCAGGCCCTGCCGGCGGGGGCGATCGTTTTGACTGGCGGGGCCAGCGGCGTTGACGCCGCGGCAGGCCAGGCCGCTCGCGACAAGGCGCTGGGCTTGATCAAGCTTCCCCCACGATTCGAGGAAGCCACCGACCCCGGGGCCTCCGTCCGCCGCAACCAGGAGCTGGTGGACTCAGCCGACGTGCTGGTGGCCTTTTGGGACGGCCAGAGCACGGGGACCCGCCGGACGGTGGAGCGCGCCCTGGAGTCCGGGCGCGAAGTGCACGTCTACCTGCCAGGAACCCCTGGGCTGCCCGGGGCGGGCTGAGCGCGCCCGAGAAAAGGAACACCCCCGGGGATTGACCCCGGGGGTGTCGCGCTCGCTGGCCGAGTGACGCTTAGCGGGCGTCTTTCAGGTTGTTGTTGGCCTCATCCCAGTTGACGACGTTCCAGAAGGCGGCGATGTATTCCGGCCGACGGTTCTGGTACTTGAGGTAGTAGGCGTGCTCCCAGACGTCTATGCCCAGGATCGGCGTTTTGCCTTCGGCCAGGGGAGAGTTCTGGTTTGGCAGGCTGATCACGTTGAGCTTGTCACCCTCCTTGACCAGCCAGGCCCACCCGCTCCCAAAGTGGTTGGCGGCGGCGGCATTGAACTTCTCCTTGAAGGCGTTGAAGTCGCCGAACGCGTCCTTGATCCCGTCGGCCACGGCGCCGGACGGCTCGCCACCAGCGTCCTTGGCCAGGATCCTCCACCACAGTGAGTGGTTGGCGTGACCGCCGCCATGGTTGCGCACCGGGCCCTTGATCTCCTCGGGAACCTTGTCGAAGTTGCGCATCAGGTCCTCGACGGACTGGTTGCTCAGGTCCTCGTGGCCCTCCAGCGCCGCGTTGAGCTTGTCGACGTAGGTCTGGTGGTGCTTGGTGTGGTGGATCTCCATCGTCTGAGCATCAAAGTGAGGCTCCAGCGCGTCGTAGCCGTAGGGCAACTTGGGAAGTTCGTACTTGGGCATGCAGTCCTCCTAATCTGGATCTAGTGCAGGGCCGGCTTGCCCTCCAGCCACAGAGGGAGGGCGTTGACCAACTGCTCGGGACGGGCCTGGGACTTCACGACGTATTCAATTGCGCCGAGCTGAAGTGCTCGCTGGATCAGGGGTGGCTCCATGTAGTTGGACAGCACCACGACCGGGGTGGCCTCCGTCTCCGGGTTGGCTCGCAGCGTCTGCAGGACCATCAGCCCGTTCATCTTGGGCATCATGACGTCGAGCAGAATCAGCGCCGGAAGCAGCGCCGTCGCCATGTCGACCCCCTCAACGCCATCGTGCGCGTTCTCGACCTTGTAGCCCTTGGCGGAGAAGAGGATGTTGTAGAACTTTGCGATCCGCTCGTCGTCTTCGATGATCAGGATCAGGGGCGGGCCGTCCTTATCGGAGGTGGCACTGGGCGCGCCAGCGATACCACCCGCGGCAACGCCTCCCCCAACCTCGGTCGCCGCCAGCGCCGGCTCGGGCACCGCGGCGGCGGCCGCTGGCGTGGCCGGCTCTGCGGCCGGGGCCGGCGCGGCTGGGGGCACGGCGGCCGGGACTGGCGCGGCTGGCGCGGCTGGCGCGGCCGGGGGCACGGCCGCCGGAGCGGGTGCCATGAACGGCGGCGCCAGGGGCGGCGGTAGCTCGGCGGGCGGCGACGGGGACGGCGGCGTCTCCGCCGGGGCAAAGGGTGCCAGCGCATCGGCTGCCGAGGTGGATGACGCGGTCGGGGCCGCGGGCTCCGGGACAACCGGGGGGGGCGGGGGGTCCGGCCTCAGAACGGGGGCGGGTTCCGGCGCCGCAGGC
>JBHEMS010000023.1:0-3618 GCA_046262455.1 Candidatus Dormibacteria bacterium | reverse complement strand
GGTATCTCTGTTCAGCCACGCTTAGTTCCCTCATGTGAGGGAGTGTCAAGGACCTACCGAAGTAGGTGTAAAGCGTCTACCGAAGTAGTGTCAAGCAGGTACCGAAGGCCAAATGTCTGGTAGGTACCGAACTTTTACAGGAGATGGCGCGGCCGGGCGGATTCGAACCGTCAACCGTCGGATTAGAAGTCCGATGCTCTATCCATTGAGCTACGGCCGCTCGCGTTCCAGAGGATAGCCCGGCAGCTTTGCCTTCCTGACCATTGCGCGTCGCACCCGGCGGGGTGCATCCTAGCCCCCACATGGCGAACGGCCCCGCGCTCATCTTCGGTAACCAGGTCTTTCCAATCGCTCGGCCCCGACTGGTCGTGGGAAGGGGAGACAAGGCTGCCAACAAGTTCCCCGACCTGGACCTCGAGCCGCTCGACAATCAACACGTGGTGTCCCGCCAGCACGCGGAGATTGAGTGCCAGGCGGGTATAACGATCCTCCGCGACCTGGGCGGCCGGAACGGCACCTTCGTCAACGACGAGCGTCTCGACCCCAGCTCGGCGCGCCAGCTTCAGGAGGGTGACAGCGTCCGTTTCGGCCACATCGCCTTCGCGTTCTCGCTCAACGCCGCCTGGCCGGAGCACGTCGAGGTGACGACCGACCAGGAGACCTTTGTCGCCAGCAGCCTGATGCTGCGCGCCCTGAAGGGCATCACAGTGGCCGACACGACAGGGCCGGCGGAGGGCTGGAAGACGCAGATCTCGCGGATTCAGCAGGTCCTGAATGCCGGGTTGCTGACCATGGTCTTCCAGCCGATCGTCGACCTCCAGGAAGGGGTGGTCAGGGGCGTGGAGTCGCTGGCCCGGCTCACCGCGGAGCCGCGCCGTACTCCCGACCTCTGGTTCATTGAGGCCAAGAACGTCGGTCTGGGGGTGGAGCTGGAGCTGATGGCCATCAAGGACGCGATGTCCCAGCTGGACCTGCTGCCGCCGCAGTGCTACATGTCGATCAACGCGTCCCCGGACACCGCCAGTTCGCCCGCACTGGCCGAGGCGCTGGCCGGCAAGCCGTTGGGTCGCCTGGTGCTGGAGGTCACCGAACACGACGCCGTCACCGACTACCAGTTGCTGCTCCAGTCGCTCCAGGAGCTGCGAGCCGGCGGCCTGCGCCTCGCGGTTGACGACATGGGGTCGGGCTATGCCAACCTCCGGCACATCCTCCAGCTCGCGCCGGACATCATCAAGCTGGACGTGGAGCTGACCCGCGGGATCGACTCCGACACCCCGCGGCGGGCGCTGGCGGCGTCCCTGGCGCAGTTCGCCCGAGAGATCGGCGCCAAGATCGTCGCTGAGGGCATCGAGACCGAGACAGAGTTCAACTGCCTCAAGGACCTGGGCGTCCAGCTGGGCCAGGGTTACTACATGGCCCGCCCCGGTCCGCTTCCCCTACCGCCGGGCCTGCGCGCCGCGCCCTAGGCCCCGGTCAGGCCCTCGGCCACCTGCTCGTAGCTGACGCCCAGTTCGGTCAGCACCTTGTAGGCCACGCCATCGGTCTCGCGCATCAGCCCCAGCAGGAGGTCATCCGTGTTCACCTCGGGCCGCCCGGCATCGTCCGCCCGTCGGCGCGCGGCCTGGAACACATTCTCCGCCAGGGCGCTGGCCATCGTCGAAGAGAGGATGATCCTCTGCGTCGTCATCGCCTGCTCCACCAGCTCCGCCTCGACCTTCGGGAGCGTTACTCCGAGGCGACCAAGGGTGAGGGCCGCCGCTGACTCGCGCGTGGCGAGCAACCCAAGCAGCACGTGCTCGGTGCCGATGTGTCCCAGCCGCGCCTCCTCCGAGCTCCGCCGCGCCAGTGCCAGCGCCGTCTCGGCGTTAGGGTCGAGCGCACCGAGGGTCTCGCTCACGATTCCGACTCGATCCAGCGGCGCACGGGCGGCATTCTCTCAAATACCATGGGTCAATGGGTGACGCCGGCGCGCAGAACCACATCGACCTGGTCGACTGGCGGCGCCGTGTGGGCGACCTCTACCGGCTGGCCTCGCGTGATGGACTGGACGCTTTCAGGTCTGCGCGCGACGACCTCCTCCGCAGCCATCCCCAGTCGCCCATACCTCCGGACGACCGCGCCGACTTTGGCGGGATTGACTATTTCCCTCCCGATCCGGCGCTGCGCTTCCAGACTCGCGTCATTCCCGCGAAGGTCGAGGCCGAGGTCGAAATCGACACCGGCGGCCCGGATGGTGTCATCCACTACCGGACGGTCGGCCAGGTCCCCATCGAGGTGGCCCAGCACCAGTACCGACTGACGCTGTTCTCCATCGCCGGCTACGGTGGGGGCCTGTTCCTCCCCTTTCGCGACGCCACCTCGGGCACTGAGACGTACGGCGGCGGCCGTTACCTTTTCGATACGATCAAGAACACCGATGCCGGCGCCCTGGAAGTGACCGTGGGAAGCCTCCAGGTCGTCGTTGACTTCAACTACGCGTACAACCCTTCGTGCGCCTACAACCCCCACTGGGCGTGTCCGCTCGCGCCGCGGGAGAACTGGCTCCCGGTGCCCATTCGTGCCGGGGAGCGGGCCTACCGCCCACGCCCGGCACAGGCCGTTGCACCAGTGTGACAAAGTTGATACAGTAGGTATCACCTTGTCTGACTCTTGCAACCTCAGGAGGGCGTCACTATGGGCGACTTTCAAAGCATCTTCCTTACCCTTCTCGGCCTGATCCTCGCGGCGTGGGTCCTTGCTGGCCTGATTGCCGGCCTGGCTTACACGATGGGTGGCCCGCGGCTGACCAGCGCCCGTCAGAGCTGGCGCTACTAGACCGCTTGCGGCACCCCTAGGACGCCGCTTGCGGCGCCCGTAGCACCCGACCCGCAGCGGCCGCTATGGTCTCTGCCAATGCGTGTCCTGCGTGTGGTTCCCCGGTCGCTGGCCCCACTGCTCCTCGCGGTGGCGGTCGCCACCCTGGCGGCCCTGATGGCACGACGGGCCCTCAGGTCGCCCGTCGCCCCGCCGCATTTCGGTCTCCTGGCCCAGGCGATGCTTCACGGTCGCCTGTACCTCGACGCCCCGGTCTACGACGGGACCGTCTTCCACGGCCGCACCTATATTGCCCTCGGCCTGATGCCGGCCATCCTGATGATCCCCGCCGTCGCCGCGGCCGGACCGCAGGTCCCGGTCATCTGGCTCGGGGTGGTTTCGCTGCTGGCCGCTGGGCCGGGCTTCTGGGTACTGTGGCGACGGCTCGGAATCGCCGGGACTGCGGACCGTAGCTGGCTGACGCTCGCCGCGCTCACCGGCACAGCCGTCCTGGCGTCGGTGGTGACCAGCAGCGGGTATTACGTCGCGCACCTCCTGGTCATCGCGTGCCTGGTTTGGGCGCTCAACCTCGCCCTGGCCGGGCGTCTCCCCTTCCTCTGCGGGCTCCTCGTCGGCGTGGCGGCGCTGACGCGTAACAACGCGATCCTGGCGGGCCTGGCAGTCGGGGGGATCTACTGGGAGCGCGGCCACCGGCTCCGCGACCTGCTTGCGATTGCCGCGCCGGGCGCGGTTGCCGCGGGAATCCTCCTGGCATACAACGCGGTGCGCTTCGGCAGCCCGTTCTTCAGCGGCTACGAGCTCCAG
>JBHEMS010000022.1:0-10032 GCA_046262455.1 Candidatus Dormibacteria bacterium | reverse complement strand
GGCGCGCCAGGTGTTCATGGTCGCCCAGGGGTCGGGCGGTCCACGGCGCGCCTATCTGACGCTGGATGGCGCCGATCTCAAGCCGTCCGACGCCGGGCCCGAGGTCCACTTCGACCTCGGCGGCCGCGCCTACATCGACGTCGACCGCTCCGACCTCTACGTGCTGGTGAAGCGCAACGATTTCGGCCGGCACGTGCTGCGCTTGAGCCCGGTGAGCCCCGGCTTCCGGCTCTTCACCTTCACCTTCGGTAGCTGACCCCAGCGAACCGTCGCCCGTCGGAATGGCCAGGCGGGCACGGGCATTAAGGTTGGGTGATGGCGAGGAGAATGGCGCATACCTTTGACGCCGACGAGGTCGAGCTCCGCGACGGCGAGCAGCCGCTGCGGGCAGCCAACGTTCGCCGCGTCGTCAGCCTCTTCCGGCCTCACCAGGGACAGGTCGCGGTCGCCACCGTGCTGGTCCTCATCACCGCCCTGCTGGGGGTTGTGAACCCCCTGATGCAGAAGGTCATCTTCGACGACGTCTTCAGCGGCCGTCACGTCGCCGGGCCGTTCGGGCTGCGGGACTTCCGGCTCCTCCTGCTCTACGCCGGGATCATGGTCGTGACGCCGATCGCCAGCAGCCTGATCGGCATCGTCCAGACGTACGTCACCACGGTCATCGGCCAGGGCGTGATCCAGGAGTTGCGCAACCGCCTCTACGCCCACCTGCAGGCGATGCCTCTGAAGTTCTTCACCGACACGCGCACCGGGGAGATCCAGTCGCGGCTCTCGAGCGACGTTGCCGGTGTGCAGACGGTGGTCACCGATACCTTCACCAGCATCGTCAGCAACATCGCCATCCTGCTCACCACGGTGATCGCCATGTGGCTGCTGTCGCCGGCGCTGACGATCCTCTCCCTGGTGCTGGTGCCGATCTTCATCCTCCTGACGACCCGGGTTGGTGCCGTCCGCCGGGGCATCGCCAGCCAGACCCAGAAGACCATTGCCGACCTCTCGGCTTTGGTCGAGGAGACGCTGTCCGTCAGCGGTGTTCTGCTCACCAAGACCTTTGGGCGGCAGAAGGCGTCGATGGCGCGGTTCGAACGCGAGAACGGGCGGTTGGCCCGACTTTTCGTGCGCCAGCAGATGGTGGGGCGGAGCTTCATGGCCATGATCGGCACCTTCTTCTCGGTGTCACCGGCGCTGGTCTACCTGCTCGCCGGGTACCTGGCGTTTGGGAACCATGGGCGCCCGGTCAGCATGCCGCTGATCGGCAGCCTGTCCGTCGGCACGCTGGTGGCGTTCACCACGCTGCAGAGCCGGCTGTTCTTCCCCATCGGGCAGATGCTCCAGGTGCAGATCGAGGTCGTCGGGGCGTTCGCGCTGTTCGACCGCGTCTTCGAGTACATGGACATGCCGCACGACATCGTCGAGAAGCCGAACGCGATCGCGATCCCACCTCAGGAGGTCGCCGGCGACATCGAGTTCAAGGACGTGGCCTTCAGCTACACCGGGCAGGCGGACGCGCAGGCCATCTCCGGGGTGAGCTTCAGGGCCGCCTCCGGCAAGCTGGTGGCCCTGGTCGGCCCCAGCGGGGCGGGCAAGACGACGACGACCTACCTGATCCCGCGTCTCTACGACGTGGACAGCGGTTCAGTGTCGATCGACGGTATCGACGTGCGCGACTTCCAGCTGGAGGCACTTGGCGAGCTGATCGGCGTGGTGACCCAGGAGACCTACCTCTTCCACGCGTCGGTGCGCGAGAACCTGCTGTTCGCCAGGCCTGCGGCCAGCGATGAGGAGCTCTGGACCGCGCTTGAGGCGGCGGCGATCGCGGACCATGTGCGCACCCTCCCCGGTGGTCTCGACACCGTGGTCGGTGAGCGGGGCTACCGGCTCTCCGGCGGCGAGAAGCAGCGCATCGCCATCGCCCGCGTGTTCCTCAAGAACCCGCGCATCCTGCTGCTCGACGAGGCCACGTCGGCCCTCGACACGCGCTCCGAGCGCCTGATCCAATCCGCCTTCGCCAAGCTGATGCAGGGGCGCACCACCGTGGCCATCGCGCATCGGCTCTCGACGATTCTCAAGGCCGACCAGATCCTGGTCCTCGACCACGGCCGCATCGTCGAACGCGGCACCCACGCTGAGCTCGTCAACCGCGGCGGGCTCTACAGCCAGCTCTACCTCGAGCAGTTCGCGGGGGACGAGGTCCCGGAGGCGGTCGGCCTCAGCTAACGCCGGCGCCCGGGCTTATCGCGTGCCTCAGGCGTGGGGGCCGGCCAATAACCGAGCAGCAAGTTCCCGATCCGGTTGCGTGATCTCTGCGCTGTGGCTGCTCAACCGTCCATCCAGTGCCGGCTCGCAGCGCGTCGTCGATCAGGGCCCTGACTTTTGATTCTTCCGCTTCCCCGCACGCGAACACGGAATCGTAGCGGGACGCCAGCAGGAAACCGGGGTTCGGGGGGATCGCCGCACCTATACGTACGTATGCACTCGCGCTTGACAAACGAACATGTGTTTGGTATCATCAAAGAATGGGGGTTGGGGGTGCGATAGCTGTATCCAGTGGTCGGTCCCTGGCCGAACTGGTCGCCTCTGTGGAGGCGTTCGCGGCCCAGTTCCGTCCCGCTGCGGACCCCGTCGACCTGGGATCCGAGCTCATCCAGCTACGAGGCGCCATAGATCGGCTCGAGGTGCTGTTCTCCCAGGCTGTCGGGACCTTTGCCGCCACTGACGAGTACGCCAACCAGGGCGCGACGTCTCCCATTGAGTGGGTGCGGCATAACTGCCGGATGAGCGGTGCTGCCGCGGCCCGGCGTGTTGTCGTGGGCGAGCAGCTCGAGAAGCTGCCCCTAATGGTGGATGCGCTGGAGGCGGGGCACGTGGGCTTCGGCCACGTGGTGCACGCCGCCTTTGCGGCTCGCAAGCTCACCAACTCCAACACCGGCGCCGGGTTCGATGAGTCAGACCTGTTGCAGCAGGCCGAGGGACTCAGTGTCGGCGCGTTCTACTTCGCGGTGACCCACTACATCCACGCCCAGGACCCCAGAGGGGTCATCAAGGATGAGAAGACCGCCGCCGAGCTGCGCGAGCTCTCAATCTCCACCAACAGCGAGGGCTGGGTCCACCTCAGCGCGGACCTCGACCCCGACGGTGGTTCGGTGGTCAAGACCGCGCTAGAGGCCCTGGCGGCGCCCACCGGCAAGGACGATGACCGCTCGTACGAGCGGCGGATGGCGGATGCCCTGGTGGAAGTGTCCTCGCACCGCATGGATACCGGTGAGATGCCGATCCGCGGCGGCCAGCGGGTCCACGTCCAGGTCACCGCCTCGTACGACACGCTCAAGCAACAGGTTGGCGCTCCCGGTGCTCAGCTCGGTTTCGGACTATCGATCTCGGCTGAGAAGGCCCGGCGGCTGGCCTGTGATTGCAACCTGACAAGGGTGCTGCTCAACTCCGACTCGGTGCCAATTGACGTAGGCCGGGAGAAACGGGTGGTGTCGGGTGCGATTCGCAAAGCGGTGCACCTGCTGTATCCGTGCTGCGGTT
This sequence comes from Candidatus Dormibacteria bacterium, assembly GCA_046262455.1. Lineage (GTDB taxonomy): Bacteria > Chloroflexota > Dormibacteria > DASZGP01 > DASZGP01 > JAXDLW01. Next base: position 6,501 of record JBHEMS010000022.1, on the reverse strand, counting down.
TCCCGGGGTGCGAGAGACCGGCATCCTGGACCGAGGCGCACCACATAGAACACTGGATAGATGGCGGTATGACCATCGTGGAGAACCTGGTGCCCCTGTGCCTACGCCATCACTTCATGGTGCACGAGGGCGGGTGGACCATTGAGAAAGTCGGTGCTGATGCACTCCACTTCATCCGGCCGTCCCGCGACACATTCTCGTTCACTGACTTCATGACCGGGACGGACGGTCGCCGGCACCAAGTGATTCAAGGCGGCGTGCCAGCGCTAGCGACGGTACCCTGACAAGCGTGATAGGTCGGCGGTCGTTGTCCATGCGGGTAGCCCGCAGATAACCATGCGCGAACGGCTCGGGACTTACGCATTCCGGCTCTTCCTCACGGTGATGCTCCTGTTTTTCGCCATCGTCTTCTTGTCCATCGTCTTCCTGTCCCGAAACTTCTAGTCGAACTGACGGACGCAGGTTGTGACGGGGAGATGTAGGCCCTTCATATATGACCTGCAATCTCGGACCAGCGGCGCTGAACGTGCTTTGGGGGGTGGGTGGCGGCCCGGGGACGTGCCGTCCGGGCGCGTGAGGTCCCAACCTGACATCCCGGGCCGCCGGCCGGGCACCACTGTCTAGCGGGCGTCATCGCCCACCCGGGCCGACGGAGGACATTGCGTCGCGCTACCCGGCCGCTCACGTCCATGGACACAGCGACGCAACTGGACCGGACGAGGCCCGGGTGCCCAGTGCCCTCGCTTCGAGCGCCGTGCCCGGGCGGCGGACCGGGAGGGTGCCTTTTCGTCGTACCCCCGCGATCCGGCGGCACGTCCCCGGGGTGTCACCTGCCCGAGTGCGCCTGCAGTTAGGGGCCGTGCGCCTGCAGCACGGTCTGAGTTGGACGTGCACATACAATTTGCTCGCTTTGGAATTCGTTCGCTACGAGGCACAGGGCGCGATAGCGACCCTCACGGTGGACCACCCACCGGCGAACGCCCTGTCCAACCAGGTCCTGGACGAGATCGACCAGGCCCTCGACCAGGTCGAAGGCGATGCCGCCGTCCGCTGCCTCATCTTCACCGGGGCGGGGGAGCGGTTCTTCATCGCCGGCGCGGACATCAAGGAATTCCTCAAGGTCGCGCCCGAGAACGTCGGTGACCGCACGCTGAAGGGCCAGCAGATCACGCTCCGGCTGGAGCGCCTCCCCAAGGTGGTCATCATGGCGATCAACGGCTATTGCTTCGGCGGAGGCTGCGAGCTGGCCATGGCCGGCGACATCCGCATCGCCGCGGACACCGCGGTCTTTGGCCAGCCGGAGATCAAGCTGGGCATCATCCCGGGCTTCGGCGGCACCCAGCGCTTTCCCCGGCTGATCGGTCGGAGCCGCGCCATGGAGCTGCTCTTCAGCGGTGACAACCTCGACGCGGCCGAGGCGCTCCAGCTCGGCCTGGTCTCCCGCGTGGTGGCGGCGGGCGAGCTGGCCGCGGAGGCCCGCCGCGCGGCGGAGAAGCTGAGCACCTCGGCCCCGCTGGCCGTCGCGGCCATCAAGCGCGCGGTCGCCGGCGGCATGGACCGACCGATCGAGGAGGCGCTGGAGGTCGAGCGCCAGGAGTTCGTCAAAGTTCGGTCCACGGCCGACGCGCTCGAGGGGATCAACGCCTTCATCGAGAAGCGCGCCCCGCGTTTCACGGGCGCCGGGTGATGCCCGCGCTGGCGATGGTGACCCGCCCGGACGCCGGGCAGTTCATGTTCAGCAGCTTTACCACGCTGATGATGCTGGCCGTCATTGGGTTCTTCCTCTACAGGATCGCGCGTTTCATCACCGTTCTGCGCATCGGCAGCCCGGACGACCGCTTCGACCGTATCGCCGACCGGGTGATGGCCGTGGTTCGCGGCGTCGGCGGCCACGACCGCATGGTGCGGCGGAAGTACTCCGGCATTCTCCACCTCGCGATCTTCTATGGCTTCGTGCTGCTCGGGACCTCGATCATCCAGGTCTTCGCCGAGGCGGCCTTCCCCTGGTTCAAGCCGGACCCGCCGCTGGTCAACACGCTCATCGCCTTGATCCAGGACGTCTTCGCGGTACTGGTCCTGGCGGGCGTGGTGATGGCTCTGTACAACCGCTTCTTCATCCACCCGCTGCGCTACGTCGGTAGCCACGAGGATGACGGGATTCGCATCTTGCTGGGCATCGCGTTGGTCATGCTCACGCAGTTCGGTTCGACCGCCAGCCGCATCGCCCTGAATGACAACCCGGCGTATGGCCGCGACCCCTCAACCAGCTGGCGCCCGGTCTCGGCCGCGCTGGCCCCGCTGCTCACCGGGATGGGCGTGAACGCGGCCAACGCGGACCTGGTGCACCACCTCTTCCTGTTCGCCAACATCCTCGTCGTGCTGGCCTTTTTGGCCTACCTGCCCATCAGCAAGCACCAGCACATCTACCTGGCGACGGAGAACATCTTCTTCAAGAACCTGAAGCCGATTGGCGCGCTGCCGATGCTCGACATCGAGAACACCACCCACTACGGCAACAGCAAGATCGAGCAGTTCAGCTGGAAGAATCTCCTCGACCTCTACACCTGCACCGAGTGCGGCCGCTGCCAGGACCAGTGCCCCGCCTACCTGACCGACAAGCCGCTGTCGCCAAAGATGCTGGTCATGGACATGCGCGACCACCTCCATGAGCGCACGCCTCAGCTCATCAAGCTCGCGGGCGTCCCGACCGCGGAGCGCGACGAGGCGAGCGCCAGGATCGAGGCGGAAGAGGGCAACGGCCACAAGCCCCTTGTGGGCGGGACCATCCTCGAGGAGACCCTGTGGTCCTGCACGATGTGCGGGGCGTGCATGAACGAGTGCCCGGTGCTCATCGAGCATGTGCCCAAGATCGCCGAGATGCGGCGCTCGCTGGTCCTCGAGGAATCGAGGATGCCCAAGCAGGCGGAGTCCGCGCTGCGCAGCATCGAGAACTCGGGCAACCCCTACGCGCTGGGCAACCAGACCCGCGGCGACTGGGCCAACGGGCTTGGCGTCAAGACCTACGCCGAGCACCCCGACGCCGAGTACCTCTACTACGTGGGCTGCGCCGCCAGCTTCGACGAGGCCAACCAGAAGGTGGCGACCTCGATCGTGAAGATCATCCAGGCCGCCAACATCGATTTCGCCATCCTCGGCAAGGAGGAGACCTGCAACGGGGACCCCGCCCGCCGCATCGGCAACGAGTACCTCTTCCAGACCCAGGCCGAGGCGAACATCACCACCTTCAAGAAATACGACGTCAAGAAGGTGCTGACCGGTTGCCCGCACTGCTTCAACACCATCAAGAACGAATACCCGCAGATGGGTTTCGAGGCCGAGGTCATACACCACACCGAGTTCATCAACCAGCTGATCGCTGACGGCCGCCTGCAGATGGGGCCCCAGACCGAGGCTGCGCTTCAGGGCAAGACGGTGACCTACCACGATCCCTGCTACCTGGGTCGTTGGAACGGTGTGTACGACCCAGGGCGCAAAATCCTCGAGAAGATCGGCGGGCTGGAGCAGATCGAGATGCACCGCCACGGTCGCCAGGCGTTCTGCTGCGGCGCGGGCGGCGGCCGGATGTGGATGGAGGAGACCTTGGGCAAACGCATCAACCGTGAGCGCATCCAGCACGCGCACGAGGTGGATGCCGACGTCGTGGCGACGGCGTGTCCTTTCTGCCTGACCATGATGCTCGAGGGGGCGTCGAGCCAGAACCTGGCCATCGACGTCGCCGACGTCGCCCAGATGATCGCCTCCAACCTGGCCAGCGACGAGCACAAGGTGCCCCTGCAGTTCCCCAGGCACGACGCGGCCGAGCCCCGGCTGGAGAGCTGGCCGGCGCCGCGCACCGAGCCCAACGTCAACGCCGTCCACCCCCACGACCACGTGGAGCCTGACGCCCTGTTGAACGAGCTCCGCGTCGGCCCCGAGAACATCGCGCCGATCCCCATGCCGCACGAGGAGGGCGTCGGGGCCGAATAGCGTCGGGGCTGCAAACCTGGCGCAGCTTGTGGATAACTTGTGATATGGTGCCTATAACGTTTGGCCCCATGTGAGGTATCCCAGGTGAAGATCGGACTGGTGATGGGGGGTGGTGGCTTCGTCGGGGGGGCGTGGCTCACGGGTGCGCTGGAGGCGCTTGAGGGCGAGACCGGGGTGCTTCCGTCGCGCTTCGATAACGTCGTGGGCACCTCGGCCGGCGCCATGATCGCGGCATTGACGGCGTCCGGCGTGGCCCCCTCAGTCGTCGCCGAGATCTTCTCGGGGCGGATGCGCGAGGGTACCAACACGCGGGAGCGTCCCGACGGCGCCAGCCTGCGGCTGGAACGCGGGATACCGCTGCCGGGCTCCGTCCGGCTCGCCCTCGACACCCTGCGGCATCCCCGTCAGCATCCCGTCGGGGTGGCCGTTGCGGCGTTGCTCCCCAAGGGCGTGTTTTCCACCCAGCCGCTGAAGGACACCGTGCGCAAGGCGATTCCGACGCCATGGTCCCCCCACAAAGGCCTGTGGATCATGGCCTGCGACCTGGGAACGGGAAGGCGCGTGGCGTTCGGCCGGGAGGGGTCCCCAGAGGCCCAGTTGCCCGACGCCGTCGCCGCGTCGTGCGCCATCCCCGGCTTCTACCGGCCGGTTGCGATCGGCGGCCGCCACTACGTTGACGGCGGGGTCTGCTCACCGTCCAACCTCGACGTGCTGCGAAACAGCGGGCTGGACCTGGTGATCTGCTTGAACCCCACGTCGTCGGTGGAGACCGTGGGCGGGCGCCGCCTGCGGGAACGCATCGGCGATGCCTACCGCGGCGCCAGCCGCGCCCAGCTCGAGCGCGAGGTCGTCAAGCTGCGCGCCGCCGGCACCAAGGTGCTGTGCGTCCAGCCCACGACCGATGACCTGCGGGTCATGGGCACCAACCTGATGGCGGCGGGCAACCTCGAGGTGGTCTCGGAGGTGGCGCGGCGCACGGTCGCCCGTCAACTCCACTCGCCCCAGGCCGCAGAGTTCGTCCGGGCCCTGGGCTCACTGACCGCCAGGAGGCGATCCCGCGCCGCCTGATCGGCGGCACCAACTCCATCCGCCGCGCCTGCCTCCGGCCCGGCTCAGCCGGGTGTCGGTTCTTCCTGTGGGACGTCGGCCGAAGCCGCCTCGTCGGCGGCTGCGGTAGTCCCGGGGTCGGCCTCCTTCTTACGGGGGGACCGAGTGCTCGGCTTGCGGGCCGTTGCCGGCTTCCGAGCGGTGGTTGTCTTGGCCCTCGAAACGCGGGCCTTGGGCGCCGGCTTGTCCGCCTCGGGGGCGGCATCCGCCGACTCGGCCGGCCCGTTGCCGGCCTCGGCTGCCGGGCGGGTCACCCAGCGGAACGGTTCCGCTGGACTCTCCTCCACGGCTTCAGCGACCTCGGGCTCGGGCTCGGGCTGCGCGGCAACGGGAGCCACTGGCTCCTGGTGCTGCTCGGCCGTCGCCGTCGCGGGGGCAGTTTCCTCGACGCCGTCCTCGGCCCCGTCGGCGCCCTCGGCGCTCTCGGTTGGAACCAGCCGGCTGCCGCGTTCCCGACGGGGGGCACGCGGTGGCCTGGGTTCCTTGGCCACGGGCCGCTCAAGGCCCTCGGTGACCGCCTTGACCGCGGGGTGATCGCTGACCAGCTCCCCGGTCTCGACCTCCCCGGTGCCGCGCGGGCGCGCCTCCCGCTTGAAGATGCCCATCTCACCCAGCCTCTGCAGGCGGGTCGGGATCTCCTTGCGCGTGGCGCCCATCTGGCCGGCCTTCGAGCGCAGGGTTTCCTCGATCGTCTTGATCGTGGTGTAGCCCATGCGCCCCGGTGGCATGAGGTAGATCTCGCGGACTATGTTCCGCTCGACCTCGTCGGGCTCCGTGCCCGGTCCGACGGCTGGCAGTTCCTCGGCCACCGCCGTGCGGCCGCGTGAGGGGCGTCCGCCGGCGCGCGGAGCCGTTGCTCCGCCACGCGTTGACGCGGACTCTGCTCGTGTCGACCCGGCGCCCTGCGCGCGTGTTGTCGAGCCGCCACGGGTGGAACCCGAGCCGGATCGAACCTCGCTGGCGCGCATGCGTCGAGGAGCCAGTGGTGTGGTGGGTGCGGCCGGCGCCGTAGGCGCTGGGGCCTGGCGGCCCACCTGGGTTGGTGCGCCCTGTGGCGCCTTGCGGCGGAACAAACCACCGAAGATGCCCCCGATGCCCTTCTGCGACGTCGCCTCTGCGGCAGCGGCCTCAGCCTTGGCTTCGAGATCAGCGCGGGTCACGAGCGGCCGGGTCATAGGCCCGAGCTCGCCGGTGAGGTCGACGTCCTGCCGAGTGATCGGGTCACGAGCATCGGCAGCGTTCATCAGGTCCAGCGAGGTGCTGGTGGACTGAACACCGCTGATGATGACCTTCCGCCCGAAGCGGCGGCGCAGGGTGGCGACCATGCGTACAAAATCGGCGTCCCCGGTCATCAGGACAAAGGTGTCGGTGTCCTCGTGGTCGATGGCCTCGAGGAACATGTCGATC
>JBHEMS010000021.1:0-124766 GCA_046262455.1 Candidatus Dormibacteria bacterium | reverse complement strand
CGCAGGGCCAGTGCCTCGCCGGCCGAGGCCCGGGCGTGGTGGCGGACCCAGTCGATGACATCGTTCGATCCCTGCCGCTCGGCCTCGTCGGTCGCGGCGAAAACACCCGTCAGCCGCGCCGCCTCGAGCCGCAGCTGGTCGACGCAGCGCACCAGGTGGACGATCTGCTGACCGACCTCCGCGGCCGTGTGCGTGGCGGACGGGCGCGAGAGAAACGCGGCGATGTGTTCCTCCAGCGCCAGCAACGACTCCGGCACCGGCCCGACAGCGCCAGCCGCCGACTCCAGCACGGCGCGCAGCGCGCCCGGCTCAGTCGCGACAGCCAAAGTATTCCCCCCACCCCCAGATCACCGACTAATTATACCAAACAGATGTTCGACATTGGGAGGACAAATAGCAGCAGCCCAATAGACTCTGGCCCATGAAGCTCACCGTCGAACAGGTCCGCCATGTCGCCGAGCTGGCGCGCCTGGGGCTCTCCGGGGAGGAGATGGAGCGGCTCACGGGGGAGCTCTCCAAGATCCTCGACTACATCGACCAACTGGAGCGCCTCGACACCTCCAGCGTGGAGCCGACGGCGCAGGTCGGGGGACTCACCGACGTCTTCCGCGACGACGAGGCGCGGCCCTCCCTGCCGGTGGAGGCGGCGCTCTCCAACGCCCCGGCATCAGAGGACACCTACTTCAAAGTCCGGGCGATGCAGGAATGATCACCCAGCCCATCGCCGAGATCCGCCGGCGGCTCCAGGCGGGGGACGTCGCGCCTGCCGACCTGGCGGTCGAGTCCCTGGACAAGATCGCGGCCCTCGACGACCGCGTCAAGGCCTTCCTGCGCACCACCCCGGGGCACGAGGGCAGCGCCGCGACCGGCCCGCTCGCGGGCATGCCCATGGCGGTCAAGGACGTGTTCACCACCGCCGGCGTCGAGACCACCGCGGGCTCCAGGATCCTCGCCGGGTTCATCCCGCCGTACACCGCGACAACCGTCCAGAAGGCCTTCGATGCCGGCGCGGTGATGGTCGGCAAGACCAACTGCGACGAGTTCGCGATGGGCTCCTCCAACGAGAACTCGGCGTTCGGCCCGGTGCACAACCCCTGGGACCTGTCCTGCGTCCCGGGCGGGTCCTCCGGGGGGTCGGCCGCCTCGGTGGCGGCGGGCATGGTCACCTTCGCGCTGGGCAGCGACACCGGGGGCTCGATCCGCCAGCCGGCGTCGCTGTGCGGCGTCGTCGGTTTCAAGCCGACCTACGGCCGCACCAGTCGATATGGCCTGATCGCCTTTGCCAGCTCGTTGGACCATGTCGGCACCTTCACGCGCACCGTCGCGGATGCGGCGGAGGTGCTCAAGGTCATCGCGGGCCAGGACCCCATGGACTCCACGACCGCGCCCCGCCCCGCCGACGAGGTTGCCCGTGACCTCACCGCGCCGGTCAAGGGCATGCGCCTGGGCGTGCCGCGCGAGTACTTCGTCGAGGGCATGGAGCCCGGTGTCGAGACGGCGGTGCGCGGGGCCATCGCGCGCCTGCAGGAACTCGGCGCGGAGATCGTCGACATCAGCCTGCCGCACACCTCGTACGGCGTGGCCGTCTACTACATCATCGCCCCCGCGGAAGCATCGTCCAACCTCGCGCGGATGGACGGCGTTCGCTTCGGCCACTCCGCGCCCGACCAGCGCACCGTCGCCGACCAGTATTTCACCGCCCGGGCCGAGGCCTTCGGTGCGGAGGTCAAGCGCCGCATCATGATCGGCACCTATGCGCTGAGCTCTGGGTACTACGACGCGTACTACCTCAAGGCCCAGAAGGTGCGTACCCTGGTCCGCCAGGACTTCGACGCGGCGTTCCAGAAGTGCGACGCCATCGTCTGTGCGACCTCGCCGACGGTTGCCTTCCCCATTGGCGCCAAAACCCAGGACCCGCTGGCGATGTACCTCAACGACGTGCTAACCATTCCCGCCGACCTCGCCGGGGTGCCCGCGATCTCGGTGCCGTGCGGTCTTTCCGGCGGGCTCCCGGTGGGCCTCCAGGTGATCGGGCCGATGTGGCGCGAGGACGTCGTCCTGCGGGTCGCCGGCGCCTACGAGGCGGTGAGCGGCTGGGGCAACCCGACGCCGACGGCGGTGGCCCACGTATCGGCGAGCAACCTGACGGCGATCCACGACAGCGGCGCCGCCGACCAATAGAATCGCCTTGATGGTCGCCCTTATCCCCGCCGTCCTCTTCCTTGAGCCACGCAGCATCCTCGGCTGGATCGTTGTCGGTTTCATCGCCGGCGCCCTGGCGACCCGGGTGGTGGGCGCGCGGCTAGGCTGCCTCATGAGCATCCTCATCGGCGTCGCGGGCGCATTTGTCGGCGCGTTCCTCGCCAGCCTGGTCGGCTTCACCGGGGATGTCGGCTTCTTCGGCGAGATCGTTGTCGCGTTCATCGGTGCGGTGGTCCTGCTGGCGCTGATCCGTCTCGTCTCTCGCCGCCGCTGAGCGGCGAACCCCTGGTGACGGTCGACGTGGGAACCGATATTGAGGCTGTCATCGGCCTGGAGGTCCACGCCCAGCTGCTGACGGAGAGCAAGATGTTCTGCGGATGCTCGGCGGCCTACCTCTCGGGGGAGCCCAACAGCCACACCTGCCCCGTCTGCCTGGGCCTGCCCGGGGCGCTGCCGGTGGCCAATCGCAAGGCCGTCGAGTACACAATTCGCACCGCGCTCGCGCTGAACTGCGAGATCCCCGGTTTCAGCAAGTTCGACCGCAAGAATTACTTCTACCCGGACCTGCCCAAGGGGTACCAGATCTCCCAGTACGACCTGCCGCTCTCCCTCAACGGCCACCTGGAGATCGACGTTGAGGGGCAGACGACGCGCGTCGGCATCACCCGGGTCCACCTCGAAGAGGACACCGGGAAGCTGGTCCACAGCGGCGATATCCACACGTCAACCAGCTCGCTGGTGAACCTCAACCGCTGCGGGGTGCCGCTGATGGAGATCGTCAGCGAGCCCGACATGCGCACCGCCGCCGAGGCCCGGGAGTATATGCAGCGCCTCCGCCAGGTGCTGGTGTGGATCGGTGTGAACGACGGCAACCTGGAGGAGGGCAGCCTGCGCTGTGACGCCAATGTCTCGGTGCGGCCGAGGGGCCAGCGGGAGCTCGGCGTAAAGGTGGAGGTCAAGAACATGAACTCCTTCCGCGCGGTCTTCATGGCCCTGGAGCACGAGATCGAGCGGCAGAAGGCGGTGATCGCGGAGGGCCAGGCGATCGTCCAGGAAACCCGTGGCTGGAACGAGGCGCGAGGCGTGACCGTGGGACAGCGCTCCAAGGAGTTCGCCCACGACTATCGCTACTTTCCTGAGCCCGACCTACCACCGCTCACGATCAGCCGCGAGGTCGTGGAGCGTATCCGGGGCGAACTGCCCGAGCTCCCCGCCGCCCGGGCGCAGCGCCTGCGCGAGGACCTCGGACTGTCGGCATACGACGCCGCCCAGCTGACCACCACCGCAGAACTCGCCGACTATTTCGAGAGCGTTGTCGAAGCGGTGGGGACGGATAACGCCAAGGAGGCCGCCAACTGGGTGGTCGGCGACGTCAACCGCGTGGTCAAGGAAGGGCAGGCACTCGCGGGGCTGAAAATCCGCCCGGCCGGCCTGGCGGCCTTGATCGCCCGCAAGCTCGACGGCACGATCAGCAACAACCAGGCGCGTGAGCTTTTCGGGCTCCTCGTTGATGCGGAGCGATCGGTGGATGGGGCGCAGGCCGTGGACGCGCTCATCGAGGCCAGAGGCATGCGCCAGGTGTCTGACAGCTCGCAGCTCCACGTGTGGGTCGAGGCTGCGATCGCGGCGCAGCCGCAGGCGGCAGAGGACTTCCGTAGCGGCAACGACCGTGCCGTCGGCCGCCTGGTGGGTGCGGTGATGCAGGCCAGCGGCGGCAAGGCCAATGGACCCATGGTCAGCGAGATGCTGCGCCAGAAGCTGCGCGGCTGACCGCGCGGGAGAGGGCCGGCAGCCGCCAGGGGCCGCGCGAACGCCTGGAGGTTGACGTCACCGAGGTGGCCTACGGGCCCTCGGCGCTGGGGCGCACCCCGGAGGGCCAGGTGGTCTTTGTGGACGACGCTCTCCCGGGTGAGCGCGTCGTGGCCGAGGTCGCCACCCGCAAACGCAACTACCTCAACACCCGCGCGGTCGAGGTCGTGGCGCCGGTGGCTGGCCGGGTGGATCCGCCGTGCCCCTACGTGCCGCAGTGTGGCGGTTGCCAGTGGCAGCATGCCACCTACGACACCCAGCTGGAGATGAAGGCCCGGGTCTTTGCCGAGACCATGCGCCGGGCTGGCGTCGCAGCCCCCGCGGCGGAGTTGTTGGGCTGCGACGAGCCCTTCCGCTACCGCATCCGTGGTGAGTTCCACGTCGTTCCCGGCCAGGAGCACCATCTCGGCTTCAATCGGCGTCGCAGCTACGACCTGGTGGCGGTTGATGACTGCCTGATCCATCACCCGCACATCACCGAGGCGATCGCGGGCATATCGCGCGCCCTTGGACAGGTGGGCCCCCACGACCTCCGCGGCCTGCGGCTGACCACCACCCCTCGCCGCCGCGAGCTGCTCTGGCGGGCGCTGGGGGCGCCGGCGCCCCCTGGGCTCCAGGCGGCCATGGAGGCTGAGCTGGAGGGGTGGCTGGTGCACCAGGACAGCCTCACCCTGGAGTTCGAGGGACGCCGGGTGGACGGTCGGGACGGCGAGCTGATCTTCCGGGTTGACTCCGAGACATTCATCCAGGTCAACCACCGTCAGGCCCACCTCCTGTATGGCAAAGCCCTGGAGTTTCTCGGGGACCGGCCGGGGCGCCTGGTCGAGGCCTACGCCGGGTTTGGCGCGATGTCCTTCTTCGCCGCGACCCGTGTGGACGAGCGCCGCCGTCCATCCACCATCACCCTGATCGAAGAGAACAGGGCCGCGCTGGTGATGGCGCGCCTTCACTCCAGGGTCCACGGCGTGGAGGAGGTCGCCCTGCTCCCGGGAACGGTGGAGGCGCGGCTGCCCCAACTCGAGCCTGGCGAGGTCGACACCCTGATCCTCGACCCTCCCCGGGCGGGATGCGACGGAGCCGTGCCCCCCGAGCTGGACCGTCTTCGCCCCAGCCGGGTGGTCTACGTGTCCTGCGATCCTTCGACCCTTGGACGGGACCTGGGCCGCCTCCAGGAACGGGGGTTCAGGCTCGAGGCACAGGCCGTCGTGGACATGTTTCCGCAGACCTATCACATCGAGAGCGCCTCGCTGCTCCTCCGGTCCGCCTGACTTCACCGGGCCGCTAAACTCGCCTCACAGGTATGGAAGTCCTCTTTCGCCGCGCCACCCTCGCCTGCTGGACCGCCATCCTCGTGCTGGTGGTGGTGGTCTCGATCTCCGGAGGCCGCCCTCAGCGCGTCCCCAGCCGCCTGCAGGTCGTGGACAGCGGGGCGGATATCGCCCTCGAGCAGGCCGCGGCCATCAGGCCGGCCGCCGGCGGGGCCACGCCGGTAGAGCCGACGCCGGTCGAGGCGCCCAGCGGGCCGCCGCCGCCCGGCCGGCTGATCATCTCCAGCATCGGGGTCAACGCCCCGGTTGTCGGCGTGGGTGTCGACAAGGACAACAACATGGCGGTGACCAACGAGTCATACAACGTGGGCTGGTACCGGCTGGGGACCGTGCCCGGTGAGCCTGGCGACGCGGTCATTGACGGCCACCTCGATTGGTACGACACCCCGCACGCCGTCTTCTACAACCTCAAGAAGGTCAGCCGCGGGGACGACATCGAGGTCCAGCGGCTGGACGGGATAACCAAACACTTCAGGGTGACGTCGGTGCGTAGTGTCGCGTACGACGCGTCCGTCGCCGGCCTGTTCGCCGACTCTGGTCCCCCACGACTTACGCTGATCACCTGCGGCGGCCCGTGGAGCCAGAAGCTGGGCCAGTACCTTGAGCGGGTGATCGTCGACGCGAGCCTGTCGAGCTGAGCCGGCCCATGACCGACATGCCAGGGGGGATCAGGATCGAGGCCAATGGGTTGAACTTCAATGTCGTCGACGCCGGGGTGGGCCCGGCGGTGCTGCTGCTCCACGGCTTCCCGGACAGCTGTCACCTGTGGCGCCACCAGCTCCCCGCCCTCGTGGCGGCGGGGTTCCGTGTCGTTGCCCCCGACCTGCGCGGCTTTGGTGAGTCCGACAAGCCCCAGGAGGTCGAGGCCTACGCCATGGGCGAGATCCTCGACGACCTCCGGGCCATCCTTCGCACCCTGGGGATCCCCAAGGTCCATGTCGTGGGGCACGATTTCGGTGCCGCGGTGGCCTGGATGTTCACCGTGGTGGCGCCGGGCAAGGTGGACCGCTTGGTGGCCGTATCGGTCGGCCACCCGGTGAACTTCCTTCGGCCAACCATCAAGCAGATGCAGATGTCGTGGTACACGTACCTGTTCCAGTTCCCCGGGATCGCCGAGGCGCTCATCCCGCGCGACGACTGGGCGTTCCTCAAGGCGTGGAGTTCGGGCACCGGCGACCTTGACCGCTACCAGCACGACCTGGCCCGCCCGGGGGCGCTGACGGCCGCCCTCAACTGGTACCGCGCCAGCTTCAATCCGCGGCGGCTGATCGAGGACAACCCGGCGTTTCCCAGGGTGGAGCGACCGGTGATGGGTATCTGGGGCGCGCATGACAGGGCACTCACCGAGGAGTCGATGACCGACTCGGCGAGCCAGGTCAGCGGCCCGTGGCGATACGAGCGCATCGATGATGCGGGCCATTGGATCCCCCTCGAGCAGCCGGACCGGCTCAACGACCTCCTGATTGAGTTCTTCCGGTCCGACGCCCCGGCGCGCGCTCCGCAGACCGATGTCCGGGAGGCGGTCGGGCGTCGTGACAGTGCGCTGGCTGATCGGCTCCAGGGCCTTCATTTCGACACCGCGCCGGACTGAGCCCTTGACGGGAATCTGACCCTGGGCGACTTCGTCCACCTCCACACCCACACCGAGTACAGCCTCCTTGACGGGGCCAGTCGGGTCACCGAGCTCGTCAAAGCGGCCAGGGACGCCGGCCAGGACGCGATCGCGGTCACCGACCACGGGTCGCTGTATGGCGTCGTGCCGTTCTACAAGGCGTGCGTTGCGGCCGGCGTCAAGCCGATCATCGGCTGCGAGACCTACGTCGCCCAGCGCACCCTCCACGACAAGGAGACAAGGGTCGACCGCGACCCCCACCACCTCGTCCTCCTGGCGCAGAACCACACCGGTTATCAGAACCTGATGCGGATGGTCAGCACCGCGCACCTCCAGGGGTTCTACGGCAAACCGCGCGTGGACAAAGAACTCCTGGGGAACCACGCCGAGGGGGTCATCGCTCTCAGCGCATGCCTGGCGGGTGAGGTCAGCCAGCGTATCCAGGCCAAGGACCTGGATGGCGCGGTGAGCGTCGCGGAGGAGTACCGGGAGATCTTTGGCGAACGCTATTTCCTCGAGGTCCAGAACCATGGGATCCCCGAGGAGGAGGACACTCGCAAGGGCATCATCGAGGTGGCCCGGCGGACGGGTATCACGATGGTCGCGACCAACGACTCCCACTACACCGCGCAGGCCGACGCGGGGATGCATGACGTTCTCCTGTGCATCCAGACCGGGCGCCGCGTGAGCGACACGGACCGGATGCGCTTCAGTGGCGACGGCTTTTACATGCGTCCGATGGACGAGATGCTGGCGCTCTTCCCGGAGGTCCAGGAGGCGGTGCGCAACACAGCCCATGTGGCCGCCATGTGCGACCTCAAGATCGAACTCGGCGGCATGCTCCTGCCGCGCTACGAGGTTCCCGGCGACCTGACCCCCGAGCAGTACCTGCGCACGCTGTGCGAAGACGGCTTCCGCACCCGCTACCCCGATGCGACCAAAGAGGCGCATGCCCGGCTCGACTACGAACTGGAGGTCATCACCGAGATGGGGTACGCGGCGTACTTCCTCATCGTGTGGGACTTCGTCCACCACGCCAAGACCCACGGTGTGCTCGTCGGCCCGGGCCGCGGTTCTGCGGCCGGGTCGATGGTCTCGTACTGTCTCGACATCACCACCATCGACCCCCTGCAGTACGGGTTGATGTTCGAGCGCTTCCTCAACAAGGACCGAGTGTCGATGCCGGACATCGACATCGACTTCTCCGTAGCCGGCCGCGAGTCGGTGATCAAGTACGTCAGCGAGAAATACGGCGAAGGCCGCGTGGCGCAGATCGGCACGTTCGGAACAATGGCGGGGAAGGCGGCGATTCGCGACGTCGGGCGGGTCCTCGACGTACCCATCGCCGAGGTCGACCCGATCGCCAAGATGGTCCCCGTTCACCAGGGCAAGACGGTGAGCCTGGCCAGGTCCCTGGAGCAGGTCGCGGAGCTCCGCGCCGTCTACAACAGCGACCCGCGCTACAAAGAGCTGATCGATACCGCCCAGCGCCTCGAGGGCATCACGCGCAGCGTGGGCACGCATGCCGCAGGTGTTGTCATCGCCCCCGAGCCGATCGTCAACTACGCGCCCCTGCAGCGCGGCACCAGCGACAAGAGCACGATCGTGACCCAGTATGAGATGACCGCGATCCAGGAGCTCGGGCTGTTGAAGATGGACTTCCTCGGGCTGCGCAACCTGGACATCATCGAGAGCTGCATCCAGCTGGTGAGACGCCACCGCGGGATCGAGATCGACATCCTCAAGCTGCCCCTGGATGACGCGCCGACGTTCGACCTGCTCTGCCAGGGCGACACGGTGGGCGTCTTCCAGCTGGAGTCACCGGGGATGCGCCGGATCCTGACTGGGTTGCGCCCCAGCCGCTTCGAGGACATCAGCGTGGTCAACGCGCTATACCGCCCGGGACCGATCGAGGCCGGCCTGATCGACACCTACATCGCGTCCAAGCACGGCCTCCAGGAGGTGGTGTACCTGCACCCCTTGCTCGAGGACGTCCTCCGGGATACCTACGGGGTGCCCGTCTACCAGGAGCAGGTCATGGAGACCGCCATCATCCTCGCCGGTTTCACCCGCGGCGAGTCGGACATCCTCCGCGCGGCGATGGGCAAGAAGGACAAGGTCAAGATGGCCAAGCAGCGTGAGAAATTCATCGACGGCGCCGTGGCCAAGGGGATCCCCGCGGAGGAGGCCGCGCAGGTCTTCGCCAAGATCGAATACTTCGCCGGGTACAGCTTCAACAGGGCCCACACCGCGGCCTACGGCATGATCAGCTACCAGACCGCGTACCTCAAGGCCAACTACACGCGCGAGTACCTCTGCGGTCTGCTGCAACATGAACCCGACCAGGCCAAGACCGCCGCCATCGTCGTGGACTGCCAGGACCACGACATCGAGGTGACACCCCCGGACGTCAACCGCTCGGAGGTGGACTTCGCGGTCATCGGCGACAGACAGATCGCGTTCGGCATGAAGGGCATCAAGAACGTCGGCATCAAGGCCATCGAGCTGATCGTCGCCGAGCGCGAGGCCCGCGGACCCTACGCGTCGTTGCTCGACCTCTGCATGCGCCTCGACCTCCACGAGGTCAACAAACGGGTGCTGGAAGCGTTGGTCAAGTGCGGCGCCATGGACACGCTGGGTGAGCGGGCGCAGCTACTCGCCAGTCTCGACCGCGTGGCTGACCGCGCGCAGCAGGTGCAGCGCGAGAGGGCCTCAGGGCAGGTGTCGCTGTTCGGTGGGGACAGCGGGTTCGGCGAGGATGTCGAGGTCCGGCTGGCCACCGGCATCCCCGCGGCCGACGATCGGACCCGACTCGCCTGGGAGCGAGAGTTCCTTGGCATCTACCTGAGCGACCACCCGCTCCGCCGGGTCGAGGATGAGATGCACGTGCGAACCGATACGCGCTGCGTCGAGGTCACCACCGACCTGGAGGGCTTCGAGGTGCGGGTCGGCGGCGTGGTCAAGGACATTCGTCGGCGTCCTGATAAGAGTGGACGCACGATGGCTTTCCTCGAGCTGGAGGACCTAACGGGCTCCGTCAACGTCACGGTATTTGCCCGCCTGTACGAGCAGGTGGCGCCCCTTTTGGTACCCGACCGGATCATCCTCATGCGTGCCAAGGTGGACCGCAACCGGCGTCCGGCCGAGGGGGAGGCGGAGGCCGCCGCCCTCCTCGCCGACCAGGTGTGGGCCTTCGAGGACGCAGACCCCGAGGGCTGGGCGCGCAACCAGGTGGTGCACGTGAGCATGGCGGGCGGCATGGATCGCGGCGCTCTCGTCGAGCTAGACGGGCTGCTGTCTCGATACCCCGGGGAGGACACCGTGGTGCTGCACGTCAATGACAACGACCAGTTGTGGGAGATGGAGTTGCCGCGTCGAAAAGTGGCACACTCGGGAGAACTCATGGACGCGGTCGAATCCCTGCTCGGACCGGGCAGTTACCGCGCCGAGGTGGTGCGGCGAAAGTCGCCCGAACGGCGCCAGTTCGCGCCGCGCACACAGGCGTCCGCCCCAATCGCCGAGCCCGAGCCGGTCGCGTAGGTTGCGTATAGGCGTCCTTACGTCCGGCGGCGACGCGCCGGGCATGAACGCTGCCGTCAGGGCGGTGGTCCGGCGGTCGTTCAACCTCGACTGCGAGGTGATCGGTTTCCTGCATGGCTTCAGCGGCCTGATCAAGGGCGAGTGGCGCAAGATGACCCAGGCCTCGGTGGCCGGCATCATCCAGCGCGGAGGCACCATTCTCCGCACCGCGCGCTCCGCCGATTTCCACACCTCGGAGGGCCGGGAGGCAGCGCTGCGAACGCTCGAGAAGACCGGCGTCGAGGGGCTCGTGGTGATCGGTGGTGGCGGCTCGGCGCTGGGTGCCATGGGACTGGATGGCATGGGCATGCCAGTGGTCACGGTGCCGAGCACGGTGGACAACGACCTGCTGGGCACCGAAGTGACGATCGGTCACATGTCGGCGGTCGACACGGTCGTCCAGAACGTGAACCGCATCCGAGATACCGCCACCAGCCACGAGCGTATCTTCGTCATCGAGACGATGGGACGTGACACCGGGCACATCGCCTTGAACGCGGGTCTGGCATCCGGCGCTGAGTCGATCCTGATCCCCGAGATCGAGACCCCTCTGGAGGATGTCAGCCGCCGCATCCTTCGGGCCCACGCTCGCGGCAAGTCACACAGCATCATCATGATGGCTGAGGGCTACGGCCATGGCTTCGACGTCGCGCGTGACATCCAACAGCAATCGGGCCTCGAGACCCGTGTCATCGTGCTGGGCCACCTGCAGCGAGGGGGATCGCCGCTGGCGCAGGATCGCATCATCGCCAGTCGCGTTGGCGCCCAGGCCGCGGAACTCTTGATCAGTGGTCAGCACGGCATCCAGGTGGGGCTGATCGCCGAGGAGTACACGGTAACCCCACTGGCCGAGGTGACCGCGCAGCACCGGCAGATCGACATGCATCTCTACGACCTGGCCCGCGCGCTCTCCGGCTGACGGGTCGCCCCGGCCGCCTCCAGCATGCTGGCAATTCCCTCCATCGACATCCTTGGTGGGCGCACCGTGCGTCTCTTGCAGGGGGACTACTCGCGGGTCACGACCTACCCCGTCGAGCCGACGGAGGTGGCTCGTGAGTTCGTGGACGCGGGCGCTTCTCGTATCCACCTGGTCGACCTTGACGCGGCACGGGGCGCGGGGGACAACTTGGAAGTCGTTCGGCAGGTGATCGCGACGGCCGGGGCGGAGGTCCAGGTCGGCGGCGGTGTCCGCAGCGCAGAGGCGGTCGAGCGCCTGCTCGGAGCCGGGGCGTCCTTCGTCGTCGTCGGGACTGTTGCCGCGGAGCGGCCTGAGGAGGTTGCCGCGTGGGCGCGCCGGTGGCCCGGTCGCATCCACATTGGCGTTGACGCACGAGATGGCCTGGTCGCAACCCACGGCTGGGAGAAGAGCGCCGGGTGGTCGACGGCAGCGCTTCTGGATCACTACCGCGATGCGCCGATCGCCGCCTACATCTACACCGACATCAACCGCGACGGTGCGCTCCAGGGGGCGGCGACCGAGGCGCTCCCCGCGCTGGTCGCCAGGAGTGCCCACCCGTTGATCCTCTCTGGTGGCGTGACCACCGTCGCCGACCTCGCTGCGGCGGCAGCCGCCGGTGCTGCCGGTGCCATCATCGGTCGGGCAATTTACGAAGGCAGGCTGACCGTGGCCGAGGCCGTGGGCGCCGCGGCGGGCTAGCGCCCCGGGGCGGATGGAGAGGCCGCGGGCTTTGGGGAAGGCGGCGGGGTGGGGAAATCGGAGGGGACGCCGTTGACCTCGGTCTGCAGGTCGATCGTGACGGTTGTCTGGTTCGCCTGCGAACTGCTGTTGTTCAGTGCGACGTCGATGCGCTGGTGGCGCTGGTAGTCGTAACCGGAGAGGTTGCCGGCGCCGTCGTCATGGACTGTCCACCCGATATAGGCCATCTGGTTGGTGAGGTCGTCGACGAGCTGGGGCCGGCTCTCGGGGCATTCGCCCTGGACCTCGTACCGCTTGCCTCCTGCGGCGTTGACCACGATGGTGTGACCCGCCCTGAACCCCGTGCAGATCGGGATCTGCTTGGGTAGGTTGGCGGGAAGGGTATCGGAAACCGTTGCCTTGCCGTTCTTCACAAGGTAAAACGCCTCAGCGCCGGCGAAGACCAGAAAGCCGGCCACCAGGATGACAGCCCCGATGCTGAAGAAGAGCAGTACGCGTCGCCCGCCATGGCCGTCGTGTGGAGGCGGCGCGGACCTCCCCTGTGGGCCCGGTCCCGTGGGTCGGTTCGGAGGAGGAAGCCTGGCCACGCGCCGACTAGATGGAACGCTCGAGGGGAGCTGCGACCAGGCGCAGGCGCCCCATCATGTCACTGAAGTGCCTGGGGGTGAGTGACTGGGCGCCGTCGCTGAGCGCCAGCTCCGGGTGGGGATGGACCTCAACGATGACGCCGTCAGCGCCGGCCGCGAGCGCCGCCGTGGCCATCGGCGAGACCAGGGTCCACTTCCCGGTTCCCTGGCTGGGGTCGACGATCACCGGCAGGTGGGTCAACTCCCGGACGAGGGGGACCGCCGACAGGTCTATGGTGAAGCGCGTGTACGTCTCGAATGTGCGGATGCCGCGCTCGCACAGGACGACGTCGGGGTTGCCCTGCGCCAGGATGTATTCGGCGGCCAGGAGCCATTCTTCGATGGTGCTGCTCATCCCGCGCTTGAGGAGGATCGGCCGCCGTGCCGCGCCCACGGCCTCCAGCAAGCCGTAGTTCTGCATGTTGCGCGCGCCGATCTGGAGCATGTCGGCGTAGCGGCTGACCACGTCGACGTCGTCGATGTTCATGACCTCGGTCACCACGGGCAGGCCGAAGCGCTCGCGGGCCAGGGCGAGGAGCTTGAGCCCTTCCTCGCCGAGGCCGCGGAAGGAGTAAGGCGAGGTCCGGGGCTTGAACGCCCCTCCGCGCAGCATGTGCCCGCCGGCGGCCGCCACGGCCTCCGCCACCTCCATCAGCTGGGCCTCGCTCTCAACCGAGCAGGGGCCACCCATCACCGCAAAGCTCTCTGCACCGATACGCACGCCGCTCACGTCGACGATGGTTGGCTCGGGATGGAACTCGCGACCCACCAGCTTGAAGGGTTTGCTGACCGGCACCGCGTCCACCACCCCGGGCATGTTGACGATGGAGTCGCGCAGGCTGACCGGGTTCGAGCCCAGCACGCCAATCGCCACGCGGTCCTCGCCGGGCAGCTTGACGGGCCGGAAGCCGCGCTGCTGCACCGACTCACAAACCGCGTCGATGTCGGCCTGCGTCGCGTGGGCACCCATCAGGATCAGCATCGGAGCGACACTACTTGGTGAGGACCAGTCCGACGCGGTCCTGGTGCATCCGCGGCGTCTGCGCGTCGATGGCGTTAAGCAGGATGGACCAGGAGTAAAACCAGTCCTTGCCCTCTTGGACCCCGGCGTCGTTGGTCACCACCCCGTCCGCGTTGTAGCCCTTGATGAAGACTTCGTGGTAGACGGTCTGTGGTCCGTAGTGGGGGTTCTGCAAAGAGTGGGTCATCACCGGGACGACCACCGGGTGACCTGCCGCAATCGCCTCCCTGACACTGTCTGGCGTGACGGTGATGACCTGGTATTTGTAGTTGTAGTAGGCCTGGGCGAACTGCCCCGTCCTCTCGATCGACAGGTCCACCTCGGCCCCCCAGTTCTGCACCTGCCAGGCTTTCATCGCCCGCAGGTCACGGTCGGCCTCCGCCGGGGGGATGTCGGAGCGAAGGTCGCCCTCGAGGTAGTCGTGGTACATCAGCACCGCGGCCTCCTCGCAGCTCTCCTGGTGGAACTTCCAGTTTCCGAATGGCGCCTGTACGGTGTACGGCGCCTTGAGGATGGCGCCGGCGGGTGGCGGCGGAGGCACCTGCTGCGCGGCGCCATCCCGCACGTGCTGGAAGGACTGATCGCCGGCGTAGCTGGGGCTGACCCTGGTCAGCTTGCCAAGTTGCGCCCCGTTGAGCGCGTGGGAACTGGCAGTGCCGGCGGCGTGGGTTCGGTGCCAGACGTACCGCGCCTCCCGGTAGCCCCCGTAGCCCAGGACGAGGACGGCCACGACCAGCGCGAGGGCGAGAGCGACATTGCGCCCGGCAGCAGGGCGCCGGCGCGCGTGGGCGCGCGCATATCGAAGGTCGGCTACAGGGGCGGGCACCCCTATATCCTACGGGGCCGTACGTGAGAGCAAAGTCGTCGCGGCGCTATCCTCGTAGCCCCGCGGGAGTGGCGGAACGGTATACGCGACGGTCTCAAACACCGTTGCCCGCAAGGGCTTGAGGGTTCAAATCCCTCCTCCCGCATTCCCCTTCGTTTACCTTCACCCCGGGGCGCCGGCCCTGGTGACGGAGGCCAGGTGGCTGCGATATTCAGCGACCGTGGCGCCCATCTCGGTTAGGAAACGGTTGACCGCCAGCAGCTCTTCGTCGGACATGTCAATCAACAGGCGGGTAACCTGCTCGCCGAGCTGCCCGAAATAGCCCTGAACCAGCTTGCGCCCGGCCTCGGTGGGGCGCACGTGCAGGCGTCGCCGGTCAGTCGTCGAGAGTGTTCGCTCGGCCAGCCCCGCCGCCTCCAGGCGGTTGATGACGACCGTGGCCGCGCTGGGCGTATAGCCGAGGTCCCGCGCCAGGTCGCCGGGGGTCACGCCCTCTCGGCGGCGCTCGATGATCTCCAGCGCCCTTCCGTCAGTGCGCGAGAGCTTGAGGTGTGCGGCCGCCACCTGCTCCAGCACGTCCAGCTCCGCGTCGAACTGCCGCAGGCTGCGCTGGACCGCCCGCTCCAGCTTCTCTCGAGACTCCACTTCACTCCACCTACCGCCGTCCGTTGACAACGGCTCGCTGCGACTTACAATAATTGATACAAATCAAACAATATTCGTAAACTCTTTACCATAAAGGCGGGAAGGCAGATGGGAGAGACTCGGAACGGCGATGCCCACGTGGGAACTGAGTCCCCCGGCGTTCCCCAGACCCGGGTCCGCGAAGCCATCATCGGCGGCGGCATGCGGATGTACTACCAACCGTTGGTGGACCTCGGCACGAGTCGCGTCGTCGCCTACGAGGCGCTGGCGCGCTTCAGGGGGCACCCTGACCTTACCCCCGACGGGTGGTTTGCCGAGGCCGGTCGCCATGGCCTGCGTGAGGACCTTGAGCTCTCGGCGCTGCGTTGCGGGCTCATGGCCCTTGACGACCTTCGCGAGGAGGTCTCGGTCTGCGTCAACCTGTCGCGCTTCGGGATGATGTCTGACCACCTGCAGCGCAGCCTCGAAGGGCTGCCTCTCGATCGCATCGTCCTGGAGTTGACCGAACAGGAGGAGGTTTCGGACTACCGCGCCATGAATCGGGCCCTGCTGCGGTTACGCGCCGACGGCGTTCGCCTGGCGGTCGACGACGCCGGCGCAGGGTTCGCGTCAATGCGCCACATCGTCAGCCTTCAGCCTGACCTGATCAAGCTCGATGCGACCTGGGTCGACGACATCGAGGCTGACCCCATTCGCCGCTCGATGGTCACCGCCATCGGGTCCTTCGCTGCCTCGATCGACGCCATCCTCGTGGGCGAGTCGGTGGAAACCACGGCGCAGGCCGAGGTCCTTCGTGACCTCGGGGTACCGTGGGCCCAGGGTTACCTGTTCGCCAGGCCGGCGCCACTGGCGGCGACGGCCTCCGGGGAATAGCAAGGAACCCAAGCCGGGAGCTGACCATGCTGACCACGATCGCCGATTTCACCCGTTACTACGAGGGAGTCAACCGCCGCGCGCTTCGGGACATCGGTGCGTTGCCGCCGGAGGCGGAGGCCTGGGCACCTGCGGCGGGCGAAGGCGAACAGGCGTGGTCGATCGGACAGTTGGTTGCCCACATCGTCGATACCCGGCGAATGTTCCTGGGTGTCTACCGGGATGAGGGCTGGGTCATGGACCTGCCGCCACCGCTGCCGCGGGACCAGTGGTTGCCGGAGCTGGAGAGGTCAGCCGCGGAGCTCATCGAAGCGCTGGGCCAGACCCCTGACGACTGGCTGCGGCGGCGGGTGGCCGTGGCAGGCTGGGGATCTGACGCCAGCATCGCCGGTTGGCGAGCGCTGATGAACATGGTGGAGCACGAGGTGCATCACCGCTCCCAGATCGACACCTACGCGGGCCTCAACGGGTGGAAGGTGCCGCAGATCTTCAACCGCACCGCCGAGGAGGTCGCGGGCCTGGCCCGAAAGGAGCCGGGTTAGGGCAGGGCTGCGGCCGCTGTTTGCTCGGCCATGATCCGCCGCAGCACCATCGGCAGAATGCCCCCGTTGCGCACGTAGCCCACTTCGTCTTCGTTGTCGACGCGGACGTTGACCTGGAACTCCGTGACCTCGCCGTCGGGGTGCACCGCCCGCACCTTGACCTTCATCTTCGCGTGGAGACCGTCCTCCAGGCCCGTGATGTCGTAGCGCTCGTGGCCGTCCAATTCCAGTGTTGCCGCCGACTGGCCCGCTTCGTATTCCAGGGGGAGGATGCCCATCTGGACCAGGTTGCTGCGGTGGATCCGCTCGAAGGTCTCGGCGATGACCGCGCGCACCCCGAGCAGCTTGGGGCCCTTGGCTGCCCAGTCGCGTGAGCTGCCGCTGCCGTACTCCTTCCCCGCCAGGACGATGAGGGGAACGTTCTTCTCGGCATACTCCATCGCCGCGTCGTAGATCGTGGCCGGGCTGCCCTCGGGGAGGACCACCGTCCAGTAGCCCTCCTTACCGCCGGCCAGGAGGTTCTTCAGCCGGATGTTGGCGAATGTCCCGCGGACCATGACCTCGTGGTTGCCGCGTCGCGCCCCGTAGCTGTTGAAGTCCGTCCAGCCGACGCCCTTTTCGACAAGGTGGCGGCCCGCAGGGCTATCGATCGGGATCGACCCGGCGGGGGAGATGTGGTCCGTGGTGACCGAGTCACCGACCATCACCAGGACGCGGGCGTCAGAGATGTTGGCCGGTCCCTGGATGGCCGACTCCTCTTTGAAGTAGGGCGGCTCGCGAACGTAGGTCGACTCCGGGTCCCACCGGTAGCTGGGGCCGGTGGGGAGTTCCATGCGTTGCCAGTACCCGTCCCCGGCGAAGATGCGCGCGTACTCCTGCTCGAACATCTCGCGCTTGACGCACTCCTCGACCAGCTCGCCCACCTCCTCATTAGTGGGCCAGATGTCGGACAGCATCACCTGGCGGCCGTCGGCATCCCTACCCAGTGGCTCGCTGGTGAGGTCGATGTCGACCGTCCCGGCGAGCGCGAACGCCACCACCAGCGGCGGCGAGGCCAGGTAGCTGGAGCGCACCAATGGGTGGATCCGCCCCTCGAAGTTGCGGTTTCCACTGAGGACCGCGGCGACGTTGAGGTTGTGGTTCTTGACCGACGCCTCGACCTCCTCGGTCGCGAGAGGACCGCTGTTGCCGATGCACGTCGTGCAGCCGTAGCCGTCGGTGAAGAAGCCAAGCTTCTCGAGGTCCTTGAGCAGGTCGGCGCGCTGGAGGTAGTCCGTCACCACGCGGGACCCCGGCGCGAGGCTGGTCTTGACGTATGACGGCACCGTGAGTCCGCGCTCGGCGGCCTTCCGCGCCACCAGCCCGGCGGCGACCATTACCGAGGGGTTGGACGTGTTGGTACAGCTGGTGATCGCCGCGATCACCACGGCCCCGTCACCGATCGGTTCGTCGACCTGCCCCTGTACCCGCGTGTGCGCCGTCATGTCGTCGGGCTGGCCGCCCTCCGTTTCGAAACGCCCGAGCTCCCCGGGCTTGGTGCGCACCGGCTGGGCCGAGCCCAGGTAGAAGCTCTGCCGGACGCTGTCGAGGGGCACGCGGTCCTGGGGACGCTTTGGACCGGCGACGCTCGGCTCAACCGTGGTGAGATCCAGCTCGAGCGTCTCGCTGAACTGCGGTGTCGGTGAGTCCTCGGTGCGGAAGAGGCCCTGCTCACGGCAGTAGCGCTCGACCATGGCGATGTGTTCCGACTCGCGCCCGGTCATGTCGAGGTATCGCAAGGTCTGGTGGTCGACCGGGAAGTACGCGGCCGTGGCGCCGTACTCGGGGCACATGTTGGACATCGTCGCGCGGTCGGCCACCGACAACGTCGAGAGGCCCGGGCCGCAGAACTCGACGAACTTGTTGACCACTCCGTGCTGTCGGAGCATCTGGGTGAGGGTCAGGACCAGGTCAGTCGCGGTGGCCCCGGGCCGCAGCGCGCCGCGGAACTGGACTCCGACCACCACGGGCGAGCCCAGGAAGATCGGTTGGCCGAGCAGCGCCGCCTCCGCCTCGATCCCGCCAACCCCCCAGCCCAGCACGCCGAGCCCGTTAACCATGGTCGTGTGCGAGTCGGTGCCCACCAGGGTATCGGGGAGGGCCACCTGGCGGCCGTCCACGTCGCGAACCTGGACGACGCGGGCCAGTCGCTCCAGGTTGACCTGGTGGCAGATCCCCATGCCCGGCGGGACCACCGTGAAATTGTTGAAGGCGCCCTGGGCCCAGCGCAGCAGGGCGTATCGTTCCGAGTTGCGCTCGTACTCTTTCTCGATGTTCAGGTGGTACGAGTCCGTGCTGCCAAAACGGTCGACCTGCACCGAGTGATCAATGACCAGATCCGCCGGCGCAAGCGGGTCGATGAGCGACGGATCAAGGCCGGCGCGCTCCATCGCGGAGCGCATCGCTGCGAGGTCTACCACGGCAGGTACGCCCGTGAAATCCTGGAGCAAGACCCGGGACGGCCGGTACGGAAGCTGGGCGCCATCGGGCCACGGCGCGGGCCAGGCCGCAAGTGCCTTGATGTCACGCTCGGCCGCCCCGCCCGATGCGCCCGCACGGAGCAGCCCTTCGAGCAGAATCTTGACGGTCATGGGCAGCCGGGACACGTCCGGGAGCCCGGCCGAGGCCAGCCGCGCCAGGGAGTGATAGGAGAGCCCCGTGTCACCCAGGCTGGTCAGCGTGTCGAACATGCGCTAAGGCTATCCGAAGCGCCAGATCGATAATCGAGGCGATGTTCACGCGGCGGCGTTCACTGCTCGCGGCGGCCGTCATCCTGGCCCTGGGAACTGGGGCACTGCTGAGCCGGGGGGCTTCGGTGGCGGTCCAGGCGGCGCCTGCGGTGACGGTGGATGGCGCCGCGCTCAGCCCCGGCGCCCGCGATATCTCGCCCCGACCGACCCTCGGCCTGGTGCTGCCCCCGGGAAGCCATCCGACGGAGTTTCGAGCGTCACTCGACGGCCGCTACGTCGCGGTTACGCCCTCCGCCGGCCGCACCGCGCGCCTTGACGTGGGTGAGTTGCCCCAGGGCACCAGGCATCACCTGGAGGTCTGGCGACCCGCCATCGGGCCGGCGCGCGTCGGCCAGGTTGCCCTCGACTTCGAGGTGAGCCGACCCCTGCAAATAGCGGCAACCTGGATGGTCAGCGCCGCACAGACCACCGTGCAGGTCAGCAGCTCCCGAGAGCTTGCCGACCCGACCGCGGTGGCCGACGTCCTGGCCCGTGCAGGCGCGGCGGTGCGGCGGGACGACCGAGGGATCGAGGGCCGGTGGCCCCGCGGTCAGACCCCGCGGTTCACCCTCCCGGCGGGCCTTCGGGCGACCACGGGGGCGTACCTGGCGTCGGAGTTCACCACAGCCGTGGGCAGCTCCGGCAGCCCGCCGTGGGCGCGGGTCGACCTATCGACCCCGGCTCTGGCCCCCCCGACGGGCCTGAGCCTCCAGGCTTACTACCTGCCCTCGGCGACGGCGCGCGCTGACCTCGCCCGCCACGCCCGCCAGATCACCGTGCTCGCGCCGAGCTTCTATGCCGCCACCGGGGACGGCAACCTTGTCAGGAGCGTCGACGAGGCGGCCCTGGGGATTGCCCGGCAGGCGGGCGTGGAGGTGATGCCGCTGATCACCAACGAGGACTTCAGCGCCGCCACGGCGAGGCGGCTGTTTGCCGCCCCTTCCGCCGTGGACCAGCTCTCGGGTGCGCTCGTCGCTGAGGCGCAGCACCACGGCTATGCCGGTTACCAGCTGGACTTTGAGGGGCTCAGCTTTAGCGATCGCGATGCGCTGTCGCGTTTCTCGCAGCGGTTGGCGGGGGCGATGAAGGCCGCAGGGCTCAGGTACTCCACGGCCGTCATCCCCCGCAAACAGCCCCACGCGAGCAGCCTCGAGCAGCTCTTCGGGCACTCGGGGGTCTACGACTACGAGGCCCTTGCCCGCGATGCCACATCCATGAGCCTGATGGCCTATGACCAGCACACCGCGGCTACGGATCCCGGCCCTGTGGCTGGGCTCGACTGGGTGCAGCAGGTGGTCGAGGCCAGTGCCGGCGGTTTGGATCGCCACCGGCTCTACCTCGGGGTCCCGCTCTACTACCGGGATTGGCCGGCCCGTGGCGCCGCGACCGCGGGCGGGTACGACGAGGCCCTGGCCACGGCGGCGGCCCACGACGGCACGATGAGCTGGGATTTCGGATCGCAGACCCCCTATGTGCGCTACACCACTCCCGCCGACGAGCACGTGGTCTGGTTCGAGAACGGCACCAGCTTGGCGGCCAAGGCCCAGGCGGCGAAACGCCTCGGCATGGCAGGGCTGGCGGCGTGGAGGTTGGGCCTCGAGGACCCGGCCTTCTGGGACCTGTGGCCAGGCCGGTCCGGGTAGCGCATTGCCTGCTCTGGCCCGGTAGAACAACCATGGCGGAAGGGGATGCCCTCGACGCGGTTCGCGGTTACTACGACGGTCGGGCGGAGAGCGAACTGCACCGCCTGGACAACCCGTATGAGGGCGTGGTCGAGCGGGAGATCCACGGTCGTGTCTTCAAGGAACTGATCCCCCGCGGTGCGCGTGTTCTGGACCTCGGAGGCGGTCCCGGGACCTGGACGAGCTGGCTCCTGCGCCGCGGTCACCAGGTCGTCCTCGGGGACCTCTCGCCGCGGTTGCTGGAGATCGCGCGGCGGGAACTGTCGGCCGCGGGCCTTGAGGCGGAGGCCGTGATGGAGCTCGACGCCCGCGATCTTTCGCGCTTCGAGGACGGCGCCTTCGACGTGGTCATGAGCCTGGGCCCGTTCTATCACCTTGCCGATGCCGGAGACCGCGAGCGGGCGCTCGCCGAGGCGTGGCGGGTGCTTCGACCGGGGGGGATGCTGCTGGCGACGGTGATGACCCGCTACGCCTGGATGCTCGGCGTGCTGCTGGAGTACGGGTCGGCGCGACTATCCGAGGTCCAGGCGCTGCTCGACGACGGGGTCTACCGTAATCCCGAGCCGGGACGCTTCACCAATGCCTACCTGTTCCGCCCCGAGGACATCGAGCCTTTCTTCGAGGGCGGGGGCTTCACGACCGCGCGGCTGGTCGGCTCTCAGAGCTTCCTGCACCTCGTCCAGGAGCAGGTCGCCGACCTGCGTGAGCGCGACGGCGCCGCCCACGATCTGCTCATGGATGTCGCCTACGGGGCCTCGTCGGACCCCTCCATCCTGGGGATCAGCAACCACGTCCTGTACGCCGGACGGCGGCGCGACTGACGCGAGTGGGCTGTTGCTAGTTGCCCCCGGAGAATAGGTCGGGTCGGTCCTCCGGGTTACCGAGGTCGGGCCGGTCCTCGGGATTGCCGAGGTCGGGTAGCTCCATCGAGTTCACCAGCTCCTTGAAGATGGTGGCCTCGGCGCTCTCCGCGTCGTTCTCCTCCTGGTCGCCATCAGGCGTGACACCGGCGCGCTCCAAGACATCGTCGGACACCAGGATCGGGACCTCCGCTCGCACCGCGAGGGCGATGGCGTCGCTCGGCCGCGCGTCGATGTCCAGGTTTCGGCCATCGACCGACATGAAGATCCGGGCGTAGAACACGTTGTCGGCCAGGGAGCTCACCTCCACGCTGGTGATGCGGGCTCCCAACTCGGCAAAGATGCTGGTCATCAGGTCGTGGGTGATCGGCCGTTCGGGGGTGATGCCGGTGATCTTCAGGGCGATCGCGTTGGCCTCGTAGATGCCGATCCAGATCGGCAGGTAGCGGTCGGCCGTGCCGTCCTTGAGGATGACGACGTGCTGGCCGCTTGGCATGTGGACCCTGATGCTGTCCACCTGCATCTCGGTGTACCCGCGCTTTGCCAACCTCAATCGACCTCGCTAAGCATCATAGACCGCGCGCTCCGGCCCCGGAATTAGAATCGGAAGCCATGCCGCCGGACTCGGCGAAGACCGGACAGAAGCTGCTGCTGGTCGATAGCCACTCGCTGATCTACCGTGCCTTCTTCGCCCTCCCGGCGCTCACCGATCGCCGGGGAAGGCTGACCAACGCGGCCTTCGGGTTCACCTCCATGCTGCTGAACGCCCTGCCTGGGCACGACCTCGTGGCCGCGGCCTTCGACCATCCGTCCAAGACCTTCCGACACGCCCAGTACTCGGAGTACAAGGCCCAGCGGCCGAAGGCGCCTGACGATCTTGTCGGCCAGTTCCCGATCGTCCGGGAGGTGGTGGAATCGCTCAATTTCGCCACCTACCAGGTGGAGGGATTCGAGGCGGACGACATCATCGGCGCGCTGTCCAGGCAGGCCGAGGAGATGGGCTTGACAGTCGACATCCTGACCGGGGATCTGGACGCCCTGCAGCTGGTGTCGCCGCGGGTCAGCGCGCTGGCGATGCGCCGAGGCATCTCGGAGTTCACCCGCTACGGCGTGGACGAGGTTCGAGCACGTTATGGAGGCCTCGGCCCGGAGGCGATGACCGACCTCAAGGCCCTGAAGGGCGACGTCAGCGACAACATCCCCGGGGTCCCGGGCATCGGCGACAAGACAGCGGTCAAGCTGATCCAGGACTGGGGCAGCCTGGAGAACCTGCTTGAGCACCTCGACGCCGTGAAGCCGCCGCGTATCCAGGAGTTGCTGCGGGCCAACGCGGAGCAGTTGCCCCTGTCCAAGCGCCTCGCGACGATCGTCCGCGACGTACCGGTGACGCTTGACCCGGAGGCCATCGTTCTCAAGGACTACGACGATCAGCGTGTCCGCACCCTCTTCGAGGAGTACGACTTCCGGACCTTGATGCCGCGGTTGCCCCGCCCCGTTGGAACCAACAAGAAGACCCCGGAGGACCGGGAGGGGTCGGCATCCGCCGGTGCCACGGTGGCCGGACCCGCGGGCTCCAGCCAGGGATCGTTCAGCTTCGATGCCCCGGTTACCGCCGGGGGAGGGGTGGAGGCGCCTCTGGAGCTGGCGACCGAGGTCGTCGGCGACGCCGCGCGGCTGGAGACCCTGCTCGATGAGTGGGGCCCGGGAGGAGTGGCCTTTACGGTTGTGCTCGACGACCCCCAACCTCGGCGCTCCGCGGTCGTTGGAGTGGTCCTGGCGCCCGCGGACGGGGACCGCGCGGCATACGTCCCGGTCGTTGCCGAAGGCGTCCCCACCGCGGCCGCGGATGACCTGCTGGGGGCGCTGCGACGGCGCTGGGAGTCGCTCGAGCTGACCAGCTACTCCCTCAAGCAGGTCGAGCTCGCGCTTGGGCCCCGGGGGTTCCCGCCCCCGCGTGGGTTCGACGTTTCACTGGCGGCCTACCTCGCGGACTCGCGCGCCAAGACGCCCCCCGTCGCCGAGCTCGCCTACCAGTGGCTTGGGCGCACCCTGCAACCGATCTCCGACGTGCTCGGCAGCGGCCGCAAGGCGGTGACCCCCGGCACGGTCGACGCCGAGACCGCCGCCCGCCTGTTCGGCCCCGAACCGGCGGCCCTGGCGCTGCTCAAGACCCACCTCGAGCCCGAGTTGGAGCGTGCCGGCCTGGCGCGCCTGTACCACGACGTGGAGGTGCCACTGGCTCCGATCCTCGCCGAGATGGAGCTGGCTGGGGTGGCGATCGACGTGGAGGTCCTCGGCCGGCTTTCCGGGGAGCTTGGCGAGCGGATCGCGGCGGTGGAGGCCTCGATCAACGAGATCGCCGGCTACGCCATCAACGTCAACTCCCCGCTGCAGTTGCAGAAGCTGCTGTTCGACGAACTCGGCCTTTCCTCCGGGCGCCGCACCATTACGGGAAAGGTCTCCACCGACTCGACCGTGCTGGAGTCGCTGCGCGAGGCGCACGTGGTCGTCCCCCTGGTGCTGGAGTACCGCCAGCTGACCAAACTCAAATCCACCTACATCGATGCCCTGCCCCTGCTGGTCGACCCGGCCGACGGCCGCGTCCACACCAGCTTCAACCAGACGGTGGCGGCCACCGGTCGTCTCTCTAGCAGCGATCCCAACCTGCAGAACATTCCCATCCGCACGGAGCTGGGGCGACGCATCCGGCGGGCCTTCATCCCGCGGCCGGACAACCTGCTGGTCAGCGCGGACTACAGCCAGATAGAGCTCAGGGTCCTGGCCCACCTCTCGCAGGACGAGGCCCTGGTGCAGGCATTTCGCGAGGGACACGACATCCACGCGGTGACCGCGTCGGTCGTCTTCAGTGTGCCGCTGGAACAGGTGACGCCGGACCAGCGTCGCGCCGCGAAGGTTGCGAACTTCGGGGTCCTGTACGGACTCTCGGCCTCAGGTCTGCAGCGAGACCTTGGCATGCCCATCGAGGAGGCCAAACAATTCATCGCCGCGTACTTCGGCCGCTTCGCCAGTGTCCGCACCTTTTTGGAGTCGATCAAAGCTGACGCCTACCGAACCGGCTACGTCGAGACATTGCTGGGACGGCGCCGCTACCTGCAGGACCTGCGTGCCGCCAACCCGATGCTGCGATCGGCGGCCGAACGGATGGCCATCAACATGCCCTTCCAGGGCTCCAACGCCGACATCATGAAGGTCGCGATGGTCGCCATTCGGCGCCGGATGCGGGAGGCGGGGATGCACTCGCAGATGGTCCTGCAGGTCCACGACGAACTCGTCTTCGACGTTCTCCCCGCGGAGCTGGACAACCTTGCGGTGGTCATCAAGCGGGAGATGCGGGACGCATACGAGATGCGCGTGCCTCTCGGTGTGGAGGTCAAGGTCGGCCACAACTGGGACGAGATGACGCCGCTGCCGGTCGACACCTAGGCGCGTGCCCGAGCTGCCGGAGGTCGAGACCATCGTTCGCGACCTGCGTCCGCGGCTCGAGGGTCGCCAGGTGCATGCGGCCGTTGTCGCAGAACCGGGAGTCCTGCGCTACCCGGAAAGGGAAGATTTTCGTCGCCGCATCACCGGCCGCCACCTCACGCGCGTGGGGCGGCATGGCAAGTTCATGCTCGTCGAGCTCGACGGTCCCGACCTCGAGTTTCTCGTCCTACACCTGGGGATGACGGGCCGACTCGGTCTGCACTCCCCCCACAGCGAGCCGCCGCCACACACCCACCTGCGGCTGCTCCTGTCGACCGGGGAGGAGTTCCGGATGCAGGACTACCGCCGCTTCGGCCGGGTCCTGCTCGGGACCCCGTTGGAACTCGCCCAAGCCGGGGTCCTCCCGGTTCTCGGACCGGAGCCCACCACCAATGCCCAGGCCAACCCCGGCGCCTGGGGGCAGTACGCCACCCGCCTCACGCCGGCGGCGTTCGACACCGCGCTGCGGCGCACCCGGCGCGCGGTCAAGGCCCTGCTGCTGGACCAGGCGGCCGTCGCCGGCCTGGGCAACATCTATGCCGACGAGGCCTGCTTTCGGGCCGGGGTGCGCCCCACGGCGGTCGCCTCCCGGCTCGGCCCGGCCCGACGCAGACGACTCTATGAGGCGATCGGCGAGGCGCTCGCCGGCGCGGTGGACCTGCGTGGGACGACCTTTGACGACTACCGCGACGCCAACGGCGAGGTGGGGCGCAACCAGGAGCGGCTGCTGGTGTACGGCAGGGGGGGCCTTCCCTGCATCCGCTGTGCGGCCGTCCTGCGCAAGGCGGTCGTCGCCGGGCGGACCACGGTGTACTGCCCGAGGTGTCAGCGGTGACAAGCGCGATCATCCGTCGTGCCGGTATCGCCTGGGTCGTGGTCCTGTCGGTGGTCCTGGGTGTGCTCGCGGTTGCCGTGAACCAGGGGGCGCTCCACCGCAGCGACAGGTTCCTGTTGCTGCTGGCCCAGGTCCCCGCCAGCCGCCCGCTGGACGTTGTTATGGCCCTGCTTTCAGCCACCGCCTCGGTCGAGGTGACGACGCTGACCATGCTCGTTCTTGTCCTCACCACGCGCGCATCGCGGCCCCTGCGATGGGCGCGGTGGGTACCGCTGGCGATCTTCGCCATGCTCAACCTCATCGAGGTCGTCGCGAAGGAGGTCATCGGCCAGCCCGGGCCGCCGGAGCGGTTCCTGCGCCTGCACAATCACCTGGGCCTGGGCCTGGTCACCCCGGGCGCCTTTCCCAGCGGGCACATGACCCGCGTCGCCCTGGTGCTTGGCCTCATCGCCCTGCGACTCGCGCGGCGCACCCGGCAGGCGGTTTGGCTTTGGGTCTGCGTACTCGCGGTCGGGATCATCGGGTACAGTCGGGTCTACCTCGGCGAGCACTGGCCCGCCGATGTCGCAGGCGGAATCCTGCTGGGTGGAATCGGCCTGGCGTTGTGCCTCGCCGTCGCCCCTGCCGCCAGCGTCGGCGAGGCGGAGGCCCACTAGGTGTCAGCTTTCGGCGAGCGCCAGGGTCGCGACATGGTGCTCCTGGTAATTGCCGTGGCCGTGCTGGGCTGGTGGATCATCCGCGCCGCGGGGCAGCTGGTCCACGGTTACCCCGCCAGCGACTTCCGCAACTACTGGCTGGCGGCGCAGGACGTCTCGGCGGGCCGAGATCCCTACACGGCCACACTCCGCTGCTGCCACGGCGTGGTCCGCAACGATGGGTTCAACTACCCGCCCCTGGTCGCCGAACTGGTCCGACCCCTGTCCGGCCTTCCCCTGGGCGTCGCGAACCGAGTCTGGCTGGGCGTCAACGAGTTGATGCTGGGCGCGGCGATCTTCGTAACCTGGCGGACGCTGCGCGGGCGCGTCGGGGGCCCGGTGCTGCTCGCCCTTTTTTCGCTGACCCTGGCATTTCGACCGGTCGTGGTGGCCATGGACCAGGGACAGGTGGGCGTGCTCATGGTGTTCCTTCTCGCCCTGGCGGCCAGCTCATACGCGCGCCAAAGGCAGGCGGGCTGGGCCGGCGTCGCGGTGGCCGCCGCCACCCTGGTGAAGCCCCTGCCGGTGCTGCTTGCGATCGGCTTTGTGCGATGGGACCGGCGGCCGCGATTGCTGGCCGCTGCTGCCACATTCACCGCTGCAGGCGTCGCGATCGTGCTGTCGCTGTGGCTCCTGACGCCCTACACTGCCGAGTTCTTCGTCCGCGTGTTGCCCGGTTTCACGACCGGCAGCCCGGAGATCTATGGCAACCAATCGCTGCCGGCGGTGTCGCAGCGGGCGCAGCTCGTCCTGCTCGGTGGGGTTACGACGCCCGGCAGAATCCTGACTGCCATCGCGGTGCTGGGGCTCATCGGCCTGACCTGGTGGCGTGGGTCACGGGTCGAGGGACACGTGGGGCGGCTCGCGGTATTCGCGTCGCTGCTGGCGGTGATCCCGCTGGCCAGCACGCTCACCTGGGACCATCACCTCATCACCGAGATGCTGGCACTCGCCCTTCTGACGCCCTCACTTGCCCAGGCTCCCCGCCTGCGGCGCGTCCTCGTGGCGGCGTACCTCCTTCTCTGGCTGCCCGCCTTCCCATGGCTCGTCGTCTTCTCGGCGCTGCACGCCCCGTACGTCGTGAGCGCCCTGGTCGCGGGATCGATGCCCACCCTCGGCGAGCTCCTGCTGTGGCTGGCCTGCCTGGCCTCGCTGCCGCGTGGGTAACCTAAACCAGTGGCGCCTTTCCGGATCGAGTCTGCCTTCGGGCCCACCGGCGACCAACCGCGCGCCATCGAGCGGCTGATCGCGGGGGTGGAGGCAGGGCACCGCGAGCAGACCCTGCTGGGGGTGACCGGGAGCGGCAAGACCTTCACCGTGGCCAATGTCGTCCAGGCCGTCCAGAAGCCAACGTTGGTGATGGCGCCCAACAAGACCCTTGCCGCGCAGCTCACCTCGGAGTTCCGCCAGTTCTTCCCCAACAACGCCGTCGAGTACTTCGTCAGCTTCTACGACTACTACCAGCCCGAGGCGTACATCCCGCGCACCGACACGTATATCGAAAAGGACTCCACGCGGAACGACGAGATCGACCGCCTGCGCACCAGCGCGATGCGCGCCCTGCTGACCCGGCGCGACGTCATCGTGGTCGCCAGCGTGTCCTGCATCTACGGCATCGGCGCCCCCGAAGACTGGCTGGGTGAGTCGCTCGAGCTCAAGAAGGGCGACGCCATCCGCCGGGACATCCTGCAGCGAAAGCTCGTCCAATTGATGTATGAGCGACACGACACGGACTTCGGACGCTCCCGCTTCCGGGTTCGCGGCGACATCGTCGACGTGCAGCCGGCCTACGAGGAGATCGCCACCCGGCTGGAGTTCTTCGGCGACGAGGTCGAGCGAATCCTCGAGTTTGACCCCCTGACGGGGGAGATCCTGGGGGAGAAGCCCGAGTTGCGTCTCTTCCCTGCGGGCCAGTACATCACCAGCCAGGCCAAGATGCGTGACGCTTTCGGCGCCATCGAGGAGGAGCTCGAGGACCGTTGCCGCTACTTCGACCAGCAGGGCAAGCTACTTGAGGCGCAACGCCTGCGGCAGCGCACGATGTTCGACCTGGAGATGATGCGCGAGACGGGTAGCTGCCCGGGTATCGAGAACTACTCCCGCCACCTGTCCGGCCGCCAGCCGGGTGAGGCGCCCTTCACGCTCATGGACTACCTGCCGCACGATGCCCTGATCGTTGTCGACGAGAGCCACGTTTCGGTACCGCAGATCGGCGGTATGTACGGCGGTGACCGCAGCCGCAAGGTGCCATTGGTGGAGTACGGGTTCCGTCTGCCATCCGCCCTGGATAACCGTCCGCTCGACTTCAACGAGTGGAACGAGCGCGTCACCCAGTTGATCTACACCTCGGCGACGCCCGGCGACTATGAGGAGAGACGGTCGCAGCAGGTGGTGGAGCAGATCGTCCGACCCACCGGCCTGATAGATCCTGAGGTCGAGGTCCGCCCCACCGAGGGCCAGGTCGACGACCTCGTCAGCGAGATCCGCAAGGAGGTCAAGAAGAATCACCGGGTCCTGGTCACCACGCTCACCAAGCGGATGGCGGAGGACCTCACCGAGTACCTGCGCGAGATGGACGTGCGCGTGAACTACCTGCACTCGGACATCGACACGCTGGAGCGCGTCGACATTCTTCGCGACCTCCGCCTGGGTGCCTTCGACGTGCTGGTGGGGATCAACCTCCTGCGGGAGGGCCTTGACCTGCCAGAGGTCGCCTTCATCGCCATCCTCGACGCCGACAAGGAGGGCTACCTCCGCGGCTACCGCTCGCTGATCCAGACGATCGGTCGGGCCGCCCGCCACCTCGAGGGCCGGGTCGTCATGTATGCGGACAAGCACAGCGACGCCATGGAGAAGGCCATCGGCGAAACCAACCGCCGCCGCGCCATGCAGGTCGCGTACAACATCGAGCACGGGATCACCGCGGCCGGCATCAAGAAAGCGATCTACAACATCGACACCCACAAGCAGCAGGTCGCCGAGGAGGCCGCCGAGTACGAGGCCAAGGCGGGTCTGCCACCGGATGAGCTGGTGAAGCTGGCGCGCAAGCTGGAGCGCGAGATGGGCAAGGCCGCGCGGGACCTGCAGTTCGAGCGGGCTGCCGCATTGCGGGACCAGCTGATGGCCCTGCGCAAGGAGGCGTTCGAAAGCGCGACCGGCGCCGGCGCCCCTGAGGCCTCGGCGGCGGGGGCTCGGGAGTCGGCGGCCGTCGGCGCGGGGCGCCCCGCACGTGGCCGATGGTCCCGCGCCCGCCGGCCCGGGCGCTAGTGACGAGCGGCACGGCGCCCCCGCCCCACGGCCGTCGCGCGGTGGTGGTGATGCCCGCGTACAACGCCGCCACGACCCTCGGCGCGACCATCGCCGAGATTCCCTCCGGGGTGGCCGACATCGTGATCGTCGTCGACGACGCCAGTCGCGACAACACCGTCAGCGTGGCCGAGTCCTTGGACCTGACGGTGATCAGGCATCCTCACAACGTCGGCTACGGGGGGAACCAGAAAACGTGCTACATGGAGGCCCTGCGCCAGGGTGCGGACGTGGTCGTGATGCTCCACCCGGACGGGCAGTACGACCCCGCGATCCTGGCCCAGATGATCGCCAGGGTGCGCGAGGGTGGCTGTGACCTCGTCATGGGTTCGCGCTTCGCCGAGCGCGGCCAGGCCCGGGCAGGCGGGATGCCGTGGTGGAAGCTGGTCGCGAACCGGTTCCTGACTGCCTGCGAGAACGCGGTGCTGGGGCTGGGTCTGAGCGAGTACCACACCGGCTACCGGGCGTACAGCCGGCACTTTCTCGAGTCCGTGCCCTTTTTGCGGAACTCGAACGATTTCGTCTTCGACACCCAGGTGTTGATCCAGGCGGCCGCCTTTGGCATGAAGGTCGGCGAGGTCCCGGTGAGGACGCGCTACTTCGCTGAGGCGTCCTCCATCAACTTCCGGGTCAGCACGATCTACGGGCTCAAGACCATGTGGTGCCTGGGCCGCTTCGTGCTGCACCGTGGGGGTCTCCGCTGGCGCCTGCTGAAGCGTTAGCTTCGGAGGACGGCGAGCCTAGACTTTCCAGTACCCAAATGTCTTCCGACAGCATCGTTGTTCGTGGCGCACGCGAGCACAACCTCAAGGACGTCCATCTCGAGATTCCCCGCGACAAGCTGGTGGTTTTCACCGGCCTCTCGGGCTCCGGGAAGTCCTCGCTCGCCTTTGACACGATCTATGCCGAGGGTCAGCGCCGGTACGTCGAATCGCTGAGCGCCTACGCCCGCCAGTTCCTGGGCCAGATGGAGAAACCCGACGTGGACCAGATCGACGGGCTCTCACCGGCGATCTCCATCGACCAGAAGGGCAGCAGCCGCAACCCCAGGTCGACGGTTGCCACCGTGACCGAGATCTATGACTACCTGCGCCTGCTTTACGCCCGAGTGGGGCATCCTCACTGCCCGCAGTGTGGGCGGCCCATCGCCCGGCAGACCGTCGACCAGGTGACCGACCAGGTGCTGGCACTGCCGGTGGGGCAGCGGATCATGCTCCTGGCCCCGGTCGTCATCGGCCGCAAGGGCGAGCACGCGGACGTGCTCGACGGGGCGCGCAAAGCGGGTTTCGTGCGCGTCCGCGTGGACGGCGTCACGCACGAGCTGGAGGAGACCATCGACCTCGACAAGAACTACAAGCACGACATCGAGGTGGTCGTCGACCGGTTGGTGGTCGACCCGGACTCGAGGTCGCGGCTGACCGAGTCCATCGAGACCGCCACCAGGATGTCGCAGGGCGCGCTGCTGGTGGTTCCGGTGGAGTCGCCGACCGTGGAGGCCAAAGCATCAAAGCGTAAGCAGCTCAAGGGGGCGCGCGCCGAGGCCGAGCAGCTCTTCTCGCTGTCCTACGCATGTCCCGTCCATGGCAGCACCGGCCTGGAGGAGCCGCAGCCGCGCAACTTCTCCTTCAACAGCCCCCACGGTGCCTGCCCCGAGTGCACCGGCCTGGGCACCAAGCTGGAGATCGATCCCGACGCGGTCCTCCCGGACCACTCACTGTCGATTCGTGACGGCGCCTTCCAGACCTTTGGGCGGTCCGGCGTCTACTACACCGAGCACGCCGAGTGGGTTGCCCGGCGCTATGGCATCAGCACCTCGAGGCCCATCGCCGAGCTTCCCCGCGAGGACGTCGACTTCCTGCTCTACGGCAGCAACGACTTCGACGGCAAGAAGTCGGTCAGGAACCGCTTCGGCCGGATCAAGTTCAAGCGCGCCACCGTGGAGGGGGTCGTGACGGCGCTTGACCGTCGATACAAGGAGACGGAGTCGGAGTGGGTCAAGCAGGAGATCGAGCGCCTCATGGTGACGCGGCCGTGCCCACGCTGCGAAGGCCGCCGGCTCAAGCCGGAGGCGCTGGCCGTCACCGTCGGCGGCAAGAACATCAGCGAGCTGTGTGACCTCTCCGTGGCCGACGCGGACCGCTTTTTCGCCGAGCTGAGCCTGAGCGAGCGCGAGGAGACGATCGCGATCCAGATCCGCAAGGAGATCCAGGAGCGTCTTGGGTTCATGGTGGATGTGGGTCTTCAGTACCTGACCCTGAACCGCACCACGCCCACGCTGAGCGGCGGCGAGGCGCAGCGGATTCGGCTGGCTACCCAGATCGGCTCGCGGCTGATGGGAGTCCTGTACGTCCTCGATGAGCCGTCCATCGGGCTCCACCAGCGTGACAACCGCAAATTGATCAACACCCTCGAGCGGCTGCGCGGTCTCGGCAACACGCTGATCGTGGTGGAGCACGATGAGGAGACCATGCGCCACGCCGACTGGGTGGTGGACATTGGGCCGGGGGCCGGCGAGCACGGCGGCCGGATCGTCTTCAGCGGCACGTATGCGGAGCTGCTGCGCGCCAAGGACTCCACCACCGCGCAGTTCCTGCGGGGCGAGCGCGCGATCCCCCTGCCGCCACGCCGGCGCAAGGGCTCAGGCAAGCGCCTGGTGGTTCGCGGCGCCACCGAGAACAACCTCAAGGAGGTCACCGTCGGCTTCCCGCTGGGGGCCTTTATCTGCGTGTCTGGGGTCAGCGGTTCGGGCAAGTCGACCCTGGTCAACGACATCCTCTACCGCGCTCTCAACCAGCATTTTTTCCGCGCCAAGGAACGCCCTGGAAAGCACAGGGGGATCAGTGGACTCGACCACCTGGACAAGGTGATCGACGTGGACCAGTCGCCGATCGGGCGGACACCGCGCTCCAACCCGGCGACCTACGTCGGCGTGTTCACGTACATCCGCGAGCTGTTCGCAACGCTGCCAGAGGCGCGCGAGCGGGGCTACACACCGGGGCGGTTCTCGTTCAACGTCAAGGGAGGCAGGTGCGAGGCCTGCCAGGGCGACGGGATGATCAAGATCGAGATGAACTTCCTTCCCGATGTCTACGTCCCGTGCGAGGTCTGCAAGGGCAAGCGCTACAACCGCGAGGCGCTGGAAGTGCGGTTCAAGGGCCACAGCATCTCCGACGTGCTGGACATGTCGGTCGCCGAGGCCCTCGACCTCTTCCAGAACATTCCCAGGATTGCCAGGAAGCTGGAGACCCTCAACGAGGTGGGTCTCGGGTACATCCGGCTCGGCCAGCCCGCGACGACGCTCTCCGGCGGTGAGGCCCAGCGGGTCAAGCTCTCGACGGAGCTCTCCCGGCGGGACACGGGCATGACCTTCTACATCCTCGACGAGCCGACCACCGGTCTTCATTTCGCCGATATCGAGCGACTGCTCAGGGTGCTGCACCGGCTGGTTGATCGCGGCAATACGGTGCTCGTGATCGAGCACAACCTCGACGTCCTCAAGACCGCGGACTGGGTTGTCGACCTCGGCCCCGAGGGGGGCGACAGGGGAGGAGAGATCGTCGCCGAGGGGACCCCGGAGCAGGTGGCGACGAAGCCCGGCTCGTACACCGGGCAGTACCTCCAGCCGTACTTGGAGCAGCCTTCCGCCACCAAGCAACCGGCCTGACCGCGCAGGGATCCGGCTGCCGAGGCCCGCGGACGCCCCTGTGACCGAACTGCTTCGGGAGCGCCCCGAGCTCCTGAAGGAGCGGCTCAGGAACGCGCCCGCCAGTCACGGCGTTTACGTGATGCGCGACGCCCGCACACGGGTCATCTATGTCGGCAAGTCTTCGAACCTCCGCAGCCGTCTGCGGAGCTACTTTCAGACGTCAGAACCGCTGCATCCTCGGACCGCCCGGCTGGTGGGAAAAATCTTCGACTTCGACGTGCTGACGTGCGCGTCCGAGCAGGAGGCGCTGATCCTCGAGAACACGCTAATCAAGCGCTACCAACCGCGTTACAACGTGCGCCTGCGGGACGACAAGAACTACCTGTACATGAAGGTGCCGCGCTCGGGCGCCTTCCCGCGCATCTACACGGTGCGGCGCGTGAATGACGACGGCGGGCGGTACTACGGGCCATTCACCAACGCCAAGGCGCTGCGAAGCACCATGAAGACGCTGCGCCGGGTATTTCCCTATCGCACGTGCTCGGATGAAATTTTCAAGCGTGGCCACGTCTGTCTGGACTACCACATCAAACGCTGCGCCGGGCCCTGCGAAAACCTGATCTCCAGCGCCGAGTACCACGCCAACCTGGACCAGATCGGCCTCTTCATGGAGGGACGTTCGGGAGACTTGGTGCGGGGCCTTCGGGGGGACATGCAGGCCGCCTCCGACGCCCTCGAGTTCGAGCGCGCCGCCCGGCTGCGCGACCGCCTGGCGGCCCTTGACCGCGTTGCCCAACAACAGTGGGTGATCACCCAGTCGGCGCGCGACACCGACGTGCTGGGGTTGTCGCGCAACAAAACGGGCAGCGTGGTCTCCGTGCTGACCGTGCGCAAGGGGCAGGTCCTGGGCTCGGAGGCCTTTGAGCTGGAGGGCGCCGGCGAGGGCGATGAGGCCGAGGTGCTCAACGGGTTCCTGGGCCAGTTCTACGCCGACGCCACCAGCCTTCCTCGCGAGATCCTCCTCCCGGTTGACGTGCCTGACGCGGACACGCTGTCGTCGTTCCTGAGCGAGCGGCGGCGCGCCCAGGTACAGGTCGCGGTTCCCCGCCGTGGCGCCCGGGTACGACTGCTGGACATGGCGCGCAACAACGCCGAGGAGGCGTTGCGGCAGGCGACGATAAAGAAGGACTACGACGACGAGCGCGCTGAGAAGCTGCTGTCCGACCTGCAGGATGCCCTGGGCATGGACCGGTTGCCCAGGCGCATCGAGTGCTACGACATCTCCAACCTCATGGGCACCGACCCGGTCGGCTCGATGGTGGTGTTCGAGGACGGTCGGCCGAAAACCTCGCACTACCGGCGATTCCACATCAAGGGCGTGCGCGGTTCGAACGACTTCGCGATGATGCAGGAGATGCTCCGCCGGCGGTTTGCGAGGCTGGCCAGTGCGCGCGAAGGCGACGCGGAGCGGGACGCGGACGGCAGCTTCGACAGCCTCCCCGACCTGGTCGTTATCGACGGTGGTAAGGGTCAGCTCAGTGCGGCGCGCGAGGTCATGGAGCAGCTCGGAGTGCACCAGATCGCGACCTTCGGCCTCGCCAAGCGCAAGGAGGAGCTCTACCCGGCGGGCAGCTCCCGGTCGATCATGCTGCCGCTGGACTCACCCGGGCTGTTCCTGCTGCAACGTATCCGGGACGAGGCCCACCGGTTCGCCATCACCTTCCACCGCAATACCCGCGGCAAGGACCGCCTGGCGTCACCGTTGGACGCCGTGCCGGGCATAGGATCGACGCGCAAGCGGCGACTGATCAAGCGGTTCCGCTCCCTCGCCGGGGTCCGCGAGGCGACCATCGACGAGCTGCGGGAGATAGTGCCCGAGCCCGTGGCTCGTGCGATCAAGGAGCAGGTGTAAGTCGGCCCTCCGGGGCCGCGGCATGCGAGGGCGTGGGGTCCGGGCTCTCTGCTACCCCGCGGGCGCTCAGAAAGAGGTACAGGCCGACGGCGATCACCGGGAGAGCGGTGAGCTGCGTGACCTTGAGGCCGGCGAAGACGGCCGGGAGATCGCGCCAGGCCTGGATGAAGAGCTGCCCCGCCGCCCACCCCACGAGGTACAGGCCCGCCAGTTGGCCGGTGCGCAGTGGCCGGCGCCGCCAGACGAGGAGGAGCGCGCCGAACAGGATGAGTTCGAACGCCGCGTCGTAGATCGCCACCGGGTGCTGTGGCCGGCCGAGCGCCGACGGCGGCACCAGTAAGTTCGAGCCGTTGGTGTACTCGACCCCGGCTCCGGAGGTGCGGAGGCCGGTCAGGTCGCCGTTGACGACGTTGCCGAGGCGGCCGATCGCCTGCCCGATGGGGGCCCCGACCGCGGCGACGTCGAGGAAGCGCAGGGTGGGTAGGTTATTCCGGGCGGTGTACAGCCAGGTGCCGAGGACGCCACCAAAGAGCCCGCCGTAGAAAGACAACCCACCCTGCCACAGGGAGAGCGCGCCCGCCAGCTGCTTGGGATCAAGGTAGGCGCCAGGGTTGGTCTGGAGGACGTAGACGACGCGGGCGAGGAGGAGTCCGAAGAGCGCCGCGACCAGGGCGGCCGACAGCAACTGGTCCGGGTCGAGCCCCTTCCGCTCGGCCTCGCGGCCGGCCACCCGGATGGCCAGGACGAACCCGGCGGCGACCAGCAGCCCATACCAGTAGAGGGCGAGGGGGCCGAGGTGAAAGGCGACCGGGTCGACGCCGAGTTTCAGGCAGCTCGGCAGGTTACACGGCTGCATCGCGAGGGAGTATACGGAGGGTACCCGGGTCCACTAAGCCGGGCTCGGTGGATCCCGGCTAAACTCCGCGTTGCCTGTGCCGAATTCCTCCAGGAACCTCGCCGGGAGGCCCCAGCGGCCGCCAACTTTCGCTTCAGACGTGCGGCACGAACTGGCGCTGCAGTTTCCGTCGCGGGCCTGCTGCCAGGCCGCGGAGGTGGCAGGGATCCTGGCCGCCGCCCGGACCCACGACCCTGGCGGTGACGCCTCCGGCGGGCTAACGTTTCTTCTCACCAGCAGCGCGGTGGCGCGCAAGCTTGTGCGGCTCACCCGTGACGGAGCCATCCACGAGGACGGTCATTTCCAGCGCGGGCCGACGCATGTGCGTCCCACCTACGCTGTGACCCTTCGACCGGCGCCGGCGCTGCCCCCGGCCGCGCCCTCCCGCCAGTGTTGCCGGCGGGCCTTTTTGCGCGCCGCGTTCATGACCGCTGGGGACGTGAGCATCGGCCCCGCCGGGACTCACCTGGAGTTTCGGCTTGCGGCACAGTCAGGCGCGCGACACGTCGCCGCCGTTCTCATCGGCCTCGATGTTCGGCCGCGGGTGCGGCGCAAGGGGCCGCGCTGGCTGGTCTACGTCAAAGGGTCGGACGACGCAACCCTGCTGCTCCAGGCGATGGGCGCGAGCCAGGCCGTGCTGCGCTTCGAGAACGAGCGCATCCTGCGGGACCTGCGCGCCCACGCCAATCGTGCCGCGAACTCCGAGACCGCAAACCTCCGTCGCAGCGTGGCCACCGGTCTGCGACAGGCCGGAGTCGCCCGCGGCCTGGTCCGCTCCGGCCTGCTCGAGGCGCAGCCGCAGGCCATCCGCGAGGTGGCCCAGGCGCGCATCGCCAGGCCCTCGGCCAGCCTGGCGACACTGGCCTCCCGGCTGCGCCTGAGCAAGTCTGCAACCAACGCTCGACTGCGACGAATGCTGGCGCTGGCGGCCGAGCTTGGTCTGGTAGATTAGAGGGAGATTCGCGCCGCCTGCCCAGCCTGCCTGGCGCTTGATTCCCGCACTCG
Organism: Candidatus Dormibacteria bacterium; assembly: GCA_046262455.1. Taxonomy (GTDB): domain Bacteria; phylum Chloroflexota; class Dormibacteria; order DASZGP01; family DASZGP01; genus JAXDLW01. The sequence goes on along the minus strand of JBHEMS010000021.1, from coordinate 86,959 downwards.
GCGGCCGCGCGCCCAACAGGAGGAATTGATGGCTATCAAGGTCGGGATCAACGGGTTCGGACGCATCGGGCGCAACGTCTTTCGCGCCACCAAGCGTTTCGACGACATCGCGGTCGTGGCGGTGAATGACATCACCAGTCCGGCGACGCTCGCCCACCTCCTGAAGTACGACAGCGTCCTGGGCAATTACGAGGGCGAGGTATCCGCGGATGGCGACTACCTGGTCATTGACGGCCAGCGGGTCAAGGTGCTTGCCGAGCGCGACCCCGGCAACCTCCCGTGGAGGGACCTCGGCGTCGACCTCGTCGTGGAGTCGACCGGGTTCTTCACCGACGCTGAGAAGGCCCGGGTGCACATTGAGAAGGGCGGCGCCAAAAAGGTCATCATCTCCGCGCCCGCCAAGAACGAGGACATCACCATCGTGCTTGGGGTGAACGACAAGGCGTACGACCCGACGGCCCACAACATCGTGAGCAATGCCTCCTGCACGACCAACTGCCTGGCGCCGGTCGCCAAGGTCCTGCACGAGTCGTTCGGGATCAAGTCGGCGCTGATGACCACGGTGCACTCGTACACCAACGACCAGAAGATCCTCGACGCGCCCCACGAAGACCTGCGCCGGGCGCGGGCCGCGGCCGTCAACATCATCCCCACGTCGACCGGCGCCGCCAAGGCCGTCGCGCTGGTCCTCCCGGAGCTGAAGGGCAAGTTCCACGGCATGGCCCTGCGCGTGCCCGTGAAGGACGTATCGCTGGTCGACCTGACCGCAGAGCTGGAGAAGGACGTCACTGCCGAGGAGGTCAACGCGGCCATGAAGGCGGCATCCGAGGACGACCTGAGCGGGATCCTCGGCTACACCGAGGAAGAGCTGGTGTCGACCGACTTCCAGGGCGACAGCCACTCGTCGGTGTTCGACGCCAAGTCCACGATGGTCATCGACGGCCGCCACGTCAAGGTGCTGAGCTGGTACGACAACGAATGGGGGTACTCGTGCCGGGTGGTGGACCTCGTGCGCTTCATGGCGCAGAAGGGTTTCTCGGCGTCCTGAGCCTGGCCTGATGGGCCGACTGAGGACTCTCGACGACCTCGAGGTCAGGGGCCGGCGCGTCCTGCTTCGAGTCGACTTCAACGTCCCGATCGAGGACGGTCGGATAGTCGATGACGCCCGGATCCGGGAGAGCGTGCCCACCCTCCGGCGCCTGCTTGACGCGGGGGCCGCGGTTATCGTGGTGACCCACAGGGGTCGCCCCCAGGGAAAGGTCGTGGACGCCCTGCGCGTGGCGCCGCTGGCGGCGCGCCTGCAGGAGTTGCTGGGCGTCCCGGTGAAGGTGGCGCCCGGGGTCGTCGGGGACGCAGTCACCGCGGCGGCTGAAACCCTCACGCCGGCGGAGGTCCTGTTGCTCGAAAACGTTCGTTTTGAGGCCGGCGAGGAGGCCAATGACCCCGATTTCGCGCGGCGTTTGTCAGCCCTCGCCGACGTGTATGTCAACGACGCCTTTGGCGCGGCGCACCGCGCCCACGCCTCGACCGAGGGGGTGGCGCATCTGCTCCCCGCCGCGGCAGGGCTGCTCATGCAGCGCGAGGTCGAGGTGCTGGGGAGCGTGCTCACGGACCCCCGCGAGCCATTGGTGGCGATCGTGGGGGGGGCCAAGATCTCCAGCAAGATTGGCGTGATGGAGCATCTCCTGCCGCGTGTCGCGAGGATGCTGGTTGGCGGCGCCATGGCCTGCACCCTGCTCAAAGCCCGGGGCGCTGACGTGGGCGCCAGCAAGGTGGAGGAGGACCAGCTTGACATTGCCCGGAGGCTGCTGGAGGAGGCGGGCGACCGCATCATCCTGCCCGTCGACGCCGTGGTCGCGGACGCGTTCGCGGAGGACGCCAACCTCCGTGTCGTCGACGCCACCAGCATCACGGCCGGCTGGATGATGCTCGATGTGGGCCCGCGGACAGTCGAGGAGTTCGCGTCCGCCGTCAGGGACGCCGGCACGGTGGTCTGGAACGGGCCCCTCGGCGTATACGAGATGGAGCCCTTCCGGCACGGCACGGAGGGGGTCGCCAGGGCCGTGGCGGAAAGCAAGGCGATCAGCGTTGTCGGCGGCGGTGATCTCGCCGCGGCGCTGTCGACTCTGGGCCTGGAGGACAAGATCACGCACGTGTCCACCGGGGGAGGAGCGACGCTGGAGTTCCTCGAGGGCCGTGAGCTCCCGGGCATCAACGCACTGGAGGAACGAGGTTGAGCCGAATCCCACTGATCGCCGGGAACTGGAAGATGAACAAGACCGTTCCCGAGTCCCTGGAACTGGCCCTCCAGATCCAGCAGGGTCTGCCGCGCCTGGACGCGGTCGAGGTCGCGCTTCTGCCGCCGTTCACGAGCCTCTGGCCGGTGTCAAGTTCCGGGATCACCGACGCCGGTGTGGTCCTCGGCGCACAGGACATGCACTGGGAGGACAGGGGGGCTTTCACCGGCGAGATCTCCCCGCTGATGATCGCGGGATGGTGCCGCTACGCGCTGATAGGGCACTCGGAGCGGCGCCAGATGTTTGGTGAGACCGACGAGACCGTGAATCGCAAGGTGCATGCGGCACTGGCCCACGGCCTGCGCCCGATCGTCGCCGTGGGCGAGAGCCTGGAGGAGAACGTGGCGGGACAGACCGAGGCGGTCCTCGGCCGCCAGGTGCCCGCCGCCCTGGCGGGCCTGGACGAGGAGCAGGGACTGGAGGTTGTGCTGGCCTACGAGCCGCTCTGGGCCATCGGCACCGGTAGGACGGCGACCCCGGAACACGCCGAGCACAGCTGCGGACTGATCCGGATGCTGGTCGCGGAAGCCCTGGGCACCGCCGTCGCCGACGCCGTCCGGGTCCTCTACGGGGGGTCGATGAACGCGGGCAACGCCGCCGAGCTGCTGCAGCAGCCGAACATCGACGGCGGCCTGATCGGCGGGGCCAGCCTGGTCGCAGACGACTTCCTGCGCATCATCAGCGCCGCCGCCCCGGTCACGGGCTGACCGGAGCCCGGCTTGGCGTACGGCAACTCGACCCCGCCTGAGGGTGCGCCGGTCCCCCAGCAGGAACTGATCGGCGCCGCGCTGTTCCTCGGCCTGGTCTCCGTGGTGTCCATCTCGCGGCACGGCGCATACCTGATCGGGTTCATCTTTGGCCGCTTCACGCTGGCCCCGGGCCCGCTCCTGCTCTTCGCCCTCAACCTTGGCGGTTTCGTGGCTTCACTCTGGCTTCTCGCGCTGCGGCGCTGGGCGTGGCAGCTAGCCCTGGCCTACGCCATAGCCGAGATCTGCCTGCGCGCCTACTACCTCTTCGTGTACCTGGCACCCGGGCTCGGGGTGCGGGTGGGCGGCAGCGTAGACCCGCTGGGAGCCCTGGGCGAGCTCGGGCTGGGATTCCTCTTCCTGATCGTTCTTGCCTACCTACTTGGTGACGACACCAGGTCGCGACTCGAGGAGCGGGAGGCCTTCAGGGCCACCCAGGCATGAGCCGGGAGGTCCCGGCTAAACTGCCGCTCGCCAGTCGGCGTCCATGCGGGCGTTCACTGCCGCCGCCAGCTCGGGCTGAACCAGTTGGATGTCCAGCTCGTGGTTGTGGTGGAGGCCCGAGGCTGTCCAGTTGGCCGAACCAAAGAGCAGGTGGTCGCCGTCCATGACCGCCGCCTTGGCGTGCAGCTTCTCCCCCTGCGATCGATAGAAGCGACAACGCGCGCCGGCGGCGCGCAGCCGGGCGGCGGCGGCCTGGTTGAGGTCCTGGGAGGGGTCCAGGAGGATCCGCACGTCGACCCGACGACGGGCGGCATCCACAAGCGCCGCCATCACCTCGGTGTCTGTTAGGACGAACATCTCGATGTGAAGCCGCCTGCGCGCCGCCCGCACCATGCTCACCACCGCTCGACCGATCTCGTCGTCGGGGAACGTCGTCATCACCTGGGGCTCCCCCGCGGTCGCGGGCTGGGTCGGAAGACCCCGGGCAGGTAGGCCTGCGCGCCGCAGATCGGCGGCGAAGATATGCTCCAGCCTGCTGACCGCCGGCCCCACGAGCCGCACTTCGTAGTCCTGGTTGCGGTACGAGCGAGCCCCCCAGTTGACGCCGCCGAAGAAGGCCTCATTTCCATCCACCGCGAGCAGTTTCACATGGTCGATCTGGCGCGGCCCCACCGGGAAGAACGTCGCCACCGCGCCCGCCGCCGACAGCCGCCGCAGCGTCGCCACCGTGACGGCGACGGTCGGATCACCCAGCAGTCTTACCGCGACCCCCCGACGCGTTGCGCTCAACATGGCGTTGACGAGCTCCGGACGGTCGAACTCGTAGATCTCGGCGTCGACCGTGCGCCTCGCCCCGGACACCGCAGCGACCAGCGCCGAAGTGGCCGCTGTGCCGTTGGTGAACACCTGGACGTCGTCGGTCCCGACCTGGGCCAGGGCCGTCTCTGGGACAGGAGCGGCGGGGACCTCCAGCGACTCCCTGGCGTTGGCCCCGCAGCCGCCAAGGAGGACCGCGATCAGCACCATCCCAGAGAGCCGCATTGATACAGGATAGCAGTATTGTGAAAGCTTAATTCGAACCGGCGTCTGGTAACCTGCAGCCGATGGACAGCATCACGGTGGCCGCGGTCGGTCAGGTCGTGGCGGCCGCTTTTGTGGGCCGCGGATTCCCGCTCAAGGGCGTCCTGCAGGTCCTGGAGGTGATCACCGCCGGGCTGCTCATCCTTGGGGTGCTGCTGCAGACCCCACGGTCCAGTACCGGTCTCGGCGGAACCATCGGCGGTGGCGGGGGAGACGGCGGCGGCGGGTACCGCACCAAGCGCGGGGTGGAGAAGTCACTCTTCCAGATCACCTGCGGCCTGAGCATCATCTTCGTTCTCCTTTCGGTCGCCAACGTAAAAGTGGCATGACCCCCCGGCGGCAACGCCGGGTCGGTTTTCGCGGCGTCGCCGCACTGATCCTGGTCCTCGTCCTGGCCCTCGTGGCGGGCGTGGTCGCCCTCGGCGGGATGGGCACGGACCAGCCGGTCAGCGGCGGGACGGTGCGGGAGGCGCTGGTCGTGGATGGACCCATGAGCCTGGTACCTCCCTTCGCCGAGACGACCAACTCACGTGACCTCTCGGCACTGCTGTTCCGTGGACTGACCCGAACCGGGCCTGATGCCAGGGCGACCGGGGAGCTCGCCCGCGATTGGACAGTCGACGCAGCGGCCAGGACCTATACGTTCCACCTGCGCCGGGACCTCCGGTGGTCGGACGGCGCGCCCATCACGTCGGCGGACGCGCTCTACACCCTTTCCGTCCTGCAGTCCGACGCCGACGCCAAGTCGGCCACGGGCCAGGCGTGGGCGGGGATCGCCGCGACGGCCCCGGACGCCTTCACCGTGACCTACACGCTGCCGCAGTCCAGCCCGGCGTTCTTGGCGCTGGCCAGCATGGGGCTGCTGCCCGAGCACTCCCTGCGGCCCCGCCCCGTCGCCAGCCTTCGGCAGGCCACCGATGCCCCGTCGTCGGGTCCTTTCCGGGTTGCCCGTGTCGAGCGGGATCGTCTGGTCCTCGAGCGGAACCCGCACGCCTTCGAGCGACCCTACCTGGACGGCCTCGAACTGCGGCTTTACGAATCGCGGGGTCGCGCCATCCAGGCCCTGCTCGCCGGCGAGGTCGAGGTCTTCGCCGGCATGACCGGGCGGGAGGGTCGGCAGGTCGCCGGCGCGGTCAACCGCCGGGTCGTCGCCGGCACCACCTTCACATACAGCGAGCTGCTCATGAACCAGAAGAACGACGTCCTGGCGGACGATCATGTGCGCCAGGCGATCAGCCTGAGCATCGACCGGCCCGCCCTGATCAACGGGCCCCTGGGCGGGTACGCCATACCCGACGACTCGCCGATTCCACCGGCCGTGGCCTGGGCGGCGCTGCCCCAGCGTGCCGCGCGGGCCGACCCCGCCGCCGCCGGGCGTCAGCTCGACGCCGCGGGTTGGCGCCGGGAGGGGCAGGGCCGGGTGAAACAGGGGCGCCGCCTCCAGCTGCGCCTCGCCACTGTCGACGCGCCTCCGTACACCGCTGTCGCCGCGCGCATCGAGCAGGACATCCGCAGGGTGGGCATCCAGGTCACGATCCAGCCCAGGTCCCAGGAGGCCCTGGTCACCCTCCTGCAGAGCGCCCTTGCCAGGTCCTCGACCCTGGCGTTCGACCTGGCGCTGACGGCGGTGGACAACGGTCCAGACCCGGACGTGTACGTGTTCTGGCACTCCAGCCAGGCCGGGCCCGGCGGGTTCAACTTCTCCGGGCTCGCCAGTGATGCGCTGGACAAGGACCTGGACACCGGGCGCAGCACCGCGGACTTCAAGGTTCGCAGGGCATCGTACGTCGACGCCCAGCGTCTCATCCGCGACTCCCACTCCGCGGCGTTCCTCTACAGCGCCCAGGCGCTGGTCGGCGCTCGGGACTCGGTCAAGGGGATCCGTCTGCCCGCCGGCGGGCAACGCTACGACCTTGTCCAGGAGTGGTTCGTGCTGTCACGGCACAGGCTCTGAGCAGCCCGGCCGAGGGCGGCCGGGCCGCTATCATTTGTCCCGACGTGCCGCCCTGGTGGAATTGGTAGACACGCAACGTTCAGGGCGTTGTGAGCTTATGCTCGTGGAGGTTCGAGTCCTCTGGGCGGCACCAGGACCTTCACGCCATGCTCAAGTGAAGCGCGCTTAGGCGTACTCCTTCATCAGGGCCTCGAACGCGTCCTTGGTGGGGCGCAGGTCGTTCTCGGTGAAATCGCGCAGGGGCTTCGCGGGGATGTTCTCCAGCGTCGCCAGGTCCTTGGCGTCGGGCTGCACGTAGAGCAGGCCGGTCAGGACCTCACCCCTCTGCCGCGCCTCGTGGATGACCCGCAGGGCCGCGATCCTGTCGGTGGGGTCATGTTCCTCCTCGGAGAGCTTGCGGAGGTGGAGGTGGGAGCCGTCATGGAGCACGACATCAGACGAGGTGCCCGGTTCGTAGTCTGCCTCGATGTTCTCGTAAAACGGGATGAAGTCCAGCTCCTGGATGGCAACATCGTGCTGCTTGACGTACTTGTAGCTCTTGGTGGAGCCCTCGTGGTCGTTGAAGGTGACACAGGGGCTCACGATGTCCAGCAGGGCGGTCCCGCGGTGGGCGAGTGCGGCCTTGATCAGCGGCACCAGCTGCTTGCCGTCGCCCGAGAAGGAGCGCGCCACGAACGACGCGCCCAGCTCCACCGCGAGGCCGCAGATGTCGATCGTTTCGAACTCATTCGGCTTGCCGCCCTTCTGGATAGACCCGACGTCGGCGGTGGCCGAGAACTGGCCCTTGGTCAGCCCGTACACCCCGTTGTTCTCGCAGATGTACACGAGGTTGACGTTGCGTCGGATCAGGTGGCAGAACTGCCCGAGGCCGATCGACGCGGTGTCGCCGTCGCCGCTGATTCCCATCGCCACGAGCTCGCGGTTGGCGAGCTTGGCACCGGTGGCCACCGACGGCATGCGGCCGTGCACGCTGTTGAACCCATGGGCCTGGCTGACGAAGTACGCCGGGGCCTTGGACGAGCAGCCGATCCCGGACATCTTGGCCAGCTTGTGGGGCTCGACGCCGTACTCGTAGACGGCCTTGATGATGTGGTTGGTGATGGCATTGTGTCCGCAGCCGGCGCAGAGCGTGGTCTGGGCGCCCTTGTACGCCTCCCGCGCCAGCCCGACCCGGTTGTGCCCGTTGGTGGAGCCCGCCGTCGGCTCCGCCTTCGGTCCGACGCCGGGGGCCGCTCCCGGTCGCTGGGCCCCGTTTACGGTGTCGTCGTCGTCCTGCTCCGTGCCGCTGGTTGAGCCGCGCGAAGCTGACTCCTCCCGGCGCCGGCCCTCGTGCGGCGGCTTCTGCCGGTACTGGATCTGGCTGGCGTCCACCCGCGGGGTGCTGTCGTGGCCGTCGACCTCATCCTTTTCCGGGCGGCCGTTCTTGGCGTTCTTCTGCTTGCTCATGCGTTGGCGGCCTCCACTGGCAGCGCGTACACCTGGCGGGCACGCCGGAACTCGGACGGCGAGGCGATGCCCTCCTCGATGAGGATCGGAGCCACGATCGCCCGCGAGGGGATCGGGGTCCCGTCATAGTGGCGCACCGACAACAGGTTGTCCTGGGTCGGGTTGAGGGTCAGGCGGAGTAGGTCGTACATCTGACCGTCCCGGTTCTGCTCGACGACGTAGACCCGCTCATGCTTGACGATGAACTTCATGACCTCCTGGGGATGCGGTATCGCTCGAACCCGGCAGTAGTCGGTCTTCAGCCCGCGTGCCTCCAGCTCCTGGCGAGCCTCGACCACCGCGTGGTGCGTGGTGCCATAGGCGATGATGCCGACGTCATTGCCCTCGTCCTCGATGATCGGCTTGGGCACGAATTTCCGCGCCGACTTGTACTTCTTCTTGAGCCGGTCCATGACCCGCTCATAGACCTCCGGGAGCTCGGTGTAGTTGGCGTACTCGTCGTGGCCGGAGCCCCGGGTGAAGTACCCCGCCGAAGGGTGGTTGGTGCCCGGCAGCGTGCGCCACGGGATCCCGTCGTCGTCCACATCCTTGTAGCGACCCCACTCGCCGATGCGCTCCAGGTCCTTGGCGCTCAGCACCTTGCCGCGGTCGAACTTGCGCGCCGGGTACTTGAACTTGTCCGACATCCAGAGGTTCATTCCGAGGTCGAGGTCGCTGAGTACGAAGACGATGGTCTGTAACTGTTCGGCGAGGTCAAAGGCCAGCTGGCCCATCTCGTAGCACTCCTCAACCGTCCCCGGGATCAGCACGATGTGCTTGGTGTCCCCGTGGGAGAGCAGGTGAGCGAACTCGATGTCGCCCTGCGACGTGCGCGTGGGCAACCCCGTCGACGGGCCGATGCGCTGGATGTCCATGACCACCGCAGGGACCTCGGCGTAGTACGCGAGGCCGGCGAACTCGGCCATCAGCGACAGGCCCGGTCCGGAGGTGGCGGTCATCGAGCGGGCCCCCGCCCAGCCCGCGCCGATCACCATGCCGATGGCCGCCAATTCGTCCTCGGCCTGGATGATGGCGATCCGCTTCTCGCCCGTCTTGGGGTCGATGCGGAACTGGTTGGCGTACTGGTCGAGGTACTCGCAGACACTGGATGACGGGGTGATGGGGTACCACGCGGCCACCGTGCAGCCTCCCATGATGGCGCCCAGCGCCAGGGACTGATTGCCCTCGATGAGGATCTTGCCCTCGGTCTGGCCCTTCATCGGCTTCACCGTGAAGGGGTCACGCTTCTGGTGGTTTTCCACCATGAAGTCGTGGCCCAGCTTGATCATCTTCATGTTGGAGGGGATGACCTTCGGCTTCTTGGCGAACTGCTGCGCGAGGGAGTTCTCGACGGTGTCCAGGGGGATGCCCAGGAGCCAAGCGACACTGCCGACATAGATCATGTTCGTGAGGTACTTCCGCAGGTCCGGGTTGTCGACGTGCTCCTGGCCCAGCTTGTGGAACGGGACGGCGTAGTAGTTGACGTCGTCTCGCTTCATGTTCCCGGTGACCGGGTAGGTGGCCTCGTGGATCACTGCCGCTCCGCTGTCGACACCCTGGATGTCACGTTGCCAGGTGGTGGGGTTGAGGGCGACCAGGACGTTTACCTGGTCGGTGCGGCACTGGTAGCCGTCAGGGCTGAGCCGGATCGAGAACCAGGTCGGAAGCCCTTCGATGTTCGAGGGGAAAACGTTCTTCGGCGAGACCGGGATCCCCATCGAGAAGATGGTCCGGGCGATGATCAGGTTGGAGGACTGACTTCCGGAGCCGTTGATCGTCGCGGCCTGGAAGGTGAAGTCGTTGACTACGGGCTTGGTCTTCTCGGTGGTCTGTTCTTCCTGGGCGAGCAATGCGAACCTCTGTTGGGCGGGCAGTTCAAGGATAAGACTCTGAACTCAGCGCCCGGCAAGGTCGCGATCACTGCCCGGGCGTCGCCACCGCCATCGCCTCCAGCTGGGCGGCGGTCGGTGGCGGCTCGTTGAGGAGCTTGAGCTTGCCCTTGCGAACCGCGCTCTTGAGGGCGTCGACGATGTCGGGGTCGAACTGGCGTCCCTGGTGTTTGCTCAGTTCGTCGAGCGCCCGCTCGACGGAGCCCGCGACGCGGTAGGTTCGCGTGGAGGTCATGGCGTCGAACGCATCGCAGACCATGATGATGCGCGACGCCACCGGGATGTCCTTACCGGAGATTCCATTCGGGTAGCCGCCCCCGCCGAAATTCTCGTGGTGGTGGAGGATGATCGGCCCGACTTCCTTGAGGAAGTCCACCCCCCGGACCATCTCGTAACCGATGGTGGCGTGGCTCTTGATGATCTCGTACTCCTCGGGGGTGAGCTTGCCCGGCTTCCGCAGCAGGGTGTCGGAGATGCCGATCTTCCCAACATCGTGGAGCAGGGCGCCGAGGTGCAGCGACTCGAGGTCCACCGGTTCGTCCTCGATCTCGCCGGCGATCACCCGCGCGTAGTCGGCGACTCGGTGGGAATGGCCGTGGGTGTATGTGTCGCGGGCATCGATCGCCGCCGCCAGGGCCTCGATGGTGGCCCTGTTGGCGTTCTGGACCAGGAGGTGGACCTTCTCCGGGTTCTTGGCCAGGCTGCTGACCCCACTCTCCATGCCGTAGCCAACCACCTGGTTGCGCCCTAGGTTCTTGGCCAGGTACATGGCCTGGTCGGAGCTGCGCATCAACTCTTCGTCGCCGGCGCAGTCGTCAGGGTACGTGGCGACGCCACAGGACACGGTGACCTTCCTGCCGGGGATACTGCCCAGGCGGGGGACCGACAGCCGGTCGGCCGAGCGGCGGATCTTTTCCGCCACCATCATGGCGCCCTCCTTGTCGGTGTCGGGGAGCAGCACCAGGAACTCCTCGCCGCCAAAGCGCACCGGCAGGTCGATCGACCGGACCTGGTCCCTCAGGACCTTGGCGAAACCCTTGAGAATTTCGTCGCCCTTCTGGTGGCCGTACTCATCGTTGATCTTCTTGAAGTGGTCGAGATCGGTGTTGATCATGGAGAGGGGGCGATGGTTGCGCTGGCTGCGGACCATCTCGCGCTGCAGGATGTCGTGGAAGTAGCGGCGGTTGGGTAGCCCGGTCAGGGAGTCGGTCAGGGACTGCCGCTCGGTGCGCTCGAACATCTTGGCCACCAGGTAGATGACGATCAGGATGACCATCGCCGCGAGGCTGGTGAACAGCGCGTAGTTGCGCGTTGCCTGGTCGATGGGGGCCAGGAACGCCACCTCCGGCTGGGCCACCAGCACCCGCCAGCCCTGGCGGATCCCTCCGATGGGTGCGAAACCGAATACTTCACGCTGTGCATCCGGCCCGAAATAGGCCGTCGTGTTGCCGGGGCCGTTGCCGGCGGTGACCTGGTCGGCGAGGTCGGTCATCCCCAGGTCGGGGACACCGTTCACGCCATAGTTGCCGCTCCGCTTCAGCGCCGCCTGGTCGGTGGGGTTCAGGGGGGCCAGGCTGTGGTAGAGGATGCCCTGGGGGCCGCTGGTGCCGATGACCACGCCGTGCTGGTCGAGCAGCATCGCGTAGCGCTGCTGGCCCAGCAGGCTGGGGTTGAAGAACCCGATGATCTTGTCCGGGCTGGCCTGCAGCACGACTGCCGCCACGACGCTGCCGACCGCGTCGCGCACTGGGTTCGCGATATATATCGCGGGCACCGGCGCGGCGCGCCCTATGTAGAGGTCTGAGACCGCGGCAGCCCCGCCGATCGCCTGCTTGTAGAACTGCGCCGGGGCGAACTCCTGGTTGCCGTTGAGCGCGGGGTCGCTGCTCCGGACCACCGTCCCGTTGCGGTCCATGAGAAAGGCGACCCGGAAGCTGCGGTCCGATTTCTGCATCCGCCGGAGCGCATCGACCGCGTCGGCGTCGCTGCCGGCGTCGCCCGCCGCCGACCGTATGACGACGGGGTCGGCGCTGAGCAGGGCGGCGGCAGTGCTCCAGCTGTCGAGCTGGTCCCTGGTCTGGGCCGACAGGCCGACGGCCCGGCTGGACAGGTTCTCCAGCTGTTGGGACCTCAGGATCGAGGAGTTCGCGGAGAGCGTCAGCGCCAGCATGCCGTACAGGGGCAGCAATGTCGCCACGATGAAGAACAGGAGGATCTTGGTCGACAGGCGCGCCTGTTTTACGCGCTGCCACAGTGAGTTCCCACCAAAGTTGAGCACGATCGATGTCAATTGTGAGGCAGGCGGCCCGTTCCCCACTAGACTCGCCTGACTATGCGCCTCGCCAACCGCATGAATCTGCTGGGAACAGAGTCGGCCTTCGAGGTCCTCGCACGCGCCAAACGCCTGGAGGCCGACGGTGTCAGCATCGTCCACCTGGAGATCGGCGAGCCGGACTTCGCCACGCCCCCACACATCATCGCGGCCGCGGAGGCGGCGATCGAGGACGGCTATACCCACTACACGCCGGCTGGCGGCATCCCGGAGGTGCGCGAGGCTGTCGCGGCCCACTACTCGCGGAGGCTGAACACAGAGTGCCAGGGCAACGAGGTGATCCTGACGCCCGGCAGCAAGAACATCCTGATGTTCGCGATGATGGCGTTGATCCAGGACGGCGACGAGGTCATCCTGCCCGACCCCGGGTACCCCATCTACCAGTCCCTGGTCAGCTTCATGGGGGCCACGCCGGTGCGCGTGCCCCTGCGTGAAGAGCGCGGTTTTCGGTTCGACGCGGAAGAGTTCAAGGCACTCGTCACCGACCGTACCCGGATGGTGATCCTCAACTCACCCCAGAACCCCACCGGCGGGATCCTCGAGCGCGACGACCTCCTGGAGGTCGCCCGGGTTGCCGTCGAGCGCGACCTGTGGATCGTCTCAGACGAGATCTACTCACAGATCGCGTATGACGGACCGGTGACCTCCATCGCCGAGCTCCCCGGCATGAAGGAACGCACCATCGTGATGGACGGCCTGTCAAAGGCTTACGCGATGTGCGGCTGGCGGCTGGGCATCGGGCTCGCGCCCGCGGAGCTCATCAAGCACATGGAGACGTTGATGATCAACAGCAGCTCCTGCGCGACGGCGTTCATCCAGGTGGCGACGATGACCGCGCTGGACTCGCCGGACTCCGACGTTTCCATCGCCCGCATGGTGAACGAGTACCGCCGTCGCCGCGACGTGGTGGTGGATGGACTGAACGAGATACCGGGGATCCGCTGCCACCGACCGGGCGGTGCTTTCTACGTCATGCCCAACGTGACCGAGACCGGCTGGGACCACAAGGTCCTGGCCGACGCGCTGCTGGCCAAAGCGGGGGTCGCGGTGCTCCCCGGCACCGCGTTCGGCCCCATGGGCGAGGGCTACATCCGTCTCAGCTACGCGACCTCGGTCGAGAACTTGCAGGAGGGCCTTCGCCGCATACGCGACTTCCTCGCGGCGTCGTGACCGAACCACGCGGTGAGATCCAGCCCGGCCTCGAGGAGGTCAGGCGGCTGGCGACCGAGCACAACCTCGTCGCCGTCTATCGCTGCGACCTCGCCGACACCGAGACGCCGGTCGCGGCTTACTGGCGTCTGAACGGCGACGGGCCGGGCTTTCTCCTGGAGTCGGTCGAGGGCGGCGAGCGCCTGGGACGCTACTCGTTCATTGGGGGGGAGCCCCTGGCCTCGGTGACCCTCGACGCCGGACGCGCGGAGATCGTCGAGGGCGGGGTGACGCGCCAGGAGGACTTCGATGACCCTGTGGAGCTGCTGCGCGGGGTGGTCGAACGCTACCGGCAGGCGCCGCCCGCCGACCTCGCGGCGCGGTTCTCAGGCGGACTGGTCGGCTACCTGGGCTACGAGGCCGCCCGCTACTTCGAGAAGTTGCCGGAACCCGCCGGCGACCCCCTGGGGATGTCGGATGGCGTCTTCTTCCTCACGGACAACGTGGTGGTGTTCGACCACCTGCTGCACCGGCGCACGATCATCAGCCACGCGCGCATCGAGCCCGGTGTCACCGTCGAGGAGGCCTACGCGGCGGCCGCGGCGCGGGTCCAGGAGATGGCCCGCCGCCTCGACTGCACCGACGCGCCGCCGGGGCCGGGATACGGCGCCGAACGGGCAGGTGGGGCGCCCGAGGCAGAGGCCTGGAACTCCACTGCGGACGACTTCAAGGCCGCCGTCCGCCGGTGCCAGGAGTACATCCTCAGTGGGGACATCTTCCAAGTCCAGGTGTCACGCCGGCTGCGGGTGCCGATGACGGCGCATCCCTTCTACCTGTACCGGGTCCTGCGCACCGTCAACCCGTCGCCCTACATGTACTACCTGCGGCTTCCGGGCCACGCCGGCGAGTTGCGTCGGGGAACCGCCATCGTGGGGACGTCTCCCGAGATCCTGGTGCGGGTGGAGGACGGCGAGGTCGAGTACCGGCCGATCGCCGGTACCCGCAAGCGCGGGCGCACCCCAGAGCGGGACGCCGAGCTGGAGGCGGAGCTGTTGACCTCCGAGAAGGAACGCGCCGAGCACCTCATGCTGGTCGATCTCGGGCGCAACGACGTCGGCCGCTTCGCCGAGGTGGGCTCGGTGAAGGTCCCGGAGCTCTTCCTGGTCGAGCGGTACTCGGCGGTCATGCACCTCGTGAGCCGGGTCACCGCCCGCCTGGCCCGGGGGCGAACGGCCTTCGACGCCCTGCGCGATTGCTTCCCCGCGGGGACGGTGACCGGCGCTCCTAAGATCAGGGCCATGGAGATCATCACCGAGATGGAGCGCGAGGCCCGGGGGGTCTACGCGGGGGCGGTGGGATATTTCGGCTTCTCGGGCAACCTGGACACCTGCATCGCGATCCGGACCGCCGTCGTCAAGGACGACTACGCCTACCTCCAGGCGGCGGCCGGCGTCGTTGCCGACTCCTCGCCTGACGAGGAACTCCTCGAGGTGGAGAACAAGCTGGCGGCCCTGCGCCGGGCGGTGGGGCTCGCCCACGAGCCACGGCTGCCGTGATCGGCCGGGTCCTGGTCGTAGACAACTACGACTCCTTCACGTACAACCTGGTCCAGTACCTGGCCGAGCTCGGGGATTCGCCTGAGGTTGTCCGCAACGACAGCCTGACCCTCACCGAGGTCGCGACGCGACAGCCGCTGGGCGTGGTCATCTCCCCCGGGCCCTGCACACCGGCCGAGGCGGGGATCAGCACCGACCTGGTCCGCGAGCTGGGCGACCGGCTACCGGTACTCGGGGTCTGCCTCGGCCACCAGTGCATCGGTGAGGCCTACGGCGCCAGCGTCGTGCGCGCGCCCCGGGTGATGCACGGCAAGCTTTCGACCATCCACCACGACGGCCGCGGCGTCTTCGCGGGGCTGGCCAATCCGTTCAGCGCCACACGGTACCACTCGCTGGTGATCGACCCCGCCACCGTCCCGGCGGAGTTGGAGGTGACCGCGCGCACCGACGATGGCGTGGTCATGGGCGTCCGTCACCGCGAGCACCCCGTCGAGGGCGTCCAGTTCCACCCGGAGTCGATCCTGACTGAGGGTGGTCACCAGATGCTGCGCAACTTTCTCGACGCCTGCCACGCCCACGCCCTGGCGCCCGCCTGATGGCCGACGTCCTGGACGCCATCGTTGCCCGCCTCCGCGAGGAGCTCGAGGCGCATCCCCCTGACCTCCCCAGGCTCCGGGACCTTGCGCAGGGTCACCGCCCGCGCGATTTCCGCGCCGCCATCGAGGCCGGCCCCCGCCCCGCGCTGATCGCCGAGTTCAAGCGGCGCTCCCCCAGCCGGGGGCCCCTGAAGGAGGGCGCGACGATCCACGAGCAGTGCCGGGCCTACGTGCAGGCCGGCGCGAGCGCGCTCTCGATCCTGACCAACGCCGATTTCGGCGGAAGCCTGCTCGATCTGCGCGACGCTCGTGAGGTCGTCGACGTGCCCCTGCTCCGCAAGGACTTCATCGTCGACCAGCGCCAGCTCCTGCAGGCTGCGGCCTACGGCGCGGACTGCGTGCTGCTCGTCGCGCGCATCGTGCCGCCCGCCCAGCTGGTCGAGCTCTCCGCGGCTGCCCACGAGCTGAACCTGCAGGCGCTGGTCGAGCTCTACGAGGAGTCCGAACTCGAGGCCGCGCTGGCGGCGAAGCCGGACCTCATCGGCGTCAACTCGCGGGACCTGGCCACCTTTGACGTCGACGACACCAGGTTCGGCCGGGTCGCGGCGGCGCTGCCGGCCGGCCTGCCGCTGGTCGCCGAGAGTGGGGTCCACAGCCGCGACCAGGTCATCGCCGCGGGGGCCGCCGGCGCCAGGGCGGTGCTCATCGGCGAGGCGCTGATGACGGCGCCAGACCCCTGCGCGGCGGCGCGGTCGCTGCTGGGAGCGGTGATGGTGAGGCCGGCATAGGTGCGGGTCAAGGTCTGCGGCAATACCGCGGTCGGGACGGCGCTGGCGGCCGTCGAGGCGGGCGCTGACATGCTGGGCTTCATCATGGCCCCCGGTTCGGCGCGGTCTCTCACCGTCGAGCGGGCGCGGGACATCGTCCGCGAGCTGCCGAGCTCGGTCGACGCCGTTGGCGTGTTCGTCGACCGGCCCCGGGCCGAGGTCGAGGAGGTCGCGGCCGAGGCCGGCTTCACCGCCGTGCAGCTCCATGGGCGGGAGTCCTGGGAGGACTTCGCGGAACTTCCAATCCCGGTGATCAAGGCGGCGCGGATGGAGTCCGCCCAGAGCGCGGCCCTGGTCGCCTGGCCGCCGGGCGCCCTGCTCCTCGCCGACGCCCACGTGCCCGGCAAGGCGGGGGGCACCGGGACGACCTTCCCGTGGGAGTGGGTGGCGGACCTGGCCCTGCGGTACCGGCTGCTGGTCAGCGGCGGTCTCTCCGGCGCCAACGTCGCAGCGGCGGTCGCAGCGGTGCGGCCCTGGGGTGTGGACGCTTCCAGCCGCCTGGAGTCCAGCCCGGGCTCCAAGGACGTCGACCAGGTCCGCCTCTTCGTCAAAGAGGCTCGCCGCGCTGAAGCCGCGCTGGTGGCCCATGCCTGACCCCGCCGAGGGCTCCCAGACAGCCTCCCAGACTGGCTCGGACGCGGGCCGGTTTGGCGCCTTCGGCGGCCAGTATGTCCCGGAGACGCTCATGCCCGCGCTGCACGAGCTGATCGACGCTTACGCGACGGCCCGGTTAGACCCCGAGTTCGACCGCGAACTGGCCGTTCTCAACCGCGACTATGGCGGTCGCCCAACGCCGCTGTACCAGGCCGAGCGCCTGTCCGAACGAGTCGGCCACGAGGTCTGGCTGAAGCGGGAGGACCTGCTCCACACGGGGGCGCACAAGCTGAACAACGCGCTGGGCCAGATCCTTCTCGCCCGCCGAATGGGCAAGACGCGGATCATTGCCGAGACCGGCGCTGGGCAGCACGGGCTGGCCACGGCCACCGTCTGCGCGCGTTTCGGCATGCGCTGCCTGGTCTACATGGGTGTCGAGGACATGCGTCGCCAGGCCCTCAACGTCTACAAGATGAAGCTGCTCGGCGCCGACGTCCAGGCGGTGGAGTCGGGGTCGATGACCCTCAAGGACGCCACCAACGAGGCCATCCGCGACTGGGTCACCAATGTGCGCGATACCCACTACATCATCGGCTCGGCGGTCGGTCCCCATCCCTACCCGGACATGGTCCGTGACTTCCAGGCGGTGATCGGCACCGAGGCCCGCGCCCAGTACCTGGAGCGCAAGGGTGAACTGCCGGCAACCGTGGTGGCCTGCGTGGGCGGCGGCAGCAATGCGATCGGTATGTTCCACGCGTTCATCCCCGACCCCGGGGTCAGGCTCATCGGCCTCGAGGCTGCCGGTGCCGGGATCCTCACCGGGAAGCACGCGGCGTCGATCGGCGGCGGCCGCCCTGGGGTGCTGCACGGCTCGTTCAGCTACCTCCTCCAGGACGGCGACGGCCAGGTGATCGAGACGCACTCGATCAGCGCCGGCCTGGACTACCCTGGCGTCGGTCCCGAGCACAGTCAGCTGCATGACAGCGGACGCGTCAGCTACGAGGCGATCACCGATGCCGAGGCGTTGGAGGCCTTCCACCTGACGTGTGAGCTGGAGGGGATAATCCCGGCGCTGGAGAGCAGCCACGCCATTGCCCGCGTGCTCAAGGGCGGCATCGCAGGACCCGCGCTGGTCTGCCTCTCCGGGCGCGGGGACAAGGACATCGATACCGTCCGCAGCGCCGGCTGAGCCCGCGATGAGCCGGATCGCGTCAACATTCGAGCGCCTGCGCGCCGACGGGCGGCTGGGCATCTCCATGTTCGTCACCATCGGCCATCCCCACCTCGAAGACACCCCCGCGATCGTCGAGGCCCTGGTCGCGGCGGGGACCGACTTTCTCGAGCTGGGCATCCCCTTCTCCGACCCCCTGGCCGAGGGCCGCACGGTCCAGGCCAGCTCCCAGCGGGCTCTGAAGAATGGCGTCACGGTTCGTTTTTGCATCGAAACCGTTCGGAGATGCCGGGAGCGGGTTGACGTGCCACTGGTCCTGATGGGCTACATCAACCCCATCCTGGCCTACGGTTTGGAGCGCTTCTGCGCCGACGCGGTGGCTGCCGGGGCGGACGGGTTGATCCTTCCCGACCTGTCGATGGAGGAGGCCGAGAGCATCCACAGGGCGTGCCGTGACGCCGGCCTGGACTTGATACTCTTCGTCGCCCCGACGAGCACGGAGGAGCGGATGAGGACTGTGGCCCGGTTGGCCACCGGGTTCATCTACTGCATCTCGGTGACTGGAGTGACCGGGAGCCGGGAGAGCCTGCCGGGCGAGGTTGAGGGCATGCTGGAACGCATCCGGGCCCTCACCGACACCCCACTGGCCCTGGGCTTCGGAATCTCCCGGCCGGAACACCTCCAGCGCGTGGCAGGCAAGGTGGACGCCGCCATCGTCGGCAGCGCCCTCATCGAGCACATGACCGAGGACGACCCGGCCGGCAGCGCCGCAGCCTTCGTCACGCAGTTAAAAGGAGGTGCAGCGGTTGGCAGTTAGGGGGATCCGGGGTGCGACCACGGTCGACAACGACAGCGCGGACGAGATCATCTCGGCCACCCGCGAGCTGGTGATCCAGCTCATCGAGGCCAATGACATTCACCCCGATGACATCGCGGGGGCGTGGTTCACCACCACCCGCGACGTCCACGCCGAGTTCCCCGCGATTGCCGCCCGCCAGCTGGGCTGGACCGAGGTGCCGCTGCTCTGCGGGCACGAGATGGAGGTCGACCGCGACAATCCGCGCAGCATCTCCCGCTGCATCCGCGTGCTGGTGATGATCAACACCGAGAAGCCGGCCTCTGCGATGCGCTTCGTCTACCTGCGAGGAGCGGCGGCGATCAAGCAGGACCTTGACGAAATGCGCCGGGAAGCGAAGGGGGTCACCCGGTGATCGTCGTCATGCAGCACGACGCCACCCCCGAGCAGGTGGACCGCGTGGTCCACCAGATCGAGTCCCTCAAGTACAAGGCGCACCGATCGGACGGCGAGGCGACGACGATCATCGGGGTGATCGGCCCCAACGCCATCGAGATCAAGGACTCGCTGGTGCACATGGCGGGGGTCTCCCAGATCATCCCGATCACCAAGCCGTTCAAGCTCTCGGGCCGGGAGTGGCATCCCCAGGACTCCATATACAAGGTCGGCGGCGTACAGGTCGGCGGCGACACCCTTTTCGTGATGGCCGGGCCGTGCGCGGTCGAGTCGCGGGAGCAGCTGATGTCCACGGCGCGCGCGGTCAAGGAGTCGGGGGCCCACTTCCTGCGCGGCGGCGCCTTCAAGCCACGGACCTCGCCGTACACCTTCCAGGGCATGGGTGTGCACGGGCTGAAGTTGCTGGAGGAGGCGCGGACGGAGACCGGCCTGCCGGTGGTCACGGAGGTGATGGCCGCCAGCGATGTCGCCGCCGTTGCGGACTCCGCCGACGTGCTGCAGATTGGCGCCCGCAACATGCAGAACTACAACCTCCTCTACGAGGTCGGCATGGTGCGCAAGCCGGTCCTTCTAAAGCGGGGATTGAGTTCGACAATAGAGGAGTGGCTGCTGGCCGCGGAGTACATCCTGAGCCGCGGCAATTACCAGGTCATCCTGTGTGAGCGTGGCATCCGGACGTTCGAGACGATGACCCGGAACACCCTGGACCTGAACGCGGTGCCGGTGGTCCGCGAGCTCTCCCACCTGCCCATCGTCGTCGATCCCAGCCATGGCACCGGCAAGTGGAGTTGGGTTACGGCCATGGCCTGCGCCGGGGTCGCCGCGGGGGCCGACGGCCTGATGATCGAGGTCCACCCCAACCCCAGCGAGGCGTACTCCGACGGCCCCCAGTCGCTCAAGTTCGACAATTTCGCGAAGTTGATGGGCTCGGTCCGCAGGGTGGCGGACGCGGTGGGGCGCAGCCTGGACTGATGCAACGGGTGGCGATCGTCGGCCTCGGGCTGATCGGGGGATCCCTGGGACTGGCGCTTCGGGCCCGGGTACCCGGGATCGAGGTGCTCGGGGTTGGCCGCCGATTGGAAACCGCCGACGCCGCTTTGCGGCTCGGCGCAGTAGACCGCGCCGGTACTGACCTGGCCCTGTTGCGCGAGGCCGACCTGGTGGTCCTGGCCTGCCCACTGTGGTCCACCGCAAAGGTGTTGGAGGAGGCGGCGCCGTACCTGGCTGAGGGCAGCCGGGTGACCGACGTGGGCTCGGTCAAGGCCAGCGTGGTGGCCCACGCGCTGACGGTCCTGGACCCCGACCGGAACCCTTTCCTGGGAGGTCACCCGATGGCCGGGAAGGTGGTCACGGGGATTGCCGATGCGGAGGCCGACCTTTTCCAGGGCCGGCCATGGGTGCTGACCCCGTCGGATGGCCAACTTCCCGGTGGATGGGAGCGCTACGTCGCCGCGATCGAGGCGGTGGGTGCCGTGCCCCTGGTCACGACTCCCGAGGACCACGACCGCAGCGTCGCCATGATCAGCCACCTCCCGTTCGTGCTCAGCGCGGCGTACCTCGCCTCGATGGCGGAGGACGTTGCATGGCCTGCGGCTTCGGAACTCGCGTCCTCCGGGTTCAGGGACATCAGCCGGCTGGGAGCGGGCAACCCCGAGATGTACGCAGCGATCGTGGCCGCCAACCGGCAGGAGGTGATGCGCTCGCTGGCCGGCCTGCGGGATGTTCTGGACCGCTTCGAGTCCCTTGTCCAGGAGGACGCCCGCGGCCAGGTCGGCGAGATCTTCGAGTCGGCCCGAGTGACCCGCGCCCGCTGGGCCGACGAGCACCCGGGCCGCGTTTGAGCGACCCGCTTCGGTTGGTCGCGCCGGCGCGCCTGCAGGGTGAGATCCACATCCCCGGCGACAAGTCGATATCCCACCGAGCGCTGGTCCTTGCTGCCCTGGCCACGGGCCGCTCGCGGCTTCGGCACCGCGCGCCTGGCGAGGACCAGGAGTCGATGGTGAGGTGCCTGCGCGCCCTTGGCGTCGAGGTGGAGGCGTCCGCGGGGCAGACCACGGTGGTGGGGGTGGGTCTGCGCGGCCTGCGCAGTCCGATCGGCGACCTCGACTGCGGTAACTCGGGCAACACCATGCGCTTCCTCACCGGCGCGCTGGCCGCCACCCCCGGCCTCAGCGCTCGGCTTGTTGGCGATGCCTCGCTGTCCCGGCGGCCGATGATGCGCGTGGCGACGCCGCTCCGCGCCCTGGGCGCGGCGGTCGCGCCCGCAACCGGTGGAGGGCCACCAGTTGAGGTCAGCGGTCGGGCGCTTCGTGGCTGCCGGCTGACGATGGAGGTTGCCAGCGCCCAGGTTAAAACCGCGGTCGTGCTGGCCGCCCTCCAGGCGGAGGGGCCGTCGTCGATCATCGAACCCATCCCCACCCGCGACCACACAGAGCGGATGCTGGGCCTGATGGGATTGGACATACGCACCGGTCGGCAGATCGATGTGCTCCCACCGTCCGCGCTGGAGCCGCTCGACCTGGAGGTCCCGGGTGACCCCTCTGCCGCCGCCTTCTTCGCCGTCCTCGCCGCGGTCCATCCCTCCGCCGATATCGTCCTGACCGGGGTGTGTCTGAACCCGATGCGCACGGGGTTCCTAGCGGTGCTGCGCCGGATGGGCGCACGGGTGGAAGTTGAGAACCGGCGGCGCCAGGCGGGCGAGGACGTCGGCGACCTGCTGGTGCGCTCCAGCCGGCTGACCGCGGCGGAGATCGCGCCCGCCGAGGTCCCCAGCCTTGTCGACGAAGTCCCCATCCTCGCGGTCGCCGCGACCGCCGCGTCCGGCACCAGCCGCTTTCGCGGCCTCGGAGAGCTGCGTCACAAGGAGGTTGACCGTATCGAGGCCGTGGCCAGCCAGTTGCGCCTGCTCGGGGCGTCGATCGTGCTTGAGGGAGAAGACCTGGTCATCGAGGGCCCCACCCGGCTCGTCGGCGCCGCGGTCGATTCGCTCGGTGACCACCGCATGGCGATGTCGCTTGCAGTGGCCGCCAGCTGCGCCTCGGGGCAGACGGTGGTCGGCAACCCGGACGCGGCGTCCGTTTCGTATCCGGCCTTCTACGCCGACCTGGCGGCGCTTTCCGGCAGCCGGTGAGTCTGACGTAAGAGCGCGCCCCACGATGGCTGAGTTGGGGGAGAATAACGCGGGGGCAAATTGACAGGAGTGAGCCGAGAGGAGCGCGCGGTGGCCTGGGAGGCCTGGCTGACCGCCAACCTGCACGCCTCGCCGGACGTGACCCGCCTGGCCGCCGAAACCGCGCTCGACGCCGTGGACCGTGGCCTCGGCCGATATGCCGCCGCCATCGCTGCATACACGGCAGTCGGCTGGACGCCGGACCCTGCTCACCTCGAGGGGCTTCGCCAGGAACAGACCGCGCTCGAGGAGCTACTCGCCACGCTGCCGACGCTGCCGCTGGGGAACGGCCTTACAGCAGCCGGCGTGGCCCAGCTTCAGCGCCTGCTCGAGACCAGGCTCGATGAGCAGCGGCGCCTGGCCTCAGCCGTCGCTGCCCCCGGGGCCGCCGACCGACCCGCGCTGCCGGCACCCGCCGACCGCATGGCGCACGGTCGCATCGGCAAGGCAGCGGCGGGTGTTGAAAACCGCCGCGAGCGTGGTCCCGCCTTCTCAATGCAGGGATACCTCAGCGAGCACGGGATCCTCGTCCTGTCCTACGTGGGCGGATTCCTGCTGGTCGTCGCCACGCTGCTCTTCGAGGTCTACGGCACCACGGGTGCGGAAGGCGTGGTCCGGCTGTCGGCGGTCGTCTTGCTTACGATTTTCTTCGCGAATGCCGGGCGCCTGGGCGTCCGGTCGACACGGCTCCGACTGGTCGGCCGCAGTTACATTGCGGTGGCCGCCCTGCTGACCCCACTGGACTTCGCCGCGGCCTACAGCTTCCTGGTGCTTCGGCGTTACGGCGTCAGCCCGGCCGCAACGGTTGCCGTCGCCGGCATCGCGTGCACCGGCTTGTATGGAACCCTCGCGACCCAGCTTCGATCGACCGGGTACGCGCACATCGCGATGGTCGCCCTGGCGGTGGCGTGGGCAGGCACCCTTGAAGCCCTGGGCGCCGGCAGGTGGGCGGGCGCCTGGTTTGCCGTGATCGGGGCCCTGTATGTCATCGCGTCCAACGCCCGTGTCCGGCTCACCTCCCTGGGGCTGTGGCGCCCGCGCGCGGCTTGGTACGTGCACCTCGCGGGTGTGCTGGCGGCAGCCTGGACGATCGCGAGATTCCTCGACCTGGAATTGGCGCCGGCGATGCGATACATGGCCGTCACGCTGACGGTTGCCGCCCTCGCTTATGCGCTCCAGGCGTTCGCCCGCCCCAGTCGGTTCGCGGCATCCATGGCCCTGGGAGCGACCTCGTTGGCGTGGCTGGCCGCGCTCTACGCCGTGGACCTCGGCGTTTGGCGCGGCCCGGCGGTCATCCCCCTTGCTGGGCTGGGAGCGCTACTGTCGGCGCGACCCGGCCTGGTTGGCGGGCTGGGCCCCTCGATCGCCCGGCCCGCCCGGGTGCTGGTAGCGCTGGCAGCCGCGCTGGCAATCCTGGTCGCCGCCGACCAAACGAACGGTTGGCCGATGACGGTGACCCTGGCCGGGCTGAGCGTCATCTTGGCCCTTTCCGTGCTGGTACCGCACCAGCGGCGGCTGGCGGTGGTCCCCGCGGTGGCCATCTCCGCGACTGTGCTGCAGGCCTCTCTCCCACTTCATCTGCCCCCGGAGATGGTGGCCCTGGCCCTGGTGGCCCTCGCCTGGGGCTATGTACTGGCCTGCGATCTCCCCCAGACCCGGGCCGCCCGGCGTCTCTTCCTCGCCGGTGCCGCGGTCCAGGCTGCCGCCGTGGCCGGGTTTACGTTGACGCCGCACGCGCTCGCGGCGACGATGCTGGCGGCCGCCGCAAGCGTGGGAATAGCCATCGCCGTCCGGGACGGACAGCCAAATTGGCTCGCCGTCTCGACGCCTTTGCTTGCGCTGTCCTGGTTCGCAACGGTCGTCGCGGTCGTCCCCGTCCCTAACTCCGCCGGGCCCAGCGACCTGGTCCGTGCCTACGCGCCATTGCCCGTGGTCTACGCCATCGCCGCCCTGGCCGTGCGGCGACGCTTTGGCCGCAAATGGATGCGACCTATTGCCATCTCGGCGGGACTCGTTGCTGCGGCGGTCTGCGTGGGTGCATCTGGCTCTGGCGACTACGCCACCCTTGGCTGGGCGCTGCTGCTCTACAGCCTCGGGGTCTATGTATTCGCTGTTTTGGAGAGGTCGGGGGCCGCCGCCGCAGCCGCCGGGCCGATGCTCGGAACCGCCGTGCTGGCGCTTTTACGGTCCGGGGGCGCTCCGTCGGGCTTTTACCCGGTTGCGATGGTGGTGGTCTCGGCTGGGTTCTACCTGCTCCACCTGGAGTGGCGCGAATTCGGTCGGTCCGACCCCCCCTGGCTAATGGCCCACCGCGCCGCGGGACTGGGCGGCGCAGCCCTTGCGTCGCTGGCGGGGCTGGCGACCTTGCCTGACCCGGCGGGCGCCCCGGCCCTGGCCGGGGTGACGACCAGCCTGGGGCTGGGCCTCCTGCTCCTACTCGATGCGCGCCTCTACGACCAGCCGCTGCTGGAGTACGCCGCCGGTCTTTCGGCGGTCGCCACCATCTACTGGATCGACCACTACCTGGGGCTCACCAACCCGCAGTTCTACCTCGGAGCGATGGGCCTGGTGGTCCTTTGCCTGGGGGTAGCGGCCGGCCGCGATCGCCGTGTTCGCCTCGACCCACGGGTGCCTGTCGGAACCATTGCCGCCGGCCTGGCGCTGGTCCTCGGCACCACGTTGCTCCAGTCCCTGAACGACCCCGTTCCCTGGTTATTCACAGTGCTGGCACTGGCGCAGTCCACCTCGGCGCTGATCACAGGAGTGGGCTTGCGTAGCCGCGCTCTCGTTATTGGCGGGGCCGTCGGCGTCGCGGTCGCGTCCCTGCGTGCGCTGGTGCTGCTTCAGCAGCAATTCCCGCTCTGGATGGTATTCGGGTTGGTTGCGCTGCTCCTGCTGGTCGTAGCCGGGGCTCTGGCGATGGTCAGAGATCAGCTCATCTCGGCCCGATCGTCGCTTGGTCGTAGCTGGCAGGAGTGGGATTGAGCCGCGGTAATTCTTGAGGCGTTTGACACCCCGCGTGAGCCGCCCTTAGACTCGGCACGCACATACGAATAGAGCGACGACGGGGAGTACTAGGATGCCCCTGGGCTTCAGCGAACCGGGTCAGGTGCAAGCCGGCAGCCACAAGGACTTCTGAACTCGCCCCCGAGCAGCCGATCGAAACCCACCCCAGGGTGAGGCGTAGCAGCGGCCGGACTGGTCCTCGATACCGGACCTACGAGTGGTTGGCTCTGAGCTGGCAATTGCGGGTGGTACCGCGGGATTTCCTATTGAAGTCTCGTCCCAGGCAAGTGGGGACGGGACTTTTTTATTTTCCCGCCGGGAGGTTCCAACCGGCACACCGAGGAGGTGGCAAAGTGACCGACAAAGAGGAGGAGCAGCTCGAGCTCCAGGCTCGGATGTTCGACATGGGGCACGCCCCCAAGGAGCGCGTGGTCAACCGCGTGCTCAACAAGATCGAGGGCGACCCACAGCCGCCCAGCGACGAGCGTCTGCACGAGATCATCGCGGACGAGAAGACCACGGAAGACATCCAGGATTTGTACGGCTGATGGCGACAGATCGTGTCGAGCCACAGGCTCCGGCGAGCAACGGCAAGTCTCAGCCGACCGAGGTGAAGCGCACCCTGAACGGGGCGCAGATCGTCATGGAGTGCCTGATTCGCGAGGGCGTGAACACGATCTTCGGCTATCCCGGCGGCGCCAACCTGCCGCTCTACCAGGTCCTGCCTGAGTACGCCGATCGGATCCAGCACATCCTGGTGCGCCACGAGCAGGGCGGGGCCCACGCGGCCGATGGCTACTCTCGGGCACGGCGCGGCGCGGTGGGCGTGGTCTGGGCCACCAGCGGCCCGGGCGCCCTCAACCTGGTCACCGGTCTTGCCACCGCGTTCCTCGACTCCGTCCCGATGGTCGCCTTCACCGGCCAGGTCGCCACCTCCGCCGTGGGCACCGACGCGTTCCAGGAGTCGGACGTCATCGGCAGCACCATGTCAGTCGTCAAGCACAGCTACATGGTCACCGACATCAACGACCTCGCCGAGACGATCCGGGAGGCGTTCTACATCGCCCGCACCGGCCGCCCGGGCCCGGTGCTGATCGACCTGCCCAAGGACATCCAGCAGCAGACGATCGACTTCTCCTACCCCACCTCCAGCGTCCACATGCGCTCGTACAACCCGACTTACCGGGGCAACTCGGTCCAGGTTCGCAAGGTGGCCGAGCTGATCAAGCACGCCCGGCGCCCGATGATCCTCTGCGGCCGCGGCGTGCTCATCTCGGGCGCTGAGGAGGAGTTGCTCGCGCTGTCGCACAAGGCCAACATCCCGGTGGGCTGGACCCTCCTGGGGACCGGGGCGTTCCCGCTGCGGGACCCGCTGGCGCTGCAGATGGTGGGTTTCATGGGCGCGCCCTACACCAACCTCTCGGTCAACAACTGCGACCTGCTGATGATGATCGGGATGCGGTGCGATGACCGCGTCACCACCAAGCTCGAGAGCTTTGCGCCCAACGTGGAGAACATCGTCCATATCGACATCGACCCCGCGGAGATCGGCAAGAACCTCAAGCCCCAGGTGCCGCTGGTGGGCGATGCCAAAGCCGTCCTCCAGGAGCTGATCCCACTGGTCGAGCCCAAGCGTGAGCACGCGTGGCTGACGCAGATCGACCAGTGGAAGGAGGAGCACCCCATCAGGTTCCTCAACAAGACCGGGCTGCTGCAGCCGCAGGAGGTGCTCATCCCGATGTACAAGCGCGCCGACTCGGAGGCCATCGTGGTGGCCGACGTCGGCCAGAACCAGATCTGGGCGGCGCTGTGGTTCGACTACGAGAAGCCCGGCCTGTTCCTCAACAGCGGCGGCACGGGCTGCATGGGTTTCGCCTTCCCGGCGGCGATCGGGGCCAAGTTCTCGCGTCCCGACAAGACCGTCTTCTGCGTCACCGGCGAGGGCGGCTTCGTGATGAACATGCAGGAGCTCGCCACGGTCGCCGAGAACAACGTCGACATCAAGATCGTGGTCCTCAACAACTACTCGCTGGGGATGGTGCGTCAGTTCCAGGACGACTTCTACGGCGGCATCCGCTCGCAGGTCGACCTCACCCATAGGCCGGACTTCATGAAGCTCGCGGACGCCTACGACATCAAGGGCCTGAGCACCACCAGCCAGGACGACGTCGAGGCCATCCTCGATGAGGCGCTGGCCCACAAGGGCCCGGTGCTGATGGAGTTCGTGATCGACCCCGACGCCAACGTCTACCCGATCATTCCGCTGGGCAAGGGCCTGCTGGACTACGTGGAGGCCCACTAATGAACACACAGGCCCGTCTGCTCTCCGTCCTGGTCGAGAACAAGCCCGGGGTGCTCCAGCGCGTGGCGTCGATGATCCGGCGACGCGGTTTCAACATCGACTCCCTGTCGGTCGGTCCGACGGATGACGACAGCGTCAGCCGGATGACGATCACCGTGCACGTCGGCAAGCAGCAGGCGGAGCAGGCGATGAAGCAGCTCTACAAGCTGATCGATGTGATCAAGATCGACGACATAACCACGGAGCGCGTGGTCGCCCAGGAACTCGTGCTGATCAAACTCAACGCGCCTGCGCGCAGCCGGCGCGAGCTCCTCGACCTGGTGGCAATGTTCGACGGCCGGGTGGTGGACGTCGCCAGCAGCACCCTGATCGTCGAGCTCACGGGGCCGGCGGAGAAAATCGACGACTTCGCCAGCCTGGTCCAGCCGTACGGAATCAAGGAGATGGCGCGCTCGGGCGCCGTCGCGATGGTGCGCGGCAACACCGCCCGCCTCCGCCTGGTCGAGCGCGAGCATGAACGCGAGGTTGACGAGGAGCCGGCGCCGCGGGCGCCTCGTCCCAGGGTCAGCGCCGCCGCGGCGGACGTGACGGGGGATATCTGAAATGGCATCTGCACGCATGTACTACGACGCCGACGTCGACGCCTCCGCCCTGGACGGCGCGCGCATCGCCATCCTGGGGTTCGGCTCCCAGGGCCACGCCCACGCCATCAACCTCAAGGAGTCCGGGCATGACGTCGTGGTGGGGCTGCCTGGGCAGAGCCGCAGCCGCTCCGCCGTCAAGGAGGCCGGCCTCGAGGTGATGGAACCCGCTGATGCCGTCAAGGGCGCCGACGTGGTCGTGATCCTGGTCCCCGACACCGCCCAGGCCGACCTCTACGAGCAGGCGGTGGCGCCCAACCTCAAGGCTGGCGCGCTGCTGATGTTCGCCCACGGCTTCAACATCCACTTCAAGCAGATCCAGCCGCCGGCGTCGGTGGATGTGAGCATGGTCGCCCCCAAGGGGCCGGGCCATTTGGTCCGCAGCACCTACGCCGCGGGGCAGGGCGTCCCCTGCCTGCTGGCCGTGCACCAGGACGCGTCGGGGAAGGCGCGGGCCCGGACCCTGGCCTACGCGCAGGGTATCGGCGGCACCCGCGCGGGGGTGCTCGAGACGACGTTCAAAGAGGAGACCGAGACCGACCTCTTCGGGGAGCAGGCGGTCCTCTGCGGTGGTGTGTCGAGCCTGGTCAAAGCGGGCTTCGAGACGCTGGTGGAGGCCGGGTACCAGCCGGAGGTCGCCTACTTCGAGTGCATGCACGAGCTGAAGCTGATCGTTGACCTCATGTACCAGGGCGGGCTCAACTACATGCGGTACTCGGTGAGCGACACCGCTGAGTTCGGCGACTACGTCAGCGGCCCGCGGGTGGTCAACACCCAGACCCGGGAGACCATGAAGAAGATCCTGGCCGAGATCCAGGACGGCACGTTCGCGAAGAACTGGATCGCCGAGAACGCCAACGGCCGCCCCAATTTCGTGGAGTTCAAACAGGCCGACCAGCACAGCCAGCTCGAGGAGGTGGGCTCTGAACTCCGTTCCAGGATGAGCTGGCTCGGCGCCAGGACCGCCCCGGACATCACCGAGAAGGTCAAGTCATGACCGACGGGAACGGCCACCGCGAGGTACCCGTGCCCGTGACCACCGTCGCGGGCGCCCCCGAGGACAAGCTGATCATCTTCGACACCACCCTGCGCGACGGCGAGCAGTCACCGGGCGCCGCCATGAATATCGACGCCAAGCTGCAGGTCGCCCAGCAGCTCGAGCGCCTGCGCGTCGACGTCATCGAGGCGGGGTTCCCGGCGTCGTCGCCGGGCGACTTCACCGCGGTCAGCGCCATCGCCGAGGCGGTCGAGAACGTCACCGTCTGCGGCCTGGCCCGGATCTGGCCGCAGCAGGACATCCTCACCGCGGCGGAGGCCATCTCGGCCGCCAGGCACCCCCGGATCCACACCTTCGTCGGCACGTCGCCGCTGCACCGCGACATGGTCAGTTGGGCCAACCCCGATCGCAAGCTGCAGGACATCCTGGACCGTTCCGTGGAGGCGGTCCAGCTGGCCCGCACGTTCACCGATGACGTCGAGTTCTCGCCGATGGACGCCAGCCGCACCGAGCCGGAGTACCTCGCGGACATCATCGCGGCCACCATCGACGCCGGTGCCACGACGATCAACGTGCCCGACACCGTGGGGTACGCCGACCCCCAGGAGTGGGCGGACCTGATGACCTGGCTCTACGGCCGCGTCCCAACCCTGGGCAACGTGGTTCTGTCCGTTCACTGTCACGACGACCTCGGCATGGCGGTGGCCAACTCGCTGGCCGCCGTGCGCGCCGGCGCGCGCCAGGTCGAGGGCTGCATCAACGGGATCGGTGAGAGGGCGGGCAACGCGGCCATCGAAGAGCTCACCACGGCGGTCCGCATCCGGCCCGATGTCTACAGGGTCTGGACCCAGGTCGACCACTCGCAGATCTACCGGACCAGCCGTCTCGTCAGTCAGCTCACTGGGATGATGGTGCAGCCCAACAAGGCGGTCACCGGCGCCAACGCCTTCGCCCACGCCTCCGGAATCCACCAGGACGGCGTGCTCAAGAACGCCCACACCTTCGAGATCATCGATGCCCAGGACGTCGGCGCGGAGGGCAAGCTGGTGCTGGGCAAGCTCTCGGGCCGGCACGCCTTCAAGGTGCGCATCGCGGAGATGGGTTTCGAGCTTGGCGACGACGAGTTCAAACGCGCGTTTGCCCGCTTCAAGAAGCTCGCGGACCAGAAGAAGGAGATCACCGACCGCGACCTCGAGTCGATCGTCGCCGACGAGGCGCGGATGTCCACCGAGACGTACAGGCTCGAGCACCTCCAGGTCTCCAGCGGCACCGGGATGAAGCCCACCGCCTCAGTGCGCATCGCGGTCGAGGGTGGTGATGTCGAGGAGTCGGCGGCGCTTGGCGACGGGCCGGTGGACGCCGCCTACCACGCCATCAACAACGTCGTTCGCCTGGAGTGTGAGCTCAAGGAGTTCCGCGTCCAGGAGGTGACCGAGGGAATCGCGGCCCTCGGCGAGGTCAACGTGCGCGTCAGGCGCGGACCCCACATCGCCTCGGGGCACGGCGCCGATACCGACATCCTGGTGGCTGCCGCCAGGGCCTACCTCAACGCCCTCAACAAGCTCGTCGAGCTGGGTGACATCAAGAAGATGACCCCGGAGACCTCCAGCGCGGCGCCGGTACCGGCACGGGCCGGCACCCCCTGATGCCCCAGACCCTCTTTGACAAGGTGTGGGACGCGCACCTGGTCCACGAGGCGCCCGGCGAGCCATCGCTGCTCTACGTCGACCTCCACCTGGTGCACGAGGTGACGTCGCCGCAGGCGTTCGAGGGGCTACGGCTACAGGGACGCACGGTGCGCCGGCCGGGCCAGACGGTGGCGACCATGGACCACAACGTGCCGACCACCGGCGGCATCGCCGCCGCGCCGGAGATCAGCCGCAGGCAGATGGAGGTCCTGCGCCAGAACTGCGAGGACTTTGGCGTGACCTGCTTCGGCCTCGGCCATCGCTTCCAGGGGATCGTCCACATCATCGGCCCAGAACTGGGCCTGACGCTGCCGGGGACGGTCATCGCCTGCGGTGACAGCCACACGTCGACCCATGGCGCGTTTGGGGCGTTCGCGCTGGGGATCGGCACCTCGGAGGTCGAACACGTCCTGGCCACCCAGACGCTGCGGCTAACCAAGCCGAAGTCCTTCGAGGTCCGCGTTGACGGTGAGCTTCCCGTGGGGGTCACCGCCAAGGACGTGGTCCTGGGAATCCTGAGGCGCATCGGCGTGGACGGCGGCACGGGGTACGTCCTGGAGTACCGGGGCACCACCTTCGAGAGGATGTCCATGGAGCAGCGGATGAGCGTCTGCAACATGACCATCGAGGGCGGCGGCCGGGCCGGGCTGATCGCGCCCGACCAGACGACCTTCGACTACCTCGAAGAAAGGCCATATGCGCCCACGGGCGCCGACTGGGAGGCTGCAGTGGCTCACTGGCGCACCCTGCGCACCGACGAGGGGGCGATGTTCGACCGCAGCCTCAGCATCGACGCCGCGGACCTGGTGCCCTACGTCACCTGGGGCACCAACCCCGCCCAGTCCGTCGCGGTCGACGCGATGGTGCCCGACCCCGACAGTTTCGCGGAGGCATCGGAGCGGGAGGCAGCGGCGCGGGCGCTGGAGTACATGGGCCTGGCCGCGGGAACCGCCATCGAGGACATCCGCCTGGACCGCGTCTTCATCGGCAGCTGCACCAACGCGCGCATTGAGGACCTGCGCGCGGCCGCGCTGGTCGTGGATGGCCGGCGTGTGGCCCCGGGGGTGAGCGCGATGGTTGTGCCGGGTTCGGCGCAGGTGAAGCTGCAGGCCGAGGCCGAGGGTCTCGACCGGGTCTTCTCCGCGGCGGGCTTCGAGTGGCGCGACGCCGGCTGCTCGATGTGCCTGGGCATGAACCCCGACACGTTGGAGCCGGGCGAGCGCTGCGCCTCGACCTCCAACCGTAACTTCGAGGGACGCCAGGGGAGGGGAGGGCGGACCCACCTCGTCAGCCCCGCGATGGCCGCCGCGGCGGCACTCGAGGGCCACTTCGTCGACGTCCGGCGGCTCGCCGGGCTGGTGCCGGCGTGAGGCCCTTCCGCAAAGAGACCGGGGTGGTCGCGCCGCTGATGCGGGCCAACATCGACACCGACCAGATCATCCCCAAGCAGTTCCTCAAGCGCGTCGAACGCACCGGATACGGCCCCTTCCTCTTCAACGACTGGCGCTACGACGAGGCCGGCAACGAGA
Source organism: Candidatus Dormibacteria bacterium (assembly GCA_046262455.1). Taxonomy (GTDB): domain Bacteria; phylum Chloroflexota; class Dormibacteria; order DASZGP01; family DASZGP01; genus JAXDLW01. The sequence continues at coordinate 54,255 of JBHEMS010000021.1, read as the reverse complement.
AGCCGGACTTCATCCTCAACCGCGAGGCCTTTCGCGCGGCCCGAATCATCGTGGGCGGCCGCAACTTCGGCTCCGGCTCGAGCCGCGAGCACGCGGTCTGGGCGCTCGACAACTTCGGCGTCCGCGCGGTCATCGCGCCCTCCTTTGCGGACATCTTTCGCGGCAACGCCGTCAAGGAAGGGCTGCTCCCAGTGCAGCTACCGGAGGAGGCCGTTGCCATCCTGGCCAGCCGCGCCGAGGAGGCGCCCGGGGTTGAGATGACAGTCGACCTCGAGTCACGCACCGTGCGCCTCGAGGAGTTGACCTACAGCTTCGAGGTCGACGACTTCGCGCGCCACTGCCTGCTCGAAGGCCTGGACGACATCGGGCTCACCCTGCACAACGAGGCCGTCATCTCGGAGTTCGAGGCCGCCCGCCCGGCCTGGCTGCCGAACCTCGCGCGCGGACCCGAGCCGCTCCCCGTGGTGAGCCGCTGATGGATCCGCGCTGTGTGGTTGTCCTTCCCGGCGATGGCATCGGGCCGGAGGTGACCGAGCATGCCCTCGCCGTGCTTGAGCGTGTATCCGCGATTACCGGGGCGGAGCTGGTCATCGAGAGCAGGCTGATCGGCGGCGTGGCGATCGAGGCCGAGGGCACTCCACTGTCCGAGGAGACCGTGGCCATCTGCCAGAGGGCCGATGCCGTCCTGCTGGGGGCGGTGGGCGGCCCGCCGTGGGACCACCTCACCGGGGAGATGCGCTGCGAGTCCGGCCTCCTGCGGCTGCGCCGGGAGCTGGGGGTCTTCGCCAACCTGCGCCCGGTCCGAGTGCACCCCGCGCTGGCGCAGCGCTCGACGCTCAAGCCCGAGGTCATCGAGGGCGTCGACATGCTGGTGGTGCGCGAGCTGACCGGGGGGGTCTACTTCGGTCAGCCGCGAGGGCGCGAGGGGTCGGGCCCCTCGGAGACCGCGCGCGACAGCATGGTGTACACCCGTGCCGAGATCGAGCGGGTGGCCCGGGTGGCATTCGAGCTGGCCCGGGGTCGGCGGCGCAAGCTCACCTCGGTCGACAAGCAGAACGTGCTGGTCAGCTCGCGACTGTGGCGTGACGTGGTCAGCGAGCTCGCGGCGGAGTACCCGGACGTCGAGCTCGAGCACCAGCTGGTGGATGCCTGCGCCATGAGACTGATCCGGGCCCCGCGGGACTTCGACGTCGTGGTCACCGAGAACCTCTTCGGGGACATCCTCACGGATGAGGCGGCGATGCTCACGGGGTCGCTGGGGATGCTGCCCTCGGCGAGCCTTGGCGAGCCCAACACCACCGGCCTCTACGAGCCGATCCACGGCAGCGCGCCGGACATCGCCGGGCAGGGCACGGCCAACCCGCTGGGCAGCATCCTCTGCGTGGCGATGATGCTGCGCTCGTCCCTGGACATGGCCGGGGCCGCGGAGGCGGTCGAGGGCGCCGTCGATGATGTCGTGGAGGCCGGTATTCTGACCCTCGACCTCGGCGGCTCCGCCTCGACGGCCGACGTCGCGGCGGCGGTCATGAGCGCCCTCGTCGAGCGTCTACAGCCTGTGGCGGCGGGCGCGTGAGCCGACCGACCGTCGAGCTCTACGACGTGACGCTGCGGGACGGCGCGCAGGGCCCGGGCATCTCCTTCTCGGTATCCGACAAGCTCCGTATCGCGACCAAGCTGGACGAACTCGGCGTGGCATACATCGAAGGCGGCTGGCCCGGTTCCAACCCCAAGGATTCCGAGTTCTTCGCGGAGATGAAGACCACCGCCCTGCGCCACGCTCGGCTGACGGCATTCGGCGCCACCCGGCGTCCCGGGGTCGCGGCCGCGGACGACCTGCAGATGCGCCAGCTGGTCGACGCGGAAACGCCCGTGGTCACCCTCGTCGGCAAGAGCTGGGACCGCCAGGTCAAGGACGTCATCCGGGCCACCCTGGACGAGAACCTCGCGATGATCGCCGATTCCATGGCCTTTTTGGTCGACCAGGGCCGGGTCGCGATGTACGACGCCGAGCACTTCTTCGACGGCTACAGGTCGAACCCCGACTACGCGCTGAGGTGCCTGGACGCCGCGGTGCAGGGCGGGGCGGAGCGCGTGGTCCTTTGCGACACCAACGGGGGCAACCTGCCCGAAACAGTGGCTGAGGTCGTGGCGGTGGTGGTGGCGCGTTTCGGCCCCGTGGTGGGGATTCACTGCCACGACGACTGTGGCGTCGGAGTGGCCAACACGCTGGCCGCGGTGCGTGCCGGTGCGACGCAGGTGCAGGGTTGCATGAACGGCTACGGCGAGCGCGCCGGCAACGCCAACATGACGACCGTGATCCCCAACCTCCAGCTCAAGATGGGCTACGCGGTCGTCCCCGAGGAGAGCCTCCACAGGCTCACCGAGACCTCCCAGTACATCGACGAGATCGCCAACCAGGCGCCGAACCCCTTCGCCCCGTTCGTCGGCGAGGGGTCCTTCACCCACAAGGGCGGGCAGCACGTCGATGCCATGATGAAGGCGGCCTACACCTACCAGCACATCGACCCCGCGGTGGTCGGCAACCGCAGCCGGATCGTGGTCTCGGACCAGGCTGGGCGCAGCAACGTGATGTTCAAGGCCACCGAGTTCGGCATCGACCTCGAGGGCGACAAGGACTTCGCGCGCGCGCTGGCGGACGAGGTCAAGCGGCTCGAGCACCGCGGCTACTCGTTCGAGGGCGCGGACGCCTCATTCGAGATGGTGGTTCACCGGGCCCGCGGGCAGAAGGCCAGCTTCGAGCTGATCGACATGATCGCGCTGGTGGAGCAGCGAGAGGGCAACGCCATGGTCTCCGAGGCCACCGTGAAGATCCGCGTCGCCGACCAGGTGATGCACACCGCCGGCGAGGGCAACGGCCCGGTCAACGCCCTTGACGCGGCCCTCCGCAAGGCGCTCCTGCCGCACTACCCCGAGATCGACGCCATCCGCCTCCACGACTACAAGGTCCGCGTGATCAACGGGTCCGATGCCACCGCGGCCGGGGTCCGGGTGCTGATCGAATCGGGCGACCACCACCGCCGCTGGAGCACCGTGGGGTGCAGCACCAACATCATCGAGGCCTCCTGGTTGGCCCTCGCGGATGCGTTCGAGTACGGCCTGGTCAAGGGCCAGCTGGTGGACGGGGCAGCGTCACGGCGCCAGGCATCACAGGGCTGACAATCGGCCCGGACGGGCGGCACTAGACTGTGGCGATGCTGGAGCCCAGGCCGAGCAAGATCGTTGCCGTCGGCCGGAACTACGTGGCGCATGCCCAGGAGTTGGGCCACGACGTGCCGTCGGAACCTCTCCTTTTTCTCAAGCCCGTCTCGGCCATCGTCGACGACGGTGACGACGTCATCTACCCGCCCCAGACCGAGAACCTGCACCACGAAGCCGAGCTGGCGGTGGTCATCGGCCGCCGCTGCAAGAACGTTGCCGAGAATGACGCTTTGCAGTTTGTGCACGGGTTCACCTGCGCCAACGACATCACCGCGCGCGACCTCCAGGAGCGCGACGACCAGTGGACGCGGGCCAAGGGCTTCGACACCTTCTGTCCACTGGGTCCCACCGTTGTGGCGGGAATCGATCCCGCCCATGCCCGCGTCAAAATGCGGGTCAACGGCGAGCTTCGTCAGGACGGGAACACCGCGGACATGCTGTTCCCGGTGCCACGGCTGATCAGCTACATCAGTTCGGTGATGACGCTCGAAGCCGGCGACGTGATCCTGACCGGGACGCCGCCCGGCGTCAGTGCGGTGCAGCGCGGGGACCTCATGGAGGTCGAGGTGGAGGGCATCGGCGTACTCCGGAACACCGTCCGCTAGATGCAGCGCACGCGGGCGTACTGATGCCGTCCTGGAAGTCCGAGGACGTTTTGGTGGTCCCCCGCGAGACCGTTTTCCCTGACGGTGCATGGCACGGATTCATCGACACCGACCTCGACCGTTACCTGGAGATCATCTCTTCGAAATTCGAGTTTCGGCGGCGCGGTGACGTCGAGGAGGACCCCGCCTTCCAGCAGGTCATCCCCTACGTTGTGTTCCGCCACGCCGACCGCTACTTCCTGACGCGGCGCCTCAAGGAGAGTTCCGAGAAGCGCCTGCGCCATCTCTACTCGCTGGGTGTCGGCGGCCACATCAACAGGGAGGACATCTCGGATCGCCCTGGGGCCGACCCGGTCATCGAGGGGCTGCGCCGGGAGTTCGAGGAGGAGGTGGTCTACGAGGGCACCTGGACGCACCGCATGATCGGGCTGCTCAACGACGACAGCAACGACGTCAGCCGGGTCCACCTGGCGGTGGTCTTTGAGGTCATCGGCAACCAGCCGGATATCTCTATCCGCGAGACGGGCAAGCTCGACGGCGAGCTGCTGACGCTGGAGGAGATGAAGATCTACTACCTCGACATGGAGTCGTGGAGCCAGCTCATCTACGATCACCTGCTGGCGCGAGAGAAGGCGCTGGTCCGGAGAGGAGGTGCTGAGTGACGGAGTCGAAGTCGTGGGAGCAGGGCGGTCCGCACGACCGTGAGGCGGCGTGGAACCTGCTGTGCGAGCACACCCAGTCGGACGGCTTGCGCAAGCACGGGCTGGCGGTGGAGTCGGCGATGCGCGGCCTGGCCCGGACGGCGGGGGAGGACGAGGAGCTCTGGGGCATCGTCGGCCTGATCCACGACTTCGACTACGAGAAGCACCCCGACCCGCTGGAGCACGGCCTGGCCGGCGGCCGGATGCTGCGCGAGTCTGGCTGGCCGGACGTCATGATCCACGCCGTCGAGTCCCACAACGACCATGTCGGGGTGCTGCGCGAGAACCTCATGGAACACTCACTGTTCTCCTGCGACGAGCTCTCTGGGTTCATCATGGCGGTGGCCATGGTCAAGGGCCGCGACCTGACCATGGTGGAGCCCCGCTCGGTGCACAAGAAGCTCAAGGACAAGGGTTTCGCCCGCAACGTCTCCCGGGACGATGTCGAGAAGGGCTGGCGCGAGCTGAGCGTGGACCCTGATGACCACATCCGGTTCATCGTGGAATGTTTGAGTCGCGTCGCGCCGAGCATCGGTTTGACCGCCTCTGGCCTGTAATGGCCAGGTCGGTCGCGCTGGCGGTCGTGATGGCCTGTGCCCTCAGCGCCTGCTCCGGCGGGACCAGCGGCCTGTCACCCGCCGGCAGGGTCGGCGAGCTGGTGGTGTCTGCCCCGCCGAGCGGGTTCACGCAGCACCTCAACGCCGAGCTCACCGCGGATTCCGCCTCCACCTCCACCCCCGCTGACCCCAAAAAGACCACATCGCAACTCCAGGGTGATGGCTTCCGGACGGGGTGGGCGCGCAACTGGGTCTCGGGCCCCGAGGACCTTGAGGTCATCGCCCTGGTCTTCCAGGACCCGGTCCACGCCGACGACTTCATCAAGTTCGAGATCCAGCAGGTGCGGCGCGGCGCGGGGGTAAGTACGTACCCGGACGTCCATGTCCCCGGCGGCACCGCGTTCACCTTCTTCGGCCACACGCGTGCCGGGTCGCGCCAGGTCTTCTGCCAGGGCGAGTGGTTCCTGGTGGCGCAGTATGCGTTCGAGGTGACCAACTGCTCCGACTCCCCGCGCTTCCCGGAGCTGGTCGCCAAGACCGCCATGGAGCAGTATCGCCAGGCCGCGGAGGCCCTCGGGGTACCGATCGTGCCGCCCTCGGACGGGCCGACGCCCCGTCAGTGACCGGAAGGGAAGCTAGACCGCACTCGTGCTCAGGTCGGACGCGATCTCGTGGGCCAGCTGCTCGGTGGCCAGGCCGTCCTCGTCGCTGGCCATGACCCCGACGGTCACTCTTTCCCCGGACCCCCGTTCCAGGCGATAGACGGCGGCACTGTAGCCCGGCCCCCCGCCGGTGTGTCCAAGCATGGTGCCCGCGGGGAACCCGCGGTCGATCATCAGCCCCAACCCGTACGACGGCAGGTGACCACGCCCGGCGTTCGGTACCGGGATCGCAACGCGCATCTCCTCCACCCAGGCCGCAGGGAGCAGGCGCCCTTCCAACAGGTCGTCCAGGAAGCGGGCTGCCTCGGCGCTGGTGGTGGCCACGCAGCCCGTCGCCACCCAGCCGGGGTGGTACCGGTCGCGGCTCGGGGCGGCGGCAAGGGCGCGCATGTCATCGGCGGTCGCCAGCACCGAGGTCGCGTGCAGTCCAAGGGGCCCGAAGACCAGGCGCTGCAGGGCATGCGCAAGGTCGCCCCCGGTGGCGCGCTCAATGGCCAGGCGGACCAGGAAGTAGCCGGTGTTGGAATACGCCCAGCCCCGCCCCGGCGGGAACAGCGCGGCATGTCGCGCCACCGCCATGAACTCGCCCTCGGACCATGGCTCGCCCGGGTGGGCTGCCACCGCCTGGTGGTATTCCCGTAGCGCGCCATAGTCCGGGACGCCGGCGGTGTGGTTGAGGAGCCTGCGCAGCGTGACGTCGTCGCCGAGGGAGGACTCCGGGACCCACGCCGCCACCGGGGCATCGAGGTCAAGCACGCCCTCGTGGGCCAGCAGGCAGGCCGCGGCCGCGAGGTATGTCTTGGTGAAGCTGAACGCGGGGCGCAGGTCGGTCGTCTGCCCGGAGCCTTCCGTCGCCGGAGAGCTCCCGACGACCTCGGCGCGCACATCCGTTCCGCGTACCACGGCGACGCTCACAGCGGTCAGCCGGGAGGAGGCCACCCGCTCGGTGAGGCCCGGCCGCAGCAGGTCGGAGATCGTCATGGCCATAGGCTATGGCAGGTCTGGCCGGACTGGCCCGCAAGATTCCGGCGGCCGCGGCGTTTACCCTGACAGCGCCTGCGACGCGGACGGGACCGCGCCAGGACGTGTGGAAAGGTTACGGATCTGGGGCCGAAGGTTTACACTCCTGACTGCTTTCGGGGTTCGCACCATGCGTGCGTTGTCGCCGTGGCGGTCGGGGTACATTTGGGCGGCATGCTGGAAGTGCGGTCGCCCGCGTTCGAGGGAGACTCTCACTGATGGACACCAAGACGTTCAAGAAGAATTTCGACTCCATCCTGGCCAATGTCGAGACCGTCATCAAGGGCAAGACGGACGTCGTCCACCTCTCCCTGGTTGCCATCCTGTGTGAGGGGCACATCCTCTTCGAAGACGTCCCCGGGACCGGTAAGTCAATGCTGGCCCGGGCCCTCAGTCAGTCGATGAACGCCAGCGCGAACCGCGTTCAGTGCACCCCCGACATGCTCCCGGGCGACATCACCGGCTCGTCGATATTCGACCAGCGCAAGAGCACCTTCGACTTCCGCCCCGGACCCATCTTCTGCAACGTGCTGCTGTCGGACGAGATCAACCGCGCCACCCCCAAGACCCAGTCGGCGCTCCTCGAGGCCATGGCCGAGCGCCGCGTGTCGACGGACGGGACCACCCATGACCTGCCGCGGCCCTTCCTGGTGCTGGCTACGCAGAACCCCATCGAGCTGGCGGGCACCTTCCCGTTGCCTGAGGCCCAGCTGGACCGGTTCCTGTTCAAGCTCTCCATGGGCTATCTCGAGCGTCAGCACGAGTTCGAGGTGATGTTTGACAACTCCGTCCAGCTGTCCATCGACAAGGTCAAGCCGGTGGTCGACACCAAGGTCATCAACCAGATGATCGATTTCGCCTCCACCGTGGAGGTCTCGCCGGAGGTCGGCTACTACGTGGTCGACCTGGTCCAGGCGTCCCGCAAGGACCCCGCCGCCGCGATGGGCGGGAGCCCTCGCGCCGCGATCTCGCTGCTGCGGGCGTCGCGGGTGCTGGCCGCCAGCGACGGCCGTAGCCACGTTTACCCCGACGACGTTCGCGCCGTGCTCAAGGCGGTGCTCGCGCACCGCATCATCCTGCACCCCGACGCGATCCTCCGAGGTGACTCGATCGACGCTGTCCTCGAGCCCCTCGTGGGCTCGGTGAAAGCGCCGCAAACGCCACGTGAAACGTCCCTCAAGGTGGCCGGCTGAACTCGATCCGGTCCTCGTTCCTTCCTGAATTGAAAACATGGCACTAACCGGCACCCGACCCGCTCCCACCGACCGCCTCGACGCCCGGCGGCGCGCGATGCTGGTATTGGACGGCGTCCGCGACGGCCTCTCGCCGTCGGCGCTGCGACGGCTGTTCGCGACCATCCAGCGCCGCACCGGGGTAACCCGCACCGGGCAGATGGCACTGGTCGGAGCCGTCGTGCTGTGGATCATGGCCCGCGTGGTCGCGGGGACCGCGATGTACCTGGTGGCCTATGGGGCGGTGGTCTTCGTGGCCGCCGGATATTTGCTGGCGCCGCGACGGTTGAAGCTGACGGCGGACCGCAGCGGCCTCTTCCCGCGGGCCCACGTCGGCGACCGGCTGGATGTCGAGGTCATCCTGACGGCCAAGAAAGGGGTTTCCACCTTCGTCCTCGAGGAGAAGGTGCCGGCGCGCCTCGGCAGCGCCGTCAGGGTGCCCATCACCCGCCTCAAGCCCAACGCGGTCGTCACTCACAACTACGGGCTGCGCTGCCAGCGGCGGGGCGTCTACCAGGTCGGGCCGCTGGTTGCCGTCACCAGCGATCCCCTCGGCTTGACCCAGGTCGAGACGGTGATCGCCGAGCCCTTTGAGCTGCTGGTCCACCCGCGGGTGGAGAACGTCCGCGACCGTCCCCTGACGCGGCAGTTCGAAGACCCGCCCATACGCCCTCCCGTCTCCAAGCCCTGGCCCTCCGGCCTGGAGTTCTACGGCATGCGCGAGTACCAGCCGGGCGACGACCTCCGGCGCATTGTCTGGCGCGCCACCGCCCGTACCGGCAAGGTCATGGTGCGCGAGGCCGAGCAGGGGATCACCGATCACATCACCATCGTCGTCGACAGCGACCGCGGCTCCCACAGCCAGGATGGCGAGGGCGTCTCTGAGTCCTTCGAGGCGGGGATCCGGGTGGCGGCATCGCTGGGCGTGCGCCACCTTCGCGACGGGTACGAGGTGCGTTGCGAGACCAACGGCGGGCCGCTGGTGCGCCCCCTGCGCGGCTCCGGGAGCCAGATCCTCCTGCTCGACGCCCTGACCCGCCTGGAGCTGAGCCGAGAGTCGCTCAGCCACGTGATCATGCGGCTGATCGCCAGCCCCCGGCGCGACGCCCACAACATCCTCATCACACCCCGGCTGACCCAACACGAGGCCGCCCAACTGCGACTATTGCTGAACACCGGGGTCTCGATCCTGGTCGTCGCGCTGCTCTGGGACGAGGCCAGCGCGGAGACCGTCGGCACCGCCTCATCCCTCGGCTGCCAGGTCGTCGGCCTGCACCCCGGGCAGGACGTCGCCGACGCCCTCGCGGGCGCGATCGGGGCGGGGACCCGCTAGTCATGCCGACCGAGGTCAAGCCCGGTAGCGAGCTCAAGGCGGTCGAGGAGGCGGCCGCCCAGCACCTCGACGCGGGGGCGGGCCACCTCGAGGCCGACATCGACCTCGTCGCCGACGCCGCCGTCGAGCTGGAGGAGCTCCCCGCCGGACCCAGCCCTGTCCGCCCGGCCATCGCGGTCGCCCTGACCACGGTGGCCGCCGCGATCATGGTGGGCGGCGTCTTCCAGGGCATCTCCCCGCGCTTCTACGCGACGGTGGCCGGCCTGCTCGGCGTCGGCCTGGCCGTGCTGGTGCTGCGGCTTCGACGGCCTGCGCTCTCCAACGCCGCGGTGGTGATCGGGCTCTTCGCCATCGGCCTGCTGATGGTCCTGCCCGCCGGGATCGACTCGGTGGCCAACCTGCGGGCCCTCGTCGGGCACGCTGCGGCCACCAGTAAGGCCCTCCGGCCGCCGGCACCCTTCACCGCCGGCTGGGCGGCCATCCTGGGCTGGATCATGGGCACCATCGGCTTCGCGGCCGCGTGGGTGGCAACCGCCATCAGGCGGCCCTCACTGGGCGTGCTGCTGCCCCTGCCGGTGGCCGCCATCGCGGCCATAAGCATCATCGCCCGCGACGCCCAGATCATCAGCGGGTTGCTCGTCCTGGTGCTCTTCGCCGCCGCGCTGGGCGTGCTCTCGGGTTCACAGATTGGCGGTGGGGAGGAGGGGCTGCCGCGTGGCTATGAGCTGCGGCGGGCCGCCAAGGCGGTGCCCATCATTGCCGTCATCACCGGTGCCCTGTACCTCCTGACGCTGACCAACTTCCTCTTCCCGCACCCCCTTGTCGACCCCTCGCTGGAGCCCCAGAAGCCCAAGGCCATCCCGCTCGGCCAGGTCCAGGACCGAGTCCTCTTCGAGGTTGGCGACACCCAGCTCACGGGGCCCTGGGTGATGGGCCACCTGGATGTGTACGACGGCCTGGACTGGCGCCTGCCCCCGTTCAAGGAGACCTCAGCGTCGGTGGTGCCGCGGAGCGGCATCGTGGACAGCGACCTCAAGCCCGCCACCAAGGCGACGATCACCGTCCGGGGCCTCGACGGTGCCGTCCTGCCGGACATCGCCAACACCGTGGGCATCGTCGAGGAGGGCCCCCAGGTCACATTCGACAAGCGCAGTGGCAGCCTGCGCCTGGTGGAGGGGCAGGTCCAATCAGGCTTCTCGTACACCGTCGTCGGTGCCGCCATCCCGGACGTCGGAGCCCTCAAGGCCCTGGGTACGGAAATCCGCTTCCCCGCGGAGGCCCGCAAGTTTGCCTCCGTGCCCGCCCCGCCGCAGGCCGTCAAGGAGCTCATCGCCAAGGCGCCCGGGACGTCCAGGTGGGAGCAGTTCGATTACCTGCGCACCTACATCCTGACCAACGTCACCGCCGTCGGTACCGGGACCCCGGTCAGCGTCTCGCCACAGCGGGTGCAGGAGATGCTGACGGGCAAGAAGGAGGGGTCACCGTTCGAGATCGTGGCCGCCGAGGCGCTGGTGGCCCGCTGGGTCGGCGTGCCCTCCCGCATCGGCTACGGCTTTGACGGGGGAGAGACGGTCAACGGCAAACTCGAGGTTCACCCCAAGAACGGGATCGCCTTCCCCGAGGTCTACTTCCCCGGCTACAAGTGGCTCCCGGTGATCGGCACGCCGGTACACGCGCGGGTCACGGTGGGCGGCACCTCCAACGTCCAGCAGAACATCGCCGCCCTTCCCAGCGACAACATCTCGGTTCCCGTCTATCTCCCGCTGGTGGCGGCCGGCCAGGTCCCGCTCTACGAGACCGTACGCCAGGTGGTGCTGGTGGTGCTGCCGATCGCGCTGCTCCTGGTCGCGCTCTATTTCACCTACCCGGTGGTGGTGAAGGCGATTCGACGCGCCCGCCGGCGCGCCCAGGCCAACGCGGCAGGGCCGCGGGCCCAGGTCGCCCTGGCCTACGCGGAGTGGCGCGACTACTGCACAGACTTCGGCTACCAGTTCGCCACCGACACCCCCCTGATGTTCCTGGATCGCTTCATCCATGACCCCGAGCACACCCAGCTGGCGTGGCTGGTGACGCGTGCGCTCTGGGGGGACCTCCGGGTATCCTGCAGTTCGGAGATGGCCTCGGACGCGCAAGAGCTCTCCCGCAACCTTCGCCGCCGGCTGGCACAGGCGCAGCCGATCACGGTCCGCACCGTGGCGCTGGTTTCCCGCCTCTCGCTGAGGAACCCGTATGACCCCGAGGGCGCGTCGCCCGTCAAGAACTTGGAGGTAGTGCAAGATGCGGCCTAGGAACGTGGTCACCCTGTTGGCCCTGGTGCTCACCCTGTCGGGCTGTGGAAGCGCCGGCCAGGTCCTCAGCATGGCGACGGTCACCTCGGACCTGGTCTTCGGGGTTCCCGTGGTCGCGAAGCCCCATCAACAGCCGGGGTCGCGCCAGCCGCAGCCGCCCGCGGCCTTCAGCAACGCGCTCCCCAGACTGCTGGAGTCCCTCTTCGCGCCCCCCGAGCAGCTGGTTCCCAGCGATCGTTTCCGCACCCAGTCCGCGCCCGCCAAGAACTGTCCCCCCGCGTCCCCCAAGGCCGTGCCCCGCGACCCCCCGCCGTTCAGCGCTACCGTCCCCCCCGCGCCCGGCACCTTCAGGTGGGTGGAGCAGGTGACCCAGAACACCGCCGCCGGTAAGGTCGTCTCAGGCAGCTTCCCGACCCACTACATCACCAACGTGGTGCATTCCCCGGACGAGCCCCAGGATCTCGCCACCCAGCTGCGCACCGGCAACCACGTGGTGCACGTCTGGACCTTCGACGAGGTTCTGCCCGGCGCCTACAGGGGAAAGACGATCCAGATCATCCAGTCCTACCTGGTTCGCTCCCCGGACGCGTTTTACGACAGCCTTGATCCCAAGGGGCAGGGCGTGCTGATCAGCAAGATCCAGTACAAGGACCTCACGGGCGCCGACGTCCGGCCTCCGTTTGCGCCGCCGGTGAGCCAGCAGCTCCTCCTCTACCCGCTGCCGATCATCCTCGGCACCGGAAATGCCCAGAACGGGACCACCGGTCACAACCTCATCCAGGGCAACTCGGTCGACCCCACCACCGGGGAGTCCTACGCCTACACGATCACGACGGGCAACAAGGAGGAGAAGATCGATGCTTGCGGCGACCTCATCCTGGGGTTCCCCGCGGACATCGCGATCACCTACAACTCCGGGTCGGCCAACCTGCCCGACCCGCCGTCCACTGCCCAGGCCACCTGGCACGTGGTCGGTGCCACCCAGTACGGTGGGAAGCTGATCCGGATGGACATCAAGAACCTCGACTCGTCCGGTCAGAATGTGACCGACGAGCGCGATGACTTCGTCGGCCAGCTGGACCCCGGTCCGCTGCCCCCCAACCTCAAGCCATGAGCTGGATCACGGAGCGCTGGCGTCCCATCGACCTCGGCCTGTTGGCCGGCGGCGTCGCGGTGGTCGCGGCGTCGCTGCTCTTCATGCCGAGCGAGACGGGGGGCCACGGCACCCGGCTAGAGGTGCTCTTCCCGGGAGTCGTCATCGGCCTCGTCACCGGACTGAACGCCGCCGCGGTCATCCTTGTCTACCGGACGCTCCGCGTGCTCAATTTCGCCCAGACCTTCCTCGGCGGGGCCGGCGCGGTGCTGACCTTCGAGCTGGTTCTGCTGACCCCCGTCCCGTTCCCCGTCGCCCTGGTCCTCGGCCTGCTGGGGGGCGCCCTGGTGGGTATCGCCTTCGACCTCATCTTCGGCCGGCGGTTCGCCCGCGCTCCCCGCCTGGTGCTGAGCATCTTCACGATCATCGCGGGTGAGTTCATGGTCAAGCGGGCCGTCGACCTGGTGGCCCGCCTGCCGTTCTTCCCCCCCATCGAGCAGCGCGTGGGCACGCCGGAGCTGGCGTCGGGTGACCTCCTCCGCGCCCGGCTGCCATTCCACGACTTGCAGTTCTTCATGCCGGGGTCGAAAATCCCCTTTGGCTTCCCCCACCTGATGGCGATCGCCCTGGTGGTGGTCAGCCTCGGGGGGCTGGCGCTGTTCCTCAATCGCACCCGCGCCGGCGTCGCGGTACGGGCGATGGCCGAGAACCCCGAGCGCGCCGCGCTGCTGGGGATCAACGTGGCGATGCTCGGGACGCTGGTGTGGGCGATATCGGGGGCGCTGTCCGCCGCGTCGGTATTGATGGTCGGCGCACTGGGGACACCCGCTCTCGCCCTGACGCTGGACCCCCAGCTCCTGGAGATCAGTTTCGCGGCCGCGCTGCTGGGTCGGATGCGGAGCGTCCCGGTGGCGGTCCTGGCGGCGGTGGGCATGACCACGGTGACGCAGTCGCTGGCCTACAACCTGCCCAACCGGCTGACCCTGCTCAGCGTGGTGACCTTTGGGATCATCACCGTCGCCCTGCTGGTGCAGGGCAAGCAGTTGGAGCGCAGCGAGCAGGGGGCTGGCGGCGGCTGGCAGGCGGCGGAGGAGGTTCGCCCGGTGCCGCGTGAGATGGCCGGGTTGATTGGCCTGCGAATCGCGAAATACGCCTTCGTTCTGCTGGTGATCGCGGCGGCCGCCGTCTACCCGCTGGTGTCGACCATCGCCCAGACAAACCTCGCCGGTGTGCTCGCCCTCTACGGCATCGCCGCCCTCTCGATCGTGGTCATCACCGGGTGGTCGGGGCAGGCCAGCCTGGGCCAGTTCGGACTGGTGGCTATCGGGGCGGTCGTCGCGGGGGCGCTCAGCACCCGGCTCAACCTGCCCTTCTGGCTCGCGGTGCCCGCTGCCACGGCTCTCACCGGCGGGGTGTCGGCGCTGCTGGCGCTCCCTGCCCTGCGCATCAAGGGCCTCTTCCTGCTCATCTCCAGCGCGGCGTTCGCGGTCATGGTCCACGACTTCCTCTTCGATGCCACCTACTTCGGCTGGCTCCTGCCGGGCCCCATCCGGCGCCCCTCACTCTTCCTGCTCGACTTCGACAACGAGCGGAACATGTACTACCTGTGCCTGGCCTCGCTGGTGCTGGCCGCGGTCGTCGTGGTCAACCTCCGCCGCAGCCGGTTCGGCCGCCTGGTGATCGCGGTGCGTGAGAACGAGGCCAACGCCCAGTCGGCGGCGGTCAGCGCGGTCCGCATCAAGATCCTGGCCTTCGCGGTGGCGGGCTGCCTCGCCGGCTTCGCGGGCGCGGTGTTCGCGTTCCACCAGCGGGGCGTGTCGGCGGACAATTTCGACGTCCTCGCCAGCATCGGCATCTTCACCCAGGTGGTGGTGGGCGGCGCGGCCTCGCTGGTGGGGGCGTTGATGGGCGTCGGCTATTTCAACATCAGCTTCCGACTCTTCTCCGGCGATCCCCTCCTCACCGATCTGCTGGTCACCAGCGCGGCGCTCTACATCCTGTACATCAGCCCCGGCGGCATGATGGCCCTGGCGGTAAAGGCGCGTGACGCCGTGCTTCGGATCATCGCCCAGCGTAACCAGATGATCGTGCCCAGCCTCTTTGCTGACATCGACCCCGGTGCGCTCCACCAGCGCCTGGTCCCCCTCGGAACTCCCCTCACCTCGACCTCGGGCGGCGCCACCCGCGACCAGTACGCGATCACCGCGTCGCGCTACCACCGCCTCCACAGTGCGCGTTCCGCGGGGGTGTCGGGGGAGAGCAACGTGATCGGCGCCGCGGCGCTGGCGTCTGACGAGGCGCTCCCCGCCGAGGCCCGAGCATGAAGGCAGCCGGGAAGCAGGGCGCCGTCCTGGAGGACACGGCGCTGGTGGCGGCGCCGACGCCCGGCGACGGCAATCCGCCGCCGACCCCGGCCGGGGGTCGCGGTGGGTTCCTGGGTGCCGCGCTCAGCCTCTGGGACCTGCGCAAGACACCCTACGGCCTGGCCCCGGCCGTCCTGCTGGCGCTGGTCGGCTTCTTCCAGATCTTCGACACCCAGGCCTTCAACATCGCGGGCCCCAACATCGCCCAGGACCTCCACATCAACCTGGTGCAGATCATCGGCGTCCTGGTGGTGGTCAATTACGTCGCGATCATGGCCACGCTGTTTGCCGGCTGGCTCGGGGACCGCCGCTCACGGGTGCGCATGCTGGGTATTTCCACGATCGTCTCTGGGCTCGCGGCGATGGCCTCCAGTCGAGTCCCCAACGAGGGCCTGTTGACCGCCGCTCGCGCTACCGACGAGGCCGGGACGGCGGGGGAGAGCGTGCCCCTGTACTCCCTGATCTCCGACTACTACCCGATCGAGGCCAGGGCGCGTGGGATCTCGGTGTACTCGACCGTCGAGCGCGTCGGCCGCGTCCTCGCCATCCTCGTCGTGGCCGTCGCCATCACCCGGTTCGGGTGGCGCAGCGTCTTCTTTGTCATCGGCGTCCCGCTGGCGCTGTCGGGCGTGGTGGTGCTGGCGGTTCTACGCGAGCCCGTCCGCGGCTACTTCGAGCGCAAGGCCCTCGGGGCCACCGAAGAGGAGGCCCGCACGCAGGACGAGCCGATGTCCTTTGGTGAGGCCTGGCGCTCGACCTGGTCCGTCCGCACCCTGCGCCGGCTCTTCCTCGCCGACCTGATCGGGGGCTGCGCCGACGCCCCCTACGGAGTGCTGCTGCCCTTCTACCTGGCGGAGGTCTACGGCCTGGACGCACAGACCCGCGGGTTGATCCTGCTCCCCGCGGCGCTGGCCGCACTGGCCGGGGGGGTCATCGGCGGAGGGATCGTGGACCGCCTCAGCAGCACCGTCCCGTCGCGCGTCCTGCGGCTAACCTCGGCGTTCGGGGTGCTCTCGGCGATCTCCACCGTGCTCGTCGCCGGCAAGCTGCCGATCGCCGTCTTCATCGTCTTCAACGCCGTGGTGTTCTTTGTCTCGGCGCTGGTCCGGCCGGCGGTCTTCTCGATCTACAGCCAGGTCATCCCTCCCAACATCCGGACCCAGGGGCTGCAGGTCTTCGGGCTGGCGTCCCTGCCGGGGTTGGCGATCTTCCTGCCCTTCTTCGGCGGCATCGCCCAGAACTACGGCTACGAGGTCGCGTTCTACGGGATGGTCCCGATCATCCTCCTGAGCTCGCTGGTGCAGCTGACGGCCGCCGATTTCTTCGAAATCGACCGGCGCAACGCGCTGGTCGCGGCCACCGCCGGCCTGCTCTTCCGGCGCCGCCAGAAGGCGGGGGGACAAAAGCTCCTCAGCTGCACCCAGCTGGAGGTCGGCTACGACGGTGTGCAGGTGCTCTTCGGGGTGGATTTCGAAGTGGAACAGGGGGAGATCGTCGCCATCCTGGGAACCAACGGCGCCGGCAAGTCGACGCTGCTGCGCGCCATCAGCGGGACCACCGAGGCCAGCGGGGGCACCACCCTGCTGGACGGGCGTGAGATCACCCACATGCCGCCCCACGAGATCGCCCGGCGCGGGGTCGTCCACATGCCCGGCGGCCGCGGGGTCTTCCCCGAGCTCAGCGTCCGGGAGAACCTGCTCATGGCCACCTGGTTGCTGGAGCCCGGCGTCGACGTGGAGCAGAGCCTGGCCCGGGTCCATGACCTCTTCCCGGTGCTCAAGGAGCGCGGCGACCAGGCCGCGGAGGCTCTCTCCGGCGGCGAGCAGCAGATGCTGGCCCTGGGGCAGGCCCTGATGGCCCGGCCCCGCCTGCTGATGATCGACGAGCTCTCGCTCGGGCTTTCCCCGGGGGTCGTCGGTCAGCTCCTCGACGTGGTGCGCAAGATCAACGAGGAGGGCACCACGGTGCTGGTCGTGGAACAGTCCGTCAACGTCGCCCTCACGCTGGCCCACCGTGCCGTGTTCATGGAGAAGGGCGAGGTCAAGTTTGACGGCGCCACCCGGGAGCTTATGCAGCGACCGGACATTCTCCGCGCGGTGTACGTCAAGGGCACCACGGGCTCCAGCGGCGCGGTCGTCTCGGCGTCGGCTGCGGCGCGCCGCCAGCAGGAGCTCGACGCCGCCGGCAACGTCCTCGAGGTGCGCCAGGTCGTCAAGAGTTTTGGCGGCATCCGGGCCCTCGACGGCGTCAGCCTCAACCTGCGCCAGGGGGAGGTGCTGGGGATCATCGGCCCCAACGGGTCCGGCAAGACCACCCTCCTGGATGTCATCAGCGGGTACCAGAAGCCGGACAGCGGCACAATCATGTACGAGGGGGTGGACGTGACCGCCATGGCCCCCCACGAGCGTGCCCGCCGGAAGCTGATCCGGCGGTTCCAGGATGCCCGACTGTTCCCTTCGCTGACCGTGTACGAGTCGATCCTGGTCGCCCAGGACCAGCGCCTGGAGGTCCGCAACACCCTGCTCAACGCCGCCGGCCTGCCGATGGCCCGGCGCGCCGAGCGACGAGCGCGCGTGCGTGCCGACCGCCTCATCGAGCTGCTCGAACTGGGCGCCTACCGCGACAAGTTCGTCAGGGAACTATCCACCGGCCTGCGCCGGATCACCGACCTGGCCTTCGTGCTGGCCGCCGAACCCAAGGTGCTGTTGCTGGACGAGCCATCGTCGGGGGTGGCTCAGTCGGAGTCCGAGGCCCTGGCCCCGCTGCTGCGACGGGTCAAGTACGAGACGGGCTGTAGCATCCTGATCATCGAGCACGACATCCCGCTGATCACCGCCGTGTCCGACGAGCTGGTGGCCCTCGACCTGGGGCGCCAGGTGCGCCGCGGCACCGCCGAGGACGTGCTCAACGACCCCCACGTGATCGAGGCCTACCTGGGTGGCAATGAGGCCGCTGTGCGACGCTCGGGGAGCCTGGGATGAAGCGGCTGGTGGCCCTGGCGGCCGCGCTCCTGGTCACCGCGGGCTGCGGCGGGCAGCAGGTAGGCAGCAAGAACCTGCTCGACGTCAAGGGCGACAAGAACCAGACCGGCGCCGGCCTGGGGGCGATTGTGGGCAGCCCGTCGCCTGGGGCGGCCGCGCCCCAGAACCTGGGCCAACAGTCCCAGCCCCAAATCCAGCCCGCCCAGCCCCAGCAGCCCCAGCAGGCGGCTCCCGTCACCCAGCCCCAGCGCACCACCACTCAGCCCCCTCCCACGGCGCCCCAACTCACCATCACCATCAACCCCGACGGCAGCGGGGCGACGCCGCAGTTCGACCCCAGTGGCGCGCTCATACACCCCGGCACCCGGGTGGTCTGGGTCAACAAGGACATCGTGGCTCGCGGCGTTGATGCCACCGTCCCGGCCGGCGCCTTCAAGTCGCCGAGCATCCCACCGGGGGGCAGTTGGAGCTACACCTTCGCCTCGCCGGGCAATTTTCAGTATGAGGATTCCACGCGCCCGTACGCCACTGGGTCGATCCAGGTCAAATGACGGGGATCGAGAGAGGGCGCAAGCGCCGGCTTCGGGGCCTTGCCCTGGTGGTGGTGATGGCGTCACTGGGGGTCGGCGCCAGCGCCCTCGCGGCCAGCCCCAAGCCCATTGCCGCGGTGGACGTCAAAATCCCCGACAAGCTCCTTGACCTCGCCGTCAAGAAGGAGGATGTCGCCAAGAGCCTGCCCACAGGCCGCACCGACGTGGCGGCGGACGGCATGAGCCTGTACAGCATCCGCCGCGGCGACAACCTGCTCATCGCCACCCTCCAGGTGGTCCATTTCCGCCCCGACACAGACCCCAGCTCGGCCCGCTTCCGCACCACCTTCGTCGACGCCATCGGCTCGACCTCCACCGAGGTCGTGATGATGGGCACCGAGCGGGTCTCGATCACCGCCGCCAAGGGCCTGACCATCGCGGTCTGGTTTCGCGCTCGCGATGCCTTCGTGCTCTCGATCCGCTCCAAGGACTTCAACCAACCCAAGAGCCTGCTGCGCCAGGCCTTCGAACAGGTGACGCCGTGAGGCGGGGGGCGGCCGCCGTGGCCCTCCTGCTGGTCTCATCAGTACTCCTCTCGGCCTGCGCCAAACGCTCCCAGGGCACCGACACGCTGCGCGCGGCCCTCAGCCGCACCATTGCCCAGGCTCGCCATTTCCACTACGTGGAGCAGAACGCGGGGCCGACCGTGAGCATCGACGGCGCCATCGAAGACGATTTGCGCTACCAGGCGGACCTGAGCCTGGGCGCCACCGCGGCGGAGTCAGAGGTCGTGAGCGACGACGCCTACGCCGTCCGCTGGCTGAACTTCGACCTCGTGACGGCCTACGCCAAGGCCAACCCCGTGGCCCAGTTGAACGTCAACGCGGCGCCCGGCGGCCCGCCATCGGCGTCGCCGTCGGCGTCAGCGTCCGCCTCCGCGTCCCCTGCGTCGGGCGGAGCACCGGCCGCGTCCCCCGTCAGCAACGGTCCCAGCCCGGCCCTGACCGAGGCCCTGCGGTCCGGGCGCTGGGTCGTCGACAAGCACGGCGCCGCCGACCTCCTGGTCAGGAAGCGCTCCAGCAGCCAGCTGGGCCAGGACCCGGTGTTCGACGCCCTGACGGTCCTCAACTACGTCGACCGCGCCATCAATGAGGCCCGCGATGTCATCTACTTCAACCCCGAGTCCCTGGAATACCGGCCGGCCGAAGACCCGTTCCCGAGGCCCAACCGGGCCGCCGGGGAGGTGCGGTACGACCTGGTGCCCTTCGACCTGCCCCCTCCCGATCCCACCGCGACGGTCTCCGGCAAGATCGCCGCGCTGCCCCGCCCCGCGTATTTCCGCAAGATGTCCGTATACGTCCGCGCCGGCAAGGTCTTCCAGGTGCGCGAGGTGATCAGCGTCAAGGCTCGCCTGCAGCAGGCCAACAACGACCTCGTGTCCCGCGTGAACGAAGTGGCCAGCACCAGGGTGGACACCCGCCAACCCGTGGATGTCCAGGCCAAAGGCGTGGCCCAGGCGCTGGAGCAGTACCGCAAGCAGACGCTGGCCGACCCCCTGCGCGAGCGCAGCTTGGTCTACGACCTGACCGACCTCGGCGGCCACGAGAAGGTGGCGATGCCCGCCGACGCCGTCGAAGAGGCCTTCCCGCCCAACCTGCTGCGCGGCCAGGTGCTGCAGCAGCGCGGAACATGACGCTAGAGTCGAGGAGCTGGAGTGAGCAATGGCAGTAAGCGCTGAACAGACACCGGGATCCGAGCGGGGATCCGCCTGGCTGAAGAACTACCCGCCCGTCGTCGCCGCCCTGGTCGGGCTGCTGCTGGCGGTCGTCCTGCTGCCGTCGGCCCTCAACCTGCCGCAGGCCAACCCCACCGAGACCGCGGAATACGCCCCCATCCCCCCGCAGGACAAGAATGCCCCGCCGCCCAATGGGGGCAGCCTGGGTTCACTGGGGCTGGGCAGCTCCAACTCGCTGGCGGCCGACGCAGCGCCACCCCCGTCGACCGGGGCCGACACGTCCGGGGGGGCTGAGGCGGGCGTGGGCGTCAACGGCGGCGAGGTCAGCGGCGTCCCCAGCCAGTACCGCTGCGTCGGGCGACCGCCGCGTCAGACCGAGGACCCCTTCTCGCCGCCCTGCGTCGCCCAGTTCACCGGCGACAACTTTGGCAACACCTACCAGGGCGTGACCAAGGACCAGGTCAGGGTCCTCTTCTACATCGAGGGCAACGGCTGTTACCAGCGCGTGGTGGAGGAGACCGTTCCGCGGCCCAATGCCAAGTACTATGACCTCGAGCACCCCGTCGGCCAGGACCACCCTGAAGACCAGGCGGAGAACGCATTCCTGACCGTCCTGCGCGGCTACCAGAAATATTTCAACGAGCACTACCAGACCTACAAGCGCTACGTGCACTTCTACGTCTACTACGGCCGCGCCGGCACCGGGCCGAACGGTTGTCCGACGTCCACCGAGCGCCAGGCCGATGCCGCCGACAACTTCAACACCATCCACCCCTTCGCGGTCCAGAATGTGTCGACCGCCAACGCCGTCGCCTACCAGAACGCGATGAACGGCTACGGGGTGCTCGACTTCAGCTCCACCAGCAAGGGGTCCTCCATCGGGCGCCCCGCGGCCACTTTCGCCGCCCACCCCGGGCTGACCTGGAGCTTCGCACCCACCATCGAGCACCAGGCGGAACTGGTCAGCTCTTACATCTGCAAGAAGATGACGGCACCCAACTCGGTCGTCACCTACGCCAAGTCCCCCGAGAACCAGCCCGCGACCAACCTCAAGGGCAAACAGCGCAAGTGGGGACTGCTCTATACCAGCGACCCTCTCTACCCCGAGCTGCGCTACTACAAGGACCAACTGGTGGCCGACGCGTCAAAGTGCGGCATCGACCTCAGTACCTACCAGCGCACCTTCCCGCTCGCCACCTACGACCTCGACGAGAAACGCACCACCATTGACTACGCGGTGAAGAACATGAACTACTTCCAGAGCAACGGCGTGACCACCCTGCTCTGGGCCGGGGGCACCGAGGACTTCGACTCACGCGCCGCTGCCAGCCTTCACTACTACCCGGAGTGGCTGCTGGCGGGTGACCGCCGCATCGATGGTTCGACGATGGCCACCTCGGCGGACCCCAGTGAAGCTGCCAACTTCGTCACCGTCAGCAACGCCACCCTGGTGCACGCGCGGGCAAACGAGGAGTGCTACCGCGCCTACTCGGAGGCCAGCCCCTCGGCGGCCCCCGGGGACAACGAGTCCTTCCTGGCCTGTGAGTTGTACCCGGACCTTCGCGAGATGTTCGTGGGCATCCAGGTCGCGGGTCCGCGCCTCTCACCGGCCAACGTCGACAAGGGTTACCACGCCATCCCCCACGTGATCAGCACCGACCCCACCGTCCCCACGTGTTTCTACGATCCCGGCGACTACACCTGCGTCAAGGACGGGGTCGCGGAGCACTTCGACGTCACCGGGGTCGACGAGAATGCCACCGCCGGTGGGTGCTACCGAATGATGGAGAACGGCAAGCGCTACCTGGCGGGCGGCTGGCCGGCCGGCGACCCACAGGCCCAGATCAACCCCAACGACATCTGTAACACCTTCGCGGGGGGCTAGATCAGCGGTAGGCGCTGGCCTGGATTTCGAACAGCTCGGCGTACAGCCCGCGCCTGTGCATCAACTCCTGGTGGTTCCCGACCTCTGCCGGTCGGCCGTCCGCGACCACCACGATCAGGTCGGCCATCCGGACCGTACTGAAGCGGTGGGAGACCAGCACCGTGATCGCGCCATTGCCGTCGGCGCCGCGGCGGGCGGCACCGGCGTAGCGCTCGAAGAGAAGGTGCTCGGCCTCGGCATCCAGGCCTGAGCTGGGTTCGTCCAGCGCCAGCACCAGCGGGTCCTGGCGCATCATGGCGCGCCCCAGGGCGAGCTTCTGCCACTGGCCACCGGAGAGGTCCTCCCCGGCGGCGAACTGCTTGGTGAGCTGGGTCTCGAGCCCCTTGCTGAGCCGGCCCGGGAGGTCCGCGGCGTCGGCTGCCGCGAGGGCCGCCTCGATACGCGGCCGGTTCTCGATCTGCGGAAGGTCGCCCACCCCAACCGCCTCGCGCAGCGAGAAGGCGAAGTTGGTGAAGTCCTGGAAGCACGCGGAGTGCCGCGCGCGCCAGGCCTCGACGTCGAACTCGCGGATATCGACCCCGTCGAGCAGGATTCGGCCGCTGGTGGGGTGATAGAAGCGGAGCAGGAGCTTGATCAGGCTGGTCTTGCCGGCGCCGTTCTCGCCCACGATCGCGACCGTCGACCCCGCGGGAACGTGGAGGCTGAAGTCGCGCAGCACGTCCACCTCGGTCCCGGGGTAGCGGAACGCCACGTCCTGGAGGTCGATGCCGGAGCGGATCGCCGCCGGCACCGGTGCGGACCCGGGCTCTTGGCGGCCGGCGGTCAGGCTGTAGTCGCGCAGCCAGAGGAACCGGCTGACTCCGCGGAGTGACTGAAGCAGCCAGCTGAGGCCGCTGACCGTCCCCGAAACCTGCTGGTTGACGCGCGCCGCCAGGGTCATCGCGAGGACCACGTCACCCAGGCTGGCCTGCCCCCGCGTGGCCTTGAACACGACCAGCAGGGTGGCGGCCGCGAACCCGACGGCGAAGATGACAGCTCCCAGCGCGTTGTACAACGCCCCCTTCTGCTGGGCCCGCTTGACGGGGGCGAGGGCCGCCGCAGCGGCCTCCCCGTGCAGTCTCAGAAGGGTCTCCTGCAAGCCTGCGACTCGAATCTCCTTGGCCGGCCCGGGCAGGATGCCCAGCTGCCGCAGGGAGTGGCCCATCCGCTGCGGTTCGGCGGCTTTCTCGCCGGCGTCCAGGGCCAGCACCTGGGCCTTCCCGGCGAGCCAGACGTAAGGGACTGCGAACACCGGTAGCAGGAGCATCAGGAGGTCAATCCGCGCCAGCAGCAACACCGTCCCGACGACCTCGGTGACCAGCCCGAGGTTGATGAACAGTGCCCAGACCGAGCTGCTCAGGGTCCAGCGGTCGGTGCGCAGCAGGTTCAGCTTGTCGAGGTACTCCGGCCGTTCGTGGTGTTCGATACCGGGGAGACGCGCTGAGATCCTGATCAGCTCCTCGTCGAATGCCTGCGAGGTCACCTCGCTGAGCCGGGAGGCCAGTACGTACTGGCTCATGCCGGCGACCCCCAGGACGGCGAACGTGATCGCCAGCCCCGCGGCGGCCGAGAAGATGCGGCCGCGGTCGTGCTGGGTGGCGCCATCGACGAGGACCTTCATCCAGAGGCTGAACATCACCGAGCTGAGGCTCACACCGAGGTTGAGCAGCAAAACCGCCGCGGCGCGCCGGGGGTCGGCCCGAAAGGCGGTGGCCAGGACCAGGAAGGCCGCGCGGGCGCGCTCAGACATCGATCAGCACCTCCCGGTCCTCAGCGTCCAGCTCACCGGTGAACTGGCGGGCCTGGAGGTTGAAGAGGGTGGCGTATTCCCCCCCCAGCGCCAGCAACTCGCCGTGGGTGCCGTCCTCCACGATTCGACCGCCGCTGAGGACGCAGATCCGGTCCGCCCGGCGGACGGTGGAGAAGCGGTGTGAGATCAGGATCGTGGTCTGGCCGCGCGTGAAATCGACGAGGCGGTCGAAGATCGCGGCCTCCGAGCGCACATCGAGGTTGGCGGTCGGCTCGTCGAGGACCAGGACCCCGGCCCCGGCGTCCAGCCCGAACAGGGCGCGGGCGACAGCCACCCGTTGCCACTCCCCGCCGGAGAGATCGGCGCCGTCTTCGAACTCCCGGGAGAGAACGGTGTCCCAGCCTCGCGGCAGCCCGGCGACGACCTCCTCGAGCCCGGCCTCGAGGGATACCCGCGCCAGTAGCTCGCGGTCGCCGCGACGCCGCTCGCCGCCCACCTCGACGTTCTCCCGCGCGCTGAAGGGGAAACGCACGAAGTCCTGGAAGACCGCGGCCACGTGGCGTTGCCAGGCCCAGGCGTCGAGGTCCCGCAGGTCGATGCCGTCCACGGTGATGCGTCCCGAGACCGGCTCGTAGAGGCGGGCCAGGAGTTTGACCAGCGTCGTCTTTCCAGCACCGTTCAGGCCCACGATCGCCAGTGACTGGCCGGCCCGGATCGTCAGGTCGAGGCCGGAGTACACGTCGCGCGACGACCCAGAGTAGCGAAACGCGACATCCTCGAAGCGGATCTCGCGGGCGGGCAACCCATCCACGTCGCGCCGCCCCCCGGCGCGCGGGGTGGCCTGCCGCGACCTCGCTTCGACCTCGCGCAGGGCCGGCAGTGCGGCCATGCCGTATTCGACCGCCATGTCGTCGTCGTTGACAGTGATGATGGACAGCATCTGGAGGGCCCCGGAGGCGTAGATCACAAGGCCGGTGGTCGATACCTGTCCGTGCAGCGCGGCGTCGCCAAGGAGCAGGAAGGCCGCGCAGCTCGCCAGCCCGGCCACGACCATCAGCCACAACGTCGCGGGCAGGCCCCGCGACCGCGCCACCCAGGCCTCGCTGATGCCGCGGAGCCAGCTCTCGCGCTGGCGGGACAGTACCCAGTCGGCGAGGCCAAAGACACGGATCTCCTTGGCCGCGGGCGGGGTGGTGGCGAGCTCCCGCAGGTACGTGGCGCGTCGCATCTCCTCACTCTCGTCGACGAAGACGTCGCTGGCGGCCCGGATGGAGGACCGCAGCCGCGCGTACAGGTAGGCGTAGAAGGCGAACATCGCCAGCGCCAGCCACCAGTGGAACGCGGCCAGCATGAGCGCCCCTCCGACGGCTGTCGCCATCCGCGTCGCCACCGCCGCAATGCTGACCGCGGCCCGGCCCGGGGTGGCCTCCACGGCGCCCACCCCCTTGGTCAGGCCCACCTGGTCCTGGAACTCCGAGTCCTCCACCATCGCCAGGCCGGGAGGGCTGGTGGTCGCCACCAGGAGGCGCTGTCGAAGGGCGACGTCGACGTTGTGCTGGAGGCGGTGGCGGACCAGCGTGTGGACAGGCCCGAGGACCTGCCCGGCGACGAACACGGTGCCCATGACCGCAACCAGGGAGACCAGGCGGTGCCCGCCGAGCGATGCCAGGCCGTGGCCCAGCGCCGCCGGGACGGCCCCGACGAGCAGACCGGTGACGATCGTGCGCGCCAGCGGGGCCGCCACCAGCAGGATGGACGTGACAAGGATCGCCGCGCTGTAGCCCGGGTCCAGGCCGGGGAGCGCCCGCAGCAGGCTCCAGCCACCCCATCCCAGGACACGTCCAGGCAGTGACGAGGGCTTCGGCGAGGGCGCTTCGAGCGCGGTCACTGCAGGTCCTGGTCGGGGGACAGGGGAAAGAGGAGGGCCGTGATGCTGCCCTGTACGAGCCCCGGGGCGGGATCGTTGAGGGCCGCGGCTGCAAGCCGTTTGAGGGCCTCGGCGACCTCCCGGACCGCGAGGTCCCAGTCTTCGGGTCGGGCCCAGACGACGGCGTCCGAGATCATTTCCGGCGCCTTTCCCCGGGGCAGCGCAAGCCGGCGCCGCAGCTCACGCACGACCGCCGCCTCGAAGGGTCGGACCCCTTCCGGGGAGAGACGTTGAAGGGATTCCGGCTCGAGGCTGTAGCGGCGCTCGATACCGCCCCGGCGCCGGCGCTCCTCAGCCGGCCGGACCACACCGGCGGCGGCCAGCTGGCGGAGATGAAAGCTGGCGGAGCCGTGGGCGATTCCAAGTTCCCGCGACACCTCGGCGGCCGACAGGGGACCGCGAGTCAGCAGCGACAGCATGCGCAGGCGCGTGGGGTTGGCCAGGGCCCGCAACTCCCCAATCGCTTCCATTCTGACCCCCCAAGAACTCTTGGACACTCTAGCACGGGTCTCGTTCTTGACGACGGCGCGGGTGCCGGGTCAGCGAGGGGCGAGCTCGAGGCTACGTAGCCACTCCGCGTGGAGCGCCCCGTAGCGGCCTGACCGGTCCTCCATGAGGGCATCCGGGGTGCCGTCCTCCACGACTCGGCCGTGGTCCAGGACGATCACCCGGTCCGCGACTGCCACGGTGGAGAGCCGGTGCGCGATTATGAAGGCCGTTCGGCCCGCAAGCAGGGTCCGCAGCGCGCGCTGCACGACGACCTCGGAGGGGACGTCGAGCGAGGAGGTGGCTTCGTCCAGGATGAGTACCCGCGGGTCCGCCAGGAACGCGCGCGCGAAGGCCACCAGCTGGCGCTGGCCGGCCGACAGGCGCACTCCACGGCGCCGGACGTCGGTGTCGTAACCGGCGGGGAGGGCCTCAATGAAGGCGTGCAGACCCACCGCGCGCGCCGCGCCCTCGACCTCCGCGCGCGTGGCCTGCGGACGCCCGAACCCGATGTTGGTCGCGATCGAGCCGGTGAACATGAATGACTCCTGCGTCACCGTGACCACCGCCCCCCGCAGGGTGGCATGGGTGAGGTCGCGCAGGTCGTGGCCGTCCAGCTTCACCGCGCCGTCGACGGGGTCGTAGAAGCGGCCGATGAGCCGCGCCACGGTGGTCTTGCCGGCCCCGGTGGCGCCGACGATGGCGACCACCTGGCCGGCCGGGAAGTCGAGGTGGATGTCGTGCAGGACAGGTTCGCTGCCGTACCCAAACGTGACGTGGTCAAAGGTGACCCGGCCCTGAATCGTTGATGGCTGGTCATGGTCCATCGGCTCGGGCACCGTCGGCTGCTCGTCCAGGACCGTGGAGATCTTCTCCAGCGCCGCCGACGCGGCCTGGATCAGGTTGTAGAACTGGCTCAGCTCCTGCATCGGATCGAAGAACTGGCGTACGTAGAGGATGAAGGCGGTGAGGGTCCCCAGCGTCAGCGACCCCTGTACCACCAGCCACCCGCCGTACGCCAGCACCCCCACCGTCGTCAGGCGCCCCAGCAGCGATATGGCCGGGCTAAAGGTCGAAGCCAGCCGATTCGACCAGGTGTTGGCGTCGCGGTAGCGGGCGTTGACGTCCTCGAAGATCTCCTGGTTGCGTTGCTCGCGCCGGAACGCCTGCACCGCCCGGATGCCGTTGAGGGACTCGACGTAATGGACGATGAGCAGCGCAATCGCGTGCCGTACCGCCCGATAGGACCGCGCTGAGTTGGTGCGGAACCAGAGGCTGAGCAAGAGGACCAAGGGGAACGACAGCAAGATGGCGCCGCCCAGGCGACCGTCCATCCGCACCAGGATGATCGCGGTCACCACGATCGAGATCGCCGATGTGAGGACGCTGGCCAGCCCAGTGGAGAGGAGCTCCTGGAGCGCGTCGATGTCCGACGTGAGCCGGGCGATGATGCGCCCCGAGGTGTACCGCTCGTAGAACGACAGGCTCAATTCCTGCACATGGGTGAACAGACGCAGGCGCAGGTCGAAAAGGATGGCCTGCCCGATCGACCCGGAGAGGCGCAGGAAGCCGTACCCACTTCCCGCGACCACCACCACGCCGGCGACCAGCCAAACCACGTAGCGCTCCAGCAGGCCGCGGTTCGCACCACTGGATCCCGCCGTCACTGCATGGTCGATGGCCTGGCCCACGAGCCACGGAATCGACAGCATCCCCGCGGTGCGGGCGGCGATGAGCAGCGTCGACAGGGCGAGGCGGCCGCCGTATGGCGCAAGCAGCTCACCGACCAGGGCGCGGCTGCGCCGGCTCAGCTCGCTGGAGCGGCTGCTGTCGAGGTCGTCGATCTCGTCACTGGCGACACCGCGCCAGGCATCGGGATCGGGCTCGGTCGCCGCCGCCCTGACGGCGCTCACAGGCGCGCCCCGGCCGGCTCATCCGCGGGCTCCTCCGATAGCAGGGCGCGGTAGAGCGGCTGGGTCCTCAGGAGCTCGCGGTGGGTGTCGACCGCGACCACTCTCCCGCCGTCGAGCAACGCCACGCGGTCCGCCAGCTGCAGCGTGGATGGCCGGTGGGCCACCAGCAGTGCCGTGACGCCCTTGAGTACGGTGTTCAGCGCCGCCTCAATCTGGGCCTCGGTGTGCACGTCAACCGCGGAGAGTGGGTCATCCAGCACCAGCACGCTGGGCCTGCCCAGCACCGCGCGGGCCAGCGCCAACCGCTGCCGCTGCCCGCCTGAGAGGGTGTACCCCTGCTCCCCGATGCGGGTGTCGAGCCCCCAGGGCAGGTGCGCCACGAAGTCTGCCTGGGCGACGCCCAGGGCGCGCGCGATGTCCTCGTCCGACACCCCCGGCCGACCCATGGTTAGGTTCTCGCGCACGGAGGCGGAGAAGAGGATCGGGTCCTCAAAGGCGGTGCCAATGGCGCGACGAAGGGACGACAGCCGCACGTCGCGCACGTCATGGCCGTCGATAAGGACCCGGCCCGCGGTGACGTCGTAGAGACGGGGGAGGAGCATGCCAAGCGTTGTCTTGCCGCACCCGGTTCGGCCCACGATCGCCATCGTCTCGCCCGGTCGCACATGGAGGTCGACACCGCGGAGCACGGGCTCGCGCCCGCCCGGGTACCCGAATGTCACCCCCTCGAAGCGGACGTCGCCCATCCACTCGGTAACCCGCGCCGCGTCGCTGCGGTCCGAGACCTCAGGGGTGGCGTCGAAGACGTCCGAGAGGCGCAGTGCCGCGGTGTGCGCCTCATCGCCCATTGCCAGGATCCACCCCAGGGCGTCCATGGGCCATATCAGCATGAACAGGTAGGCGATGAACGCCACCAGCCCGCCGATCGACAGCCGGTGCTCCATCACCGCGAAGCCTCCCAGGAGCAGGATGAGCGCCAGCGCGAGGTTGGGGAACAGCGTCATCAGGGACCAGAAGAAGGCGCGTGAGTCGACCGACTGCACCGTCGCCTGTCGGAGCAGCGTGGCCTGCTCACGGTAGCGGTCGAAGAGCAGGTCGCCGCGACCGAAGGCCTTGATGATGCGCACGCCAGTGGCCATCTCCTCGATGACCGTGGTGGCATCCCCCTGGCGGTCCTGCATCGTCCGGGCGATCGAGGCGTAGCGCCGGAAGAAGGTGCGCGAGATGATCACCACCGGGATGGCGACCGCGGCGGTGATGGCCGCCAGCGGGGCGTCGAGGCGGCTGAGCATGAACACCACGGCGCCAAACTGCACGATGAAGACGATCCCGAAGATGGCGCCGAACCCCACGAAGCGGCGCACCGTGTTGATGTCCGTCACCGCGCGCGAGAGCAGCTGGCCCGACTGCCAGTTGTCGTGGAAACCCACCTGGAGTCGTTGCAGGTGCGCGTAAAAGTCATTGCGGAGGTCGTTCTCCATGCTGTAGCTGACGACCCCCGAGAGATGGCGGCGGGTGAAGTTGGCGATCGTCTCGACCAGCGCCAGCCCCACGACCATGGCGACCAGTGGGAGCAACGCGCTGGTCTGGTGGTGAGCGACCGGGCCGTCGATGATCTGCTTGATCAGCAGTGGGATGACGGCCGCCGATGCAATCGCCACCAACGACGAGCCGAGCATCAGACCGAGCAACGACGCGTAGGGGTGCAGGTAGGGCAGGTAGCGCCTCACTCCCCGGAAACGCGACGCGTCCAAGGCCTTCCTCCTATCTCCGCCACTGCCACCACGTGGGCGCGCCCGCGCGCCGCTGACAGGATCAATTCTACGAGCGCTCCCCAACGGTTCTTGGGGGGTGAGAGCTATGCTATTCGCGATGGGTGACGCGGCGGGCACGATGATTGGCGGCTACCGCGTGCTGCGGACCGAGCCGGTGCAGCATGTCGAGGGACAGTTCGTCGAGCTCCTCCACGAGCGCACCGGCGCGCGCCATTTCCATGTCGCCAGCGCCGATGACAATAATGCGTTCGCGGTCGCTTTCCCGACGGTCCCCACAGACTCCTCTGGGGTCGCCCACATCCTGGAGCACGTCGTCCTCGCCGGTTCGCGGAAATACCCGGTTCGCGATCCCTTCTTCTCGATGCAGAACCGGTCGCTGGCCACCTTCATGAACGCCTTCACCGGCGGCGACGTCACGATCTACCCCTTCTCGACGCGCAACCGCACGGATTACTTCAACCTGCTCGATGTCTACCTTGACGCGACCTTCTATCCGCGCCTGGCGCAGGGTTCCTTCCTCCAGGAGGGGCATCGTCTGGAGTTCAACGACCTGGATGACCCGGCCTCGGGGCTCCGCCACAAGGGGGTGGTCTTCAACGAGATGAAGGGCGCCCGGTCGGCGCCGCCGTCGATCCTCGGACAGGCGGTGGGTGAGGCGCTGTTCCCAAACCTCACGTACGCCTACGACTCCGGGGGTGACCCCGGACGCATCGTCGACCTGACCTGGGAGCAGCTCAAGGCCTTCCACGCGTCCCACTACCACCCCAGCGCGGCGTACTTCTTCACCGCCGGCGATATCCCGCTGGAGGACATCCTCCCGGTCATCGAGCGGGACGTGCTGCAGAAGTTCGAGCAGGCCAGCCCACCCCCCGGGGTGGGGGACCAGCCACCCTTTGACAGCCCCCTGCGTCATCCCGCCCGCTTCGCAATCGCCGCGGACGCGGACACGGGCCCGCAGGCGCAGGCCCTGGTGGCATGGGCCACCGTACCCTCAGCCGACACCTACGAGGTGCTCAAGATGCGCCTCCTCACCGAGATCCTCATCGGCAACCCGGGTGCACCGCTGCGCCGGGCCCTGGTCGAGAGCGGCGTAGGCGAGGCGCTGGCCGACATGTCCGGGTTCCATGACAACTTCAAACAGGCGGTGTTTGCCGTGGGTCTCAAGGGCATCAGCGAAGGGGATGCCGACCGGGTCCAGGCGCTGGTGCTGGAGACGCTTGCCCGCCTCGCGGACGAAGGCCTGGAGTCCGAGCTTGTGGAGGCGGCACTGCACCAGTTCGAGATCGCCCAGCGCGAGGTATCCAACGCCGGCTTCCCGTACTCGCTGCGCCTGGCGATGCAACAGGTGGGACCCGCGCTGTACGGCGGAGACCCTTACCGCTCGCTGCGCTTCGACGAGGACATGGACCATCTCAACCGCGAACGCGACAGGGGACCGGTGTTGGAGCAGACCATCCGCGAGGGTCTGCTGGCCAACCAGCACCGCGCCCTCGTGGTGCTGACCCCGGACCAGGAGCTGGAACAGCAGCGCGAGGCAGCCGAGCTGGCGCGCCTGGCCCGGGTGGAGGCCTCGCTGAGCGAGGCTGAGAAAGCTGAAATTGTGCGTGTCGCGCAGGGACTCCGCGCCGACCAGGAGGGCGAGAGCGAGGACCGGCGGGCGATCCTGCCCGACCTCGCGCTGAGCGAGATCCCGGTCACCCTCTCCCAGCCCGAGACCCGGCTCGCGGCTGCTGCTGGCGCGCCCCTACACCTTTTCCCACAGCCCACCAACGGGTTCATCTACTTCGACCTGCTGGCCGACTTCTCGCAGCTCCCAGATGAGCTCAAGGACGACCTCGCCTTGTTCGCTTACGCGATCACCAGGTCGGGAGCGGCCGGGGGTGACTATGTCGCCCTGGCGCGGAGGATCGAGGCCTACACGGGCGGAATCGGGGCCGCCGCGTGGACCATCCCTCATGCCGACGGGACCGGCTTCACCCAGGCGTTCCAGCTGATGGGGAAGGCGCTGACCCGCAACAGTGGTCAATACGCCGCGATCATCCGGGACCTCGTCGGCTCGGTGTCGTTCGACCCGCGCCGCCTCAAGGACCTGATCGCCGAGTACAGCGCCCACGCCGAGAACTCCCTGACCGCGGCGGGCACCCAGTATGCGTTGTCTCTTGCCGGGGCCTCGCTCTCGCCGCGCGGCGCCCTTGCCGACCGCCTCGGAGGGCTGGCGCACGTGCGCCGGCTCCGCGCCCTGAGCGCGCTCGGCGAAGCGGCCCTCGGCGGCGTCGTGGAGAACCTGGAACGGATCCGCGCCGAGCTGTTCAACCGCGACCAGGCGCGCCTCGCGGTGACCGCTGAAGCGGCAGAGATGGCCGGCCTCCAGGGTCTCGCCGAGGAAGTTGTGGGGGCGCTGGGCACCCGGTCGGCGAGCAACGGCCACGTGGCGGTCGCGACCTACCCTCGCGCCCACCGCGCGCGGACCTGGGCGGTACCGGTCGCGTACAACGCCCTGGTCCGCATCACCGTCCCTTACACCCACGATGACGCCGCGCCGCTGCAGGTGCTGGCGCACCTGTTGCGCGAGGGCTTCATCCACCCGGAGATTCGCGAGAAGGGCGGTGCGTACGGGGGCCAGGTGATCGCCGGCACCCAGACAGGCTCTTTCGCCTTCGGGTCCTATCGCGATCCCAACGTGGCGCGCACCTATGAGGTCTTCGAGCGCGCCGCCAGCTTCGCCGCAGAACAGAACTTCGGACCTGCGGCCCTCAAGGGCGCCGTGCTGGGCGCCGCCCGCGCCATTGACCCGCTGGAGTCGCCGGACACCCGCGGCCGTCGCCGATTCACCAACGACCTCGCGGGGTTCACCCTGGCGGCCCAGCAGAAATTCAAAGCCAACCTGCTGGCAACCACCGAGGCTGACCTGCACCGTGTCGCCGCGACATACCTGGTCGACAAGGAGGGCGTGATGGCCACGCTGGGCGATGAGACCAAGATCAACGAGGCCAACCGCGAGATGGGTGATGTCTTCGAGGTGGAGCCGGTCTAGACCGGCCGGGCCGCGCCTTTCGCGGTTGTGCTTTACCACGGTGAATTTGACACCTCGGCCGGCGACATCTATTGTTGTGCACCTGCGCTGTCGCGCAGACCCTTTTTCGCCCCAGGAGAAAACATTTTGTTGCACCTTCGCCTGACGCCCACGCGATTCCCTGACAGGGGATTCGTGCGCCCATCGGAGGCCGCATCTTAGGTTTGTAGTCGCGACCCGACTCTGCCGACCGTGTGGCCCAGCCGCACGGTTTTTTTATTTCTCGGAAATTCATCGGCAGTGAGGAAAATTTGATGACAATCGCGACCCGACACCCGGCCAGGCCGGCTATCGAGATAAGGGCTATCACCAAGCGCTTTCCGCGCTCGCAGACGCCCGCCTGGGTGCGCATCGGACGCGCGCACGCGCCTGACAGGCTTGCCCTGGATGCGGTCAGCCTCACCGTCAAGGACGGCGAGATCACCGCGATCCTGGGGCCCAACGGCTCCGGAAAATCGACGTTGGTTCGCGTCCTCTCCACGCTGCTCACTCCCGACCACGGCAGCGCGCAGGTCTTCGGTCATGACGTCGTGCGCGACTCCATGACGGTGCGCCGTCACATCAACCGCGTATCCGTGGAGGCGGCCTTCTTCAAGGAGATGAGCCCCTGGGAGAACCTGTGCTACGCGGCGCGCCTGTACGGCGTGCCACGTGCAGGTATGCGGGTGATCGTCGAGAAGGTGGGGACGCGCCTGGGCCTGTCCGAGGACATTTTGGACAAACCGATGAAGCAGCTATCCCGCGGGCAGCAGCAGAAAATCGCGATCGCACGCGCCTTCCTCACGTCGCCATCGCTCCTGCTCATGGATGAGCCGACCACCGGCCTTGACCCGCGGTCCAAGAAGGAGGTCCAGGATCTCATCGGCACCATCCGCGAGGAGCGCGACGCCACGGTGCTGCTCTGCACCCACGACCTCCAGGAGGCGGAGGCCCTGGCGGACCGCGTCCTGATCATCGACCGCGGCCGGATCCTGGCCGACGGCAGCCCGGCCCAGCTTCGCAGCCGGCATTCCCGGCGGGGTGAGCGCGCCACCCTCGAAGACGTCTTCATGAAGCTGACCGGGAAGCGCATCGACGAGGACACCGACGAAGACGAAATCAAAGGAGAAAAGCCATGACGGTAGACCTCGGAAGACCCAGCGGCGTGCTCCGGCGCGCTCTCCGCACGGGCGAGGAGCGGAACGCCTTCATGGGGTTCTTCGAGCGCCAGAAGAACCTCTACAAGCGCTACTGGCTCTGGGAGCTGGCGTGGTTCTGCTACAGCCTGGTGAGTGTGCTGTCGATCGGCTACCTGGCCTCGGGACTCGAAGCCCTGGGGATGGACAGCGCGCACGTCAACCTGCGCCAGACCCTGCTCTACCTGCTGATCGGGTCGATCCTCTGGGGGTACCTGTCGCTGGTGTTCTTCGAGGTGGCGTTCGCCATCGCCTGGGAGCGCTGGGAGGGCACCATCGAATACACCTTCATGGCGCCGGTGCGGCGACTGACGCACCTGCTCGGTGTGTGTGTGTTCGCGGTGGTCTACGGCCTGGTCCGCACGGGGCTGGTGGTGATCGCGGTGGTGCTGACATTTCACCTCGACTTCTCCCACGCCGATCTTCTCGGTGCGCTGCTCGTCCTCGCCGTCTCCACCGCGCCGGTGATCGGCCTGGGCATCATCACCTCGACGCTGCCGATGCTCTCGCCCGAGAAGGGAGAGCAGATGACCGTCGCGGTGCAGGGTGTGCTGCTCCTGATCTCGGGCGTGTACTACCCGGTGTCGGTATTGCCGGCGCCGCTGCGCATCGCCGGCGCCCTGTCGCCGCTGACCTACACCCTCAGCGGGATGCGCGAGGCGTTGCTGAAGCACGCCGGGCCGGCCGCCCTGGCGCCGACCCTGCTGGTGCTGCTGGTGATGGGGGCCATCCTCATCCCAGGCGGGACCTGGGTCTTCAGTCGCGCCGAAGGCCGCGCAAAGCGCCTGGGCCTGCTGAAGCGCAACGGCTGAGGGACACGCGCCGTGGCGTTTCCTCGCGCTAGAAGAGGCCCCGGTCGAGCCCTCCGTCCACGGCCAGGGTGACACCCGTGATGTAGCTGGCGGCGTCGCTGGCGAGGAAGACCGCGGCCCGGGCCAGCTCCTCCGGGGTGCCAAAACGGCGCATCACCGTCTCCTCACCCCATACCCGGAGCTCGTCGTCGAGGGAACGCCCGCTGGTCTGCGCCCGGAAGGCGGCGATGTCGCGGATGCGGTCGGTGAGGATGTGCTCCGTCGCGATGTTGTTCACGCGGACCTCGGGGGCCACCTCGCGGGAGAGTGTCTTGGCCATCCCCACGATGGCGGGCCGGAAGGCATTCGAGAGCAACAGTCCGTCGATCGGCTGCTTGGCGGTGAGCGAGGTGAGGTTGACCACCGCGCCCCCGCCGTCGCGGAGTGCCGGGAGCGCGCCGCGGGTGATCCGGACACAGCTCATGAGCAACGCATCGAAGGCGTGGCGCCAGCGCGCCTCGTCGGTGGCTTCGAAGCTGCCCGGCGGCGGCCCGCCCGCGTTGTTGACGAGGATGTCCAGCCCTCCGAGGGTGTGGACCGCCCAATCCACCAGCTCCGCGCACTCGTCCGGCTGCGCGATGTCGGCGGCCATGGCGTGGACCTCGCCACCGTTGGAGCGCAGTTCGGCCGCGGCGGCCTGGATCCGGGAGTCGTCGCTGGAACAGATGGCCACCCGGCAGCCTTCCGCCAGCAGGAGCTCTGCGATCGTCCGTCCCAGGCCCTTGCTGGCGGCGGTGACGAGGGCGCGCTTGCCTTTGAGACCCAGGTCCACGAGCCCTAGCCTACGTCCAGTGGCTGATCGGCGCATGCCCGGCGCGGTCCCGCGCGGTATCGTCAAGGCATCGGAAGGAAACGTCCTTACAAGGACGGCTGCAGCGCCCTGGACGCTCCATCACAGGCGTCCCGGGGGGAGGATTCGTTTTGAGACGACTGGTTCTGGCGATCGCGGGCACATTGCTGGCCCTGGGGACTGGCGCTGCGGTGGCGCCCCGGGCAGTCTTGGCTTCCAACCCCGCGCAGCAGACGCTGAGCTACGCCAACCACGACATCCACTTCCACGAGGCCCATCCCATGACCGGGGCGTCTTCGGCAGGGACGGTTCAGATTCGCTGCACCGCGATGCCCCAGGGCTGCGACCGGGTCAAGGTGAACATCGACACCACGCTCAATGGAACTGTGGATAAGCAGTCGAAGGTCACGATCACTTTGACGCCGTCTTCGGGCGCCACTATGTCCCTGGCCGAGTACCCGCCCGGTTGCGACCCCAACAACCCGGCCCAGGCCTGCGCGCCGTACTTCCAGGGGGCGCCGCCCTGGTACCTGCCCAACCCCAGCCAGGGGGTGCACACCATGGAGGTGGTGTGCAACCGGTGCACGGGCGCCACCTACGACCTCCGGATGGTGTTGACCCACGAGGTCTTCGCGCTGCCCCCGGCCGGATCCGCCTCCAACCAGTTCCTCGTCACCACCTTCCCGGTCGTATCCGCGAACTCCAGGCAGCTCACGGGCCAGTACGGCGAGCCCGGGATCGCGATGAACGACAACGGCTACGGGATCATCAATACCTTCGGCCCCACGGTCTGGACCACCAAGGACGCCGGAAAGACGTGGAGCGCGCCGTATGACGTGATCGACCGGGACACCGCATGCCCGACGGGTTACGCC
This sequence comes from Candidatus Dormibacteria bacterium, assembly GCA_046262455.1. Classification (GTDB taxonomy): domain Bacteria; phylum Chloroflexota; class Dormibacteria; order DASZGP01; family DASZGP01; genus JAXDLW01. The sequence goes on along the minus strand of JBHEMS010000021.1, from coordinate 17,397 downwards.
GGGGACGGGGACGGCGCCGTGGGAATCGACAACGTCATGTACGCCGACAACCTCTGCCTGGGCACCCTCGGCGGGGTCAACAACGAGAGCTTCACCAACACCCATGGCGGCGACCCGGGTCCCTCTGGCGCGAACTGGGAAGGCCCGTTCTTCGCCGGCGGTAACTCCGACCGGCAGTGGTACGCAACGGATCCCAAGGACCCGACCACACTGTACTTCTCGTACCACGACTTCAACGGCCCCAACATCAACATCCTCAAGTCCACCGACCGCGGCCATACCTGGGTCTGTCCGGAGACCGGCAGCCTCGCCGTCCTGGGGCAGACGCCCTGCCCCGCAACCGCCACCAATGGCCACCAGGGGTCCAGCCTCGACCCCCACTACGTGGACACCGGTGAGGGCAACATCACGGCGCGCCCGTTCGTAGACCCCACCAACACTCAACGGATCTACATCCCCTACGCGGACACCAAGCTGGCCAACGCGATCATCGCCACCACCCCCCGCGGCGATGACGACCTGTCCTTTTTGCGGCTGGCGCGCTCCGAGGACGGCGGCAACACCTGGTCCGCCGACGCCAACTCCGGCGGTGCCCCGGTGCTCGATGCCACCGCGGTCTTCCCTGGCAACGGCGCGGAGGACAGCACCGTCGCCCACCAGTTCGTGACCGCCGGCGTGGACCGACAGGGCAACCTGTATTACGCCTTCTCGCTGCGGATCGCCGGGCAGACGCAGACGCACATCATGCTGATGACCTCCAGGGACCACGGCGAGACCTGGTCCGAGCCGCGGCTGGTGGACAGTGGCCACATGGGCAGCAACGTGTTCCCGACCCTCATCGCCGGCGACGCCGGCCGCGTGGCCATAGCCTGGTACGGATCGATGGTCAACGACTTCAACGACACAACAGCGGCGTGGTCGGAGATGTTCTCGGTGACCACTGACGCCTTCAACGCCAACGGCGCTTGGCTCCAGACGCGCATAACCGGCGCCCAGGAGCCGATGCACACCGGCGACATTTGCCAGGTTGGGCTCAATTGCACCCTCACTGGTGGTAATCGAAACCTTTCGGACTTCCAAACCATCGCCATCGACGGCTGCGGGATGACCCACCCCGTCTGGACCAACGATTACGGCCCCGGCCAGACTGTGACCGCGCGCCAGGTCGCCGGGCCATCGCTGTACGCCAACAATCCGTGCAGCCCTGCGCCGGCCGCGGCCGCGCCGGTAGCCGCGGCGCCGATCGCCGGGCCTGTCACGGCCGCCGGCGGAGGTTCGCCCAACACCTCCACGGCACCGCCACCGGCCCTCGTCGGTGGCCTGGCCGCGGTCCTGGTCAGCCTTGCGGGTGTTGGCGGCCTGGTGGCGCGGAGGGTGCGCCCCCGGGGCTAGCGGCACGCTCGGCGGCAGGGGCGTGGGACCTGCCGCCGATAGACTCTTGGGCCCCATGAGCCACGTTCATTCCCTGATCTGCCGCGAGTGCCAGGCTGAGTTCGAGCCGCAGGCGACACACGTCTGCGACCTCTGCTTCGGCCCGCTCGAGGTGAAGTACGACTATGGCGAGCTCGCCCGCACCGTCAGTCGCGAGAGCATCGAGGCGGGTCCCAACTCGCTGTGGCGTTACCGCGACCTGCTGCCCGTGCACCGCGAGCAGGAGCTGGTGACCCTGGGGGAGGGGATGACCCCCCTTGTGCACGCCCAGCGCCTCGGCGCCGAGCTGGGGCTGTCCAACCTCTACATCAAGAACGAGACGGTCAACCCCACCAACTCATTCAAGGACCGGGTGGTGTCGGTGGCGGTCAACTGGGCCCGCGCCAACGGTTTCGACACCATGGCCTGCGCCTCCACCGGCAACCTCGCCAACTCCGTCGCCGCGTACTCCGCGCGGGCGGGCATGCGCTGTTTTGTCTTCATCCCCGCCAACCTGGAGGTCAGCAAGGTTCTGACCACCAGCGTCTTCGCCCCCAACCTCGTGGCCGTGGAGGGCAACTACGACGAGGTCAACCGTCTCTGCTCAGAGCTGGCCGATTCGTACCACTGGGCGTTTGCGAACATCAACGTCCGACCGTTCTACGCCGAGGGCAGCAAGACTCTGACCTACGAGACGGCGGAGCAACTCGGCTGGCGTCTGCCGGACGAGGTGGTCATCCCCATCGCCTCCGGGTGCCAGTTCGTGAAGCACAACAAGGCGATCCAGGAGCTGACCGAGCTGGAACTGGTCGACGGCGGCAAGTATCCCCGCCTCACCGGCGCGCAGGCGCTTGGCTGCTCGCCGGTGGCCACCGCCTTCAAGGACGGCGAGCCGGTGCGGCCGGTGAAGCCCGACACCATCGCCAAGTCGCTGGCGATCGGCAACCCCAGTGACGGCAAGTACGTCATCAACATCGCCAACGGCACCGGCGGCGTGGTCGAGTCGGTCACCGAGGGGGAGATCGTCGAGGCCATCGAACTTCTCGCCGCCACCGAGGGCATCTTTGCCGAGACCGCCGGCGGGGTGACCATCGGTGTGCTGCGCAAGCTGGCCATGGCCGGGCGATGGAGGGGCGATGAGACGGTTGTCGCCTATGTCACCGGGCACGGGTTCAAAACCATCGAGGTGATCCCCAACCTCGAGCGCCACCGGCACACCATCCGTCCCTCCGTGCGAGCTTTCGAAGAGGCCTTCCCCGACCTGGCCTCGGAGTAAGACGGGAAGAGATCCGGCGTCATTACAATTGACCCTCTCATGGCTGTGAAAGTTCGCGTCCCCGGGCCCCTGCGGCGGCTGACGTCCGGCGAGTCGATCGTCGAGGTCGACGGTTCCAACGTCGGCGAGGTCCTCAACAACCTGGAGCAGAAGTACCCCGGCTTCCGCGAGCGCATCTATGACCAGGACGGCAAGCTTCGTCAGTTCGTCAACATCTACAAGAACGACGAGGACATCCGTTTCGGCTCCGGCCTGGAGACCGCTGTCGCCGAGGGCGACGACCTCTCTATCGTCCCCGCCGTCGCAGGAGGCTGATCCGCCCATGGCGCGGTTGCGGGCCAAGCTGACCTTTGCGCGCGGCGCGGTGACCCAGCCGGTGATCTACGAGGTGGGCCACCAGTTCGACATCGTCACCAACATCCGTCGCGCCGACATCACCCGCGACGAGGGCTGGGTCATCCTGGAGATGGAGGGCGAGCAGGAGGCGCTCGACGCCGCGGTGAAATATTGCGAGGACCAGGGCGTTCGCGTCACACCCGCGGAAGGCGACGTAGTCGAATCCTGACCCCGCTGCCTGCGGCGGTATGGTGGATCCCGTGAATCGCGAGACGATCGCCGTGGCGATGTCCGGCGGGGTGGACAGCTCGGTGGCGGCGGCGCTGCTAAAGGAACAGGGCCACGATGTTGTCGGGATCACCCTGCAGCTCTGGCCCAAGGCCGCGGCCGACCTCGACCGCCACCACGGCTGCTGCTCGCTGGACGCGGTCGAGGACGCGCGTCGAGTCGCCAATCACCTGGGGATCCCGTACTACGTCCTCGACGTCCAGGAGGAGTTCCAGGCCCGGGTCGTCGAGCCCTTCCTCACCGATTACGAGCAGGGGCGCACCCCCAACCCCTGCATCTCCTGCAACAACGAGGTCAAGTTCGACCTCTTGCTCCGCAAGGCGCGTTCGATCGGTGCCGCGGCGCTGGCCACCGGCCACTACGCGCGCGTCGATGCGCACGACGGGGAGATGCGGCTGCTGCGTGCGGTGGACCCCGGCAAGGACCAGTCCTACGTCCTCTACGGCGTGACGCAGGATGAACTCGCACTGGCGCGGTTCCCCCTGGGCGAATGGCGCAAGGAGGACGTCCGTCGACGCGCGCGAGAGCTGGGGCTGGTCACCGCTGACAAGCCGGACAGCGTCGAGATCTGCTTCGTCACCGGCGGCGACTACCGCCAGCTGCTCGCCCAGCGCCCCGACACCTCGGGGGAGATCCGTCACCTGGACGGCTGGCTGCTGGGGCGCCACCCGGGGGTCTGGAACTACACCGTGGGGCAGCGATCGGGACTTGGCGCGCTGCCTCGCGGCGTCGCGGGCCCGCTGTACGTGGTCGACATCGACGCCGTTACGCGGACCGTGACCATGGGGCCACGTGAGGCGCTGCTCCAGGACCGTTTGGAGGTTGGGGAGATGAGCTTTGTCGCCGGCGCGCCCCCCGCGACAGAGTTCGATGCCGACGTCAGGGTGCGCTATGGGACGAGCCCGGTGGCCAGCCGGGTAAAGCTTGCCGGTCCAGGGACCGCGGAGGTGCACCCCTCGGAGCCCCTGACGTCGGCGTCGCCCGGGCAGGCCGCGGTGATGTACGAGGGGGACGTGGTGCTGGGAGGCGGGCGCATCCAGCGGCGCGTCGCCTGATGGACGTTGCACTGCACCTCGCATCGGGTTTTGTCGAGTGTCTGTGGCTGGTCCTGGCGTTGGACGCGGCCAGGCGTGGCCGCCCGCTGTACTGGGGCGCTGTGGCCGGCCTGGCGCTGGTGCTCTACGGGCGGATGACCGAAGGTATGCTCTCGGGCACTTTCGCGATCGGGCCGTTGAACCTGTCGACCGCCTCGCTGCTCACCCTCACCGGCCTCGTGATCGCCGCCCTGACGGTGGTCCTCGACCTCATGTTTGAGATGGTCGATGAGCCCCGGGAGGAGGCCGAGCCCTCGGTATAATCCCTGCGGTTTGGACGCTGGTTGTCCCAACTGAAGGAGTCAGGAGTCGGATGCAGCCTTATCTCGGTCACATCGTGCTCTACGCGATCCTGGCGGTGGCCATGCCGGGCGGCATCATCTATTTGGCGATGACCCTCACTCGCCGCCTGCGCACGGGCCGCGGCCAGGGGCAGGCGGCCAGCGACACCTACGAGAGCGGCATGGTCCCGGTCGGCGAGGCCTGGATCAAATACCACATCCAGTACTACCTCTACGCCCTGGTGTTCGTCATCTTCGACGTGGAGGTGATCTTCCTCTACCCGTGGGCGGTGGTGTTTCGCCGCATCGGCTTCCTGGCCCTGGGCGAGATCGTGGTCTTCATCGCCATCCTGGGGATCGGACTGGCGTATGCCTGGCGTCGCGGCGCGCTGAGGTGGGAGTAGGCGTTGGCGGTTGACCTGCCCGTCCTGTCGCCCGGCTCGGAGGAGCTGGTGAGCACCGATCATGGCGATGGCATCCAGCACCACCACGTGGGCTCCACCTTCGATGTCCTGATCGGGCCGCTCGACAAGCTGCTGAACTGGGGTCGCAGCAACAGCGCCTGGCCGTTCGGGTTCGGCCTCTGCTGCTGTTTCATCGAGTTCATCTCGATGAGCGCCGCGAAGTTCGACATCGCGCGGTTCGGTTCAGAGGTGATCAGGCCGTCACCTCGTCAGTGCGATGTGATGATCGTGTCGGGGACCCTGACCAAGAAGATGACCCCCGCCGTCGTACGCCTCTTCCAGCAGATGGCCGAGCCGCGGTACGTGATCGCGATGGGCAACTGCGCCGTCTCCGGTGGGATCTTCAGCGGCGGTTACTCGCAGGTTGACGGAGTGGACCAGGTCCTGCCCGTCGACATCTACCTCCCCGGCTGCCCGCCCCGTCCCGAGGCGCTCATGCACTCGATCATCGAGTTGCAGAAGCGCATCCGCACCGAGAGCCTGATCAAGGGCCGCCGCCTGCAGCCGGCCATCCCGCCTGGCACCAAGGTTGCCCACCCGTGGGGGGCGCCGGAGCAGGTCTTCCGCAAGCTCTACAAGCGGTTCTTCGAGGAGGTTTCGGAGCACGCGGCCGCGCCCGCCGCTGCCGGGGCCCGTCCCGCCGCCGCGCCCCGCCCGTCGACCCCCGCGGCCGCCGCCGCCACCGCCGCCTCGACCACCCCCGCCGCCGAGTCGACCAAGCCGGCTGCGCCGCCCGCCAACGCCGGCGGTGCACCGCTGGCCAGCGAGCCGGCGCCCGGTGACTCGGCCAGACCGGCTGCCCAGGTCGAGAAGGGAGGCTCTGTCGCGAACCCGCCCACCGGCACGGGCACCGCCAGTGCGGAGGGACCCACCGACGATAGCCCTGGCCTGGCCCCCAAGGGCGGACCCGCAGACCCGGCGTCTTGACCCAGGAAGCCCTCTCGCTCCAGGTCAAGGTCGGCTTCGGCAAAGGTGTGGAGCCGGTCATCGACAAGGACAACGTTGTCGTGGAGGTCAGCCCCGGACGGGTCCTGGAATTTGCCAGATTCGCCCGCGACCAGCTCGGCTTCGACTTCCTCACCTCGATCACCGCGGTGGACAACGGTGAGGCTTTCGAGTTGCTCTACCACTGGGTCAGCCTTCGCCCCGGCGAGGACGCGGTGATCGACCCGTCCTACCCCGGGTACCTGCTGGCCCGCGTGGCCGTGCCTCGGAACCTGGGCTCGGACGGTCCCGATGTCAGCGCCGACTACGAGCCCGTGGTGGCCAGCATCACCGCGGTGTACCCGGGCGCCAACCAGCAGGAGCGCGAGATCTTCGACCTCATGGGCATCAGGTTCAAGGGCCACCCGAGGATGGAGCGCATCCTCCTGTGGGAGGGGTTCCCCGGCCATCCTCTGCGCAAGGACTGGCGGCCATTGAACGCGGAGATCCCCTGGCATCTCGCGGGTATGCGCGGTTTCGGCGGCGGCACGATGGCTGAGGCGCCGGCCGACGCCCGCATCGCCGTGGACGGCAGCGGTATCAGCCAGCCGATCGTCCTGGGCACCACCGTCGAGGCGCCGCGCTACCCGCAGACCCGGCCGCCGAAACCCTCGGAGACGATGCGCATAAAACTGGGCCAGGGTGGCCTCGTGGAGGGCGAGGGGCCCGACGGCCCGACCATCCAGCCCGGCATCGGCGACCCCTCGCGAGACCGGCGTGCCCTGGGGAGCGACTCGGCATGACGCAGCTTCGGACGCCCAACAGGCTGCTGCCGATAGAGGTGGAGAAGGGTCGCGTCGACCTCACGGCGTACGCCGCGGAAGACCGCAAGGACCTCCGGTCGGACCTGGTGCAGATCAACCTCGGGCCGCACCATCCCAGCACCCACGGCGTGCTCCACTTCTTCGTGACCCTCGACGGCGAGACCGTGGTCGACCTTCGCGTCATCTTCGGCTACCTCCACCGGTCGATGGAGAAGCTCTTCGAGGGGCGCACCTACGTCGGCAACGTGGCGATCACCGACCGCATGGACTACACGGCGGCGATGCTCAACAACTGGGGCTGGTGCCTGTGCTGCGAGAAGCTCGCGGGGCTGGAGGTGAACGAACGAAGCCAGTGCCTGCGCACGATCTCGGGGGAGATGAGCCGTCTCAGCTCACACCTCATCGGCACCGGGGTCTTCGGCCAGGACGTCGGGGTGCTGGTGACCTCGGTGATGTGGGGCTTCAACTGGCGCGAGGAGGTCATAAGTTGCCTGGACGACCTCACCGGTCAGCGCATGATGTACAACTTCATGCGCCCCGGGGGTGTCAACCAGGACGCCCCGCCGGGCTGGAGCGACAAGGTCCGCAGGGTCATGGACGGGCTGCCTCGACACATCGAGGACTTCCACAACCTGATGACCACCAACGAGATCTTCCAGGTTCGCACCAGGGGCATTGGGATCCTCAGCAAGGAGGACGCGCTGGCCTACTCGGTGACCGGGCCAACGTTGCGGGGCAGCGGCGTCAAGTACGACATTCGCCGGGCGCACCCTTACGGTATCTACCCGGAGCTGGACTTCGATATCCCGGTGGGGGAGATGGGTGACTGCACCGACCGCTACCTGGTCCGGATCGCCGAGATGGAGCAGTCCCGCCGGATCATCCTGCAGTGCCTCGACCGCCTCGACGCCACCGAGCCGGGCAACCTGGGCAAGGCGCCCAAGGTGTTCAAGCCCCCGGCGGGTGACGCCTACGCCGAGGTCGAGGGCGCCAAGGGGGCGATCGGCTTCTACCTCAAGAGTGACGGCGGGCTCGAGCCGTACCGCGGCAAGATCCGCTCCGCCTCGTTCCTCAACCTCCAGGCGCTGCCGATGATGGTGCGGGGCTGGAAACTGGCCGACCTGATCGCGATCTTTGGCTCCATCGATATCAACATGGGTGAGGTCGACCGGTGATCGCCTCATTGGACGTGATCGAGCCCGCCGGTAACTGGCTCCGCCACACCCTGTATGGCTTTGGTGTGCGGGGCGTGCTGCTGGACGGCGTCCTGGCCTTCATCGCGGTCTTCGTGGTGGCCAACTTCGCGCTGGCCAACGGTGGCCTGATGAGCTTCGTCTGGCGCCGGGAGATGGCGCTCATCCAGGATCGCCTGGGCCCCAACCGGGTCGGTCCCCAGGGCCTCCTGCAGTTCCTCGCCGACGGCGTGAAGATGATCTCCAAACAGGCCATGGTTCCGCGCCTGGCCGACCGCCTGGTGTTCATCATCACGCCGGCCGTGGCGGCCTTCCCCTTCGTGATGGCCTACCTGGTCATACCGTTCAGTCACGGGGCTGCGCTGGCCGACGTCAACGTCGGCGTGCTGTACCTGTTCGCCATCACCAGCCTGGCATTCCCCGCCGTCTTCATGGCCGGCTGGAGCAGCAATAACAAGTACGCGATGATGGGCGGAATGCGCGCCATCGCGCAGCTGCTGGCCTTCGAGGTGCCCCTGACGATGTCGGCACTTGGGGTGGTCATGCTGTCGGGCACCCTGCGCACCCAGGGGGTCATCGCGGCCCAGCACAACCTCTGGTTCATCATTCCCCAGGTCCTCGGCGCGGTCATCTTCTTCATCGCCGGCATGGCGGAGAACGCGGCCCACCCGTTCGATCTCCCGGAGGCGGAGTCGGAGCTGGTGGCGGGCTACTACACCGAGTACTCCGGGATCATGTTCGGCCTCTTCTTCCTCGCGGAGCTGGGCACAACCTGGACCCTGGGCGCGGTGTTCACGACATTCTTTCTCGGTGGCTGGCAGCCGTTGGTGCCCTTCCTCGACTTCCCGCTGGGCTGGTTCCTTCTCAAGAGCTACATGATGTTCGGCATCTTCACGCTGGCCCGCTTCTCAATGCCCCGGTTCCGCATCGACCAGTTCCTGGGCTTCGGCTGGAAGATCCTCACCCCCCTGGCTTTCGTCAACCTGCTGGTCGCCGCCCTGGAGGTGCTGTACCTCGGGAATTTCTTCAAGGCATGAGCGTCAAGGGTCGCAAGTCGCTGCCAGGTCTTGGGCTGGTTCGCAGCGTTGGGGTGTCGTTCCGGCACATCTTCGAGCGCAAGCAGACGGTCTCGTACCCGGACCAGGCCGCGGCGGTGGGCTTCCGCTTCCGGGGCAGGCACATCTTCCACCAGGACGTGTGCATCGGCTGCACGCAGTGCGAGCGCGTCTGCCCGGTCATCGCGATCAAGATGGAGACGCACAAGGACCCCACCAGCCGCAAGGTGGTGACTGATCGATTTGCCCTGGACCTCGGCATTTGCTACTACTGCGGGCTCTGCGAAGAGGTGTGCCCGACGGATCCCAAGGCGGTGCACCTGGGCCCGGACTTCGAGCTCGCCACACATGACCGGCGCCTGCTGATCTACGAGATGGACCAGCTCACCGGCCCCAAGCCCCTGCCTTCGAAGCCCAAGCCCGCCGCCCGGCCAGAGGGCGCCCCCGCGGCCGCCCCAGCAAAGCCCGCCGCGGCCGCACCGCCAACGGCGGAGACACCCGCGGCCGCCCCGCCGGCAGCGGAGACACCCGCGCCCGCCCCCGTCGCACCGCCGGCGGCGGAGACACCCGCGCCCGCCCCGGCCGCACCGCCGGCGGCGGCGGCGCCCGCGCCCACCCCGGCTCGGACGCCGGAGGCGCCCGGCGCCGAGGGAGCGTCGTGACCAACTCCCTGGTCTTCACGCTGGGCTTCTACGTCCTCGCGGTCGGCACGCTGGTGGCGGGGCTGCTGACCGTGACGATGCGCAACATCGTCCACGCGGCAATCGCCCTGATCGCCACGTTCTTTCTGGTCGCCTGGCTCTACCTGATGCTCAACGCAGACCTGCTGTGGGTTGCCCAGCTCCTTATCTACGCGGGCGCCATCCCCGTGCTGATTGTCTTCGCCATCATGCTGACGCGCAGGTCGATGTCCGACACCAGCAATGCGGAGTCGGAGAACGGCGGCTGGGCGGGGCTTGTCGCTGCCGCGGTCTTCCTCGTCCTGATCGTTGTCCTGATGCCCGCCGCATGGCGTGTCGGCAACTATCCGAGGGACATCGCGGGCACCACGGCGACGATCGGCGCCGAACTGGTCAATCGTTACGCGGTGCCCTTCGAACTCGTGTCTGTACTCCTGCTGGTGGGTTTGATCGGGGCTGTCGTCCTGGCGCGGCGAGAAGACCGGTAGGGGAGCGGGGAGGGAGATGCAGATCGGGTACATCGGGCTGAACCACTTCCTGGCCGTCAGCGCGGGGCTGTTCGCCATCGGCATCTACGGGCTGCTGTCGCGCCGCAACGCCATCGGCCTCTTGATGGCAGTCGAGCTGATGTTCAACGCCGCCAACGTCGCCCTGGTGGCTTTTGCGCGTTTCGGCTACCACGACGCGCAGCCGCTGGCGGGACAGGCATTCGCGCTGTTCGTGATCACCATCGCGGCCGCCGAGATCGCAGTCGCGATCGCGATCCTGCTGCTGATCTATCGCCTCAGGGGCACCGTGTGGGTCGACGAGATCGACCTGATGCGGTGGTAGGGAGGCGCTGATGCCGTACTCCGTCATGTGGGGCATCCTGCTGGCGCCCATCGTGGCGTTTGTGCTGATCTTCGGCTTCGTCTACGAGTACCGGCGACTGTCCGCATGGATCGGCATCGTGGCCGCGGCGATCGCTGACGTCATCTCCATCGCCGCCCTGGTATCCGAGCTCAGGGCGCCGGTCCACGTGCAGTATGGGCTGGGACCCTTCGGTGACTTCCTGCAGTTCGCGGACATCCATTTCTCGATCGGGATCCTGGCGGACCCGCTCTCAGCAATGATGGTCGTGGTCGTCTGCAGCGTCAGCCTGCTGGTCCAGGTTTACTCCCTCGAGTACATGAAGGGCGAGGAGGGCTTCGTCCGGTACTACGGCTTCATTTCCCTCTTCACCTTCAGCATGCTGCTGCTGGTCCTCAGCACCAACTACTTCCAGACATACGTCGGGTGGGAGCTCGTGGGTGTCTGTTCCTACCTCCTCATCGGGCACTACTTCAAGCGTCCAGCCGCGGCCGCCGCGGCGAAGAAGGCCTTCATCGTCACGAGGTTTGGTGACTTCCCCTTCTTCGTCGGGATCGCCTTCATTTTCTTCCGCTTTCACAACCACATGGGTGGCGCGCCAGACCTCGACTTCTACACGCTGGCCCCGCTTTACCACGCCGGTCTGGTCAGCCAGGGGGGGCTGTTCGTCATGGCCATGCTGATCTTCAGCGGCGCCATCGGTAAGTCGGCGCAGTTTCCCCTGCATGTGTGGCTCCCCGATGCCATGGAGGGCCCCACACCAATCTCGGCGCTGATCCATGCCGCCACGATGGTCGTCGCGGGCGTCTACCTCGTCGCCCGCGCGTACCACCTTTTCGCGGCCAACCCGACATCCCTGCTGGTCGTCGCGGGGGTTGGCGCGATCACCAGCCTGATGGCCGCGATCTGGGCAGTGGCCCAGGACGACATCAAGCGGATCATCGCGTACTCCACGCTCAGCCACCTGGGGTTGATGATGTTCGGGCTCGGGGTCGGCGCATACAGCGCGGCGCTGTTCCACCTCTTCACCCACGCCTGGTTCAAGGCGCTGCTCTTCCTCGGGGCGGGCTCCGTCATCCACGCGGTGCATACCCAGAACATCTGGGAGATGGGCGGCCTCGGCCGGCGCATGAAGATCACCGCCTGGACCGTGGCCATCGGGTCCATCGCCGCGGCGGGGCTGCCCATCCCACCGCTGTCCGGCTTCTTCTCCAAGGACGGGATCATGGCCTCCATATTCGCCACCCAGAACCCGGTCTTCATCGTGTTCGCCGGGTTGATCACCTTTTTCTCAGCGCTCTACACGTTCCGGCTTTTCTTTGTGGTCTTCGCCGGGGAGCCGGTGCGCAGGCGGGCCTTCGACCCCAAGAAGATTCACGAGTCAGGCAACTACATGACCATCCCGCTGGTCGTCCTCGCCATCCTCTCGGTGGGGGTGGGCGTGTTGGGCATACCGGGGATGAAGATCGGGTTTGGCCAGTTCATCTTCTACGGTCGCCATCCGGAGCTGGAGGCCGTCAACTACATCGCCATCCTAGTTTCCTCGGCGATCGCCCTGGTCGGCCTGGCCGTCGCGGCCCTCTTCTACCACCCGCGCATGAGGCGCTTCAGCGCCGCCGCCTTCAACCACCGATATACCCGGGTGTACGACTGGAGCCACAACAAGGGCTACTTCGATGAGATCTACCAGGCGCTCGTCGTCCGAGGCCTGGTCCTGCGCGCCGGCCACGCCGCGCAGTGGTTCGACAAGAACATCATCGACTACTACGTTGACGGGCTTGCCGAGGGCTACCAGGTCGTCTCGGCCCAGGTTCGCCGCCTCCAGAACGGGCGCGTCCAGGGCTACGCCCTGGGGCTCTTCGCCGGGGTGATGGTGGTTGCCATCCTGGCCCTGGTGTTCGGCTCCACGGGTCCGCTGACGGCGGTCACGGGGGTGGGTCGATGAGCCCCGGCCTGATGGGAACACTGGCGCACGTCGCGGCGGCGATAAACCCGCTGCAGTCGTCGACGCCAACCGTCCCGGGGGCCAACTCCAGCGCCGGGTTCCCGCTGTTGTCGCTGATCGTCTGGCTGCCGCTTGTCGGCGCGCTGCTGATCCTGGCGCTGCCATCTCGCACCGAGGAGGACTGGGGCCGCATCCGCAACATTGCCCTCAGTTTCACTTTCGTCCCGTTCTTCCTCGCCCTGATCGCGATCTTCCTAACGCTCTTCGTCGACCTCGGTGTCGCGTACTCGGGCGGCTTCCGCTTCGAGGAGAACTACTCCTGGCTCGGCGTCTTCGGCGCGCAGTACCACGTCGGCGTGGATGGCATCAGCCTACCGCTGGTGCTCCTCTCGACGCTGCTGTTTTTCGTGGCGACCGCGGCCTCCCTCAAGGTCAAGACGCGGGTCAAGGAGTACTTCTTCCTGCTGTTGATCCTGGACATCGGAGTGACCGGCGTGTTCACCGCGATGGACCTACTCCTGTTCTTCATCTTCTGGGAGATCGAGCTCATCCCCATGTTCCTGCTCATCCTCATCTGGGGTGGCAAGCGTCGGGTGTACGCAGCGTGGAAGTTCCTCCTGTACACCATCGCGGCCTCCGCCGCGCTGATGCTCGCCATCCTGGTCCTGTACTTCAAGGGCGGTGCGCATACCTTCGACATGGCCACCCTGAGCCAGGCCCACCTCGCGCCGGCGCTGGCGGGGACGCTGTTCTGGCTCTTCTTCATCTGTTTCGCCATCAAGCTCCCGGTGTGGCCCCTGCACACCTGGCTGCCAGACGCCCACGTCGAGGCGCCCACGCCGATGTCCGTGCTGCTGGCCGGCGTCCTGCTGAAGATGGGCGGCTACGGGATGATCCGCATCTGCGTGGGCTTCTTCCCGGGGGCCGTCAGGTACTACAGCCTGGCCATCCTCACCCTGGCGGTCATAGGCATCCTCTGGGGTGGCTTCGCCGCACTTGCCCAGGACGACATGAAGCGCATGGTGGCCTACAGTTCCGTCTCGCACATGGGCTTCGTGCTGCTGGGCATCTCGGCGCTGACGCCGCTTGCGCTCAACGGTGCCGTCTTCCAGTTGTTCGCCCACGGCGTCGTCACGGGGTCGCTGTTCCTGCTGGTCGGGCTGGTGTACGACCGGGCCCACACACGGTCGATCAGCGAGTTGGGGGGCCTCGCCCAGCGAATGCCCTACCTGACCACGCTCTGGGTCATCGGCGCGCTGGCGTCGGTGGGCCTGCCGGGGTTTGTTGGCTTCGTGGCGGAGTTCGAGATCTTCGTGGGCAGCTACGGCGCGCACCACGTGGGAACCTTGCTCGCGGTGTTCGGCGTGGTGCTCTCCGCCGGCTACCTCCTGTGGATGCTCGAGCGCGTCTTCTACGGGCCGATCAAGGAGGCCTGGACGAAGCTCAAGGACCCCGGCCTGGGTGAGCTCTCATACATGTTCCTGATGCTGGCCATGGTGTTCTTTGTCGGGGTGTTCCCCGGGAAGCTGACCCAGCTCATCGACTACGCCGTGGCCCCTCTGACCCAGAGGCTGGGGGGCGGCTGACGACATGGCATTGAAAACCCTTTCGTACTTCGCGCCAGAGATCATCCTCCTGGTGACGGCCCTGGTGGTGATCGTCGCGGGCCTTCTCGTCACCGACGACCACCAGGGGCAGGCCCTCCGGGACGGCCCCCCGCTCCTCGCGACGGTGATCGCGATCGTCGGCACCCTGGCCTCCCTGGTTGCCGTCGCAGCCCTGGTGGGCAACAGCGCCAGCCCGTTGAACCCGCTCTCAGGGACCTTTGTCCTGGATCGATTCGCGTTGTTTTTCGAGGCCATCCTGCTGGTGTTCGCCGTCGTCACGCTGCTGATGAGCCACCGCTTCTCAGCGCACTTTCGGCCGCACCAGTCGGAGTTCACCGCGCTGATACTGCTGGCGACGGTGGGTGGCATGTTCATGGTCTCCGCTCGCGAGATGATCCAGCTGTATGTCTCGCTGGAGACCCTGTCGATAGCCCTGTACATCATGGTGGCGTTCAGCAAGACCTCGCGGCTGTCCTCGGAGGCCGCCTTCAAATACCTCATCGTCGGCGCGGCCAGCTCGGCGGTGCTGTTGTATGGACTCGCGATCCTGTACGGGCTGACCGGTCGGACCGAGCTCGACGCCGTGGCCAGGCAGATCGCCTCGTCTGGCTTCAACTCCCCGGCACTGGTGCTGGCCATGATCTTCGTGATCGGCGGTCTCAGTTTCAAGATCGCGGCGGTGCCCTTCCACCAGTGGGTGCCCGACGTCTACCAGGGGGCGCCGACACCGGTCACGGCGTTCATCTCGGTCACCTCCAAGGCGGCCGCCTACGGACTCATCATCCGCGTGCTGCAGTCGGCATTGCTGCCACTCAGTCACCAGTGGGCGATTTACCTGGCGGCGATCGCGACCGTGACGATGATCATCGGCAACGTCACCGCCCTGAGCCAGACCAGCGTCAAGCGCCTGATGGGGTACAGCTCGATCGCGCACGCGGGCTACATCCTGGTCGGCCTGGTCGCCATGTCCGATGGCCACACCGCAACCCTGGCGATCGGCGCGGTGCTCTTCTACGTGCTCGTCTACGGGCTCAGCAACCTGGCGGCTTTCGGCGCCCTGCAGGCCGCGCAGGAGGGTGTCGGGGGAGATGACCTGACCGCCCTCGCCGGGCTCGGCCGCGACGGTGGCGGCGTCCCCCTGGTGCTGGGGCTGTCGATGCTCTCACTCACCGGCATCCCGCCGCTGATTGGATTCTTCGCGAAGTTTTTCGTGTTCCTTGCGGCGGTGCAGGCGGGCTACGCGTGGCTCGCTCTGGTCGGGGTCGTGAACAGCGCCGTCTCGTCCGTGTACTACCTGCGCGTCGTGCGCGCACTGTACCTCGACGAGGGTCCGCAGCGCCCCCGCCTGCGCGCGGGCGCCGCCATGTGGACCGCCCTTGGCATCGGGCTTGTGGCCATCCTGCCGCTGGCAATCTTCGCCAACCTGTTCGTCCAGCGCGCACAGGAGGCGGCAGCGGCCGTCCTGCGCTGACCCGGCCGCCGCGCCCCCTGCCATGACCACGCCGCACGGCGTCGCCGGCGGAAGGACGACGGGGCCTCGACCCCGGCGCCGCGCGGCGCGTCCCACGCCCGATGCAGAGACAAGGTCCCCGCGCCGCCAGCGGGGGCGGCGGCGATGGGTGTTCCTCTCGGCCCTCCTTCTGACCCTCGGCGCGACCATCCTGATCGGGGGGGCGGTGTGGGCGGCTTATTCCCAGGACCTCCCCTCTGTTGATGGTTTCGGTACGGCATCGCTCTCACAGATCACACGCATCTACGCCAGCGACGGGACCACGCTGCTGCAGGAGCGTTACGGGCAGAACCGCACCGTGGTGCCGCTCGACCATGTGTCGGCCGCACTGCAGCACGCCACGATCGCAATCGAGGACCGCGAGTTTTACAAACACGGCGGGGTCGACGCTCCACGCATCGCATCGGCGCTGTACTACGACATCACCCACCGCGCAGCCGCGCGCGGCGCCAGCACCATCACCCAACAGGTCGTCAAGAACTCGCTGCTGGCGCCGGACCTCGCCCAGTCCCGTACCGCGGACCGCAAGATCAAGGAATTCATCCTGGCGATCGAACTCGAGAACAAATACACCAAGCCGCGGATCCTGGAGATGTACCTGAACTCCATCTACTACGGCAATGGCGCCTACGGCATCGAGGCCGCCAGCCAGAACTACTTCGGGCTTCACGCTCGCGACTTGCCGGTCGCCGAGGCGACCTTCCTCGCCGGCATCCCCCAGAATCCCAGCCGCCATGACCCCGTGACCCCAGCCGGCTTCGCCTCGGCGACCGCGCGGCAACGCGACATCCTCAAGGCCATGGTCGCCGCCGGCTACCTGTCGCAGCCAGAGGCGGACACCGCCGCCGCCAAGGACCTCAAGGTGGAGCTGGAGACCGCCCAGAAGCAGGCCTCCGTGCCCACGCCCAGCCTGGCGCCGCACTTTGTGACCTACGTCCTCGACCAGCTGCGCGCGAAGTACGGACAGGACGTGGTGGACCACAACGGGCTGACGGTGGTCACGACCCTCTCACCCAAGGTCCAGCAGTTGGCGCAGGCGTCGGTGAGCAAGGAGGTGGCTGCCGTCGCCAGGGCGACCCCGATGGGGAAAGACCCAGAGGATGGCAAGCCGGCCTACGGGCCGAACACCGGCTCGATGCTCGTGCTGTCACCGCAGACAGGCGCCATCCTGGGAATGGTCGGCAGTGCCGACTACAACAACAAGGCGATCAACGGGTCGGTCAACATGACCGTCGACGACCCCCACCAGGTCGGGTCGAGCTTCAAGCCGTACACCTACGCCACGGGGCTGGCCAACGGTTTGACGCCGGGCTCGGTCCTCGAGGATGCCAATTCCAACTTCATCGCCGATCGGACCTACCATCCCAAGGACTTCGACGGTCGGGAGCTCGGCCGCATCAGCCTGGCCGCCTCATTGCAGCAGTCGCGCAACCTCTCCTCCATCCACCTCTTCGAGCAGATGGGGGCGGGGCGGGTCTTCGCCACCGCAGAGGCCCTTGGCCTGCCCCCGCAGTACCTTGGCAACAGCGGGCCCAGCGCGACGCTGGGCACCAATGACGTGCGCATGATCGACCACGTAGCGGCCTATGGGGGCTTCGCCAACGGCGGCCGTCGGTTGCACCCGTGGGCGGTGGCCAAGGTGACCGACAGCAGGGGCCGGG
>JBHEMS010000020.1:0-21106 GCA_046262455.1 Candidatus Dormibacteria bacterium | reverse complement strand
GCCCGCCACGATTCTCGGCGTCGGCTCGTTCGTCCCCGAGGAACGCCTGACCAATGAGGCGCTGACCCGCACGATCGACACCTCGGACGCGTGGATCCGCCAGCGCACAGGGATCGCCGAGCGCCGCATCGGCCTCGGGATGACCACCGCGCAGATGGCGGTCCCCGCGGCTCGCGCCGCCCTCCGGGCCGCGGAGGTGCCGCCCGGCGAGATCGACCTCATCATCGTCGGCACCAGCACCCCCGACCGGCCCTTCCCGTCGATCGCGTGCGAGGTGCAGCGAACCCTGGGCGCCGGGTCGGCCATGGCCCTCGACGTGCTGGCGGCCTGCAGCAGCTGGCTCTACGCGGTTTCGATGGCGGAGCGCTACATCGCGACAGGCGCCAGCCGTCGCGCCCTGGTCGTCGGCTCGGAGGTGATGAGCCGCCTGATGGACTACACCGACCGTGGCACCTGCATCCTGTTCGGCGACGGGGCGGGGGCGGCGGTGCTGGGCCCGGCGACCGCGGGGGGATTCCTCAGTTTCGTGTCCGGCGCGGACGGTGAGCAGGCGGAGCTGATCCGGTGCGAGCCGGACCCGGCCAAGGCCGATGCGCTGTTCCTGCGCATGGACGGTCCGGAAACGTTCCGAGTCGCCCCGAAGACCATGGAGGGCGCGTGTCGTGCGGCCTGCGAGCGCGCCGGGGTGTCGCTGAACGACATCAATTTCGTCATCCCGCACCAGGCCAACAGCCGCATCGTCGAAGTCCTGGCCCGGCGCCTCGGGCTTCCTCTGGACCGCTTTCTAAGCAATATCGACCGCATGGGCAACACTTCGTCAGCCTCGATACCGCTGGTGCTTGACGAGGCCCTGGCGGCGGGGCGTATCACTCCCGGGGACCTGGTGCTGATGGTCGCTTTTGGCGCGGGTCTTACGTGGTCGGCGACGGTCATCGAGTGGAGGGTGTGAGCACGAATCTCCCGGCGCGGCGCGGGCTCGCGCCCGTCGTGCCAGCAAGGCCCTGCCCCGGCTGTGGCGCCTGCGTTCGCCAGGAACTGATCTCGGCGAAGGACGGGCTCTGCCCGGAATGTGGCCACCACTACCGCGTTGGCGCTCGGGAACGCATCCGCCAACTCCTGGACCTCGGCAGCTTCCAGGAGTGGGACCGCGACCTGCGCCCCAATGACCCCCTGCAGTTTGTCGATCTCCTGCCCTACCCCGAGCGCCTCGCCCGAGCGCATCGTAAGACCGAACTCCACGAGGCGGTGCTCACGGGGGAGGCCCGCATCCTTGGTGAACGGCTGGGTATCGCGGTCATGGACTTCGGCTACGTGGGCGGCAGTATGGGCCAGGTGGTCGGCGAGCGCGTGGCGCGCGCCATGGAGCGAAGCGCGGCGCGAACCATGCCCTTCATCGCGGTCACCGCCTCGGGCGGGGCCCGGATGCAGGAGGGCATCCTGTCGCTGATGCAGATGGCCAAGACCAGCATCGCGCGGTCCCGCCTGGCCGAGGTTCCCGTGCCCTACATCAGCGTCCTCACCGACCCCACCATGGGTGGCGTGATGGCCTCCTTCGCGGCCAGTGCCGACGTCATCCTCGCCGAGCCCGGCGCCACCATCGGGTTCGCCGGTGAACGCGTCATCAGCCAGGCCACGCACGAGGCGGTGCCCGCCGGGTTCCAGACCTCGGAGTTCATGCTGGAGCACGGCTTTGTCGACAGGGTGGTGCCCCGTCCTGAGTTGCGTACCGCCCTGGGACGGCTGATATCCCTCTACCCAGTACCGAGATCGGCCGCGGCCCACGAGGAGGCACAGGCGTGACCGGCGCCTGGAGCACCGTAGAGCTCGCCCGCCACGAGGCGCGGCCCTACTCCCTGGACTACATCCAGCGCATCACCGAGGACTTCTTCGAGTTGCATGGCGACCGCGATGGCGGTGAGGACCACGCGATCGTCGGTGGGCCTGCGCGACTTGGCGACATCCCCCTGATGATCGTGGCTCACCAGAAGGGCCGCGACCTGGCGGAGCGGCAGTATCGCAATTACGGCATGGCCCACCCGGAGGGGTACCGCAAGGCCATGCGGCTGATGCGCCAGGCTGAGCGGTTCGGCATGCCCGTGCTGGCGATGATCGACACCCCCGGGGCGTATCCCGGAGTTGGTGCGGAGCGCTCTGGGCAGGCATGGGCCATCTCCCAGAGCCTTATCGTGCAGTCGGAGCTGCGGGTGCCGATCGTCAGCGTGGTAATCGGGGAAGGCGGGAGCGGTGGCGCGCTGGCAATGGCCCTCGGCGACCGCGTCCTGATGATGGAGAATGCCATCTACTCCGTCGCCTCGCCGGAGGCGTGTGCCGCGATCACCTGGCGCGATTCCACCATGAAGCGGGAAGCGGCCGAGGCATTGCGCCTGACCAGCGCTGACGCCCTACGCCTGGGTGTGGCGGACGAGGTCATCCCCGAGCCGCGGCCCGCTCATCTTGACGCCGAGGGGGCCGCCCGCCGGCTGGCCGAGGCCGTCACCCGTCACCTGGCGGAGCTCACCCAGTTCTCACTGGATCGCCTGATCGGGTCGCGCTACTGGCGGTTCCGGCGGCCGATCTAGTTGTGGTCGGGGAACGCCTCTCGTGTGGGGACCGGGACGTGGACCGAGCGGTGCGGCAGGCGGTCGGTGACGATCACCTCGACCTCCCAACCCTCCTTCGCCCAGGTGTGCGCGGCGGTACGCGCCGGCTCCTGGTCGCGGAAGGAGCGCGTCGTCGACGGCCCCTCGCCGTCCCGGAAACGCCGGATAACTACATAGGACATGAGCCTATTGGAGCAAATTTGTCCCCGATAATGCTATCAATGGCATCACTTGTTGCGATAGCGCTACCGTCAGCGCCAGGCCCGCGTCTACACTGAGGTCGTAAGCGCAGGAGGTACACATCGCATGAGCATCGCCACCGGGCAGGCATCGGGCGCCGTCGTCACAGACTGGAAGAAGCAGGTCGACCAGCAGCTCGAGGTGCTCCAGGCGCACCGTGACGCGTGGCTCGCGCTGCCCGCCGGCCGCCGCGCCGCCTACCTCGAAGAGGTCCGAGGGCGGGCCCACGACTCGGCCCAGCGCTGGGTCAGGGCGGCCTGCGAGGCCAAGGGCCTGAGCATGGACGCGCCGGTGGCTGGGGAGGAATGGAGCTCGGGACCGTGGGCCCTCATCTTCGGGCTCAACCGCTACATCGAAAGCCTGCGCCAGGTTGAGCGCGACGGGCGCACCAGCGTCAAGCCCGGGGACGTGCGTACCCGCCCGGACGGCCAGGTGGTGGTCAAGGTGTTCCCCGAGACACGCATCGACAACCTCCTCCTCAACGGGGTCAGGGCTGAGATCTGGATGGAGCCCGGCGTCACCGCCGAGAACCTCGCCGACAACATGGCGCTGGCCTATCGATCGAAGCCCGAGCACGGCGCCGTCTCGCTCGTGCTGGGCGCCGGGAACATCTCCAGCATCGCGCCGATGGACGTCCTGCACAAGCTCATCGCAGAGCACAGCGTGGTTCTCCTCAAGATGAACCCGGTCAACGATTACCTCGGCCCGATCTTCGAGGACATCTTCGAGCCCCTGGTCCGCGATGGGTACCTGGCGATGACCTATGGCGGCCCGGACGTGGGGGAGTACATCACCAAGCACCCTGCCGTCGAGGAGATCCACATGACGGGCAGCGACAAGACCCACGATGCCATCGTCTGGGGCTCCGGGCCCGAGGCGGCGAAGCGCAAGAAGAGCGGGAAGCCCCTGAACCCGCGGCGGATGACCAGCGAGCTTGGCAATGTGTCACCCCTGATCGTTGTCCCGGGCCCCTGGGATGACGCGGATATCCGCTTCCAGGCCGAGCACATCGTCACCACCAAGGTGCACAACGCAGGGTTCAACTGCATCGGCACGCAGGTGGTCGTTCTGCCCGACAGTTGGGACCGGGCCGACGCGCTCATGGCTGCGGTGCGCGAGCTCATGGCGGAGGCGCCGCCGCGCCGGGCCTACTACCCTGGCGCCGCGCAGCGACAGCAGGCCATCGTTGACGGGCACGCCGCCGCTCAGGTGGTCGACGACCGCCCGGTCAACGAGGTGCCCCGCACCCTCGTCGCCGGCCTGGACAGCAAGGACGCCGCCGAGAGCATGTTCCGCCAGGAGTGCTTCGTCAGCGCGATGGCGACCACGACGGTGCCCGGGGCCAGCGCCGTGGAGTACCTGCGGAACGCCGTGAAGTTCGCCAACGAGAATTTGTGGGGCACCCTTGGCGCCACGGTGCTTGTTCACCCGACGACCATCAAGGAGATGGGACCGGCGTTCGAGGACGCCATCGCGGACCTGCGTTATGGCACCGTCGGGGTCAACATCTGGTCCGGCGTTGGCTTCCTGCTTGCGCAGGCATCCTGGGGAGCGTACCCAGGACACACGCTGGCCGACGTGCAGAGCGGTATCGGTTGGGTGCACAACACCAAGCTCTTCGATCGGCCCCAGAAGAGCGTTATTTACGGGCCCTTCTTCGCGTACCCGCGGAGCTACGCCAAGGGTCAGATGACGATGCTGCCGAAACCACCGTGGTTCGTGCTGCATAGGCGGGGTCACGTGGTCAACCGGATCTTCACCAGCTACGAGTTCGATCATCGGCTTGGTCGCATCCCGGGGATCTTCGCCGCCGCGCTGCGGCCCTAACCGGACTGCAACCCGGGGTCAGCGCGGCGGCGTCACCGACGGGCTCGGCGTCGCGCCCCCGGCGGGCGGACGGTATCGCAGCGGTCCGTTGAGGGCGAGCAGCACAAACACCCCAATCACCACGATGGCGACGATCGCCCCGGCGAGGTAGAAGAGCTCGTTCGGCTCTTCGGTCGCGAACGCCTCCGCCTCCTCCGGCACGGGGATGACGTCCTCGGGAAGCGGCTTGGCCTCGTATGTCATGTAGGTGTTGGCGGTGAACTGTTCCGTGAGCTCGCTCATCACCTCGCGAACCTGGGCCGGGCTGAGCGGAGGGCGGCCCGGGGCGGCATCGCTGGGCGGAGCCTGCGTGCTCGGTGTCTCGTCCTCGTCGTCGGGCAGCTTCTCGACCAGCTCCTTGGACTGGTAGAGCCGGGCCAGCGCGCGGGGATCCGGGAGCGCTTCGCCGCGGTCCAACAGCGCCTCGATGCGCCGCGTCTCGGCGGCGGTGCGGGGTGCCGGGCCCGCCGCCCGCGCCGCCTCCGCTCGATCCCGTGCCTCCGCGATGATGGCCTTGAGCTTGTCGCTACCCTGGGACGCCACTGCCTTTTTCCCCGCCCGAGGTCCCCAGTATCATGGCCGCAGAATGAGCAACGTGATTGCCGTCGCCAGCAGCAAGGGAGGCGTTGGCAAGACCACCACGTCCTTCTCGCTCGCCGCGGCCGCCTCTTCGTGGGGCTCCGTGATGGTGATCGACCTGGATCCCTCCATCTCACTCACCACGCAGATGAAGCTGCCCATCACGGGGGCGACTATAGAAGATGTCGTGACCGGGAGGTGCGCCCTGGAGGACGCCCTTCTCGCCACCCCGGAGGGACTCCTCGCGGTGCCGGGTAGCCGGGAGATGTACAAGCACCTCGTCACCGTCGAGCAACTGAATGAGATCTTCAGCTCGGCGCTCGGGGCCGTCGACCACATCATCCTTGACACCCGCCCCGCCCTGGAGGCGTTGGCCGGGCCTATGCAGTTCGCCACCAAGGTCGTGATCCCCACGTACCTGGACGGGGTGTCCATGCCGGTCACCGCCGACACCATCCACCTGGCGCTGGAGATCGGTGAGGCGAGAAAGGTCGCGGGCGTCCTGGCAACCAATGTCCGGCGGCCGCTCACCAAGCTGGCCCGTGACCTCTACGAGAGCCTGCAGGCCTCGGGCGTGGGCCTTGAATGCGTGGTGTGGAACACGGTCCAGTGGCCGACGGCGCTGGCCTCGGGTGGGCTGTCGGGCTTCCCCGAGCTCAAGCAGGCGGCGGACGAGGTCTTCACCGAGGTGATGAAGCGCACCGCTCCCGAGAATGCTCTGCGCTTGTATGCCCAGGCCTGGCGAAAGGTCGATTAGCCCAGGCCGGCTCAGCGCTCCGTCGGCGGCGGGAACAGCAACGGCCTGACCTCCGGCGGGAACCTCTCGAGTAGCTTGGCCGGCGGCGTGTACCTCACTGCCGCGGGGCTGCGCCGCTCCACAAGCTCGCGCAGGGCGAGAGTCATGATCTCCTTGCACGCGTCAGGGGGAAGCGAGGCCGCCTCGAAGCCCGTCGCATTTTCGTCGATATAGGCGGTGATCTCCGCCTTGACCTTGGCAAGTAAGGACTCCAGTTCGGCAGTGGCCTGCGCCTCCGACTCGGCAGACTCGCGCTGCCGCGCCTTGGCCGCATAGATGGCCGCGGTGTAGGGCTCGCCCAGCGTCGCGATCTCGCGCTGCAGGCGGAGGATGCTCTCCAGCCGGTCCTTGCGGATCTGCGCCACCCACGCCAGCCGTGCTTCAAGGTCGCCGAGGGCGCAGCCACCGTAATAGCCGTGGCTCTTGTCGGCGGCCCGCTTGGGAGTGAGAAAGTTACAGGTCCACACCGGTTGAAGCGGGCGATGCAGGCTGTCAAACGGCATGAACCGCCGCGCGGCGTATGCCGGGCAGTCGTGAAAGTCGGGCGCAAAAGGACGCTCGTACGGGCAGTCGTCAGGCGGTCGCCCGGGGTCCGCGTCTCGTGCCCCGGTGTCCTCGGTCACGGCGCCCCTTTTTCCTCGCGCTCAACCAGCTCGCGCTTCAGCACCTTGCCGGTCGAGTTGCGGGGCAGCGTGTCGACAAACTCCCAGTCGCGCGGCACCTTGTACCCCGCGAGGTTGGATTTGACGTGGGCCTTGAGCGCCCCCTCGGTGACCGAGGCTCCCTTCCGTTTGACGACAAACGCCTTCAGTCGCTGACCGTACTGCGGGTCTTTGACCCCGATCAGCGCCACGTCCTCGACAGCCCGGTGCCGGGCCAGCACGTCCTCGATCTCGCGCGGGAAGACATTCTCCCCACCCGAGACGATCATGTCGTCGTCGCGACCCTCGACGAACAGCCGTCCATCCTTGTCGAACCTACCCATGTCCCCGGTGCTCATCAGCCCGTCGATCGCAGCCTTGGTGCCGCCGCCCGTGTAACCCTCGAACTCGAACTGGTTGGCCACGAAGATTCGACCGGTCTCGCCCTCACCGACCTCCTGGTCCTTTTCATCGAAGAGCCGCACCACGGTGTTCCATGGGGGCTTGCCGGCGGTACCAGGTGCCTGGCGGAGGTCCTCGGGGGTGGCGATGGTCGCCCACGCAACCTCCGTCGACCCGTAGAGGTTGTAGAGGGTGTCCCCGAACTCTTCCATCCACCGCGTGCTGAGCTCACCCGGCAAAGCAGAGCCACTGGCTGCCACGATGCGCAGACTGGAGGTGTCGTATTTGCGCCGGGTCCGCGCCGGCAGCTCCATGATCCGCTGCATCATCACCGGCACCACCACGAGCACGGTCGCCCGGTGCTCCTCGACCGCGGCGAGGGTCTGCTCGGGGTCGAACTTGCGCTGGAGGATGTACGTCGACGAGAGCAGCATCCCCAGCGTGAAGTGGGCGTAGCCCCAGCTGTGGAACAGCGGCGCGGCGATGAGCGTCTGGTCGCGCGAGTGCAGCGGGATGGTGTTGAGGAGGGAGACCGCGGGGTCCATGCTCTTGGGCTGGGAGCGGGCAGCGCCTTTGGGCGTTCCCGTGGTGCCGGAGGTCAGGATCACAACTTTTCCCGGCTCCCTGGGGGGTGACGGCGCGCCCTCGTCGCCGTCCGCGATCAGTTTGTCAAGGGTGGGGTCAACGACGTGCTGGCCGCGGTGCCAAGCGACGAAACGCTTGCGACCCCGCCGGGCGCCGCCAACCATCTTCGCGAACTCCGCGTCGTAGATGATCGCCTCCGCCTTCTCGCGCTTGACGACCTCGTTGAGCTGCGGTCCGGAGAAGGACGTGTTCAGGAACAGGGTATTGGCGCCGATCTTCGACAGCGCGACCACCGCCTCTATGAAGTAGCGGTGGTTGCGACACATCAGGGCGACGTTGTCCCCGGCGCTGATACCTGCCGCCACCATGGAGTGCGCCAGCGCGTTGGATCGCCGGTCGACGTCCTTGAACGTCAGTGTCCCGAGCTCGTCGATGACCGCGGTCTCGTCGGGGAAACGGGCAGCGGCCGCCTCGAACCCTGCGGCGGGCGTGTTGCCCCATCGCAGCAGCGATCGAACCACGCGCGCTGTCCGATCGGGGCGCTCGGCCCTGAACATCCCCGTGCGGTAGCCGGTCTGGACCAGCATGCGGCCGGAGTCCAGCCGCTTGGCCACCTCGCCGATGACCTTGTCCGGCCGCGTCACATCGAGCACCTTTCCAGCGAAGCTGCCGAGGTCCACTCAGGCGCTCCTCTGCTGCGGCTTGCCGATGCCGATGAGCTCCATCCAGCGCGAGGTGGGGACGTCGGTGGGCCGCGCGATGCGATATTTCGCCCCGCCGGGGAGATCTCGAAGCAGGGTCCAGTTGTCCGCCTGGCGGAGCTGGCGGGGCACGGTCTCGGCAGCGGTGGCTATGACCTCGTTACGGTTGCGGCCGCTCAGGTAGTTGTTGCCCATCACGCGCAGGTCCCGCGCGGTGGGCTGGATGAGGACGACCTCGGTCCGCGCCGCGCGTACCTTCCTGGCCTCCTGGCCCAGCCTGCGACCGTACCCGGCACGGAGGGCCGCGCCGATCCGGGCCGTGGGGCGCAGACCGCTGGGCTGGTGCCTCGACGACATGGGGTTGAGGCAGATGACGAGGTCCAACCCGCGTCCGGCGAGGAGGTCCATGTTGGAGACCGAATTGACCCCACCGTCAAGGTAGAGGCGGCGGCCGATCCGCACCGGGTGGTAGAAGCTCGGCACCGCGCAGGATGCAGCGACGGCGTCTGCGAGATCGGCCTCGGGGGCATCCTCACGGCCGAACGGGACCCGCTCGAGGGTGTCGGCATCCGCGGCCACCGCCCAGAAATTGGGGTGGGGGGCCCAGCCCGAGGGTACGACACGCCGGACGACATCCTTGAGTGGTTCGGTGGAGATAGGGCCGCGTGGCCCAAGCGCGATCAGGGCGCCGATTGGGGGCACCGCGCGCGGGCTGGTGAACACTCTCCAGGCCAGCTGGGGGGAGCCGAGGAGCAGCCTCGGAACGCCGCGGTGGAGGGTGTACCTGGCGCCGCCCGAGCGATCCGCGCTCTCGGCCGGGCGCCCCTCAGCGTCAACCAGGCCTTCAAAGGTCTCGCCCGCGGAGTGCGCCCGCATGAACCACGGGGGCACCCCAGAGGCCAGCAGCGCACCCATCATGCTGCCCGCCGACGTTCCGACGATGTAGTCAGCGGTCGCGGGGTCCCAGCCCGTCTCTGTCGCGAGGGCGTCGAGCGCGCCGGTGATCCAGGCGCCGCCCATCACACCCCCGGCCCCCAACACCAGGCCGACCCTCATTGTTTTACTCACCTTTTGCACCCTTTCCCCCCACCATCGGTGTCGCTTTTTAGGGGGCGCGGTGGGGTAGTCCCGCGCTCCGCCATCATGTTACATTCCCACCCGGGCGAACCCACCGGCCCAGAATATGAACGCAGCCAACGTCACCCCCGACCCCGGCGCCGATGCCCTCCTGGAGTTCCTGGAAGGTCGTGCCGGCGCCGCCAGGGGCAAGCGGGCGGTCCTCACACCCGACCTTCACAAGGTGCCCGGGATCCGCGCCTCCGGCTCGCCCCGCGTGGCCCTGCGCATGGACGGGGCCGACGCCTGGTCGGTCGAGATCGAGGAGGGCCGGGTCGGGTTCCTCGGCTCTGGGACCCGGACCAGGATCTTTGGGCGCCCCCAGGTACTGGAGGCGGTCATCAAAGGCACGGCGTCCGGGGTCGAGGCGTTTCTTCGGGGCGACATCCAGGTCCGCGGGAACATCGCCATGGCCCTGCAGGTCGAGGGACTCTTCGCCAGTCGTCGCCGGCCCAAGCGCTTCCCCCGCGCGGCCGTGGCGCGAGCCAATGGGGTTGACACGTTCTACCTGGAGGCCGGCTCCGGCAGACCGGTGGTGCTCCTGCACGGCCTGGGCGCGACCAACGCCTCGATGCTTCCGACGCTGTGGGACCTCTCACGGGACCATCGGGTGCTGGCGCCCGACCTGCCTGGGTTCGGGGAGTCCGGCAAGCCTGTTCGCACATACGACTTTCCCTTCTTCGCGTCATGGTTGCGCGATTTCCTGGACCAGGTGGGTGTCCGGAGGGCCATCCTGGTGGGCAACTCGATGGGCGGCCGCATCTCCCTCGAGGCAGGCCTGACAATGCCCAGCCGCATCGACCGCATGGTGCTGCTGTGCCCATCGCCGGCCTTTTTGCGGGGGCGCCTGGCGGTTCCCATCGTCAAGGCGCTGCGACCCGAGATGGCCCTCGTCCCCATGCTCCTTGGCCACGCCCAGGTCTCCCAGGTGGCCCGTTCCCTGTTCTCCAAGCCCGAGAGGTTGCCGGATGCATGGTATGACGCGTTCGCCGATGAGTTCCTTCGGGTGTTTCGCTCCCCGCGCGGCCGGGTGGCGTTCTTCTCCGCTGCCCGCCAGGTTTACCTGGAGCCGGCCCGCGGGGAACTGGGGTTCTGGGATCGGTTGCCCGCCCTGACCGTGCCCTCGCTCTTCGTCTGGGGAGACCGCGACTGGCTTGTCCCCGCGCGGTTCGAGCACCACGTCAGCCAGGCGTTGCCCAACTCCGAGTCGGTCCTCTTCGAGGATTGCGGCCACGTGCCGCAATACGAGTTCCCGGAACGCACCAACAGCCTGATCCGCGACTTCATCCGGGCCGCCTCCCAGGCGGCGTAGCGCCGGCCCCCGAGGGCTGCTAGGTTATCGACATGCCCGACGCCCCGGACGGCGCCCCACAACAGATTCCTGAGCCCGACCTTCACGGTCCCGCCGCCGCCGCCGCCGCGGCTGCGGGGACGGCGGTCGCCACCACCCTGGGCACACCGCGCGGATGGCGCAAGTGGCTGCGCGTCTACCAACTCCACATGGCCCGCGATGCCCGGCGCGAACGCCTCTTCCTTGCCACCTTCGCCTTCACCCTGACGTTCGGCGTCACCCGGGGTCTGACGCTTGCCATCCGTCACAACGTCGGCCCCTTCCACAATGTCAGCGTGGGCGGCACCCACCTCCATCACCTCGTCTGGGGAATCCTGACGCTGTTGGTTGTCGGCTATATCAGCCTGGTCGAATTCGGCAGCCAATCCCGGGTCACCACAGCGTTTGGCATCCGGGTCACCGCCATCGCCTTCGGCGTCGGCGCCGCCCTCACGCTCGACGAGTTTGCCCTCTGGCTGAACCTGGAGGACGTGTACTGGCAGGAGAAGGGGCGCCAGAGTATCGACGCGGTACTGGTGTTCGGCTCGCTGCTCGCGGCCGGCCTGTTCGCCCGCCCGCTCATCAGGGGACTGGCCTGGGAGGCCCGGGCCGCGATGCGTGGTATCAGTGAGGCTGAGCGAATCGCGCACATGGAGTACGAGAACATGCTCCATCACCGCGACTCAGCCCATGGCCAGCACCCGCAGCAGCCGATCGACGGCCCCACCTAGCCCCAGCTCCCGTTTCAGCGCCTCCAGCCGGGCCGGGTCGCTCGGGTGGGTTGGCACCGAGCAGTCCGGGGGATCCAGCGGGATATCGCGTACCGGCAGCACGACCTTGATCGCCCGCAAAAGGTAGTCGCGGTCGGCCTCAGTAAGGCGCCCGGCCCGCATCAGCCCATCGAGGTCGCCATGTCGCCGGACCAGGTCGGCGGCCTTCTTGGCCCCCACACCCGGCAGACCCGGCAGACCGTCGGAAGGGTCTCCCCGAAGGATCGCGAAGTCGCCATAGGAGCGCCCGGGGACCCCGTAGCGCTTCTCGATCTCAGCCTCGTCGATGACCTCCAACAGCCCGCCGCTTTTGGGGTAGAGCACGCGGATATCCGGGTCCTGGACCAGCGCGAACAGGTCCCGGTCTCCACTGACGATGTCCACCCGACCGGCGGCGTGCGCCAGCATCGACGCGATCACGTCCTCCGCCTCGTAGCCGGGCACTCCAACCCGGGCAATGCCCACCACCTCCAGGACCTCGTTGATCATTGGCATCTGCGGCTCAAGCTCGGGCGGGATCGGCTCTGCCGTCCGATGGCTCTTGTACGTGGGTAGGGCCTCGACGCGGAACTGCGGACGCCAGTCGTCGTCGCTGGCCACGAGGAGGTGCCGGGGGCGCATCTCGCCGATGAACCGGGAGATGTAGTCGAGGAAACCACGGACCGCGTTGACGGGCTGTCCCGCCGGGCCGACGACAGTCCGCGGTACCCCGAAGAAGGCCCGGAAGATGAGGCTGGAGCCGTCGAGCAGCAGCCAGTCGGGGCGCGGAGTCGGAGGGGCCGGAGCCATGGCGACCCAGTATGTCAGCCGCGCAGGGTTGCGCCGACCGCCGCGGCGGGGTCTGAGGGTCCGAGGTGGCATCCTCTTACTGGAATCAGACAGGGGCCGAGGGCACGGCCACAAGGAGGACACATGGAAACCGAGCAGAACGACAGGGAATCTGGTGACGGCGGTGAGGCCGGTCAGACCGAGGAGAAGCGGGATGACCACCAGCGCGAGCAGGTGGAGGCGCAGGCCGCCGGGGACACGGGCGGTGAGTTGAAGGCCCTCTTCAAGGAGGTCGTCGACGACCACGTGCAATTCCCCAAGGACGTGGTAGCGGACTCGAAGGACCCTGAACGTCGTGTCGACGAGGAGCAGGGCACGACGACCCAGCCGGGCTCAGAGCCCGCGGAGCAGCACTAGCGGACGATACCGGGACCTAAGCGAGCGAACTGAGGGGGGACTCCGACAGCCGGTGAAGAAGGTCGGCGGGGCTTTCGTAAACGGCGATCGCCCCCGCCGCCTCCAGTTCGGCCGCCGACCATCCCCCGGTCAGGAGCCCGATGCAGGATAGGCCCGCGCGTCGGGCGGCGTCCACGTCCCACCGGCTGTCGCCCACCACCATCGTCCGCTCCGGGTCGAGGCGGGCCTTGGCCAGGGAGACGACGAAGATGTCGGGGTTGGGCTTGGCCTGCTCGACATCCCCGGAGTCGATCACCTCCTCGATGGCGTCGTCGGCGCCAATTGCTTCCCGCATCGCGGGCAGGTTCTGGGGCTTGGCGGAGGTTCCCAGCACCACCGTCAGGCCCATCGCCTTCACCTCACGCAGCAGGTCGGCCGCCCCAACGAAGGCCACCATCTCGCCACGGAACTTCTGGAACTCGGCTCCGTGCGCCTCGCTGAGCTCTGGCCGCGCCTCACCCAGGAGCTTGGCCATCATCTCGCGCCCGCCCATGCCGATACCCCGGTGGATCGCGGCCATGGAGACATCGATGCCGGCGCCACGGAAGGCGCGCCACCAGGCGATGGTGTGGAAGTAGTTGTTGTCCAGGAGGGTGCCATCGATGTCGAAGATCACCCCTGGGCGGGTATCGGCATCGGTTGACACACATACCTCCAGGTTCTTGCGGCGGCGCCGGCCTGCGAATGCTGGGATGATAAGCGTACTATCACTTTTGGTGACTATCAGCTAGTAAGGAGGCTTGAATGTCTGAAGTAGAGAAGACCATCGAGGTCGAGGTCCCGGTGCACACCGCCTACAACCAGTGGACCCAGTTCGAGACGTTCCCGGAGTTCATGGAAGGCATCAAGTCCGTCAAGCAGCTGGACGACACCAAGCTGCACTGGACCGCCGAGATCGCGGGCAAGACCAAGGAATGGGACGCCAGTATCACCCAGCAGGAGCCCGACCAGCGCGTCGCCTGGCGCAACATCGACGGCGCGGACAACGCCGGCGACGTCCGCTTCGAGTCGCTGGGCGAGGGCCGCACCCGCGTCAAGCTTCACATGGTCTACGACCCTGAGGGTGTGGTGGAGAATGTGGGTGACGCGCTCGGCGTCGTCTCCCGTCGCGTCGAGGCCGACCTGGAGCGCTTCAAGAAGTTCATCGAATCCCGTGGCCAGGAGACCGGCGCCTTCCGGGGTGAGATCCAGCAGCCTGCGCCCCAGGGCGCGCACAACCCCGAGCAGTAAGCTCAATCCACGCGCACCAAGGGGCCCCTCGGGGCCCCTTTTCTTTTGTCCGGCCCTGTGGAAAACAATGTGACAAGTGCGTACAAAGCCGCAATAAGGCGCAGAAAACATGATACCGTCCCTATCAAGATGAGTGCGCAGAGGAAGCCCCGAGTTCCATTTAGGGACCCGGCCTTCGACGAACCCAAGGTGGTCGACCCCATCCTGAGCGTCGTCACGCCTGGCGAAGGCGCCCGCAACGACCCGCCGGTGGAGAAGATCCTGAAGGAGATCCCCGCCGAGGTCTCGGCCGCGGGCTCTCCACGCGCGGGCCTCAGCGCGCTCGACGTGGCCAAGCGAACCGGTCCGCTCGGGTTCTTCCACCTTCTCGGTCCCGGCCTGATCACCGGCGCGAGCGACGATGACCCAAGCGGGATCGGCACCTACTCCCAGGTCGGCGGTCAGTTCGGGTACGGCATGCTCTGGACGGCGCTTTTCACCTTCCCGCTGATGGCGGCGGTCCAGGAGATGTGCGCCCGGGTAGCGCTGCAGACTGGCGTCGGCCTGGGGGTCACGCTCCGGCGCAAATTCCCGACCTGGCTGGTGGGCACCGCCATCCTCGCGCTCCTGGTGGCCAACACCATCAACATCGGCGCCGACCTCGGCGCCATCGCGGCTGGCGGGTCGCTGCTCACCCATGGCGCGGTCAAGGCCATCTGGCTGATCCTGCCGACCGCCGGGCTCATCCTCGCCCTGCAGTTCTTCGCGGCCTACGCGACGATCTTTCGGATATTCAAGTGGCTGACGATCGCTCTATTCGCTTACGTGGTGACAGCATTTGTCGCCCACCCCAACATCCTCCAGGTGGCCCGTGCGACGGTGGTTCCGCACCTCGAGTTCTCCGCGCCCTTCATCACCGCGCTGGTAGCGGTGCTGGGGACGACCATCTCGCCCTACCTCTTCTTCTGGCAGGCCTCCTCGGAGGTCGACGAGATGAAGGCTGCCGGAAAGGTAGATGAGGTGGACCGTCGCGGTGTCAAGCACCAGGAACTGAAGGCCGCCCGCTTGGACATCTTCGTCGGAATGCTCTTCTCGAACCTGGTGATGTTCTTCATCATTCTGACGTCCGCGGCGGTCCTCAACGCTCACGGCAAGACCGATATCCAGACCGCCGACCAGGCCGCGGCGGCGCTGGCGCCATTTGCCGGTCCGTTCGCCTTTGTCCTCTTCGCGGCAGGCATGATCGGCGCCGGTTTGCTGGCCATCCCCATCCTGTCAGGGTCGGCAACCTACGCGCTCAAGGAGTTCCTGCGCCTGCCGGGAAGCCTGGCGGCGAAGCCCAGGTACCGTCCGACGTTCTACGCCATCCTGGCGGCGGCAACCATTGCCGGGGCCGCGATGAATTTCATGCACATCGACCCCATCAAGGCACTGTTCATCACCGCCGTCATCAATGGTATGGTCGCCCCCCCACTGCTGATCCTGATCGTCCTTTTGGCCTCGGACCGCAAGATCATGCGCAACCGCGTCAGCGGCGCTCTGAGCAGAACCATGACGTGGACGGCCACCGCGGCGATGTCAGTTGCGGCGCTGGCCCTCGTCTGGACCACCTGGATCAGCCCCGCCAAATAACCGCCGCCGCCGCGGCGCCAGCATCACCCGGTGTTTAAGCTCCCACGATGAGGAACGTGGGCGTCGGCACCCGGATGCGGGCGTGGCTGCTGCGCACCTTCAGGGGCCGGCCCCACGATGCCGCCGCCTGGGCGGACCAGGCCCCGGTCAGCGCGGGTCCGGCCGAGGCCTTCGGCGTGGCGGGCCTCTATGTTGCCGTGACCCCAGTCGGCCTCAGGTCGGCCGGTCAGAACCCGGTGTCGATCGTTTACGAGGTGCAGATCAGCCGGGAAGGAAGAAGCGAGCAGTGGTCGTCTCGCTACGGCTTTCCACCCGCGCACGCGTCGGCCCGGCGCGCGGCTGACGCGGCCCTCGACGAACTCTGCGAGATCTCCCAGGGCCCCGCGGCGTGGATGGCCAACGTCACCGCGGGGATGAGCGAGGACGAGGTTGAGGCCATGGAGGACAACCCGGCGCTGCAGCGCGACCTCCGCGCCGCGGATTGGGTGGGGCCGGAGCTTGAGCCTCTGCGCGCCAAGCGTGCCGTGGAGGGCACGTGGCTGGCCCCGCCCGACGCGGCCCAGCCGCTGCTTTAGCCGGCGGTTTTCGCGCGAGCGGCGAGTTCGTCGCGGGCGGCCTGGGCCAACCCCGCGGGGTCGAGACCATGCTGCGCCAGGATGTCTAGGGGCCGGGCGTGGGGAAGGAAGGCGTCCGGTAAACCCTTGACCCGCACCCTACCTCCCAGCCCGGTCGGCGCCAGGGTCTCCAGGACCGCCGCGCCAAAGCCCCCGCTGATCACGTTGTCCTCGGCGGTGATCAGTACGTCGTAACGCTGTGCCCAGTCTGACGCCAGGCGCGGGTCGATGGGCTTGAGCCAGCGTGAGTTCACAACCCCGACCTCGATGCCCTCTCCGTGGAGGATGTCCGCGGCCTCCATGGCGACACCCACCATGCGGCCGATGGCCAGGAAGCAAAGCGTGTCGCCCTTGCGCATCTCCTCCCATCGGCCCACCGGCAGCGCCTCAACCGGCAGGTCCGGGGTCGAGGGCGCGGCACCCTTGGGGAAGCGGATCACCATCGGGCCGTCAAGGGCGACCGCGGTCTCCAGCAGCGCGCAGAGCTCGGTGGCGTCAGCGGGCGCGGCGATCACCACGTTGGGCATCGAACGCATGAAGGTCATGTCGAACACGCCGTGGTGGGACGACCCGTCCGGGCCCGTAACGCCGGCCCTGTCGAGCACGAATGTGACCGGCAGGTTGTGCATGCATACGTCCAGCAGTGCCTGGTCGAAGGCGCGCTGCATGAAGGTGGAGTACACAGCGACGACGGGGTGCATCCCGGCCAGCGCCAGGCCGGCGGCAAAGGTGACCGCGTGCTGCTCACAGATGCCGACGTCGAAGTAGCGCTCCGGGAACTCGCGCCCGAAATCGAGGGTACCGGTGGGGGAGGGCATGGCGGCGGTGATCGCCACCAGCTCCGGGTAGCGCGCGCCAGCGGACAGCAGAGCCTCGCTGAAGACGTTGGTCCAGGTCAGCTCGGTTTTCAATGGCAGACCTGTGCGGGGATCAGACACGGGGACGGCGTGGAGCTTTTCGATCTCATCGTCTATTGCCGGGCCATAGCCGCGGCCCTTGTCGGTGACGACGTGGATGACGACGGGCTCGCCCAGAAGCCTGCTGCGCTCCAGAACGTCCTCCAGCTGGGCCTCGTCATGACCGTCGACCGGCCCCGCGTACTTCAGCCCCAGGCTGTCGAAGATCGTCGTCGGCGCGACCAGCTGCTTGACCGATTCCTTCAGCCTGAATGCCGCCTGGTCTGCGTGGCCGCCCACCACCGGTATCCCCTGCAGCCCCTGGCTGACGCGTTTCTTGAAGGTTTCGTACCCCGGGCTGATCGTGAGTTGAGACAGGTGGCTGGCGAGTCCCCCCACCGTGGGCGCGTAGGAGCGACCGTTGTCGTTGAGGATCACCAGCAGGTTCGGCGGCTTGAGGTGGGCAACCTGGTTGAGGGCTTCATAGGCCATCCCACCGGTCAGTGCCCCATCGCCGATGACGGCGATCACATGACCTTCGACGCCCTTGCGCAGGCGCGCCTCGGCGATGCCCAGGGCATAGCTCAAAGACGTCGAGGCATGGCTGTTCTCGATGGCGTCGTGGGGGCTCTCGCGACGGGAGGGGTAGCCGGACATGCCGCCCTCCTGCCGCAGAGTGGCGAAATCGTCGCGGCGTCCCGTCACCAGCTTGTGGACGTAGGTCTGGTGCCCGGTGTCCCAGACGATCAGGTCGCGGGGGCTCTCGAAGACCCGGTGCAGGGCGAGGGTCATCTCCACCACGCCAAGGTTGGGTGAGAGGTGCCCGCCGGTTTCGGAAACCCTCTGGATCAGGAACTCTCGGATCTCGTCGGCCAGCTGATCCAGCTGGGTGCGGTCCAGGTGCCTCAGGTCGGCGGGGGAGTCGATCCCCTCAAGCAGGCGTTCCACTTCGTTCTAGGGTACCGCGGGCATCCTGAGAGAGCCCGGGAGCGCCGAATAAGATCTGTGACCATGTCCGACGTGCTGTCCCTGGCGCCTCCCGGGAAGGTCGTCCTGGTTCCCGGCCGTGGGGAGATGTTCGTCCGGGACAGTGGTCCGGACTCGGCGCAGCGCGGGACCTTGCTGCTCCTTCACGGCTGGATGTTCGGCGCCGATATGAACTGGATCACCGCCTACGGTCCCCTGCAGGAGGCCGGCTACCGAGTGATAGCCGTCGACCACCGCGGCCATGGTCGCGGCATTCGCAGCCTCGAGCCGTTCCGCCTCTCCGACTGCGCCGACGACTGCGCGCGTCTGCTCAAGCTCCTGGACACCGGCCCGGTCACGGTTGTCGGGTACTCGATGGGGGGCGCGGTTGCCCAGCTGCTGGCCGGCCGCCATCCCAGGGCGGTGAACTCCATCGTCCTCTGCTCGACCACCGACCAGTGGCAGGACAACCGGCGCATGCGCATGGCCTGGAAGACGATGAGCGCGCTCGAATTCGCCATGACGCACATGAGCCAGGGGCTGTGGGTCAGGCTCCTCCGCCGCCAGGGGTTCGCGGCGGGCAACGACATTTCCGACTGGATTGTCACCGAGCTCCAGCGCAACGACCCGGCGGCGGTCGCCGAGGCCGGTCGAGAGATGTCGCGCTTTGATTCCCGGCCGTGGCTCAAGATGGTAAAGGTCCCCGCGGCGGTCATCTGCCCCCGCCAGGACGAGCTCGTGCCGCCGCGGTTCCAGCGGCAACTGGCGGCCGACCTCCCGGACGGGCGTCTCTACGAGCTCGACGGTCACCATGTCGTCATCGTCCAGGACCCGGCTCGCTACATGCGCGTGCTCCTCCAGGCGCTCAGAGATCTCGAGGAGCGCCGGGCGGCCGTCGCCGCGTAGCGCGGCCACGCTCCTACTCAATGAAGCGCTCGGTGCGGCCGTCGGGCCCGATGATCACCTCGTGGCTCAGCGCGCCGTCGCCGGAGAACTGCAGCTCGTAGTACGGGCCGCCGGGCACCGCCAGTAGCAGGACGCCGGACGGCGGCTGCCAGGGCAGGACCGCGAGGCCCGGTGTGTCCAGCCCCAGCTGGCGGACCGCGGAGCCGCCGGCCAGTTGCGAGGTGACCTGCGCGGTGGTGCCGCCGGGCCCCGTGAACTGTTCGCGGAACGACCCGGCGGCGCGCCGCGAGAGCTCCGTCCGCGTCCGGTCGAGAAGCGCCGAGTTACCGGGCACCGGCGGCCACTTCACTGCGAACGCCACCGTTGTCTCGCGGCCGGCCGCGCGCGACACCACCAGGAGGGCGGTACCGCCTGCCTGCAGGGGGTAGTCGCCGGCGGCGCAGCCATCACCGCACGGCCGGGGGAAAACGTTGAGGTCGTCGTAATCGGGGGTCACGGTGAAGACGTCGATGTGTACCCCCCTCGGGGCGCGGCCGTCGCGGCCCTGGAGCTGAACAACGATGGTGTCCGCGTCGGTGCGCAGGCGCACCAGGTATCGACCGTCGTAGTCGGCCTGCTCGAGGACCGGTGACCTGAGGGTGGGCACAGGGACCGTCTCCGGTGCCGCCACCACCGTGGTAGGGGGCGCGCTGTTGGCCAGCAGCGCCGCGGCTGCGATCACGGCGACCAGCACGGCTGACTCGCCGCGCACCAACCGCCGGACCAGCGTGGGGCGCCAGGGCCGGTGGTTGGGGATGCCCACGGTTCGGGCAGCCAGGGCCAGTAACAGCGTGAGCCCCACCAGTCCGACTTTCAGCAGCAGCACGCGTCCGTAGCCGCTATCCGTGAGTTGCCGCCACGAGCCGAATTCGGCGGCGGCGCTGAGAATGCCCGTGAACACCGCCAGGAGCACGCTGAGAAGGGCGAACCGGGCGTAACGGCGCGTGCCGGCGAGAAGGGCTGGCAGGTCAGCTCTCGCTCGCAGCGCCCAGCCCGCCAGCAGCAGCTGCGCCAGGCCACCGGTCCACAGCGCCACCGCCAGGAGGTGGACGGCGTTGGCCGGGCCACCCCACCAACGAGGCGACGTCACCGAGTGACCCCCGAGCGCGGCAACGACCACCGCGGCGCCGAGCGCCCCGAGGAGGATGCGGGGAGGGGTTGCCCGCATTGCAAGCGCCAGGGCGACCAGCACCAGGGCGGCCTCCAGCAGCGCCACCTGCAGTGGCGTCTGTGTGAGGTCCAAGCCGCCGCGGCGGACGACGAGGGCTGCCTGCATCACGGCCCCCGCCCCCGCCACCTCGAGCAAGGTGACCAGGGGCAGCTGGGGCAGTCGCGCGCCGCTCGCCAGGCGCACGCCAGACCAGGTGAACATGCGGGTTACCAGCGATCCGAAGGCCACCAGCAGCGCCATCACGAAAATCCATCGGACGCTTGACTCGACGATCGGCAGCGGGCCCTGTGTCGAGCCGACCTGCCGTCCCGCCACCCCGACGCTGAAGCCGTACCGACCGAGGCTCAGGTGACCGTCGCGGGATAGCGCCCGCCAGTCCACGACGTAGTCGCCCGAGGGGAGCGTGGGGATTCGGGCGCGCATCCTCCGTCCGCTGTCGAGGACCTCGATCGGGCCCGTCCGCACCCGCCTTCCACCGCTGTCATGAACCTGCACCTGCTCCGCGCCGATGACCTCCGAGTTGAAGCGCAGGTCGACGTAGGGCGGGTTGCCGGACAGCTGCGCGTGCGCCGCGGGGCTGGCGGTGGTGACACCGGCGTGGGCCGACCCGGGCAGGGCGCCGACCGCCATCGCGGTGAGCACCAGCCCCGCGGTCATCGCCGCGCGCACGGTTGTCGAGAGTGGCCTCATGGATGGTGTTACGCGGGGCGCGCGGCGATCGGATTACCGCATCGAGGCTGGCGCGTCCGCCACCACGGGGTGATCCGATCCGTAGGTGGGGGGCGTAGTAGGGGCCATGGAGCGCAACCGCGCACCACACATC
>JBHEMS010000019.1:0-3094 GCA_046262455.1 Candidatus Dormibacteria bacterium | reverse complement strand
CCAGCGGCGGACCGCTCACCGGCGTGCCGCGCGGCCGGTGGGCGGGGAACATCACCACCTGTTGCTGCGTCGGCCGGTTCTGCCAGTCCTGCATCGGCTGGCCGACGATGCCGATCGCCCGGTAGCGAATGCTGTCGTAGTCGGGCAGGCTCTGCTGGGTCGCCTGCGAAGCCGTGGTCATCGTCCACGTCGATACGTCGTCGCTCGTATTGACGTCCTTCAACTGGTCCGCCGCCGCCGCCAGCGCGTTGGCGATGCTTGCCTCGCAGGTCGTCAGGCCACCGGTGCACATCTGCGCGGTTGAGGCCTCGGAGAAGCGCATGGGCACGGCCTTGTGATGGAGCTGCTGGATCAGCTTCTGCAGGTAGCCATCCCAACCCCCGTCGTAGGCACTGCCCAGGTGCTGGTCGTCGTAGCCCGGGTTGTTCGCCCATTCGAACGGCACCCTGTCGTAGCGCGAGTCCATCTTATCGACCTGCTCGACACCGTTCCTGTGGGCCGCCAGCGCCGGGTCCGCGAAGAGCCCGTCGAAAACCGCCCGCACCAGGCGAGGGTAGAGCTCATCCATGATCGCGACAGCGGAAGCGTGGGCGTACTGCGGGTCGCCCTGCCGCGCGCGCTTGCGGTGTGCGCCGTCGGCCAGCCACTGACCGAGCTCAGCAACCATCGCGATCTCGTCGGACCGCCCCGACGCGGCCGCAGCCGATCGGAGGTCGGGTAGCAGGTCGGGGAGAAGGCGAGTGCCCTCCAGATCCACGGTCGCCGCGGTCTCCATCGCAGTGACCACGTTGGCCTGGGTGAGCTTGCCGTGATGGGCGGCGAACTGGGCGGTGATCGCATCGTCGAGCGACTGGCTGCGGTAGGTCGGTCCGTAGCCGAACTGGGAGTCGGCAGCACTGAACTCGTGCGCCGGCTTGTTGTTCCATGAGGTGAGGTACCCCTTGGCTGAACCGATCTGGTGAGGGTGGGCGGCATCCGAAAGAAAGCCGGTCCACTCAGCGCCTCCGTCGCCGGTCACCGGAAGGCTGGGATCCACATTCGCGGGCCTAAGTGGGTCCCGGCCGCTCACCGCGTAGGCGATGTCCCGGTCGTCGACGTACAGCCAGTTGAAGGGAAACTCGATCTGATAGGTGCCGGCCATCCATGACTGGGCGTCGTGGGTGAGCGCCGGGGTGCCCCAGCGGAGGAACCCGATCACCGAGGCGGGCTCGCGTTCGTAGGTCGAGCGTTGCTGGACGATTGCCACCGGAGTGCCGTCCTGTGACGTCGTCCACCCCTGCACGACCCCGTGGCCGGTGATGTAGACATCCTGCCGGAAGGTCGCGGGGATGCACATGCACGCCGCGGTGGAGGCTCCGACCTGGGTGATCACCCGGTGCTCGATGGGACGGCACTGGCCGTTGAACCAGTAGCCAACCTGCGATCCGGCAGGGCCGTCGCCAGGGCCGCCACAGAGGGTCTCAACGCGGAGGTCCACGTTGTCGGTGCTCGCCGAGGTTGCCGACCACGCATAGTCCTGGCCGCGACCGATTTCGATGATCGGACTGATGCCGGGGATCGAGAATCCGGCGGCGTCGTAGTTGGGGCTGTGCAGGTCCTGCGACATCCAGATCTCCGGCGCGAAGTAGGCGGCCTGCGAACCGAAGACGGCCAGCGGATGGCCGGTGGCGGAGTGCTTCGCGTCGATCAGCAGCGCGTTGCTCATGTGCTTGGGGAAGCTGATCAGGCTGCGCGCGATCGCCTCGGCCGGGTTACCGGAAGGAAGACTTAGCTGCGGGGGCGTGGGGTGATTCAGGTCGCAGTCGGCGGTCTGCGACGGCGTGGTGGGCGTGATCTTCAAGCCACTCGGATCGCTTGCGTCATATGCCGGCATCACCGTTAGCGAGGTGTCGACCGCGCCTGACTGCTCGTAGGGAAAGGCGAAATCGGACGTGGTAGGGGCGGCCGGGTCGTTCTGCTCACGAAAGTCCCTGAAGATCTGCGCGGCAGCCGGGTGGCCGAAGCGGGCGTTGAGGTAGCTGAGCATCGCGGCGTTGGCGGTCTCGTTCCCACCGCCCCGGCCCAACTGACCGCCGATCACCGACGCCACGTCGACGAAGTCGACCAGGCTGAATGTCTGGGGCATGGTGTGCTGCCCAGGGTCGACGACGCCATAGTCCGCGGGCAGTTTGTGGATGGGGTCGAGCACCGCCTCGCCGATGTAGCGATTGATGCCCTCGATGTACGCCTCGGCCATGGCCTTTGCCCGTGGCCCGAGCACAGGGTCGAGGGACGCGGCCTGGTCGATCTGGCGGAGTTTATCGGCGTCGGAGTAGCCGCCGGTGAGCAGCAGTTGCTCGTGATCCATACGCTCATCGGCGCACGAGGGCCCGAGGAAGGTGGTCAGCGTGCCCGAGCCGACGTGACGGAGCACGTCCATGAAGAACAGGCGGTCCTCCGCAGCAACGTAGCCCGCACCAAAGGCCATAGCCGCGTCCGTCTGCCCGTAGATGTGGGGGATGTCGTAGTTGTCCCGATAAACGGTCACGTCGGAGCGCAGTGTTTCGGTGCGCTCGAGCTTGCCCGGGGCCACCCCAAACGACTCGTCGGTGAAGTACTGGGGAATTTGCGCGTCGGTTAGGCCGCGATAGTTGTAGAGGAGGTTGGCGTACAGGGGCAGGGTGTCGTTGTTGTGCTTGCGTCGGACCCCGCCACCAGACAATCCGGAGGCGAGAGCGTCGGCGACCGTGTTGAGACCGTCCTCGCCAGGAGGCGTGATGCCGAAGACGTGCCCCCGGCCGTAGTCGTTCAGCTGGTAGGGCGGCTGGGTGTCAGCGACCACCCGCGGCGCCCCGGCGGCGGTGAGCACACCAATCGCCAGCAGCGTGGCCAGGCCGGCTCGCCGGCCAAGGTCAGCCCAGGGTTTGCCCCGCACCTCTCCCCCTCCCCGTCTCAGAGGCGGCCACCATAGACCCATGGACCTGCCCGGTAAACCCCCAGAGCAATGAGTCCTGACGGTGCCCGCGACATCCGCCTCGCCCTGATCGGCCACGGCTGGGTTGGCCGCGCCCTCGAGCAACTCCTGGAGCAGACCGCCCCGGAGCTCTCCGAACGC
>JBHEMS010000018.1:0-15780 GCA_046262455.1 Candidatus Dormibacteria bacterium | reverse complement strand
ATCTGGCGGTCGAAATCAGAAAAAGTCACGCAACCACCTCGTTGCCCGCTGGTAGGCATCCTGCAGGTTCGCTGCGGACGCTCCGTCGGACGCGTGGGACGGCCCCGTGAGCTTGGCCCCCCACTTTATCAGCCCTACGGCAGTTGCGAAAGACGGCCCGGCAACCTTGTCCGACATGCCCCGCACGTTCAACGGCACGCCGACGCGCACCGGTAGGTCCAGGATCTCGGCCGCCAGCTCGGGTAGGCCGAGCAGTTTGGCACCCCCGCCGGTCAGCACCAGCCCCCCCGGCAGCAGACCGTCCTGGCCGGTCCGCTTGAGCTCCGCCCTGATCATCCTGGTGATCTCCTCGGCGCGAGGTTTGATGATCTCGCTGACGTAGACCCGGGGCACACCCTGCACCCGCTCGGAGCCGATCGGCTGGATGTCGATGATCTCCTCGCGCGGGATCAGTTGCGGCAGCGCGTGGCCGTAGTTGATCTTGGCCGACTCCGCGTCCATCAGGCTTGTCCGGAGGCCGATGGCAAGGTCGTTGGTGACGTGGTTGCCACCCACCGGGATCACGGCAGTGTGTATCACGCTGCCGTCCTGGAAGATCGCCAGGTCGGTGGTGCCGCCGCCTATGTCAGCCACCGCGACCCCCAGCTC
The DNA here is from genome assembly GCA_046262455.1 of Candidatus Dormibacteria bacterium. Lineage (GTDB taxonomy): Bacteria > Chloroflexota > Dormibacteria > DASZGP01 > DASZGP01 > JAXDLW01. The sequence goes on along the minus strand of JBHEMS010000018.1, from coordinate 15,132 downwards.
CAGTTCGTTGTCGTTGAGCACCGCCTCGGCCGATGCCAGCGACTGGGCCACCAGGTCGTCGATGTTGTAACCCGCCGAGTGGATCGCCTTGACCACATTCTGCACCGCGGTGGTGGCCCCCGAAATGATGTGGGTCTCCACCTCCAGGCGCGCCCCCGACATCCCCACGGCGTCGCGCACCCCCTCCTGGCCGTCCACGATGAACCCTCGCGGCATCACATGGATCACCTCGGCGTCGGAGGGGATGGCCACCGTGCGGGCGCCCTCGATCACCCGGTCGACATCGCGCTGGGTGATCTCGCGGTCGCTGCTGGCAACCGCGACCACGCCCCGGCTGTTGCTCGAGCGCATGTGCTGACCGGCCAGCCCAGCGAACACCGACTCCACATTGTGCCCGGCCATGCGCTCGGCAGCCTTGACCGCCGCCTCGATGGAGCGCACGGTCTTGTCGAGGTTCACGATCACACCCTTCCGCAGGCCTTCGGAGGGGACCTCGCCCACCCCGATGACGTTGATCTCGTCCTCGGGGGCCCCCGGCAGCTGGGAGGCGATCACGCAGCAGACCTTGGTGCTGCCGATATCCAGGCCCACCACGCGCCCATTCCTGCTCACCACCCGTCCCCCCGCATTCCGGGGCCGATTCTAGGGGCGCTCACAGCAACTGCCGCCGAATGACGGCGATGTTCTGGAAGATGCGGACGCCGAAGGCAAAGATGGCCGCGAAGTAGAGCTCGACACCGAGCTTGTCCCCGAGGAACGTCAGCGCCCCGGCCACCGCGCTGTTGGTGATCAGCCCCGAGAGAAACACCGCGTTCTCATAGCGCCCGTTGAGTGACGCCTTGAGCGCCCCGAAGATCGAGTCCAGGGCCGCCAGCAACATCACCGCGGTGTAGCGGGAGTACGTCACGGGGATCTGGATGTTTGTGCTGATGCCGATGGCCACGCCGAGCACCGCGGCCAGGAGTACGAGGAGGACCTGGATCACGGCTTCTTCGGCCTCGCGGATGGGCTGGGGGTGGGGCTCGGCGAAGGGCTGGGGATCGCGTGGGTCACGGGCTGGCTCTGGTTCATAAGGTTCACATAGTCCAGCCTGCTGTGGGCCAGGTCCACCTTGGTGCTGAGGGCCTTGAGCGACGCCAGCTTGGCGTCCAGGGAGTCGATCTGCTCGGGCGTGACCATCTGCCCGAACTCGATCCGGATACCCTCCCTGGTCTGCAGCGTCAGCTGCTGGTCGGCGGCCAGGTTGATGGCCGAGATGGTGAGCCCATAGGCCCCGGGGAACGCCGCCTGGATCCGCTTGAGGTCCTGGAGCAGGCGCCCCGAGACCGCGTGCTCCCCGGTGTGCAGCGGGCCGGTGGCCGCCCACACGACATCCACACTGGGCTGGCCCGCGGCCGGGCCGACCACAGCCCCCGCGGCGGGCCCCAGCACGCTCCCCTCGGGGCTCAGCAGGTAGTCATGGCCGTCTCGGTGCAAGAGCCCGAGGGGTTCCCACTCGTCCACGCTGATCTCCACGCGGTCGGGGAGCGAGGTCCGAACGAAGACCGCGCGCACGTAGGGGTCGCCGCGCAGGGCCGCCTCCGCGGCCTGGGGGGCGACCAGGAAGACGCTGCCGGCGGCGCCAAGGTGGGTGCGCCGAAGCACATCCTGGCGTGACAGGTGATGGTTGCCCGTCACCTCCACGGTCCTGGCGGCGAGGGCCGGGCTGGTGAACAACAGGATTGCCGCCGAGACCTCGATGGCAAGCACCAGCACCCGGAGCCCGGGCCGCACCCAGGCGCCCACTGCAGCCCGGGCGACCTTGCGTGCGGGGAGGTTGCGCCCGGGCGCGGTGGGGGCCCCGGCCCGACGCCTCACCCTGGCGCCGACGGTCCGCCGTCGCTGGTTGCGCGGACTGAGGTCTGCCGAGGCGGTGGCCCTGCGCGATGCGCGGCGGTTGGCGCCGGCCGCGCGCCGACCGTCGCTCACGCCAGAGCCTCCCGCACGAGCCGGCTGACGAGCGCCTGGAAGTCCATCCCGGCAGCGCGCGCGGCGTCAGGAAATAGGCTGAGCTCGGTCATGCCCGGCAGCGTGTTCACCTCGAGGACCCAGATTGAGCCATCTTCCTGCCGCATCATGTCGACCCGGCTCAGGCCGCGAGCGCCGATAAGGCCGTGGGCCCTGACGGCGAGCTCCTGCGCCCGCAGACGCTCATCATCGGGGATCCGTGCCGGGATCACGTGGTTACTGAGGCCTTCGGTGTACTTGGCTTCGAAATCGTAGGCGCCGTCGCGGTACTCGATCTCAAGCGTCGGCAGCGCCTCCGGAGCTTCCACGCCGATCACCCCAATGGTGATCTCCATCCCCGGCACGGCCCGCTCGACGATCGCGGTACGGTCCGGGCCCGCCACCGCCAGCGCTTTCTGGATCCCGTCGAGCAGGGAGTCCTCATCTCGCGCCATGGTGAAACCGAGGCTGGAACCAGCGGAGTTCGGCTTGACTGCCAGCGGGAGGCCGAGCCGGGAGACTATTCCGCCGCCCTGGGCGCGCGGGTCGGCGACGGTGGTTACCAGCTCGAACGGTGGGGTCGGGATACCATCTGCAATCATCACCCGCTTGGCCGCCGCCTTGTTCATGGCGAGCGCGCCGGCCAGCACGCCGGAGCCGACGTACGGCAACCCCAGCACCTCCAGGACGGCGGCCGCGGTACCGTCCTCGCCGAGCGGTCCATGCAGCGTTGGGAAGACCAGCTCTGGCTGGCGCCGCCGAAGCTCCTCGAACGCGCCCCTGCCGAAGTCCACGAGGACCGCATCGTGGCCCAGGGAGCGCAGGGCGGCGAGCACCTGGTTGCCGGACAGCAGGGAGATCTCCCGTTCCCCCGAGACACCACCCGCGAGGACCGCGATCTTCACGCCGACACCTGATGGCGGAAGGCCGCCGGAACGCCCTCCCCCCACCGTCCCAGTACCTGGATCTCAGGTTCCAAATGGACCCCGAAGCGCTCCTGCACCATGGCCTGGACGTACCCCACCAGCTCGGCCACGTCGGACGCCCGCGCACCCCCCGTGTTGACGATGAAGTTGGCGTGCTCGCGGCTCACCATCGCCCCACCCACGGCGTGGCCCTTGAGCCCCGCGGCTTCGACGAGCCGCCCCGCGTGGTCCCCGTCGGGGTTCTTGAAGACACTCCCCGTGCTGCGCCCGCTGACCGGCTGCGCTTGCTTGCGGGCCTGCGAGATCTCGGTCATGCGCTGGCGGATCGCCGCCGGGTCCCCCGCCTGGAGCGAGAACTCGGCGGCGGTGACCACGCTGCCCGCCAGCGCGCCGTCGCGGATCGCCGATGTGCGGTAGGCGAAACCACACTGCGCCGACGTCCAGGTCGCCGGCTGTCCGGCAGCCGTGACGCCCTCCACCCGCGTCACCGTAGAGGCGATGTCCGAACCGAAGCAGCCGGCGTTGTTGTGGACCGACCCACCCACCATGCCCGGTATTCCCAGGGCCCACTCCAGCCCTGTGAGGCCTGCCGTTTCCGCCGCCTGGGCGACCTTGACCATGCGCGCCCCTGCCGCGGCCACGACCCCCTCGCCTCGCACGTCGATGGCGGCATCATCAGTGCGCGCGACGAGGCCCTCGATTCCGGCGTCGGCGATCAGCAGGTTGCTGCCGTTGCCCAGCAGGGTGAGCGGGACACCGTGTTCCCGACACCCCAAAACCAGCGCCTCCCAGCCGGTGGACACCTCCACGTACCAGTCGGCCGGCCCGCCGATGCGATAGGTAGTGTGTGGCGCCAGCGAATGGTCGCGGCGCACCCCGGGTATCGTCCCCGGCCAGCCGGCAGCGCCCATCACGCGGCTGCGCCCGCCAGCTCACGGGTGGCGCGATTGATGTCGCCCGCCCCCATGCAGACCACGATCTCACCGTCGCGTGCGGTCGCCCGGATGTGTGCGGGCAGGTCGTCGACACCTCCCAGCACAGTCACCGATTTGTGAGGATCGCGCCCGCGCACCGCCGCCGCCAACGCCGCAGAGTCAATGCCGGGGATCGCGGCGTCCCTGGCGGCGTAGACCGGCAGCAGGATAACGTCGTCAGCCAGGAGCAGGGCCTCCGCGAAGGCCTCCATGAACGCCCTTACCCGCGTGTACATGTGCGGTTGGAAGGCGCACACCAGCCGGGTCGGCCCCATCTCACGTGCCCCCGTCAGCGTCGCCGCGACCTCGGTGGGATGATGACCGTAGTCATCGTAGACACGGGCGCCGTTGACCTCGGCCACCAGCTCCATCCGGCGACCGGGCAAGGTCACCGTGGAGAGTCCGTCGACCAGGCTGTCCAGCGGTTGTCCCAGGCTCAGCCCGGCCGCGATAGCCGCCATGGCGTTACGCGCATTGTGGCGCCCAGCGACCGGCAGCGCCACGGACGCCGAGCCCCACGATGAGGCCAGCCGGAAGACGCAACCTTCGGCGTCAGCGCGGTAGTCCTCCGCCTGGACGTCGGCGCTGTCGAAGCCGTAACCAACAACCTCCCCCGCGGCGACGCCGAGCAGGCGCCGCGCGCCGTCGTCATCGACACAGGCCACCAGCGTCGAGCTCACCCGGTCGGCAAAGCGTTCAAACGCCCGCCGGATCTCCTCCAGGTCGCGGTATTTGTCGAGGTGATCGGCCTCGATGTTGGTGACCACGCCAACCTCGGGCGTCAGCTGGAGGAACGACCCGTCGCTCTCATCCGCTTCGATCACCGCCACCGGCCCCGCCCCTGCGCGAGAGTTGTAGAGGCTCCCGGGGAGCCTGCCCCCGTTGATCACCAGCGGGTCCAGGTGGGCCAGCGCCGCCGCGGCCATCGTCGTGGTGGTGGTCTTGCCGTGCGTGCCCGCGATGGCGACCTGGCGGTGCTTCGCCGCGATCTCCCCGGCGGCCCGACCGCGCAAAATCACGCGAGTGCCGCGGGACCGGGCCTCGAGCAGCTCCGGGTTGTCGTCGGTGATGGCAGTGGAGATGACCACCAGCTCCGCGTCCTCGAGGTTGGAGGCATCGTGACCGATTGCCACCCGCGCCCCGGCGGCGGCGAGGGCCGCGGTGACCGGGGAGCCGGCGGCGTCGGACCCGCTGACCTGGTCCCCGCGCTCCATGTACAGGTGTGCCAACGCGCTCTGCCCGGCGCCGCCGATGCCCACCAGGTGGACCCTCACGCGGCCGCCTCGAGCACCACGCGGGCGACGTTGCGGGCGGCATCAGGCCTGCCGAAGGCCAGGCTCGCGCCCCGCATCCCGGCCAGGGCCGCACTATCTCGCGCCAGGCGCCGCACCTCCTCGCCGAGGCGGACCCCGCTCAGCTCCTCATCCGGGACCACCGACGCCGCCCCGGCGGCCGCCACGGGTTCGGCATTGAAGCGCTGGTGCGCCCCGGCGTGAGGGTATGGCACCAGGATCAGAGGTATGCCAAGCGCAGTGACCTCGGCGATTGCGCTGCCCCCGGCGCGGGAGACCACCAGGTCCGCCTCGGCCAGGACGTCGATCATCCGCTCGTTGAAGGCCTCCACCGTGTAACGCTGGCGCAGGCCGGGCTCGAGCCCGCCGCGCATCGCGGCCAGGTGCTCGATGTCGAGCTTGCCGCAGACGTGGTGGACGACAAGGTCCGGGAGCTCCAGGAGCTGTTTGAGCGCCTCCGCCACCGCGGTGTTGATGCGGTGCGCCCCCTGGCTGCCGCCGATGACCACCAGCCTCCGGAGGGGACGGAGCCCGGGCCGCGCGTGCTCGTGGGCCGCCAAGCCCAGGGCTGTGAAGTCCTCCCGCAGCGGGGTCCCAGTGTGGATGCAGCGCGCCCTCGGGAGCCGTGACGCCGTCTCGGCGAAGGCGGTGCACACCGTGTGGGCGCGAGGCGCGAGCGTGCGGGTGGTGCGTCCCGGCACCACGTTCTGCTCTTGCAGCACCAGGGGCACACGACGGAGCAGGGCCGCCGCGCCGATCGGGGCGGTGATATAGCCGCCGGTGCCGAGCACCGCGGACGGTTGAAAGCGCCGCATCATGCCGACCGCCCGGGCTAGCGAGGCCGGGAGCGCCCACGCGAGCGGTAGGTTGCGCCACATCTCGTCCTGGACCCCACGCATGTCGATGGGATCCATCGGCACGCCAAAGCGCGGCACGATCTCCTCCTCCATGCCGCCCCGCCTGCCGACGTAGAGCAGCTCAACCGAGGGATCGAGCTCAGCTAAAGCTTGTGCTGCGGCCAGCGCCGGGAATATGTGCCCCCCGGTGCCGCCGCCCGATATCAATACCCGCACGTCGTGCAACAGTGGGCTTGACGCCCTGGGCGGAAATGTTGAGTAGCAGGCCGATCGCGGTCAGGGTGACCGACAACGAGGACCCACCGAAGCTGACGAATGGCAGAGGTATGCCGGTGGTCGGCAGGACCACCGCGACCGCGGCCATGTTGACGAACGCCTGGAACGTGATCCACGTGGTGATGCCGGTGGCCAGTAGCAGACCGAACGCATCTGGGGCGCGCAGTGCGGCGCGGTAGCCGCGGTAGGCGAGGACGCAGAACAGGCACAGCACAAGGAGCGTACCGACAAGGCCCAACTCCTCCCCGATGATCGCAAAGATGAAGTCGGTGTGCGCCTCGGGCAGCCACTGGTATTTCTGTATGGAGTTGCCAAGCCCGACCCCCGTCAGACCGCCAGAACCAAGAGCCAGGACCGACTGCACCGACTGGAAACCCGTGTTGAGGCTGTCCGACCAGGGGTTGAGGAAGGCGGCCATTCGGTTGTAGCGGTAGGGCTCGAGCTTGATCAACGCGACCATGGCGATGGCAGCGCCCGCGAAGACCGCCAGGAGGTGGTGCCAGCGCGCCCCGGCGACCATGAACATGGCGATGGCGATGATCGCCAGCACCATGCTGGTGCCCAGGTCTTTCTCCAGGAGGACCAGGCCGACGATCAGCCCCAGCATCAGGAGGAACGGCAACAGTCCACTCCGCGGGGAGCGCACGCGCGACCCAGACTTCTCCAGCCACCGCGCCAGGTAACAGACGACCACGACCTTGGCCAGCTCGGCCGGCTGGATGGTGAAGGACTTGAACCCGAACCAGCGGCGAGCCCCGTTGCGGCTGACCCCTACATGCGGCACCAGCACCAGCACCAGCAGGATGCCCGTCACCAGCATCATCACCGGCGCCAGCGAGCGCAGCCGGTGGTAATCGAACCCCAGGGCAAACAGGCCCCCGGCGGCGCCGATCGCCAGCCAGATCAGCTGGTGCTGGAAGAAGTAGCTGGCGTTGCGGTAGTCGACATAGCCCTGCACCTCGGAGCTGCTGTAGACCATGACCAGGCCCAGCAGGCAGAGGCCGAGGACCGTGAGGAGCAGCGTCTTGTCGATGGAGGTCGCGTTGTTCCTCATACCCCCCTCCGCACCAGGATGAGAGACATCGCGCCGGCGGCGCTGGTCGTGGCCCAGGCGGCCATCGCGACGGTCCACTCGCTCCAACCGCCCAGCTGAAAGTGGTGGTGGAGGGGTGACATGCGCAGCAGGCGGCGCCCGGTCGTCTTGAAGAAGTACACCTGCGCGATCACCGACAGCGTCTCCAGCACCGGCACGATGGCGACCAGGGGCAGGAACCACATGAACCCCGCGGATATGGCGACCGCGGCCAGCATCATTCCCAGGCCCTCGCTGCCCACGCCGCCCAGGAACACCCGCGCCGGCGGCGCGTTGTAGACCAAAAAGGCTCCCAGCGCGCCCACCGTCGCCAGCAGCAGTCGGATCAGGCCAACGTGCGGCGGGTGGGTGCGCGCCAGGATGGCCAGCACCAGCGCGACCAGCAGCATCACGCCCGGTGCGAGCCCATCCGAGCCGTCGGTCAAATTGAAAGCGTTGGCCGCCGCGGCCAGGGTGACCGCGGCAAAGGGGATCAGCAGCCACCCCATCTTCCAGGTGCCCAGGAGGGGCAGGACCTGCACGTCGGCGTGCGTGCGCAACAGCACGATCGCGACCACCAGGCCGACCACCACCTGCAGCACGATCCGCTGCCGTGCCAGCAGCCCACGGGTCCAGCTCCGCGACTTGACCGTGACCAGGTCGTCCAGCAGGCCGAGGCCGCCGGCGAGCGCCAGGGCCAGCATCGCCGGTAGCACCTCCGTGGAGCGGTCCAGCAGCAGGACCGTGAGCAACACCAGGCCGATCACCGCCAGTCCGCCTGCGGTCGGGGTTCCGCCCTTGGCCATGTGGGACCGCGGTCCCTCCTCACGAACCTTCTGGCCCATCCCGGCGCGGGCCAGCCGTCCGATGGCCCAGGGCATGACCGCGACGCCGATGAGAAGCGGGATGAGGATCGCCCAGATCGGGGGCCATGGGTGCGGGATCCGAAGGATCACTCCTGTACCAGCCGGTCGACCACGCGGTCCAGGGCCATCCCCCGGGAGGCCTTCACCAGCACCAGCGCTCCCCGCAGGCGATCCTCAATGGCGCGCAGTGCCGCATCCACGTCGTCCACGACCAGCGCCTGCTGCGGGTCGAGTCCCGCCTCCCGTGCCGCCTCCACCACGTCCTCGGCGTAGTCGCCCAGCGCGACCAGCAGGTTGGCGGCGCCGGCCGCTGCGGCCCCCATTCGCCGGTGGGCAGCCACCGCCTCGTCGCCGAGCTCGAGCATGTCGCCAAGGACCGCGATCCGGTAGCGCTCCGGTTCAGCCCCGAGCACCAGGAGGGAGGCTTCCATCGACCCCGGGCTGGCGTTGTAGGCGTCGTCGATGACCATCGACCCCTCGCGCCCGGGCTTGAGGTTCATGCGCCCACCAACGGGGCGGAAGGCGGCCAGCGCCGCCGCGATGTCGGGTAGCGGAATACCCATAAGGTGGCCGACGGCGGCGGCGGCGACAGCATTGCTCACGGTGTGGGCACCGGGAACCGCCAGCGTCACCTCGACGGCGTCGCCGGGAACGTGTAGCGTGAAACTGCTGCCCCGAAGGCCGTTGACGCGAATACCGCTGGCGCGGTACTCGGGGGCAACGCCCTCGGCAACCACCTCGCCGGTGCTGAAGTAGTGCACCGTACCCAGGGCCGCAGTGGCCATCGCCGCCACCCTGTGGTCATCGGCGTTGAGCACTGCCGTGCCGCCGGGATTGACTCCCTCCACGAGCTCACGCTTGGCCCTGGCCACGGCATCGATCCCCCCCAGCATGCCGACGTGGGCCAGGCCGACGTTGAGGACCACCGCGATGTCCGGTGGCGCCATGCGGGCCAAAAAGGCGATCTCACCGAGGGCCGACATCCCGTACTCGGCGACGAAGACATCGTGGCTCGGCTCGAGCCTTGCGAGCGCCATCGGCAGGCCGGTGTAGGTGTTGAGGTTGCCCTCGGTCTTGAGCACGGCGAGACCGCGCGCCAGGACCCCCGCCATCATCTCCTTGGTGGTCGTCTTGCCGGCGCTGCCGGTCACGGCGACGACCTTCACACCATTGCGGGCGAGGCGGTCGCGGCTGAAGGTCACCAGGGCTTCACGGGTGTCCGGCACGATCACCATGGGGGTGTCGACCCCGGCCGGAGCCTTTCTGCAGAGGAGCGCCGAAGCCCCTGCGCGCGCCGCGGCCGTAAGGAACTCGTGCCCGTCCATCGCCTCCCCCGCCAGCGCCACGAAGAGGGCCCCGGTGCCGGCCTGCCGCGAGTCCGTGACCAGGCGGTCGAGGAGCACCTCGCCAGCCGCCGGAGCCACCAGCCGGCCGCCGGTTGCACGGGCAACGTCGCTAAGGGTGAAGCTCATCTCCCCAGTAGGGTGCCAGTCCGCAGCCCCGATGTGCAGGTGCGCGCTCACGGCGTCATCTGCCACTGGACCAGGATCTGCTGCGCGATCTGCTTCCACACCGGCGCCGCCGCGAACGTGCCCTCCTGCTCGAAGTTCGAGCCCTGGGGCTTTCGCATGATCACGACCATCGTGAACCGGGGGTGATCCGCGGGCATGAAGCCGGCGAAACTGGCGACCACCTTGTCGGTGTACTTCCCGTTCTCGGGGATGTTGGCGGTACCCGTCTTGCCGGCGATGCGGTTGGCCCAGCCGTCGATGCGAGCCGGTTTGCCAGACCCGCGCTCGGTCACCGAGATCATCATGTCGCGCATCCGGGCGGCGGTCGCCGGGGAGACAGCCTGGGTGCCAAGCTCCACCGGGACATCGATGACCGTGCCGTCGGAGCGGCGCCGCTGGACCACCGCCCGAGGCTTCACGAAGCGCCCGCCGTTGGCCACCGTGTTGAGGGCGCCGATCATCTCGATCGGGGTCACGGCCACGCCCTGCCCGAAGGTCATGGTGGCCATCTCCGAGGGATAGATCGAAGACAGCGTGGGCAGCGAGTGGTTTACCTCGTTGGCCACGTCGATTCCCGTCTTCTTGCCGATCCCGAAGGCCTGGAAGTAGCGGTAGAAGTTGTCGGCCCCCTCCAGCTGCATGGCCTTCACCGCCCCCGCATTCAGGGACAGCTCGAGTACCCGTGTCATGGTCACATTGCCGTGCGGCTTGAGGTCCCAGTCGCGGATCGTGTACCCCCCGACATTCACGGCGCCCGTCTCATTAAAGGAGTAGTCGGGGGTGATGGCCCCGGCGTCCAGGCTGCCGGAGAGGGTCACAACCTTCATCAAGGAGCCCGGCTCGTACAGGCCGCTGACAACAGGGTCGTTCATCAGCCTGGGGTCGGTCGTCGAGTAACGGTTGGCGTCGTAGGTGGGGTAATCCGCCCAGGCCACGATGTTGCCGGTGGCGGGTTCCATCACCAGGACGCTGCCTGACTCGCTGTGCGTTCGCTTGACACCGTCCTGCAGGGCCTTTTCGGCGAAGAACTGAACCTGGCTGTCCAATCCCAGGACGAGGTCGTCACCCCTGCGCGGCTCGATGCGCTTCTTGTCGCTCAGCGTGATGGTCTGGTTGGCGCCTGTCTTTAGCGTGGACTCGACGCCCTCCGTGCCGTGCAGCAGGGCGTCGTAGTACTGCTCGACGCCGTACTGCCCCTGGCCCGCGTCGTTGACGAAACCCAGAAGGTTACTGGCCAGCGAGCGGGCATCCTGCCCCCCCTGCCCGGGGTCCGCCAGGAGGTAGCTGCGTGTCGAGTCCTGCTGCAGGGCGATGCCGGGAAGGTGCAGCGCGGTGACCATGTCCGCCTGGACCTTGGGCAGCTTGCGCTTGAGGTATTCGAACTTCAGCGGCCGTCCAAGGTCTTTGAGGATGTCTGCGGTCGGCCGTCCGAGGATGGGCGAGAGGCGGCTGGCGATGTCCGCGCGACTGGGAACGGCGATCAGGTTGGGTGCCCCCACGACGTCGTAGACCGGGACATCGCTGGCCAGCAGTTGGCCACTCCGATCAACGATGCTGCCACGGCTGGCGGGTAGGGTGAGCGTCACCGAGTGCTGCTCGGCGGCGAGCGCCACGATGTGGGCGTGCTGCACCACCTGCCAGTACGCCAAACGCGCCACGAGGACCGCGGCGAGCAAGCCCGCGGCGGCCATCAACCAGAGTATGCGGAGTCGTCCGCGATCTTCTGTCATTCCCATCTACCCCATTCCCGTGACGGCTATCCCGAAGGCCTCCCCGGTGGACCGGTGTTGTGCTTCATTCGCAGCGCGTCATCGTCCCTTCGCCTGCGCCTCCGTGGGCCGCCCCAGCGCGGTGGCGAGCCGGTCGAAAAAGCCTGTGTTGGTGGGCGCCGGCGCGGCCGGTTCCGGACGCGCCAGCGCCACGGGACTCTGGGACCCGGAGAGGTACTGCCACTGGGAGGATCGAACCAGCCCGAGCTTGCCGGCGTCACCGTCGAAGCTGACGGCGGAAGACGCGCGGGAGATGTCCATGCGAATCTGGCGTTGCTGTGCCAGCAGGCCCTGCTGCTGGTCCTTCAACTGCCCGATCTGGTAGCTGGACTGGGTGGCCTGGGCGGTCTCTGCGACAAAGCTGATCGCGAAGATGCCGACGAGCACCGCCAGCAGCGCCACCCAGCGATAGAGTGGCGTGCCCACGGCACGGCGCGTCCGGGTGCGGACGGCCGCACGAGCCCCGGTCCTGGGATCAGGAGCGAGGGCCCGCCGTGTGGGTTTTGTATTGAGGTTTAGTGCGATCAATATTTTTTTGTTGAGTGAAGCTGTTGTCGGGATCGACCTTGATGGCCCCCCTCAGCCGAGCGGAGCGAGATCGAGGGTTGACCTCGACCTCGTCCGCGCTCGGCCTTTGGGGATGGGGGGGATGGATGATGAGACTTGCCTGGTGACCGCATGTGCAAACCGGCTGGCGGGGCGGACAGATGCAGTCCCTTGCTTCGACGTTGAGAAAATCCTTTACTACCTTGTCCTCGAGAGAGTGGAAAGTGACGACCCCGAGCCGGCCACCTGGTTTCAGGCGCCTGGTGATCTCCTCCAACCCCTTACGGAGTGACCCCATCTCGTCGTTGACCTCGATGCGCAGGGCCTGGAAGGTCTTCGTGGCGGGGTCGATGTGCTTGGGCCAGCGCTGCCGGGGAATCGCCCTGCCGACGGTCTCGGCCAGCTCCCGCGTGGTGCGAATCGGAGCCTGCCGGCGCCGCCGGACGATCATGGCTGCGATGGGGCCTGCCCACGGCTCGTCGCCGTAATCCCGGATCACCTGTCGCAGGCGCTTCTCTTCGTAGCGGTTGACGGCCTCGGCTGCGCTCATTCCCTCGCCGGGGTCGAAGCGCATGTCCAGCGGACCATCGAGGTTGAAGCTGAAGCCCCGACCGGGGGTTCCGAGCTGGAACGACGAGAGACCAAGGTCGAGGAGGGCGCCGTCCAGCGGCGCCCTGCCACGGCCCAGTGCCTCGAGTGGGTCACTGGAATCCGCGAAGTTACCGGGCACGAAGCGGAACGCCTCGCCGAACTCGGCGGCCAGCGTCCGGGCCCGCTCTGCGGCGTCCGGATCTCGGTCCATGGCCAGGAGCACGCCGCCCGGCATGATCCTGGAGAGGATCGCGCGGGCATGCCCTCCCCCACCGAAGGTGCCGTCGAAGAAGACGGCGCCCGGTGTGGGCTGGAGGATCTCTATTAAAGCGTGTAAAAGTACAGGGACGTGCTGCGGGCCCGACGGCCCGGACGATCTAGGGGGTATCGGCGCGGTGACTGGCGACCTCGTCGGAGAGGCGGGTGACATCGGAGGTGTTCTCCTCGAGCGCCTTCCAGCGGTCCTGGCTCCAGATTTCGACGACATTGTTAACGCCAACCACCACGACGCTGTCGGCAATCCCCGCCTTCTCGCGGAGGTTGGTCGGGATGCGCGTGCGGCCCTGGGCGTCGAACTCCAATTCCGCAGCCATCGAGAACAGGACGCGGGCAAGGTTGCGGTCCCCGGAGCTGGTGCCGGCGCTGACGCGGTTCTGCAGCGTCACGACCTCCCACTCTGCCGGGGGGTAGACCCTGACGCACTCCTCGGGCGCGACGGTGATGACACTGCCGCTGGGGAGCTGCTCGCGGAACCGCGCGGGGATGGCGAGCCGGCCTTTTTCGTCGAGGTTGCGTTCGTGCTTGCCGAGAAACATCTGATCATCGCCGGAATGAGAGAAGTCGCAGGGGGAAAAGTGGGGCTGCCGATCGGGGCAGGACGTTGTTCGGTCGGTGCAAGACGTTTAGAAGACTGACCGGGTTTCCCCACTTTTCACCACCTGCTACCACTTCGAGGCGGAACGCTAGCACCCTCGAACTGCAGTGTCAACGCCCTAACCCCAATATGTCGGGGACCGCCCTACCCCACGGGGGCGCAAATACGCAAGATGTAGGTGACGTACTGCACGGTGTCACCATATTTAGTAGGTGGGGACCGGTGGGGACGAATTTCTAAATTGCCCCGATTGTGGTCCGTTCTGCGCGCCGCCAACCGCCTATGGGCAGCGCGCGTGTGGCGCCGAGAGGGGACTGGCGAGCCGGCCGTAAGCCGAGTTCTGTCCCCTCGCGGGGGGTGACCATCTATCTGGGACGCCGGTTGCCCGGCACCTCTAGCGACCTACCCGAGGGCTACGCGAGCAGCGTCAGCGCCCTCTTTTCAGGTCTTGCTCCGAGTGGGGTTTACCAGGCCGACCGGTCTCCCGGCCGCCGGTGGGCTCTTACCTCCACCATTTCACCTTCGCCGAGCCTGCGCCCGGCTGTGTATTTTCTGTGGCACTTTCCCTGGGCTCACGCCCGCCGGGGGTTACCCGGCACTCTGCTCTGTGGAGCTCGGACTTTCCTCGACGGCTTGCACCGCCGCGGTCACCTCACCGACTCGCCAGGAGGCGAATTCTAGACCGTCTCTCGCGGGCGGCTAACCCGGGCGGAGGTCCCGGAACTCTCCCTGCAGCTCCTCCACCTCTGTCCGGGTGACCACCCCGAGCTGGATCGCGAACTCCCCCAGGGCCTCGGCCACCGCCCACCGCGCGCGCCAGGCTTCGCCCTCCGATGCCAACCGCTCGGACTCCGGCAGTTCGCGGTTGATGCGCTCGAGTGGCAACCGGGGAATCTCCACCGCGTCGCGGAAGGCCTGCGTCAGCAGGTCGTGGGCGGCCGCTGTTCCCAGCGCCAGAAGGGTCTGCCGCGAGGCGGCACCCGGCGCCGGGGCGGCGACGCTGTCTCCCGGGGATGGCCCGTCGGCCTCGGCGACGGAGGTGACGGGTTTACCGTCCAGGGCGGCGTTGACCAGGCGGTCCGCCTCTGCGTTCTGGGCGCGGGGCACATACCGGTAGACCACCTTCTTGAACGCGCGGGCCAGGTCGGTCGCTTCCCGGTGCAGGGGCACGACGTTGGCGTGCTTGACCTTGAAGCGCCCGCTCATCTGCTCCACGACCAGCTGCGAGTCCAGCAGGCACTCGAGGTCCTCCGCGCCAAGCCGCCTGGCCTCCTCGAGGCCACGGATCAGCGCCCTGTACTCCGCGACGTTGTTGCTCGCGACGCCGATCACCTCACCAAGCTCGGCGACGACGCGGAGACCGCCCTCACCCTCCGCCTCCACCACGACGCCGATCGCCGCGGGGCCCGGGTTGCCGCGCGCGCCGCCGTCGGTGTGGAGGACGAAACGTTTCACGCCGTTGCCTAATGTAGCGGGATGCGCTTGCAACCCCACCGTGCCCGCTACCGCCTGCTCGACGCTGCGGGTGGCGACGCCGGGCAGGAGGACCTGACGTTGGAGCTAGTGGCGGGCGGGTACCATCTGGCCAGCAC
>JBHEMS010000017.1:0-4595 GCA_046262455.1 Candidatus Dormibacteria bacterium | reverse complement strand
CCCGCCACATCCCGCCGATACGAAGCTTGCGGTTGACCAGGGCCTTCACCACGTCGCGCCCGGCGGCGTCGAAATAGTTGGGTAGCCCCATGGGGCCGGTCTTGACCAGGTTGAGAGCCATGACCACGTCGGAGTCCGCGGTGATGGTCACCGCCGGGTGTCCCTGGACCCCGTCGCGCACCACAAGGTCGTCGCCCGCGAAGGTGAGGGTGAGCGCCTCCTCGATATCCGGCACGGTGATCGCCACGCTGGTGCCGCTCAGCGCGTGGAAGTCACCCCACCGTTCAGGGTGCTGCTCGATATTGGCGACGATCAGCCCGGCGAGCATCGCGGCCATCGCACTGGCCTCGTCCTCCCCGCCCGGGTAGACCACCGCAGGCGCGGCGGTGGTGGTCAACTCAGCCTGCCGCGACCTCGTCGGGGTACTCCACCTCGATCCGAGTGGTGCACTCGGTCATCTCCTGGCTGGCCTTGGTGTAGCGGACGATGGTGGGAAGGTCACCCTTCAGCTTGAGTTTGCCCTGCATCATCGCCTTGGTGGAGTCGAGCTCCTTCTGCGCGACCTGCTTCCACCGCGAGTACGGGCCGGTGATCACGAAGTCGGCGGCCTCGGCGTCGGCGCGACTGCCCACCCGGATGTCCCGGGCCTCGCCATGCCAGAGGTCCATGAAGACGCCCTTGTCCTCGGGGAAGTTCTTCTCGGGCTCGGCCTCGACCACCAGCCCGACGCTACCCTCCCAGCCGGCGCCGGCCTGCTTGTAGACCGCGCTTTTGTTGATCTCGTCCTTGTAGGCCTTGGCCCACTCGTCGCTGAATGCCTTGATGGCCACCGCAGTTCCTCCTCTTTCCCGGTCGGGGGTCCCTTTCCGGAGGTGGAGTCTAGCCTTCGCCGCTCAGGTCGGCTGCAGCTCGAGTACCGGCTGCCTGCCGTCGATCCCCTTCAGCGGCTTCTCGCCCGCGTCCCGGCACCGTAGCCGCCGGGCCTTCCAGGTGGCCACGCGCACCGCCCGCTCCGGCTTGAGCAGGTAGATTGCCCCCGCCGGTGCCGCGTCGCTGAGCCGGGAGGCGATGTTCACGGTCCGGCCGAAATAGTCGGCGTACGCGCGCAGCATCGGCCCGTAGGCGATCCCCACGCGGAGGGCGGGGCCGTCCTCCGTGGCCCAGGCGCGAAGGAGGTCGCCGGCGGCCTCGGCGGCGCTGACGGCGTCGGGCGCGGTGAACATGACCGCATCGCCGATGGTCTTGACCAGCCGCGCGCCGCGCCGTGGGAAAACCTCCTCGGCGGTGCGCAGGAGGCGGGCCGCCAGCTGCGCGACCTCGAGGGCGTTCATCTTCGCCGAGGCCGCCGTGAAACCGACGATGTCCGCGAACCCCACCGCCAGCTCAACCTGGCCGTTCAGCGCGCTGCCGGTTCGCTCCAGGTGCATGACCGCCTCCGAGCGGCTGGTGACCTCCAGCTGCCGCCGCAGCACCAGCTCGAGCATCGGCCCGGTGGTGGGGACGGTGAGGTCGATCACCGTGGCCAGCCGCAGGATCATCTCCAGTTCGCTCGCGCCCGCCTCCGCGAACGGCTGGGCGAAGCGCCGCCGGAACAGCTCGAGGGCCGCCTCAGCGATCTCATGGACGGCACGTCCGACGACCGACGCCACCTCGACCAGGTCCTCGTCGCTGTAGATCGAGCGCAGTGCCCCTATGAGGCGCAGAGCGTGCACCTCGCGGACGCTGTAGAGGCTCTCCTCATCGATGCCCGCGGCGACGCCGAGCGCGCGCGAGATCCTGTCCACCATCTCCACGGGAACTGCTGACTCAGCGGCCACCTGGCCGCGGGTGAGGGTGGACTTGCCCGCCAGGGTTTGGCTCAGCACCAGCAGCGGTAGCTGGTCCGTCCGCGCCGCCTCGTCCACCTCCTCGCGGCTGACGCCGTGGCGCAGCAGGTAGTCGACCAGGCGTGCGCGCTCCAGCCCCTCCGGCCCCCACTTCCTGGCCCGCCCGCGGCTGACCGGCTCGCCCAGGAGGCCCTCCGCGGCCCACCCGGCCACCACCGAGCGCGACCGGCCGAGGTGCTTGCCGATCTCTTCGAGGGTCATCTGCTCCTTGGCGGCGGGCCGGGGATGCGGCGGTTGGGCCAGCATCTTCAGGGCCCGTGACAACGCCGCAGCGCCGTACTGCGAGCGGCCGCCGAGCCGGGCCATCGGGGCGCTGTGAGTCACCACCTCTCGCACCAGCTCGTCGGGGATCGCGCGGTTCAGCAGGTCGAGGGCCGCCCGCGACAGTGTCGAGCCCGCCTGCGCGCGCGTCGGCAGATGTTTGCCGGTCAGGCTGCGCTCGTCCGCCACTACCGCAGCGCGGCCACGGCATCCACCGCGGCGGGGTTCTCCAGCGATGTCAAATCACCCGCCGGCTCCCCGATGTAGGTGGCGCGGATCACGCGGCGCATGATCTTGGCGTTGCGGGTGCGCGGGAGGTCGGGGACGACGTGCACCGCCTTGGGCTTGAGGGCCTTGCCCAGCTGGCCCGCGACCTCGGCGCGCAGCTGCTCGGTCAGCTCGGGGCTGGCGTCGTACCCCGGTCGAAGAATGACAAAGGCGACCAGCGACTCGCCCTTGAGCTCGTCGGGCACGCCTATCGCCGCCGCCTCCTGCACCGCGGGGTGGGACACCAGCGCCGATTCCACCTCGGCGGGGCCGACCCGCTTGCCCGCCACCTTGATGGTGTCGTCGGACCGGCCGAGGATGTACCAGAGGTCGTCCGCCTGGTCCACCAGCGCCCAGTCCCCGTGGTACCAGACGCCGGGCCAGCGCGCCCAGTAGGTGGCCAGGTACCGCTCGGGGTCCTTCCAGAATCCGCGGGTCATCCCGGGCCAGGGCTCACGCAACACCAGCTCTCCCACCTCGCCGCGGACAGGCCGGGCCTCCGCGTCGACGACGTCGACGGCCATGCCCGGCACCGGGCCACTGAAGGCGCAGGGCTTGCAGTCGGTGTGGAAGTTCCCCCCCACGATTCCGCCGGATATCTCCGTTCCACCTGAGTAGTTGAGCAGCGGGATGCGGCCGCCGCCGACGTGTTTGAAGCACCACTTCCAGGGGTCCGGGTTCCACGGCTCACCGGTGGACCCGATCATCCGCAGGCTGCTCATGTCGTGCGCCCGGACCGGGTCCGCGCCAAAGCGCATCAGTGATCGCACCAGCGTCGGCGAGATCCCCAGGTGGGTGACCCGGTGCCGCTCCACGATGTCCCAGACGCGGTCCGGGCCCGGCGTGTCCGGCGACCCCTCGTAGGTCACAAAGCTGCCGCCCAACGTCAGGCAGCTCATGATCTCCCAGGGCCCCATCATCCAGCCGATGTCGGTCACCCAGAACATCCGGTCTGACGCCCCGAAGTCCATGGCGTGGGCCATGTCCTGCGCGCCCTTGACCGGGAACCCGCAGTGCACGTGGACACAGCCCTTGGGCTTCCCCGTGGTGCCCGAGGTGTAGATCAGCATGACGACGTCCTCGGCTTCCATGACCTCGGTCGCGAGCTCAGCCGGCTGCGATTCCACCACCTCGTCGTAGTAGTGGTCGCGGCCCTCGGACCAATCGACCTCGCGACCCATGCGACGGACCACCACCTGGTGCTTGACCGTGGGGGCGAGGGCCAGCGCCGCGTCCGCAGTCTCCTTCATGGGCACCACCGCGCCCCGTCGCAGGAACCCGTCAGCCGTGACCAGGAGCTTGGCGTCAGCGTCGGCGAGCCTGACGGCAATCGCCTCGGGCCCGTAGCCAGAGAACAGGGGGATGAAGATCGCGCCCAGCTTGGCCACGGCGAGCAGGCTGACGACGACCTCGGGGATCATCGGCAGGAACAGCCCAACTGCGTCACCCCGGCCGATGCCCAACTGGCGCATCGCGTTGGCCAGGCGGCACACCTCACGATCCAGCTCCGCGTATGTGAACTCGCGGACACCTCCGTCCTCGTACTCGCCGATCAGCGCGACCTGGTCGGGCCGGTCGCGCACCTGCTTGTCGACGCAGTTGTGGACCAGGTTCATGCGTCCGCCGGTGAACCACGTGGTCCACTCCTTGCCCCGACTGCTGTCGCGGACGGCGGTGTAGGGCTCGTACCACTCGATGCCGATGTCCTCGACCGCCTCTCGCCAGAAGCGATCTATGTCCTCGGTCCCGATCCGCACCAGGTCCTGGTAGTCGGCGGCACCCAGCCGGCGCATCAGCGAGCTCATCCGCGTCCCCTTGACGCTCTCGGCAGTCGGCCGCCAGAAGACCTCCTCAGTCACCCCGCAATCTTCGCCGATGACCGTGCAATCCGCGGGCCAAAAGGGGGTCCGCCCTATACTCGGGCCAGTACCTTTCCAACTCCATAGTCGCGCCTGCCTCCACCACGCGACCGAGCACGCGCTCGCGATCGCACGACAAGGAGGCAACAAAACTTTTTGCCAGACACAGGAAAAGTCGCTCTATTCGTCGACTTTGACAACATCCGCATAGGCATCCGCCAGCATTTCAGCTCACCGCAGCGCAACGCCGAGATCCATCCAGGAAAGCTGATGGGCAAGGCCAGCAAGTACGGCAGAGTGATCACCGCGAAGGCCTACGCAG
>JBHEMS010000016.1:0-22048 GCA_046262455.1 Candidatus Dormibacteria bacterium | reverse complement strand
TGTGACCGGCTAGCCGGCCAACAGCTCCTCGCGCATCTCCGCCAGGCGACGCCTGACACTCCCGTCGACAACGTGGTCCCCGCGCCGGATGATCAGCCCGCCGATGATGCTCGGGTCGACGGTCACGTTGACCTTGACCTCCCGCCCCACCTTGTCCGACAGCTCCCGGGTGATGTTCCCCTGCTCCGCGGTGGACAGCGCCAGCGCCGCCGTCACCTCGAGCTCGACCCGTCCCTCGGCCTCGTCGACCAGCCGCTGGAACTCCGCCTTGATCTCGCCGATCAGCCTGGTGCGGTTGCCGACCACCAGCAGTTTGAGGAAGTTGGCGCGCTCCTGTTTGAAGTCCGACGGCACCAGGCTGAGGGCCAGCCCCACCCGTTTGCCGGTGTCGAGGCGGGGGTTCTCCAGCGCCAGGGCAACGTTGGCATCCGTGAGGATGTCGTCCAGGGTGCCGAGGTCGGTGACCCAGCCCTTCACGTCGTGCTTCTCCCTGGCGACCTCGAAGGCGGCCTGGGCGTAGCGACGGGCGGACCCGCTGGAAGCCGTGGTCACGCCGACAGCTCCGCCTTGGCGACGGTCTGCTCGATCAGGGCACGGTTCTTGGCGCCGTCGATGTTCTCCTGCAGCACCCGGCTGGCCGCCACCAGCGCCAGGTCAACGACCTGCTGCCGGATTTCCGCCACCGCGGCGTGGCGTTCGCGCTCGATCTCAGTGCGGGCCTTGGCCACGATGGCATCGGCCTGCACCTTGGCGTCTTTGCGTGCGTCCTCGTGCATCTCGCTCGCAGCGCGCTCCGCCCGCCGGACAATCTCCTGCGCGTGGGCGGACGCCTCCGCCAGGATCTGCTCAGACCGCTCGCGACTCCGTTTGACCGCGACCACGGCCTCCTGGGCCTCGTCGAGGGCACTGTTGATGTCCGCCTGCCGCTTGTCGATCATCGCCGTCACGGGCCCGAAAGCGAACCGCCTCAGCAGGTAAAAGACCGCACCGAAGAGGATCGCGTACCAGGCCAGGCTCAGGACGTTGACGCCGAAGCTGTCGAAGAAGACCTGCAAGTTCGGTTCTCCGCTTAGCCCTTGGCGACGAAGAGCAGGATCAGCGCGACGACCAGGGCGTAGATCGCGACGGTCTCGCAGAAGACGATGCCCAGGATCATGACCTGCTGGAGGTCGTTCTTGAGCTCTGGCTGGCGCGAGATGCCCTCGACGGCCTTACCTGAAACGTTACCGATACCGATGCCGGCGCCGATGGCGCCGAGGCCGATGGCCAGGCCAGCGGCGAGAAGCTGTGCTGCGTGGGGATTCAAGGGATACCTCCTATTTGGCTGAAGTTGCGATGTGTTCTTCCGTCGGGACATGGGAACCGGACTCACCGTGCTCGCCCGGATGCTCGGCGTGCTCAGACACCAGGCTGATGTAGATCAGGGCCAGAAGCCCGAAGATGAATGCCTGGATGGTGGCCACGACGACCACCTCGAGCCCGTAGAAGATCACCGCCACCGGGCCGGCAAGGCCGATGATGACCGCGATCAGGATCTCGCCGCCATAGATGTTGGCGAAGAGGCGGAAGCTCAGCGAGATGATCTTTGCGAACTCGCCGATCGTGTGGAAGAGCCCCACGATGAAGTCGATGGGACGGCCTTTGAACAGCGCGGGGATGTTGACGAACTCGGTGAAGTAGCCGAGGCCGTGGTTCTTCACCCCGAAGGCGTGGATCAGTAAGAACACCATGAGGGCCAGCGCCAGCGTGTTGTTGAAGTCAGCGTTGGCGGCGCGGAACAGGGGGAAGGGCTCTCCCCCGTGGTCGCTGACGGTGATCTGGCCGAAGAACGGCACCAGCGCCAGCCAGTTGTTGACCAGGAGCCACAGCAACAGGCCGGCGAACAGCGGGAACAGGCTGGTGCCGACGCGGCCGCCGGAACTCCTCGAGAAGTTGTGCAGGCCGCCGATGAACAGCTCGATTGCCGCCTGCACCCTACCCGGCCGCTCCTCCTTACGCCGCGAGATCGCCGCGATGATCAGCAGGATGATGAGGAAGGCGAGCAGTGATCCCAGCATCGAGTTGGTGATCACCAGGGGACCGGCCTGGAGGACCGGTTCTGCTTTAACGGGAGGGGCCTTGATCTCCGGGAAGATCGGCACGATCCCCGCCATCAGGACTCCCAGCGCCGCCAGGTGCAAGCTTTACTCCTCTCTCTTTGTGCCGGTGTCGGCCTCCTCTCCCCGGACGTAAGCGCGCATCCCGGCGATCATCACGTAGATCGCCGCTGCGAACCCGAGCCCCGCCCCGACCAGGACACCGGCTGGGCTGATCGAGGGGACAAAATGGTCCACCCCGAGCCCCAACCCGATGCCTGCTCCGACGGCGAGGAACACCTCGACAGCGACTCCGGAAATACGCCCTAACGACTGCCAGGGGCCCATCACTGAACTCCGACAGCGGTCAGGATTCTAGCAAAGCCGCGGTGCCCGGCCCCTCGCCGTCGCCGGGCTCGGCCCGGCGCTCGCGCCCCACGTTTTCGATCTCGCTGAGTCGCTCCCCAACAAGGGTGGACAGTGCCACGACCAACAGGACCACCCCCACCGCCAGGATCTTGCGGTGACCGAACAGCATCAGGCCGAGGCAGGCGGTGATGCCGGTGGCGAAATAGAAGACCAGGCACGTCTGCCGTTGCGAGAGACCGAAGTCGAGCAGCTGGTGATGAATGTGCGCGGTGTCGGGGTGACCGATGGAAACCCGGTTGCGGCGCCGCCGCACAATCGCCCAGGCGGTGTCGACTATGGGGACGGCAAGCGCGGCGAGCGGAACGACCATGGCAAACACGACCGCGCCCTTGGCAATGCCGTAGATGCTCAGCCCGCCCAGGGCGACACCCAGGAAGTGGCTTCCGCCATCACCCATGAAGATCCGCGCCGGGTTGAAGTTGAATACCAGGAAGCCGGCACAGGTGCCCAAGAGGGCGGCGCAAAGGACCACCACGACGACCTGGCTGCCGTCCTGGCCCTCGCGGTTGACCGCCGCCAGCAGGAGGGCCGCCGCCACGATCGCGGCGACGCCCGCGGCCAGGCCGTCGATCCCATCGAGGAGATTCATGGTGTTCTGCATGCCCATCAGCCAGAGGACCGAGATGGGGACAGCGAATGCGCCCAGCTGGAGCACGCCCAGGGACCCGAGGTTGATGAAACGGATGGACAGTCCTGCGAGGGCGACCCCCAATCCCAACAGCGCTTGCAGCGCAAGTTTGTCCCTGGCGCGCATCGGCCGGACGTCGTCGAGGGTCAGGAGGGCCGCCGCCAACGCCGCCGATACAACCACCACCCACGCGCGCCTGTCGCCCCCGCTGCGGGGCATCGCGAACAGCAACGCTGAGGCCGTGAAACCCCCGAGCAGTGCCAGGCCGCCGAGACGGGCGGTTGGGCGGTCATGGATGTTGCGTCCCCCGGGTTGGGCGACGGCCCCGACGCCGAAAGAAACCGCCCGCGCCGGCCAGAACAGCAGGATCGCGCCAGCAGCGGCGACCAGGAAGGGAAGTACCGCGGGGCCGAAGTTGTGCGCCAGGAGGTTGTAGAACTCCCGGGAAAGTGGGTTGTCGGCCGGGTTGAGCGCGGCCGGAATCACGGCGGTCCCTCTCGGAGCGGTTCACGGAAGAGGGCCTTGAGGTCGTCGTATGGCCTGGCGTCTACACCCGCACGGTGCAGCAACTCCACTCCCGAAGGATCCCTGTAAGGCGTTCGGTACAGCACGTGGGCGACATTGGAGTTGATCAGCAGCGTCGCGCAGAGGACACAGGGGCTGTGGGTGATGAAGGCCCACTTACCCGTTTCCGCGGACCCGGCCTTGGCGACGGCGTTGGTCTCCGCGTGGATGCACGTGAGGCATGGGTCATCGGGCCCGCCGGGCGTGAGGCACTCATTGTTCACCCCTCGAGCGCCCCCGTTATAGCCCAGTCCCAGGACCCGGGTCAGGTCCGCGCTGGTGATCACCGCCCCGACGGCGCGCCGGCGGCAGGTGCTGCGCCTGGCCAGGTCCTCGCCGAACCTCATGTACACCTCTTCGAGTGGGATCCGGTCAGGCACCATGTCGTCCAGCATAGGCCAGGAGGATCCCCTCGAAGCGGGGCTACAATACGGGCCGCGATGAGGGGATACCAGCGCTGAGCGTCGGTGCCAGGCACTCGCCCGCGCCAGCAGACGGGTCGGGCCTGGCGCTGGTGGGTATCTCCGCTGGGGTGTTCATCGCGGTCCTCGACACCTCGGTCGTGTCCCTGCTGCTGCCGCAGATCTCGCTGGACTTTCACTCCTCCGTCAGTGCTGTGGCCTGGGTGCCGAACGCGTATGTGCTGGCCTATGCGCTCTTGATCGTGACCGCCGGGGTCCTGGGTGACCGCGTCGGGCGCAAACGGGTCTGGATCGGAGGCGCGGCGCTGTTCGCAATGGGCGCCCTGGGCGACGCCCTGGCGCCCAACATGGGCGTGCTGATCCTGGGCCGCGTGGTGCAGGGCATCGGGGCGGCGGCCTTCCTGACCGTGGGAATGGCGATGATCAATGTTGCCTTCTCCGGCCGCCGGCCCTGGGCCTTCGGGATGTACCTGCTGGCGGCGAGCATCGCCGGCGCTGCCGGCCCCTTCCTGGGGGGCGCGATCCTACAGGTCGCGGGCTGGCGAGCGGTGTTCTGGGTCCTGATCGTGGTCACGGCAGGGGCGGCAGCCCTGACGATGCGCTCCGTCAGCGAGAGCCTTGGGTCCAGGCGGCCACCAGACCCGGCCGGCCTGGCGTTGATCAGTGCGGGCATGATCGCGCTGAATTTTGGGCTGCTGCAGGGACCGTCGTGGGGTTGGACCGCACCCGCTACCGCGGCGGCGCTGGCGGTGGCTGTGGGTGGCGTTGGCGGGTTCATAGCGTGGGAGCTGCGGTGCGCGCACCCCATGGTACGGCTGCGGGTATTCCAGGAGCGAACTTTCCTCGGCTACACCATCGCCGGCACCGCAGCATGGTTTGCCAACCTGGCGACAGGTCTCTACCTCTCGGTGTACCTGCAGCGCACCCTGGGACTGGCCCCCTTCGCCGCGGGCGCCGTCTTCCTGGCCTGGGGTGTGCCCGCCGCGGTTTCGTCCAGCCTCAGCAGCCGCTTCGTCCGGCGCTTTGGCGAGCGGCCCATCGCCATCACCTCGCTGATTGTCATATCGGCCAGCTTCGTGCCCTGGGTCTTTGCCGGCAGCGCGTGGCCGGCGTGGCTCGCCATCCTCCTCCTCCTCCCGTGGGGCTGGTTCAGCTCCTGGGTCCACACCGTTTCCATGCCCGGGGCGATATCCGCTTTCCCACCCGCTGAGTCAGGCGTGGCCTCGGCAACCTTCAACACCGTGCGCCAGGTAGGCTCGTCCATGGGAATCGCGCTGCCCGGCGCCGCGCTGGCCGCGATCTCCGGCGGGCTGCTCAGCGGGCCCGCCCTGCTGGCCGGTCTGCGGGCGGCGTTTGCCGTCAGGGCGGGGGTCTTTTTGGCCGCCACGTTGGTGGTGGTTGCGCTGCTGGCGAGGGCGCCCAGCCAGCAGGTGGACGCAGCCCCAGCATTCAACTGAGCAACCGCTCGGCGGGTATGGCACCCTCGCGCAACACCCGGGGCGGCCTGGAGGTCATGTCGAGTATCGAGGAGGGCTGACCCAGCGGGCACTCCCCATCGAGGACGAGGACCTCGCTGTCCACCAGCGCCGCCACGCACTCGGGTCCGGTCCGCGGGGGCGGCTCGCCCGCGCGGTTGGCGCTGGCGGTGCAAAGCGGCATCCCCCACGCCCACAGCACATCGTTTGCAAGGTGGTGGTCGGGGATGCGGGTGGCGATCGCGTCGTCGTGGGCTATCGCCGCCAGCGCTGAGCGCTGCGCCACCGGCAGGCGGGCAAGGGCGCGGTGGTTCAGGGGCAGGACCATCGTCAGCGGGCCGGGCCAGTGCTCCTCTGCCAGCGCCAGCGCGCGTGGCTTGAACTTGACCCAGTGTTGCAGGGTCCCGAGGTTGTGGGAGAGCAGGATGGCCGGCTGACCGGGAGGCCGCTGCTTGGCGGTATAGAAGCGGGTGACCGCGGCCGGGTCGGTGGCCGCGCAGGCGAGGGCGTAAACCGTGTCCGTGGGGAAGGCGACCAGGCCGCCACCCTCCAGCGCCCGCATCAGCCTCTGCAGGCCCTCCCCCTCGGGGACGACGAGCTCGCTCACTGCTGCAACACCAGGACACGGTCGTGCCCGGCGAGGTCCTGCAGCAGCCGGGGCACGCCCATACGTTGACCCGCCAGCGCGGCCGCCGCCCTGGCGTTGCGGGGATCGAGTTCGAGGAGCGCGGCGCCCCCGGGGGCGAGCAGTCGCGGAAGGTCCTCGAGCAGGCGGGCCACCAGCTCCAGGCCGTCGCGGCCGCCAAACAGGGCGAGCGCGGGCTCGCTGGCCCGGACCTCGGCGGTGACAGCGTCAGCCCAATCGGGGTCGATGTAGGGAAGGTTGGCGAGGACCAGGTCGAACGGGGCCTCGACGCCGTCAGCGAGGTCCGCCAGCCGAAGCTCCACGCGGTCCTGCAACTCCAGGCGTTCCACGTTGGCGGCGGCGACGGTGAGAGCCTCGGCGGAGATGTCGACGGCGACCACACGGCAGCCCGGCCTGTGCACGGCCATCGCGACGGCGATGGCGCCCGAACCGGTGCCGACATCGAGGACACACCCTCCCTCGCCGACCAGGCGCAGTGCCTCCTCCACCAGTACCTCGGTCTCCGGCCGCGGGATCATCACCGCAGGGGTCACCAACAGGTCGACCGACATGAACTCGCGCCGCCCCCTGATGTACGCCACGGGCTCGCCGCCGGCACGGCGGCGGCAGAGCGCTCGGAAGCGGTCCACCTCCTCGCCGCGCAGCGGCCGATCAAACTGCAGATAGAGATCCATCCGGCCGATCCCCAGCGCCTCTGCCAGGAGCAGCTCCGCGTCAAGGCGAGGGCTGCCCGAGCCGTGCTTTCCGAGATAGGGGGCCGCCTTGGCGACGAGCTCCATCACCCTCTCCGGCATCAGCTACCGGCAGCCCGGGCCTCAGCCCCGGCCGTTTGACGCGGCTTCATCACCGGCCATCAGCCGGGCCTGCTGCATCGCCCCGAGCGGTTCGATCACCCGGTCGAGCTCCCCGGCCATCACACTTTCCAGCTGGTAGATCGGCCCGTCGAGGCGGATGTCGCTGATCCGGTTCTCCTTGAAGTTGTAGGTGCGGATTTTCTCGCTGCGGTCGCCGGTGCCCACCATGGCGCGGCGCTCGGCGCTGATGGCGTCCTGCTGCTCGCGCTGCATCCTGTCGTACAGCCGAGCCCGGAGCTCTTTCATCGCCTTGTTCTTGTTTTTCAGCTGTGACTTCTCGTCCTGGCAGGTCACCACGATCCCCGTCGGGAGGTGGGTGATGCGGACCGCCGAATCCGTGGTGTTCACCGACTGGCCCCCATGCCCCGTCGAGCGGTACACGTCGACCTTGATCTCCTCGTCGCGGATCTCAACCTCCACTTCGTCCGGTTCGGGCATCACCACCACGGATGCCGCCGAGGTGTGGACGCGCCCCTGGGACTCCGTGGCCGGGACGCGCTGCACCCGGTGCACGCCGGATTCGAACTTGAGCCGTGAATAGGCGCGATCGCCGCGGAACTCGAAGATGATCTTGGCGAAGCCGCCCCCCTCGGTCTCGTTCACGTCGAGGACCTCCAGCGTCCAGCGGTGGGTCTCGGCGTAGCGCTGGTACATGCGGAACAGGTCGGCCGCGAAAAGGGCGGCCTCGTCGCCGCCGGTCCCGGAGCGGATCTCCACGATCACGTTGCGGTCGTCATTCGGGTCGGTTGGTATCAGCAGCACCTGGAGTTCGGCCTCGAGCCGCGACACCGCCTCCACCTGCTTGGCCTGCTCCTCGCGGAGGAAGGCCTGCATCTCGTGGTCGGCCTCGGTCTCCAGCATCTGGCGGGCCTCGCGCTCCGCCTCCACGGCCGTCTCCAGCTTCCGTGCCACCTCGACCACCGGGCGCAGGCGGCTCTGCTCCTTGCCCAGCGACTGCAGCCTTTCCATGTCCGTAACGACCTCGGGGTCGCCGAGCTGTGCCTCGATCTCGCGATAGCGCTCGAGGACACCGTCCAGCCGGGACGGTGCGGTACTCAAACGATGATCTCCTCGGTGGCGGTGTTCGTCGCTGGGACTGCCGCGGTACCGGAGTCATCCTCCCGCACCGCCTTGAACGACGCCAGGGCGATCTCCATCATCGAGCCGTCGGGCTCGCGCGTGGTGAGAAGCTGCGCCGCCAGGACCGGCAGCAGGAGTTTGGCCACGACGGCGTTGGTGCTGTATTTCGCCCCCAGCCTGATCAGCTCGTACGAGATCGACGCGACCACCGGCACCCCCACGACGCGGGAGAGCAGGAGCAGAGGAAGGGGCGGGCGCCCGACCAGGCTGAAGACCACGATGCTCACGAACACCACGACCACCAGGAAGCCCGTCCCGCAACGCGGGTGCAGCCTGCTCTGGGGGGCGACGCCCTGGACCGTCAGGGGCGCTCCGCTTTCAAAAGCGTTGATGGTCTTGTGCTCCGCGCCGTGGTACTGGAAGAGGCGACGCACATCGGGGATGAACGAGATCAGGTACATGTAGCCGATGACCAACACGCCTCGCGTCAAGCCCTCGACGAGCGTGAATCCCAGGGCGCTGTGCCGCTGCAATGCCCCTCCGGCAAGAAGCGGCAACCCGAAGAACAGCCCGAACGAGAACACCGCAGAGAACGCCAGGGTGGCGGCGATCGCGCCGCGGCCGATCTCGATGTTCTCCGCCTTGGCCTTGACGTTGGCCGACCAGATCATCGCCGAGGTGCCGAGATGGAGCATCTCCGCGAGGCCCACGACGCCCCGCACGAACGGCAGACGGAAGAAGCGCGAGCGGTACATGCGGCTGCGCAGTTTCTCCTGGCGCAGGGCGATGGTGCCGTCCGGGCGGCGCGCGGCGATGGCCCACTGGGTGGGGCCGCGCATGAGGACGCCTTCGATCACCGCCTGGCCGCCGTAGAAGAAGGGTTGGGCCGCCGCCGCGAACACGGCGACAGCAATTGGGCTCAGGCGGCGCATGGCGTTGATCGTACGACTCGCCGCGGCCGGAAGCCGCTAGGGAGCTAGAGCGCCTTCCGGCTCTTGGTCAGGCGCTTCTGGAAGCGCTCCACCTGGCCGCCGGTGTCGACGATGCGCTGTTCACCGGTGAAGAAGGGATGACAGACCGAGCACACCTCGGTCTTCAGCTCGGGGAGTGTCGAACCGGTGGTGAAGGTGTTGCCGCAGAGGCAATGCACCGTCGCCTTGGCGTGCCACTCGGGGTGGATCTGGGCTCTCATCGCCCGGGGATTATAGCCGCCAACCGCCGGTCCCGAACTCAGAACCCGCCGGTGAAGGTCGACTCGGTGAAGGCCATGCCAACCACCAGGACCCCGAGGAGGAAGAAGTAGCCCGCCGTGATGAACAGCTTCCCGGGCAGCGTGGTCGTGTGGTACGCACGGTCGACGGGGCGTCCGAACTGCCGGTAGGCGCCAAAGGCGCCGAGGATGACAAAGATCCAGAAGAAGTAACTCTGGATCAGGCCGCTGAGGAGGCCGGCAAGCAGAACCAGCGGGCCAACCACGAACGCCCATTTCGAGACCGCCTGGAGTACGCGGCCGCCGTCGAGCGTGAAGCCCCCACCGAGGGTCACGGGGACCATGTTGAAGAGGTTGATGAAGAAGCCGATGTAGGCCAGGCGCAGGAGCAGGGTCCCCCACGTGCTGTCGAAGCCCAGTGCCCCAGCCCACGCCAGGACGACAATCGTGCCGATGGTTCCCAGCACCGGGCCGCCGATGCCGTTGATCGCCTCGACCGTGGCGTTGCGGTAGCTCTTGACCCCGAT
This sequence comes from Candidatus Dormibacteria bacterium, assembly GCA_046262455.1. Lineage (GTDB taxonomy): Bacteria > Chloroflexota > Dormibacteria > DASZGP01 > DASZGP01 > JAXDLW01. Next base: position 12,138 of record JBHEMS010000016.1, on the reverse strand, counting down.
GACCGCCCCCATGAAGGGGATGAACAGAGGATTCGTGGTCTCGGTGTTGGTCATCCGGGCGGCGATCATGTGCCCCATCTCGTGGACCAGGATCAGCCCCACGATGCCGCCACCATACGCAAGACCGAAGACCGGTCCCATGCGCGTGCTGTAGAGCACCGCGTAGATGACCACGTTGAGCAGGATGGAGATCAGGAACGGCGCCTTGAGGAGACCGAGAAGGACGAACTTCAGGGACCCGGCGAACTTCAGCAGGACGGCGCCGGCCGCCAGGATCGTGCCCACGATACCGCGGCGGCGATTGGTGTGCTCCAGCGGCACGTCGGTGCGACCGAACTGCGTTTCCTGCTGGTGCACATCCGGGGCTGGCGCGGGGGTGGGCAACTCCGAGCTGACGCCCCTTCCTTCGTAATCCATTGGCTCTACTATGAGTTCAACCGGTTAGACGTGAATTAGATTCCGCGTCAGCGGCCGGCCGTCGCCGGGAGCGTGAAGTTGCCGACAGTGGCGCTTTCACGGAGTCGATCCACCAACCGCTCCATGCCGGTGCCGCTGGTCTGACGGGGCAGCCGCCGCAGCAGCCACAGCGGGTCGATGTTGAGGCTTCGGGTCTGCACCTGGTCCACGGCGTGGCGGCGGATGGCCTCGTCGAGGGCAGCCACCTCCTGGGAATCGTCGGTGACTCCCGGGAAGGTTAGGAGGTTGATGGCAATGCGCTTGCCGGCGGCGCGCAGGGCAGCAAGCGTCTCATGCACCTGGTCCAGCCCATAATCCTTGGGGCGGTAGTAGGCGCGGAACATGTCGTCGTTGAAGCTGAAGACGCTGACCCGGGCACCATCGAGACCCGCTTCGATCATCCCGCGGATTACCTCAGGGCGGCTGCCGTTGGTGTTGATGTTGACAAACGCGCCGGGCCGCGCCGCCTTGATCCGGGCCACCGCATCGGGCAGGTCGGGACGCATCAGCGGCTCGCCCTCACAGCCCTGGCCAAAGCTCACGATCTCCGCCGCGGTGCCACCCAGGTGCCACGCAGCTAGCTCGACGATCTCGTCGATCGTGGGGCGGAACCCGATGCGGTCCTGCGGCGACTCCACCTCGCCCCACTGCTCGGAGATGCAGCCGACGCACATTGCGTTACAGGGGCCGGACGTCGGCAGCGCTCCCTCCCACCTGCGGTAGAAGGTGTTCTGGGCGGTGTAGCAGTTGTAGTCGGTGGCGCAGCGGGAGAGGTGGGCCACCAGACGGTTGCCCGGCATCTCGCCCGCCGCGGCGGCGAGCGCGGCCCCGATATCGCGGCCCCTGAACTGCTGCGGCTGCCACCACTCCAGGGGGTCGGTGCGTGTGGCGGCAACCACCGGGCGCCCACGATCAAAGGCCATCGCGGCGTACCCGAACACGGGCAGGACGTCCACGTCCTCCTCCTCTTCGAACGCCGGCAGCAGGGTGCGCGTGTACCCCGGAGGGAGAACTGCGGCGACCGCCCAGCCGGCGTCGGGGCTGAGCCGCACAGTCTCCCCTGACGCCTCGCGACCCAGCGCCAGGCGTCCCGGCAGCCGCGTCACCGAGGCGCCCTCCGGCAGCTGGATCCAGGAGCATTCGAATGCCGGGTGGTCGCCCCGGGCTCCTACCGACCACCCCGAGCGGGCGAGCGCGCCCAGCTCCGTCTCCTCGATCAACCTGCCGCGGCCGTCCGCGTAGGCCAACTTCAACTCGCTCACCCTGGAAGCCTATCGGGCTGGGTCAGGAAACCTGCCGGCTGCCCTCGATGTGCGCGGTGGCCAGGTGATGCTTCGTACTGATCCGACGCAGGGTCCCGGACTGCGAGCGGATCACCAGCGACTCGCTCTCGGCCCACCGGTCGTGGTAGCGCACCCCCTGCAAGAGCAGCCCGTCGGTCACCCCGGTGGCGGCGAATATGACCTCGTCGCCACCAGCCAGGTCATCGGTGCTGAAAGCGCCGCGTGGGTCAACCCCCGCCTCCCGCATCAACTGCTCCTCGTCGGCATTGCGCACCCAGGGCCGCGCCACGAGCTCCCCGCCGAGGCATTTCAGGGCGCACGCTGCGATGGTGGCGTCCTCGGTGCCGCCGATGCCCATGACCACGTCCACCCCCGAGTTTTCCAGGGCGACGCGAACGGCGGCGGCGACCTCGCCATCGCTGATGGTGCTGACCCGCGCGCCCGCCCGGCGGGCCTCCTCAAGGAGCGTCTGGTTCCGCGGGCGGTCGAGGATGACCAGTGTCAGGTCGGCGACGCGCATCTGCTTGGCGAAGGCGATGCGGTTGAGGTTGTTCTCAACGCTTTCGGTGATGTCCACGGCGCCTCGCGCCGTCGCGCCCACGGCGATTTTCTCGAGGAGAATCCCGCTGGGCGGCAGCCGCATCGCGTTTCGTTCGGTGGCGGCGATCACCGCCATCGCCCCTGTGAGGCCCCGGGCGACGAGGCTGACGCCGTCGAGGGGGCCAGCCGCGAGGTCAACGCGAGGGCCGAAACCCTGCCCGCACCGGAAGCCCGGGACCAGCTCCTCATCCGCCTCGGGCGACCCGACCACCACGCGAATCTCGGCGTCCATGTTGACGCCGGCGAGGGCCTGGCCCATGGCGTCGGCGGCGGCGTGACGGATGCCCTCGCTGTCACCCCGGCCCATCAGCCTGCCGCAGGCCAGCGCCGCGGCCTCGGTCACCCGCACCAGCTCCATGCCAAGGTTCTTCTGAGAGACCAGGGTGTCCTGCAACATCGACATCCTTAGTTAAACGCCCCCGCGACGGATATGCCAGCCCCCATCGGGATCAGCTGGACGCGGCCTGTGCCTCCCCGGCGGCCGCGGTGGCACCCAGCTTGAGGCCCGCCTTTCCCGCGGCAGCGCGGATGAACTCCCGGAAAAGCGGGTGCGGGCGGTTGGGACGCGAGCGGAGCTCAGGGTGAAACTGTGAGGCCACGAAGAAGGGATGGTCCTTGAGTTCGATGATCTCCACCAGCTTCTTCGCCTGGTACTCGCCGCTGAAGACCATGCCCGCCGCCTCGAGCTGCTCTCGATAGGCGTTGTTGAACTCGTAGCGATGGCGGTGACGCTCGTAGACGATCTTCTCGTCGTAGGCCCGCTGGGCGCGGCTGCGCGGGGCCAGTGTGCAGGGGTACAGCCCCAGCCGCATCGTGCCGCCCTTCTCCGAAACGTCGCGTTGCTCTGGCAGAAGGTCGATGACCGGGACTGCGGTGGCGAAATTGAACTCCGTCGAGTTGGCGTCCGGCGCGTTCAGCACGTCACGCGCAAACCCGATGACCGCGCATTGCATCCCCAGGCAGAGACCGAGGTAGGGCACCTTTTGCTCCCGGGCGAAGCGCGACGCGTTGATCTTGCCCTCGATGCCGCGATGCCCAAACCCACCGGGAACCAGCACCCCGTCCACGCCGTCGAGGGCGCTGAGATCACCGTGCTCCAGGGTCTCCGAGCTGATCCACCTGACATCGACCTTGAGGTTGTGGAAATAGGCGGCGTGGCGCAGCGATTCGGTCACACTCATGTAGGCGTCCGGCATTGTTATGTACTTCCCGACCAGGGCGACGGTGACCGTGCCCTGGGGCTCGTCGATGCGGCGGCAGAGCTCCCGCCACGCGGCGAGGTCAGCCGGGGGCGCGTCAATCCCGAGTTCCTCGCAGATGACGTCGGTGAGGCCCTGTTCGGCCAGTTCGAGCGGCACCTTGTAGATGGAGTCGGCGTCGGGCAGCGCGATCACCGCCCGCTTCTCCACGTCGCAGAACCCGGCGATCTTCTCACGCAGCGATTCCGAGAATGGCTGCTCAGAGCGCAGGCAGATCGCGTCGGGCTGGATGCCGATGCTGCGCAGGGTCGCGACCGAGTGCTGGGTCGGCTTGGTTTTGAACTCCTCGCTGACAGCGATATAGGGGACCAGGGTGACGTGGACATAGAAGACGTTGTGGCGGCCGACATCGTTGCGGAGCTGGCGGATGGATTCCAGGAATGGCAGCGATTCGATGTCACCCACCGTCCCGCCGACCTCGACGATGACGACGTCGGCGTTCGACTCCCACGCAACCCGCGTGATCCTCTCCTTGATCTCGTTGGTGATATGCGGGATGACCTGGACGGTGGCGCCCAGGTAGTCACCCCGCCGCTCCTTGGCGATGACCTCGCTGTAGATCTTGCCGGTGGTGACATTGGATGCCTTGGAGAGCGTGGCGTCCGTGAAACGCTCGTAGTGGCCGAGGTCGAGGTCGGTCTCGGCGCCATCGTCGGTGACGAAGACCTCGCCGTGCTCCTGGGGCCGCATCGTGCCCGGGTCCACGTTGATGTAGGGGTCAAGTTTCTGAAGCGAAACCTTCAAGCCGCGGGCCTTCAGCACAGTGCCGATTGAGGCGGCGGTGATCCCCTTCCCAAGGGATGAGACGACCCCTCCGGTCACAAAAACGAACTTCGGCAACGCGACACCTCCCCGGGGTTTTTCCGATTCTAGCAACGGTGCCGGCAGCCCACAACGGCCCCCGGGCAGGACCTCACTCGGTGGCCGCCGGCGGTTTCGGGCGGCGGGTCCGAGGTGTCGACGGAGCCTTGGGTGCGGTCCTGGCGGCCGGCTTCCTCACCTTGGCCGCGGCTACCGTGGCGGCCTTGGTGTTCGCCCGGCGAGAAGGCTTGGAGGAGATGGGTTGCGCGACACTCGCGGATACCGGCTCGGCTGCCGCCGGGGCCACACCTCCGCCGCTTCCGGCGCCACCGCCAGACGAGCCACCACACCAGGCCCGTGATGAGCAGCGCCAGGAATACCACGCCGGCGACCACCAGCTTGACCTGGTCTGAGGTGAGACCGGACTTGTCCCGTCCTCGACCATCGCGTGCTCCGAGTCGCCGATGTACTGCTGCACGAAGGGGTGCCCGGCCCAGGCCTTTTTGACCGCGCGGAAGTCCTCCAGCGCATTGCGGAAGTGCTGCTGGGAGAACTCCGAGAGCCCAGCCTCGTAGCTCGCGGTGGTGTCGGTCATGGCGGCGTGGACCCGGGCCTTCTTCAGGTATTCCTTCAGCACCCTTGCGGGCACCGCGTAGGTCTCGTTCGGGACGGTTTTGCCGTTGCGGTCGAGGGTGGTGTAAGCCGTGATACCCACCACTCGGCCGAAGCGATCGATCACCGGGCCGCCGCTCTCCCCCGGGCTGGCGTCCGCCTTGGCGCCGATCGCCTCGTACCCGGACTGGACCTTGCGAGCGTAGTTCAGGCCGCCGTGGCTCTCACTGGCGCTGACCTCGCGGGGATTGGTGTCCTGGTTCTTGAGGATCGCGTCCCCGGGGTACCCGACCACGCTGACCGTCTCCCCACCCTTGACCGTGTTCTCGTCGCCCACGGGCAGGGTCGCATAGTCGGCCCGTTTGTCGATCTTGAGGATGGCGACGTCCTTGCCCGGCACCGGCTCTCCCGCTGCCGCGACGGTGGCCGCGAGCCCGTTGGTCTTGAGCGGCAGACCAGGCGTGCCCTTGCCGATCGCGACGTGGATCTGCTTGTCGAACTCTGTGATGGTCGCGTGCTGCGACACCCAGGAGGTCAGGAACGCCACATAGCCGGGCAGCAGGTCGTCAGGGATCTTGTCCGCCTTGCCAATCTGGGCCTGGTTCGCGGGGTCTCTGAGATCGGCGACGATACGGTCGCTGAAGTCCTGCTTGACTTGCTCGTCAGGGGTCGCGACCACGTGCGCGCTGGTCGCGATGAAGCCCTCGCGTGACGCCATGAAACCGGAACCCATAACCTGTACTTGTGGGCGCTCCGTGACGATGTCCGCCGACGGGCTGAAGTAGAGCCCCGGGTTGCTGAGGACCTCGCGTTCGTAGGCGTTGTTGATCGCGGCGTTGTCGCTGGCGTTGAGCTTGCCGGACCGTGCGAGCGCGATTAGCTTCGCGACGATTATGCTGTCCTTGTCTTTCGAAATGGCCAGTTTGGGGTAATTGATCTTGGCCGAGTAATCGACCTGGATCAGCACCATCGCGGGCTTGGCGATCGCGTATACGCGGTCCGGCGGGAGGGGAGCCGGTTTGGCCGCGCCAAGGCTGCAGCCCGTAAGCGCGAGGGCGGCAACCATGCCCACGGTCGGCGCCCAGCCTCTGCTCAACCTGTTGCGCATGACTGCCTCCCTCCACCCGCGGTCACCTCGGCCGACCTGGGGCGATGTCTAGGCGGACGCCGACCGCGGCTCTAGGAACACGACCTTCATGTCGTCGTTGGCGGGGCGGGTGTTGAGGCTGAACTTGGGCTGGTACTCGATCTGCTCAACCCCCATCTCCGCGGCAAAGTGCTGCGGCTCGTCAAGGTCGAGCTTGAGCCCCGGCAGCTTGTAGTGCATCGGAATCACCACCTTGGGCTCCAGCTGGTTGGCCACGGCCATGGCCTGGGTCGCGGAGAGCGCGTTCCCTCCCCCAACCGGCAGCAGGAGGACATCGATCGTCCCCAGCTGGTCCTGCTGGGCCTCAGAAAGCCCGTGACCAAGGTCACCGAGGTGCGCGATCACCACCTCGTCGAGGGTGATCGAGTACATCGTCACCCTGCCCAGGCGAGCTCCCTGCTCGTCATCGTGGTAGGCCGCGACGCCCTGGACGCTGACGCCCTTAACCTCGTACTCGCCCGGCCCCGAGATCACCTTCGGGTCTCCGCCGACCATGGCGCGGTTGTTGTGCCCGGGGTGATCGTGGGTGATCGCCAGGACATCCGCGGCGAAGCGGCTGGGGACCAGCGTGGTGAGGCCGATGCCCTTGCCGTAGGGATCGATGACGACACTGGCGTCGCGACCGCGGAGACGGAAGCAGGAATGGCCGACGAAGCTGATTTCCATGAGAACTCCCTTAAGTTACATGCGGTTGGGGGCGGTTACCCCCATCAGACCAAGCGCGTTGGCCATCGTGATTCGGGCCGCCTCGCAGAGGAACAGGCGGGCGCCGGCGAGCTCGGCGTCGGCGCCCAGGACCCGTAGGGCCGGGTCTTTGGCGCCGGCGTGGTAGAAGGCGTGGATCTTCTCGGCGAGGCGCTGGGCATAGTGGGGCAAAAGATGCGGGTGCATGCGACGTGCGGCCTCCTCGACAAGGTCGGGGAACTCCATCACCTCCCGCACCAACGCCACCTCGCCGGGTGCCAGCAGGCGCTCCAGGCCTGTCGGCGAAGGGCTGGCCTGGCTCTCGGCGGCAACCGCTGCGATGCTGCAGAGCCGGGCGTGGGCGTACTGCGCATAGAAGACGGGGTTCTCGTTGGATTGCTGCCGGGCGAGGTCCACGTCAAAGTCCATTGGCGCGTCCGCGCTGCGCAGAAGGTAGTGGTAGCGAACGGCGTCCGCGCCCACCTCCTCGATCAGGTCAGACAGCCGGAGGAGGTTCCCCGCGCGCTTGCTGATCTTGACGAACTCCCCCGCCGCTTTCATGCGCACCAGCTGGATCAGGATCACGACCAGGCGCTCGGGCTCGACGCCAAAGAATTGCACAGCCTGTTTGAGGCGGCGAACCTGGTTCTGGTGGTCGGCACCCCACACGTCGATGGCGATGTCGAAGCCCCGGCGCACCAGCTTGTCGCGGTGGTACAGGAGGTCACCGAGAAGGTACGTCCCCTCGCCGCTGGCCTTGTACAGGACATCCTCTTTTCCGTCTGCGAACCGCAGCCACGTCGCCCCGTCGCGCTCGACGACCTCGGCGGCGGCGGCGACCTCCGCCAGCGTCTCCTTCTCCCAGTCGCCGTAGAGCAACTTCTCGCTGAACCAGGCATCGAAGACGATCCCCAGGGAGTCCAGGGTGCGCCGGATGTCCTCGAGGTAGAACTGCACCGCCCAGTCCATCACCGCGCGCCTTGAATCCTCCGGGGGACCAGAGAGAAGTTGGTCGGGGATCAGCCTGGCGACCTCGTCGATGTACTCCCCCGCGTAGCCGTCGCTGGGGGCAGGCGCCCCGTGGCGGGCCGCGATCAGCGAATCCGCGAAAACCAGGACCTGGCGGCCGGCATCGTTGATGTAGTACTCGCGCTCGACCTCGTGGCCGGTGAAGGCGAGCAGGCGGGCAACGCTGTCCCCCACCACCGCTCCGCGGCCGTGGCTGAAGAGCAGTGGACCGGTGGGGTTGGCGCTGACGAACTCCACCTGGACCCGCTTCCCGGCGCCGCGGTCGGACATTCCCCACTGGGCACCGGCGCTGACGACGTCCTCCAGGCGCCGCACGAGCCAGGCGGGGCTCAGGCGGAGGTTGATGAAGCCGGGCGCGGCGACCTCCACGGAGCCGACGGTTTCGTCGGGCAGGAGGAGCCCGGCCACCTCGCCCGCGATCTCCATGGGCTTGCGGCCCATGCGTCCTGCCAGTTGCATCGCGACGTTGAGAGCAAAGTCACCGTGTTCGGGCTGGCGCGGCCGCTCCGCGACCACCACGACGTCGGCGACGCCATGGTCCGATAGGAATCGCTGGAGCCTGACTGTGGCCCAGGCCTCCACCGCCCGGCGGGGGGTCAGCGCCTCAGTCACGGGCTCGCCAGCTGGACGTCGACAGCGATGTTCTTCTGCACGGACCCGCTTCGCACCGCCAGGGCGACCGACTGGTGCACCGACATGCCGCGCAGCAGGCGCTGCAGCGGGTGGGCGGGTGTCAGGATCGTGCCGTTGGCGCTGACCACCACGTCGCCGACGGCAAGCTGGGCGGCGGAGCTGGCCAATCCCTGGGCGACGCTGACGATCACGATCCCCCCGGGCACCCCGCGATCGGCGGCCTCGGTCGCGGTCAACTGTTGGTAGTCAAAGCCAAGGGTCGGGTAACTCACGTGACCGCTCTCCAGGAGTTGCTGCACAGCGCTCTGTGCCTGCGACATGTCCACGGCAAATACCTGCGGGGTGGTGGCCACCACCAACCCCGCCAGCCGTCCCGAGCCGTCCAGCAGGGGGGCTCCCAACTGCCCGTCGCGTGCTGCGACATCGAGGGTGAGCAGGTCGTTCAGCGCGCGCTTGCGCGACGGGTTGGAGGGGTCCACGACGCTGGTGCTGGCGTGTGCGCTGGCCACCGCACCCACCGCCACCTGCGGGGCGGGAGGGGCCGCCAGCACCACGACACCGGCGCCACTATCCATGGTGGACGCGCCGGCCAGGGGCAGGGAGCGAAGGTTGCCGGTGTCAATTTTGAGCAGGGTGAGAGCGCTGAGGGGGTCCGATCCGACCACCCGCGCGGGCACGGTGTGGCCACCCGGGACCGCCACCCAAAGCGCATCGGTCCCGGCAACCAGCGCCTCGGCGGTCAGTACGTAGCCGCGCCCATCGATCACCACGCCGGAGCCACCCGGCGGCGTCGCGAACGCCGGCGTCGTCCCGCTCCCCGGTGAAGCGGCGGGCGCGCTGCGCTCGACGCGCACCACGGATGGCTCGGCTCCCTGGACGGCGGCGAGGGCGCCAACACCCTGCCCGCCGGTGATCAGCGGTCCCCGACCGACCTGGGTGGAAACGCGGTTGTTGAGCACCACCAGGGTGCTGACGGCCGCGGCCACGACCGCGGCAATCAGCACCACACCGAAAATGCGAAGGATCCTCACCGGGCGCCCGGCAGCCAGGTCAGCACGACCTGCTCGGTGGGCGCGAAACCGGCGCCCTCGTACAGCCTCACGGCCGCGTCGTTGGAGGGATGGGTCCAGACGCAGGCAAAGGTCACCGCGCGCTCCCGAAACAGGTCCACGGCCTCCTGGACGAGCCGGGTGGCCAGGCCCTGCCCACGGGACTCGGGACTCACATAGACCTCCGCGATCTCGGCTTCATAGCCCGTCCCGGGGTCGTAGAACACGCACCAGCAAAACGCCACCAACCGGTCGGCACGCCGGATGCCGAGCACCAGGTTCTCACCATCGAACCGCGGGCGCACGTCGCCGACAAGCCCGGCCAACCCGGCGCCGTCGGGCTGCCCTTGGCCATAGCGCTGCTGGTCTTCGCTGAGGAGCGCCAGCAGCATCGGCCGCACCTCCTTCAGGCGCCCCGCCGCCACCTGCTCGACGGCGAGCTCGGCGTCAGGCACCACGCACCCCCGCCAGCCGGTCGAGGATCAGCCGGTAGCCGTCCGCGCCATACCGCAGGAACCTGTTGATGCGGCTGATGGTGGCGGTGCTGGGCACGTGCTCGCTGCCGATGGCCACCCGCATTGCGGCCACCACGTCATCGTATTTCGCGCCGCCATGGAGCAGGCGCGCGATCTCCAGGCGGTGTGACAGGTCGGAGACCTCCCTGACGGTGCAGAGGTCCTCGAAGAATTTCTCGCACTCCTCCACCGACCGCAGCTGGAGCACCGCGTCGAACAGCTGGTCCGTCATGGGCGTGCGCCAGCGTGGGCGGGCCATGGCCAAATTCTATCGGCGAGAGCTGGCCCTGACGGGGCGGCCCGGCGGCGGGCATAATCAGACCCCGTGGGCCGGTGCGCGGGGGGCCACGCGGGGTTGAGACGGCTGTTCGGGGCGATGGCCCTGCTGGCGGCGACCGTTGCCGTGCCCGCCAGCGCGGCCTTCGACCCGGGTGGTTACAACTACGGACCCAACGCGGTCAACGTCATCCCCGTCACCCCCTACGCCCCTCTACCCGCCTCGGCCACCCAGCCACCCTCGGGCGACGCCGTGCCCGTCGAGAGCAGCAATGTGACGGTGCCGAGGTCGCCGGCGCGAACCGTCCGGGCCGGGGTGGCATCGATCGACAGCACCTGGAAGGTTGGCTCGTCGGCGGGGCAGTACGCCACCGCGGTGGAGGACAACACCGACATCGCGGTCGGGGATCACAGCAAGGATCCCAACGTTCTCTCCATCCACCGGGCTCCCTCGTACGGCATCGAGACGCGCACCAACTTCCGTGCCCTTGTCATCGAGGGCGTCGACGGCAAGCGGCATGCGGTGGTGGCGAACAACTTCTACATCGCCCAGGACCTCATCAACCGGCGCGTCGCGGGCATCCTTCGCGACCGCGACACGGCGATCGGCAACGGCCTGGAGGCGGGTTCCCCCACCGGTATCGACGACAGCAACCTGACCGTCTACATCTCGCACGACCACTCATCCCCCTTCTACTCGTCGACAGGGTGGGGGGTGTGGACCTTCCAGGACGTATTTGACCTCCGCTTCTTCGAGTACACCGCGCAGAAGATGGCCAGCGCCGTCATCCAGGCCAGCGCTGCCCTGCGACCGGTGCGAATGGGCGCCGCCGTGGTCCCGTACGACTACACCCAGCGGCACTCCTTTGGGCCCCAGGTCGGGTTTGACGGAACGCCGGCGGGCTACCCGAAGCGCGACAACGACCTGACGGTGCGCGTGATGCGTTTCGACGACATCAGCGACCGCGGCGCGCCCCGGCCGTATGCGGTCTGGTACGTCCTCGGCCAGCACCCCGAGTTCACCGAGGGAAACAACCTGCTCACCGATGAGTGGCCCGGCAAGGTCGCCCGCTTCGTGGAAACCGAAACCGGCGCGACCACCATCTTCTCGCAGAACAACCCGGGGACGACCGAGGAGGACGGCAACGGCGAGACCCATGCCCCCGCGGTCCGTGCGGAGTTCAGCCACAAGGAGTACGCCCAGCAGGAGCGCGGTGCCCGCCAGATCGCCAACGCTGTCATCCGGGGCTTCAACGCCGTCGGCAGGGGCCGTCCGATCGTGCCGCCAACGATCCCCGCGGCGGGCCGCGCGGCGTACGTGGCCAGCACTTTTGTGCCTTATCAGCCGCTGGACTTCCCGGTGCGCGAGATCGATCGTCGCTTCGCGCCACCCTACTCCCATCCCTACCCCTCGGTGTCGAACTGCCGCACGCCGGCGGCCTTCAACGGCGCGCCCGGGATCCCGGTGGTCGGCCTGCCCGACTGCGACAACAGCGCGGGCGCGCTCTTCGGGCCGGTCTTCGGCCAGCTGAAGGGGACCCCGCTCGACCCGGGCGTCACCTACCGCAACCTCAACGCCGCGGGCGTGCCGCTGCCCGCCAATTACGGCGCGCCGTCGTACACCGGGCTCGAAGAGACCGTCCAGGTCCACGTGCAGGTCCTCCGCCTCGGCGAGGTGGTGGTCACCGCCTGCCCCTGCGAGCAGTGGGCGGACCAGTCGCGGAACATCCTCAGCCGCGCCGACAAAACCCAGGGCAATGAATGGCTGGGCTTCGACTGGACCCAGTTCTGCAG
>JBHEMS010000015.1:0-9103 GCA_046262455.1 Candidatus Dormibacteria bacterium | reverse complement strand
GCCCTCGACCGCCACGACCAGCGTGCGCTCGACGCTATTAGCTCGGAGCTGAACGGCAGGCCACGCGAGGTCCTGGGCTGGGACACCCCGGCCGAGGCTTATGCTCGCGTCGTTACGTCGCAATGACCGACCGTCGGGGCCTTTTCGCAGCCATGTTATAACCCCGACGTGAGCGCGAGCGAGCGACGACTCCAGGCCTGGATGGGCATCTGGGCGCCCATCTTCGCCGCGGGGGGCCTCGGCTTCTACCTGCTCCCGGGCCGCATCACCAGCAGCATGAACACCGGGGCCAGGGCGGCGGGCCTGGCGGAGTCACCGGTGGACGCCGACAACCTCTGGATTGTCCTGGCCGCCGCGTACATGGCGCTGATCACCGCGATCTCCGCGGACGCGGCGATGACCTCGGAGGCCGCCCGCCGGCACTCACTGGCGCGGTACCTGCTGGTTGGCAAGGTCACGTCGTCCCTCGGCGCGCTCGGCTATTTCGCGTTCCGCCGCCGGGCCTACGCCTTCCTCGCCAACTTCCTGCTCGACGGGGGAATCGCCGCCGTCACATACGCCCTGCTCCGGGACGCCGAGGCCGCCTGACCGGGGGCGGCGGCCCACTAGAATCTCCGCACCGTGTCGGCTGAATACGTTCCTCTCCTGGTCTTCTTCCTCGTGGCGGTCGCCTTTGCCGTCGTCGCGGTGGTGCTTTCATCGGTCCTGGGGCCCAGGAGTCCGTCGCCGACCAAGAGCGCCCCCTACGAGTGCGGCATCGTCCCCAGTGAGACGGCGAGGCGGCGGCTGCCCGTGGGCTTCTACCTGACGGCGATGCTCTTCATCGTCTTCGACGTGGAGGCCATCTTCGTCTACCCCTGGGCGGTGCTCGTCCGCGCCCTCGGTCGTGCCGGCCTGGTCGAGATGGGGATATTCGTCGGGGTGCTGGCCATCACGCTGGTCTACGTCTGGCGCAAGGGAGCGTTGGAATGGGAATAGTGGAACCCTCGCGGGAGGTGATCATCCCGGGTCGCACCGGGCCCTCAGACCCACTGGCATTTCCCAACCAGCCCCATGCCCATCCCCAGCCGGGGGACCGCGTCACCGCCAGCCTCGGCCACAACTTCGTCACCACCAGCGTCAACAAGGTGATCGCGTGGGGCCGCTACAACTCGATGTGGCCGGCGCTCTTCGGACTGGCCTGCTGCGCCATCGAGATGATGGGCACCGGGGGCCCCAAGTTCGACATGGCCAGGTTCGGCGCCGAGGTCTTTCGGGCGTCGCCGCGCCAGGCCGATCTGATGATCGTGGCCGGGCGCGTGTCCCAGAAGATGGCGCCGGTCCTGCGCCAGATCTACGACCAGATGCCGGAGCCGAAGTGGGTCATCTCGATGGGCGCCTGCGCCTCCTGCGGCGGGATGTTCAACAACTACGCGATCGTGCAGGGCGTCGACAAGGTGGTGCCGGTGGACGTGTACGTCCCCGGGTGCCCACCCCGCCCGGAGGCGCTGCTCGACGCCGTCCTCAAGCTCCAGCGCAAGATCCGGGCCGAGGCGATCGCCTGAGCACGGACCAGGCCGAGCCGACCGCAAGCGAGGCCGCCTCGGAGTCCGCCGCCCTCTTGCACACGGTTCGGACGGTGCTCGACGAGCTGGTGCCCGGCGCCGTCCAGGCCATCGACGGCAACCCTCCAGAGGGCGCCATCGTGATCACCCGCGACAGCCTCGTGGACGCCGCCCGCGCCCTTCGAGACGATGCCCGGCTGGGGTTCAAGATGCCCCTCTTCGTCACGGCCGTGGACTGGCTGGACCGCGAGCTCCGCTACGACGTCGTCTACCAGCTGCGCAGCCTCCTGCTCGGGGCCGTGCGCTTCAAGGTCGGCATAGCCGACAACCTGGAGGGGCTGCCCTGGGTGCCCTCGCTCACGTCGATCTGGCCGGGGATGAACTGGCTGGAGCGCGAGGCCTTCGACCTCTTTGGCATCGACTTCCGGGGTCACCCCGACCAGCGCCGGCTGCTCATGCCGGTGGACTGGGAGGGCCACCCGCTGCGCAAGGACTACATCTCATTTGGCGAGCTCGTCAAGTTCACCGACCGGGGGTCGTTCCCCCCGGACGGGTCAGTGCCGCGGGGAGCGCCGAGTTGATCCGGCCACCCGACGCCCCGGGCACCGACCAGGCCACGACCGGGCCGGCCAACGCCGATCAGGCCGCCCCCCGCGAGTTCGCAGGGGCCCCGGCGGTTGCCACTGACGTGAGTGGCGCGGCCCAGCCGATCTTCGCGGAGGGGCTCAACTACCTCGGCGAGACGCCCGACGGCCCACTGATGGAACTCAACATGGGCCCCCAGCACCCCAGCACCCACGGGGTGTTGCGCCTGGTGCTGCGGGTCGAGGGGGAGGTCGTGCGGTACGCCGATCCGGACATCGGCTACCTGCACACCGGCTTCGAGAAGGACTTCGAGCGGGTGACGTATCACCAGGGCACGCCGTGGACCGACCGGATGGACTACCTGAGCCCACCCGGGAACAACCTCGGCTACGCCCTCGCAGTGGAGAAGCTGCTGGGTGAGACGGTGCCGGAACGCGCCCAGCGGATCCGCGTCATCCTGGTTGAGCTGGCCCGTATCGGGAGCCACCTGATCTGGGTGGGAACCCACGCGCTGGACCTTGGGGCCCAGTCCACCTTCCTCTACGCCTGGCGCGACCGCGAGCGCATCCTGGAGATCAACGAGATGGTCTCGGGCGTGCGCATGATGACCAGCTTCATCCGTGTCGGAGGCCTGATGGCCGACACGCCCCCGGGCTTCGACGAGGCGGTGCGGGCCTTTTTGCGGGACTTCCGCGCGCGCTGCGATGACTACGAGCTGATGCTCACCGCCAACCCCCTGTGGGAGGACCGCACCCGGGGCCTTGGCCTGATCACGGGTGAGGAGGCGCTGGCGTGGGGATTTTCCGGGGCCACCCTGCGTGGTTCGGGCGTCCCTTACGACGTCCGCAAGGATGTGCCCTACTCCGGCTATGACGACTACGAATTCGACGTCCCGGTGGGGGTCCATGGCGACGTCTACGACCGCTACATGGTGCGCATCCAGGAGATGCGCCAGTCGCTGCGCATCATCGAGCAGGCACTGGATCGCCTTGAGCCGGGTCCCATCAGCATCAGCAACCGCAAGGTGGTGCTACCACCGCGGCACGAGCTCGACACCTCGATGGAGGCCGTGATCCATCACTTCAAGCTCGTGACCGAGGGGTTCCGCCCACCGGCCGGAGAGGTTTACCAGGCCGTCGAGTCGCCCCGCGGCGAGCTCGGGTTCTACATCGTCAGCGACGCCAGCAACAAGCCGTACCGGGTCAAGGTCAGAGCCCCGAGCTTCCAGTTCGTCTCGGCCATCCCGCGCCTGGTGGTTGGCCACCTGGTGGCGGACGTGGTGGCCATCCTCGGCTCGCTCGACTTCATCCTCGGCGACGTGGATCGGTAGCGATGGGACTCGAGACCTATGACAGCAGGGCGACCTACAGCGTCCTCACCGAAGACGAGGTTCGCCGGATCCAGGAGGTCCGGGGCCGCTACCCATCAGGGAAATCCGCGATCCTTCCGGCGCTCTGGATCCTGCAGCACCGTGAGGGCATGCTGACGGCGGAGGGAATGCGCGACGTCGCCCGCGCCCTGGACATGCCGCCGGGGCCGGTTGAGGCCGTCGCGAGCTTCTACTCGATGTTCTTCTTCAAGCCCCACGGGAAGTACGTGCTCGAGATGTGCACCAATATCTCGTGCCTGGTCACCGGGGCTGGGGCCGTGCTGCGACGCCTGGAGGAGAAGCTCGAGACGCGCGCGGGCACGACGACCGCGGACGGGCTCTGCACCCTGCTGGAGGTCGAGTGCCTCGGGGCCTGCGGGGGCGCCCCCGCGGCGCAGGTGAACCACCAATTCGTCGAGAACCTGACGCCCGAGAAGGTTGACGCCCTGGTCGACGACATGCGCGCCGGGCGACTGCCCCAGCATCCCTTCGCCACCGGTCGGGAGGCCGCCGCCGCCCAGACGATGGTCGACCTGGCCAACCCCGGGGCCAGCCGGCTGCAGCTGCCCGCGAGCGGGGCCGGGGGCTCGGTGATGGACCTCGTCAAGGGCTCCCAGACCCTGATCAACACCGGCTCCGAGCACCCCGCCGAGCGCGGGTACCGGGAGCCCGCCCCGACGCCGGAGGTTCCGGCATGAGCGACCTCATCGTCCCCCGCCTGACGCGCGAGATCGACATGGAGGGGCTCCGGAGCCTCGAGGGGTACCGCAGCTGGGGCGGCTATCGGGCCCTGGAGCAGGGCCTCAAGATGGCGCCGGCGGAAATCGCGCAGGCGGTTACCGACTCGGGGCTGACGGGGAGGGGAGGGGCGGGCTTCCCGACCGGCAGGAAGTGGAGCCTGATGCCGAAGGACAAACACCCACGTTACCTGGTGGCCAACGCCGACGAGTCCGAGCCGGGCACCTTCAAGGACCGCTACCTCATGGAGCGCAACCCCCATCTCCTGGTCGAAGGCGTGCTGCTCGCGGCACGCGCCGTGGAGGCCGACCAGGCGTTCATCTACGTCCGCGGGGAGTACGCCGAGATCCAGGACATCCTGCAGAAAGCGGTCGACGAGGCGCGGGGGGCGAACCTCCTCGGCGACGACATCCTGGGCTCGGGGTGGAGCCTCGACGTGGTGGTCCACGGCGGCGCCGGCGCCTACATCTGCGGCGAGGAGAACGCGCTCCTGGAGTCCCTCAACGGCAACCGCGGGCGCCCCCGCCCCAAGCCGCCGTACTTCCCGGCGGCCATTGGCTTGTACGACGCTCCAACCGCGCTCAACAACGTCGAGACCCTCTGCAACGTGCCGCTGATCGTCGAGCACGGCGCCGCCTGGTTCAAGTCGGTTGGCACCGAGAAGTCGACCGGGACGCGACTGATGTGCCTCAGCGGCGAGGTCCAGCGGCCCGGGATCTACGAGGTTGCCCAGGGCATGCCCGCCCTGGTCCTGATCAACGACCTTGCCGGTGGCATGCGCGAAGGCAAGAAGCTCAAGTGCATCCAGCCGGGCGGGTCGTCGAGTCAGTTCCTGAGCGCGGCACAACTCGAAGACACCACCATGGACGCTGACTCGCTGCGCGCGCACGGAACGATGGGCGGCTCGGGGGCGGTGGTCGTGATGTCCGAGGACCAATGCATGGTCGAGTACACCGCCCGCCTGGCGGATTTCTACTACCGGGAGTCCTGCGGGAAGTGCACCCCCTGCCGAGAGGGGACCTTCTGGCTGTCCCGCATCGTCCGCCGCATTGAAGCCGGCGGGGGACGCATGGAAGACGTCGACCTGATGGTCGACGTTTGCAACAACATCGACGGCAAATCGCTGTGCGCGCTGGGCGAGGCTGCGGCGTGGCCGATCCGGTCGTCGGTGCAGCAGTTCACCGACGAGTACCGCGCGCACGTGGAGGCCCACGGCTGTCCCCACAAGGGTTCGAGCCCGAACGCGCCCCTGGTGGCCGAGGCGATGGTCTAGCCGTGCCGGAGCAGGACAGGACGACTGCGCCGCAGACGGTGGCGGCCCCCGCGGTGCCCGCCGGACCCGAGAGGGTCAGCCTGACCATCAACGGGCGTGAGGTCAGAGCTGCCAAGGGCGCGTCGCTGCTGCATGTGTGCCTGGACAACGGCACCCCGGTTCCCTACTTCTGCGACCATCGCAAACTCGATCCGATCGGCGCCTGCCGGATGTGCGTGGTACAGGTCGAGGGCCAGCCGAAGCTGGCGACCTCATGCACCATCACCGCGTCCGACGGGATGAGGATCTCGACCGAGTCCCCCGACGTGCTAAAGGCACGTGAGGGGGTGCTGGAGTTCCTGCTCATCAACCACCCGCTCGACTGCCCCGTTTGCGATAAGGGTGGCGAGTGCGACCTGCAGGACTTCAGCTTCTACCACGGACCGGGCAGGAGCCGGTTCGTCGAGGAGAAGGTGAAGTACCCCAAACCGGTCCCGCTTTCCGACCGCATTCTGCTGGACATGGAGCGCTGTGTCCTCTGCGAGCGCTGCGTCCGCTACTTCGACGAGGTCACGGAGGAGGGCCAACTGGTGCTGCTGAACCGTGGGGTCCACACCATGATCGGCACCTTCAACGGTGAGCCCATGGACAGCCAGTTCCAGGGCAACATCATGGAACTCTGCCCGGTGGGGGCCCTCACCAGCGCCGACTGGCGTTTCAGTGCACGACCCTGGGACCTGCGCAGCACGCCCTCGATCTGCCACGGATGTGCCGTCGGGTGCAACGTGCAGATCCAGACCCGCGACAACCGAATCGTGAGGTACATGTCGCGCGCCAATCCCGACGTGGAGGATGGGTGGCTCTGCGACAGGGGACGTTACGGCTTCCACTTCGTCAATGACCAGGACCGACTGCGTCAGCCGACGATCGGGGTAGGCGTCGCCACCGCGGCGACATATGAGAACGCCATCGCAGAGATAGCCCGACGGATGCAAGACATCGTGCGCGGGCACGGGGCCCACAGGGTGGGGGCGATCGTCAGCCCCAGCGCCACAAACGAGGAGCTGTTTCTGGCGCAGCGATGGGTGCGCGAAGTGTTGGGTAGCCCCAACATCGACCACCGCTTCGACCTCCAGGCGCCGACGCCGTCGCCTGAAGACTGGGCGCTGGGATACGACGACTTCTCCGCCTGCGACCTCATCTACGTGCTTGGGGACCAGGCCACGCTGGACCAGGGGCCGATTGTCGAGCTGCGCTTGAAGAAGGCGCGCCGCAAGTACGGCACCCGGCTCGTGCTCGGCCGCGGCCGCACCGCCACCGATCTCCTTACCGAGCTGGCCGACGACGACAGGGTGGCCGGTGTCATCGCCCCAGAGAACCTGCACGCCGACGGGGTGGTGCTCGCCGCCCGGCTTGCCGAGAGGGGGGTGCAGGCGCGTCGCCTGGTCGTCGTCCGCCAGGCCAACGCCCGGGGCGCTGCCGACATGGGATGCCTGCCGGACCTCCTCCCGGGCTACCGCGCGCCGGTGGGGCGGCCGGGCATGAGTACCTGGGAGATGCTGGAGGCCGCCGGCGCAGGTCAGCTCAAGGCGCTGGTGGTGGTCGGTCCCTCGCCGCTGACCGAGACCCTGGAGAGCCCGCTCGTCCGGCGCGCGTTAGGCGCCCTCGACCTGCTGGTGGTGATGGACATCTCCCGCACCGCCCTCAGCGAGACGGCACACGTGGTCCTGCCGTTGCACAGCTTCGCGGAGAAGGAGGGTACCTACACCAACATGGAGGGCCGTGTTCAGAGGCTGAGGCAAGCCCTCCCACCGGTGGCGCCGGCGCCCCCCGACTGGCGCGTCTTCCAGGACCTCGCCAACGCCTGGGAGGCCGGCTGGTCGTACAAGCAGCCGGTCGACGTCATGCGCGACATCATCCACGCCGCCCCGGCGTACGCCGTCCAGCGGTCTGGAGACCGCGCGGAGTGGAGCGGCGGCTCAGCCGCGGGGAACGGCTGATGGTCGACGTGCTGATCGCCCTCGTCAAGAGCGCCGTGCTGGTCCTGGCCTTCATCACCGCAGCGGCGTACCTGGTGTACAGCGAGCGCAAGGTCATCAGCTACATGCAGATCCGCATAGGTCCCAACCGGGTCGGCGCGTTCGGCCTACTGCAGCCCCTGGCCGACGTCATCAAGCTGCTGACCAAGGAGGACACACGGCCGGCCGGGAGGGACAACCTGCTCTATGTCGCGGCGCCGGCGATCATGACGATCGCCTCGGTGTTCGCCTTCGCGGTCATCCCCGTGACCCCGGCGTTCACCATCATGGGCAAGACTGTCACCGGCTACATCTCCAACCTGAACGTCGGAATCCTTTTCATCTTCGCCATCAGCGGCATGACCGCCTATGGCGTGGTCCTTGGCGGCTGGGCCAGCAACTCGAAGTACTCGTTACTGGGGGCGATGCGTAGCGCCGCGCAGCTGATCAGCTACGAGATGGCGCTGGGGTTCTCCCTGGTTGGAGTGTTCATCCTCGCCAGCTCGGTCAACATGAGCACAATCATCGACGGCCAGCACGCCGCGCCCTACATCCTCCTACAGCCCCTGGGGTTCGTGATTTACGTCATCTCCGCGACCGCGGAGGTGAACCGGGCGCCGTTCGACCTCCCGGAGGCGGAGCAGGAGTTGGTGGCGGGTTACCTGACGGAGTACGGAGGCCTGAAGTGGGGCCTCTACTTCCTTGGTGAGTACATCAACATGGTCACCGTCAGCGCGATTGCCGCGACGCTGTTCCTCGGAGGCTGGCGCGGTCCTATCCTGCCCGGGATCATGTGGTTCTTCATCAAGATCGGTGCCGTCATATTCGTGCTTTTCTGGCTGCGCGCGACACTGCCTCGACTGCGGTACGACCGGCTGATGGCGCTTGGATGGAAGGTCCTTCTTCCCCTGGGGCTGCTCAATATCGCGGTCACCGCCACATTCGTGGTGCTGGGTATGGAATGGCTGATCCCGATCGTCAGCCTGTTGGCGCTGGTGGTCGTGGGGTTGGGCATCGCGCTGACGCAGCGGCAGCCCATCGGCGTCTCGCGCGCCGCGGCGCACACGAGGACCGCGGGGTCGGTGGTCACACGGTGATACTCGACAGCGTCCTCGGCATACCGACTGCCCTCGGCACGACCTTCAAGCACCTGTTCCGGCCCCCGACGACGGTGCAATACCCGGACGAGCTACCCGCCATCAGCAGCCGCCACCGCGGCCGCCACATCCTGCACCGCTACGAGGATGGGCTGGAGAAATGCGTTGGCTGCGAGCTCTGCGCCGCGGCGTGCCCGTCCAAATGCATCCTGGTAGTTGCCGAGGAGAACACCGAGACCAACCGCATATCACCGGGCGAACGGTATGCCTCCCGGTATGAGATCAACCTGGCCCGGTGCATTTTCTGCGGCTATTGCGAGGAGGCGTGCCCTGTGGGCGCGATAACCATGGGCCCGCGCTACGACATGTCGGACTACGACGTTGACAAGCTGATCATCACCAAGGAAGACCTGCTCGAGGCGTCCTGGGGAGATCACGACATGACCGCCGCCGAGGCTTCCAAAACCGCGCAGCCGGAGATGCGGACGGAGGAGCACCCC
>JBHEMS010000014.1:0-76000 GCA_046262455.1 Candidatus Dormibacteria bacterium | reverse complement strand
AGCCTGGGTGCGCTGCTGGAGGCGATTCAACGCTTCCTCGACGCCTGGAACGAGAACAGCAAACCCTTTGTCTGGGTCAAGTCAGCCGAGCAGATCCTGACCCGCATGCACCGTAAACCTTTCAAGATGACGGTCCACTAGAACCTCGAGGCGGAGCCGAGCGGTTCTCGGCGCGCCTAGTGTAGCCGCCTAGCGACCCCCGCCAAGCCCCCGTCCCCCCGTGAAGCAGCCGGATGGTCCGGCAGGCACTATCTGGATGGCGCGGGCGGTGACAACGCCGCCGGCGTCATGCGGGCCATTGGCGGCGACACACTCGTGCAGCGCGAGGTCGGCCGCCGTGGCAGGCGCGGACCTGGTCACCTGGACTGTAGTCGGCACGCTAACGATGACAGTGCCGCCTGTCCTGGGCTGCACGGTGACCGTGGTCCCCGACACAGCGGTCACGGCGCCGGCGGCAAACCCGAAGTTCGGATCAGGCGAGGGGATGGGACCGGGCGATCGCCTCGCACCCGGACGACCGCCGAAGCCGCCGGGACCGGTGCCGGCAGCGCCGCCCTGAGTGCAGGCGCCGCCGGCCTTCTCGGAGAGCCTGACGGCGGTCGCGGTGATGGCGCCGGAGGGGTCCTTTTGCCCCGTGGCCACCAGGCACTTCCCGACGGTTATGTCGGCGAACGTGCCGACGCTGGACTTCGCGAAGGTGGTCGCGGCGGTGTAGTCCACCGTCACGTCGCCGGCGCTCGCGTTGAGGACCAGCCGCGACGCGTTGATCTGCACCAGCTCGCCCTGGGCGCCGTTGCGCACGCGCGTACCGGGGCTTGGAGACGCCGTGACCAGGGCGCCGCTGGCTGGGGACCCGCAGCCGGCGACCGCCAGCCCGCAGAGCAGCACCAACGCGGTCGTGAGGTATCGATTCATGTTCGTCTCCTGGTCGTGTTCGCTGTTGCAGGTGTCACTGGGCGCGCAGCGCCTCGATGGGAGCCAGACGGGCGGCGCGCGACGCGGGGTAAACGCCGAACACCAGCCCTACCCCGGCCGCCACCGCGACGGCGATGAGGACCGGCTCGGGGGTGATGGTCACGCTGATATTCGTGAACCGTGGGAGCAGAACGCCGGCCAGCAGGCCGAGGCCCACCCCGAGGACGCCGCCCAGCACGCTGAGGGTTGCCGCCTCGATGAGGAACTGGCGCAACAGGTCCCCAGGGGTGGCGCCGAGCGCCTTGCGCAGGCCGATCTCGCTGGTCCGCTCGGTGACCGACACCAGCATGATGTTCATAACCCCGATGCCACCCACGAGCAGGGAGATCGCGGCCACGCTGGCCAGCAGGAGAGTCAGCGTGCCGGTGACCGCCTGGGCGGTGCTCAGGAAGGAGCTCTGCGAGGTGATCGTGAAGTCGGCGGCGGCCGGGTCGGTCACGTGGTGGGTGCTGTTGAGCAGCTGCGATGCCTCCTGGAACGCAGAACCGACGGTGTCCGCGCTTGACGCGCTGAGGAGGATCCGCTGTACCCCGTTGGGCGAGCCGCCCGTCACGAGGTCCTGGGCGGCGGTGATCGGCACCACTGCAAGGTCATCACCGTTCTGGAAGGCCTGGCCGCCGCTCTGGGCGAGCACGCCCGCGACCACAAACTGGGCGGACCCCACGCTGAAGGTGTCGCCCACCGTAACCGAGAGGTTCTCAGCGGTGGTCAGGCCGAGGACCGCCAGCTGCGCGTGCTTCTTGACGTCTGCGCTGGTGAAGAATGCGCCCGCCTGCATCGTCCTGGCGTTGGTCACCAGCCAGTCGGGCGTGCTGCCCTGGATGTTGGTGTTCCAGTTGCTCGACGGGCTGACCAGTGACCGCCGCGCCTGCACCACCGGCGCCACCGCCTGGATATCCGGTGCGTTGTCGCGGCTCGCCAGGCCGCGCACGTCCTCCATGGTGAGCGTGCTGGCCGTGCCCGCGCCCCCGAACACGCCCCCGGACACCGTCGAGCCCGGGCTGACGGTCAGCAGGTTGGTGCCCAGCGCGGCGATGCGGTTGGTGACGGAGTCAGATGAAGCCCGGCCGATACCGACGGTGCAGATAACCGCGGCGACGCCGAAGAGGATCCCCAGGGTCGTCAGGATGGAGCGCAGCCGGTGCCCCGCGAGCCCCCGCAGCCCGGTCTCCAGGGTGCGGAGCAGGCTCATGCGGTGACCATTTCGCGCAATCCTTCGGTCAGCACGCCGTCACTCATCGTGAGTACCCGGCGGGGGATGGCGGCGACGTTGGGGTCGTGGGTGATCAGTACCACGGTGCGGCCGTCGTCGTTGAGGCGCTGAAGGATCGCCAGCACCTCACGGCTGGAGTTGGAGTCGAGGTTGCCGGTGGGCTCGTCGGCAAGGATCATGTCGGGGTTTGTCACCAGGGCCCGGGCGATCGCCACGCGCTGCTGCTGCCCCCCCGAGAGCTCGGTCGGCCGGTGGTTGACGCGGTCCGCCAGGCCCACCTGCGCGAGCGCCGCCATCGCCAGCGCGCGACGATCACTGGCGCTGCGGTAGAGCAACGGCAGCTCCACGTTGCGCCATGCCGACATCGAAGGAAGGAGCTGGAACTGCTGGAAGACGAAGCCGATGCGCCGATTGCGCACACCGGCCAGCTCGTACTCGCTCATCCGGCTGACGTCGGTGCCGGCGAAGATGTAGCGCCCGCTGGTCGGGATGTCGAGGCACCCGAGGATGTGCATCAGGGTCGACTTGCCAGAACCGGACGGCCCGATGACGGCCACGAAGTCCCCTTCCGTGACGCTGAACGAGACGTCGGTCAGCGCGTGCACCGCGGCGTCGCCGCGGCCGTACACCTTGCTGATCGCCTCCAGCCTGAGGAGTTCCGCCGTTGCGGGCGACGCCAAAACTCAGCCCCCCGGGGGGCCGCCGCGCCCGCCGCGCCCGCCACCGGGGCCGCTGAAGAGGCCGCCGCCGTTGGGGTTGGTGGGCACCGTGCGACTGACCGTGGCGATGACGACCTCATCGCCCGCGCTGAGGCCTGACACCACCTGGGTTCGCAGCGCATCGGTGGCGCCGAGCTGCACGGGCCTGGCCTGCGGGTGGCCGTTGACCAGGACCTGCACCATGGCCGCCGCACCGGCGGACCGGACCGCGGAGGTGGGCACGGTGAGAACCTGGCTCACCTGGTGGACGATGATGCTGACGGACGCGGAGGTGCCCGCGTGGAGCGAATTGTTCTGCTCCGTCAGGGTGACGGTGACGGGGAAGGTCGCGACACTCGAGGCGATCGTCGCGGTGGGGGCGACCGCCGACACCCTCGCCATCAGTGCCTGCGTGGCCCCTGCCGGCGTCACCCGTGCGGCCTGGCCCACCACCACCTGGTTCACCTGTGCGTCGCTGATGGCCCCGGTTACCACGAATGCTCCCGGCGTCTGCAGGGAGACCGCGTGCGTCGTGGTCGCCGAGCTGGACGTTGCGGACGAGCCACCAGCCGAGGCGCCGCCGGACACCGACTGGCCGACCGTGATATTGACCTGACCCACGACCCCGTCGGTGGGGGCGGTCAGGGTGGCCTGGCTGAGGTTGCGCTGCGCGGTGTCGACATTGACCTGCGCCACCTGGATAGCGCCCAGGTCCATCTGGACCTGTTGCGGGGTTGCCCCCTGCTGCAGGACGGCCAGCGCCGACTGCGCGTTCTGCAGCTGGACGCGGGCGCTGTTCACCTGCCCGGCGGCCTGGTTGTCGGACTGCTGCTGTTTGACCACCGCGCCGTTGTAGTTGTCGTTCGCCTGCCGCACCGCATCGTTGTCAGCGGACACCTGGTTTTTGTCCTGCTGGCAGGCCTGGCCGGCCGGGGCGCTGTTGCAGTCGCTGTCACGCTGGTTACTGTCGCGCTGGAGCTTGTTGTTGGCGCTGGTCTGCGCGTCCTGGGCGGCAGTCACCGCCTGGGCGTTGGCGGCCTGGGTGTCCATCAGGGAGGTCTGCGCGTTGAGCAGCGCGATCGAGGCGCTGTTCACCGATGCCTGGGCCGAGGCCAGCGCCTGGGGCGTCGGGGTGCGGTCCTGGGCAAGCTTGGCCTGCGCCGATGCGAGGTTGGCCTGTGCGGTGCTCAGCGCGCCGTGGAGGACGCTGTCGTCCAGGTTCGCCAGGACGGCCCCGGCCTTCACCGCCTGGCCGGCGCTGACGTTGACGCCCTGGACGCGGCCGGCGATGAGGAAATCGAGGTCGGTCTGGGTGGCGGCCACCAGGTTCCCAGAGATCGGCAGCGTCTGGGTGACGGTGCCCATGGTTGCGGCGGCGGTGCGGTATTGCGGCGCGGTGGTCGCGCGGCTGGAATATAGGAAGGCGCCCACCGCGGCCACCGCAATTACCGCGACGGCAGCACCGACCAACCGGGCGCGAAGAAGCCTGCTCATCGCCTATAGCGTCGGCGGCGGGTATGAGGATGGGCTGTGGCAGGGGTAAGAACTCCCTAAGAGTTTCCCGCTCGGGTAACGTTGCGACGCTTCTCAGCTGGGGCGGCAGGCAGCTCGACGGTGAATGCCGCCCCCCCGGAATGCCCGCTGTTGGCGACCGAGATCCGGCCCCCGTGCTGCTCGACGATCCAGCGCGCGATGGAAAGCCCGAGCCCGGCGCCGCCGGTGCTCCGCGCGGGGTCGGCGCGATAGAAACGCTCGAAGACGCGTTCCTGGTCGGCCGGTGGAATGCCGCGGCCGTCGTCCGTGACCACGAGCCGCACCGTCCCCGGGCCGGCATCGATGGTGACGTGGGCACGGGCCCCGCCGTCGGTGTGGCGCGCAGCGTTGTCGAGCAGGATCCACAGCAGTTGTCGCAGGCTGTCGGCGTTGCCCCAAACCCTCAGGGCGCGCTCTCGCGAAAAGCCGAAATGGCGCCCGGGATATGCGCGGCGCGCGCGCCGGACGACCTCGTCGCCCAGGCGCGGCAGGTCGACCGGGGCCATCTCCAGGCGCTGCCCGGCGTCGGCCCGCGCCAGCGTCAGGAGGTCCGCAGCAAGGCGGCTCATTCGTCGCGACTCAGCGTCCATGTCCTGCAGCGCCTCGGCGCGGTCGGCCGCGGAGATGTCGCTCCTGCTCATCAACAGGCCCAGGTTGGCGCGGATGCTGGTCAGCGGTGTGCGCAACTCGTGAGAGGCGTCGGCGACGAACTGCCGCTGCGAGTCCAGGGCTTCCTCAAGGCGGCGGTAAGCATCGTCCAGGCGGCCCATCATGCCGTTGAAGGCCTCCGTCAAGCGCCCGACCTCATCGCGGACCGTGGCCTCCGGAAGCCGCCGGCGCAGGTCCTGGGCAGACCCGATCGCCTCCACCGTCTCGGTCATGGTGTCGAGGGGACGGAGCGCCTGCCCGGCCACGACCCAGCTTGCCGCAAGCGCCGCGACCAGGCTCATGATCGCGCCGACCAAGAGGTACAGGCGCAGCGTGCTGACGTGTGCCACGTCGCCGGCGGTCGACTGCCCGGCGAGGATATACGCCGCTCGCGTCCCGGCCGCCGGGATGGGGATGCGACCGGGGGGGACCGGACGCAGCGATACCCGCAGCGTCAGTCCGGAGTCCTGGACGTTGGTCAGCACCGAGCCCGAGTCAGCGGCCTGGCGGAGAAGATCGGCACCAATCCGCGGGGCGTGCCCGTCGACCTCGCCCGAGCTGAAGATCGCCCCGCCGGACGCGTCGAGGAGCTCGGTGAAGGTATCGGAGCTGCCGCGTAGGTCCACGGGCAGTAGTGCCCGCTCGCCATTGGGGCCGCGCAGAAAGCCATTGAACCGCGGAGTGCCTATTCCCGCCGGCTCCGCCACGAACTGCGTGCGACGCTGCAGCGCCTGGTCCTGCTGGGCGTGGATGCTGCGCTCGAACAGCACGTCCACCAGGATGCCGAAGAGGACCACGGTCAGGAGGACCACGGCGGCGCCGAACAGCGCGATGCGACCTCGGATGGGCAGGCGCTGGAGAACGTCGCCGGGGCGCTGCGGCACTCTCCCCTCGTCAGCTCTGGCGGAGCGCATACCCCACTCCACGGACGGTGTGCAGGAGCCGGGCACGCCCGGGCTCCTCGACCTTCGACCGCAGGTAGCCGACATACACATCCACGGAATTACTGGTGGCGCCGACACCGTATCCCCAGACAACATCGAGGATACGGTCGCGCGTGAGGACCTGGCGTGGGTTGCGCAGGAAGAACTGGAGCAGGTCGAACTCCCTCGGGGTGAGTTCGATGGCGCGATTGCCACGCGTCACTTCGCGGGTATCGATGTCCATCTCCAGGTCGGCGAACACCAGGCGCCGCGCCGATCGGGCGGGCTTGCGCCGGAGCAGCGCCCTGACCCTCGCCAGCAGCTCTTCGTAGGCGAACGGCTTGACCAGGTAGTCGTCGGCACCGCTGTCGAGGCCCGTGACCCTGTCGGCGGTGGCGTCGCGGGCGGTGAGCATCAGCACCGGGACGTCGTCCTCCGCGCGGATCCGGCGACAGACCTCGATGCCGTCCATGCCCGGCAGCATGACGTCCAGGATCACGAGGTCGGGGGAATCGCTGCGGGCGCGGTCCAGCGCAGTGTCGCCGTCGGCGGCCACGGTCACGGCATACCCCTCGTAAAGCAGGGCGCGGCGCAGGGAGGAGGCGATCGCGGCGTCATCGTCCACCACGAGGACGCGGGGTTGGCTCACGTCGCCAGCAAACCACCGCGATGTGAAGATCACCTAAGAGCGCCTAGAGGTGGCGTGCTGCTCTCGGTTTGCTAGCTTTGGCGCGCCATGAGATTGGGCCTCGCGTTCGCGAGCTCCGGGTTGGCGACCCAGGCGCGGGACGCCATCCAGGTCGCCAGACACGCCGAGCAGGCGGGATTCGACTCGCTCTGGGCCGTCGAGCACGTCGTGGTCCCGGGTGACTACGGCTCGAAGTATCCATACAGTCCCAGCGGAAGGATGGCCGGGGGCGAGGATGTCCCCATCGTCGACCCGGTGGTGTGGCTCACCTGGGTGGGGGCGCACACCGAGACAATCCTGCTGGCCACGGGGATGATGATCCTGCCGCAGCGCAACCCGGTGGTCACCGCCAAGGCAGTCGCCAGCCTTGACCACCTGACGGGTGGCCGGGTGCGGCTGGGGGTGGGGGTGGGCTGGTTGCGGGAGGAGTTCGACGCGCTGGGCGTGCCTTTCGAGGAGCGTGGCGCGCGCGCCGATGAGTACATCGCGGTGATGCGGACCCTGTGGGGCGAGGCCAGGCCGTCCTTTCACGGGCGGTTCTTCAGCTTCCATGACGCCCGGCTCTGGCCCAAACCCGCGAGCGGCCGTGTGCCCATCATCATTGGCGGTCACAGTGAGGCCGCCGCCAGGCGGGCCGGCCGCCTGGGTGATGGCTTCTTCCCCGCGCCGCCGACGCTGGACGAGGTCGAGCACCTGGTCCAGCTGATGCGCCAAACCGCCGAGGATGCGGGCCGCGACCCGGGCACCGTCGAAGTGACCGTCGGGGCCAAGCCCACACCCGAGTCCCTGGAGCGACTGGTCAACCTTGGCGTGGCCAGGGTGACCACCGCCGCGTTCGGCGCCGACCTCGACACCGTGAAGGGGCGCCTGGACAAAGCGGCCGCCGCCGTCCGCGACGCTGTGGGCTTGGAGAGCTAGAGCGGGCTAGTCCGCCTCCCCGCCCTTGGCGAGAAGGTAGCCGCGGGCCCGCTCGGTCAGGGCGTACCGGTTCACCAGGGCCCAGAATCGCTCGCCGTGGCTGCGGTAGCGCAGGTGCGCCAGCTCGTGGACCAACACGTAGTCCACGACAAAGGCGGGGAAGCCCTGCATCCGGGCACTGAGGCGAATAGCCCCGGTATCGACGGTGCAGCTGCCCCAGCGGGACTGCTGCTGCTCTGACCACCGAACGGAGGTGGGCTTGAGCTCGCCGCCGAAGTACCGGCGCGACAGGGCCTCCGCGCGACGCGCGAGGTCGGCGTCACTGGGCCCGGTCTCGGCGCGCATGATCCGCTTCCGCATCCGCTCGACCCACAGGGCCTCCTCGGTGAGCGACATGCCCGCGGGAACGGTCACCTCGATCACCCCCCCACGCCGGCGAGCGCTGATCGTGCGGCGGCGGCGGCGGCTGCGGATGACGACCAGCCTGGGCGCCTCAGGCGCCGCAAAATTTGGTTCGATCATTGCATTGACTTTGGCAAAACAGGTGATATAGTAACTATCAAGTTATGTGCTGGCTGCCCTGACGGGTGGCTCCAAACGATAGGAGGTAAAAGATGTTCTACGGTGGAGGCGGACTGCTTCTCCTGCTCGGGATTATCTTCCTCGTGATGGGCTTCACGATGCTCGGCGTGATCTGCATCGTGCTGGCCCTGTTCGCCGGTGGCTTCGGCTTCTACGGCACACGGAGGCGTATCTAGCTAAGCGTTGAGCCTCACGGCTCCGCAATGGTGATCATCGGGGTCCCGACCGATCATCACCAGAGGCCCCGCTCCCCCCGGAGCGGGGCTTCTCAATTTAACCGGGAAGCCTGCCCTCCGGCCGGCCCAGGAAGGACTCGAAGTACCGCCGGGGGTCGCCATCGGTGCGCCGAATGACGTCTGTGCCGATCGCCAGGTCGCCGATCTCCGCCTCCACGCGGACCACCATCCCGTCCGCCTCCCAGATGGCGAAGTCGGTCACCGCGTCAAAGGGAGAGCCGGCGCCATCGACCCCGGCACAGTCCACACGGACCACCTCGTGCCCCTCGCGCCAGGCCTTGCCTCGCGGCTGCAGCGCAAGGGCGGGGACCGCGTGGTGGAGCTCGCCGAGGTACGCCCGAACCTCCTCCCGGCCACGCAGGCTTCGCGACCGCCAGATGTGCTCGTTACGGCTGGATAGCACCGTGGGATGCGCGTGGACCTCGACGGCAACATCCGGGGCGGAAATTTCGAGCAGCCGGTCCCACGCCTGCCGCTCAATCACGGCGAACAGTTCGCCGGAGAGTCGGGCGCTGCGGTCACCGTGCGGTGCGCTGAACATCTGATTCCTCCGGGTTGCTTCTGCTCCCGCGCCCTGGGAGATTATAACGCATTGCGTTATGACGACACGGGTGGGCCTGGAGCGGGGGGCTAGAAAGAGAAAAAGGGCCGGCGCGCTGGCGCCGACCCTCTTTCAAACGCCGGCTCAGGTTACGGCGTTGATCGCTTCCTCAACCTTCTTGGTCGCGGCCCTGGCGCCCCGACGCACGGTGCGCTTGGCCTTGCTGACGTTGCTGCCGAGCGCATGCTCGATCTTCTTCCAACCGGACTCCAGCTCATTGACACGAGCCTTGAGCGTCCTGTTTTCGTTGATCAACTCCGATATGCGCTTGCTCATCGCGTCAGCGGGATTGGTGCTCGCCGCGGCGCGGTTGCGGGAACCCGGCGGACGGCCACGCCGCTTGGCGGTGGCGCTGGACGTGCTCTTGCGCGCCGTTGACGCCTTGCGTGTGGTGGACCGCTTCTTGGTGGCGCGCTTGGTTGTGCTCGTCGCGGCGGCGGTGGCGCGTTTTGCCGTTGTGCGCTTTGCGGTGGTGCGTTTTGCGGCGGCGCGCTTTGCCGTTGTGCGCTTTGCCGTTGTGCGTTTTGCTGTGGCGGCCTTTGCCGTTGTGCGTTTGGCTGCAGCGCGCTTACGCGTGGTCGCGGGCTTCGCCGTCGCGGAGGCGCCGGCGCGTTTTGCCGTGCTGCTGCGGCGTCTGGTGGTCGCACGCTTCGGTGTGGGCGATGCGGCCCCCGTGTTGGGTGTTTGCTCGGCCATGTGGTGGCGTCCTCCGATTGGCGGATTTTCGCCAGCATATCGGTTTCGGCCAAATATTGTCACGCGGGGTTGACGCGTGACCGCAATTCGTCCTCGCAATGTCCGCGGAATTTCCTGACGATTATCGCCCCGCCTGAAAAGTCACCGCGGAATTTGAGAGGTCATGGTTGCGACATGGACGGACGGCGTGCCCCCCAGGGACTCGACGCGGAGGATCGCGTGGCGTTGGGACTCACCGCGCCGCACCTTGTGTACCTGGTGGTTTTCTCGATGGCCGGTTGGGGCATCCTTTCGAGCCGCCTGCCGCTCTTCATCCGCGTCCCGCCAGGCCTGCTGTTGCTGGCCGTTGGCGCCGCGATGGCGTGGGGCAGCGTTGCGGGCCGACCCCTCGACCGCTGGATTTTTCTCTACGCTGCCTACCGACTTCGTCCGCGAAGCTCGCCCCCGGTCACAGTCGCGAGCCCCGTGGTGCTGGCAGTCGCGTCAACCGGCGATGACACCGGCGATGACGTTGCGGTCGTCCCGTCCGCGCGCATCGTGCCCCTGCGCCGTTATCCGGGCCGGCGAGCACGACGCGTTGCATTCTTCTCGATGCGCGGTGGTACGGGCAGGTCCACGCTGGCCGCCGAGGTCGCGGGTGGGCTGGCATCGGGTTGCTGGGGCGCAGCTTCCCTTCGGGTCGCCCTGCTGGACCTGGACGTGCGGGCCTCGACCACCTGCATCCGCCTCGGCCTTGACGGACCGACCGCGGCAGACCTGACAGGTCGCGACGTCGACGATGCCAGCGTGGAGCGTGTGCTGCTCCGCCACGAGAGCGGGGCACGGGTGCTATTGCCACCGCCAACCGGTGCCGCCACCGAAGGGCTCCCGGAGATGGTGGCCCGCGTCAACACTCACCTCGACGAGACAGGCTTTGACGTCGTCGTCATGGACCTCGGCACGGGCGTCGATGCCTTGAACAGCTTTCTCCTCGAGACGGTTGACGATATTTACTACGTCTTCACGCCGACGGCCGCCGGGGTGTACGACCTCTACCGCGGGGTCTCGGTACTACGCAGCCTTGGTCATCGCAACAAGCTCTGGCTGGTCGCCAACAATGTCCCGGCGAGATGCGACCTTGCCGAGGTGCTTGGCGATTTGCGTGTGCCCCTGGCCGCATCCATCCCAGGTGCGCGGCCCCTCGCGGCGGCTGAGGAAACGCACCTGCTGGCGACGCTCAACAGCAAATCGGTGCGCCAATCCCTGCGTCCGCTCGCCGATTTGGTGTGCCCAGACCTGGGGAAGCAGGTCGACGGCTACTGGGCCGAAAGGGTACCGGCGCGCATTTCGCTGACCAGCTGACGTAACCCTGGAGCATTTTCGCCCAGCGCCGAGCGCGCGTATGCGCGCGCGAATTCCTTCCGATCGGTCACCGGTTCTCCACGCTTACGGGTGAGCAGGAGCAGGTCGTCATCTCGCCGCAGATCCTCCAGACCGGCACCGTCGCCGACGCGGGATATCCTCCCCGACTGCAGGCGATATATGCCACTCTGCGGTCGCTCATCCGCGTCACCGGGCAGCCGGTGCACGATGAGCTGTGTGGCGACTCCCATGGGCGTCTCGCCCTCATCGACATCAAGCAGGTCGAGGTCGGCGTCCAGCAACTCCAGCAGGTGCAGTAACTCCAGCGGCGCGCGACCCGCCTCCACCTCCAGCTCGGTCGCGAGTGGCAGCGAGGCCACCATCCTGGGGTTGACCTCGATGACCAACGGCCCGTCCTCGGCGAGGACGAAGTCGACACCAAACACCCCGTGGTAGTTGTTTGCCGCAAGGTCGGCGCCCAGCGCCCTGACGCAGCGCGTGATTTCCGGCCTGTGGGCTTCCAGGGATGGTTCGCCCCACGCGTTGCCGCACGAACCCAGGCGCTCCGGCGTGAGCCAATCCACCCCCGTCACCTGCCGGCACGGCTCGACGACCGCGGCCAGGCGGCGTCCATCCAGACCTGTCCCGGGCGACGAGAACGACACGCCGGAGGCTGTGAAGGGCATTCCCTCGACGTACTCGGCCACGCGCACGTTGCCGGTACGCTCGCGCCCTGAGATGGCCTCGAGCTGCTCCTGGTCATGCACCAGCCATGTACGTTGGCCGGCGTTTCCCCGCGGGCCCTGGATCACCAGTGGGCTGCCAAGGTCGGCGGCCAGCGACGCGAAATCCAGAGGCAGTGTGCGAGCCTCCCACCGTGGCCGGGGGACACCGGCCCGCTCGGCGGCGCCGATGAAAGCGAGCTTGTTCTCGTAGGCGCGGGCGGCGCTGCTCGGCGCGGATAGCAGCCGGCCACCCAGCGCGGTGATCGCGGTGCCGATGCGCTCCGACGGTTTGAACGACAGCACCGCGGTTGGCCCCAGCCGGCGGAAGAATGCCGCCGTCTCCGGGTGCTGCAGGAGGTCGAGCGACGACATCCCGGCAGTCACCTCCGGGCCGATTTGTTCCGACAGGCAGAAGACGTCCGTGCCCCGCGCCCGCAGGACGCGCACGGCATCGCAGGCTGAGATGCAGGCGAGGGCGGTCGAGGGCAGGGCGCGCTGGAGACCGGCCGCCAGCCAGATGTCGTGGGCCACCACCACCGGGCGGAGCCCGAGGCCGTCGAGGTGGTCCTGGGCAAGCTTCGCGGCGGATGCAAGTGCTCGCACCATCAGCGCAGATCCGCCAGGCTGTCCACCACGTCCGCGAACGTCTCAAGGGGCGGCGGCAGTACGTCGTGCTCGCCAGGCGGCAGCGCCCTCCCGGTCAGCAGCAGGCAGGCCTCGCGGATGCCCGCCTCACGCGCGGCGAGGCGAAGCCCGGCCAGCGCGGCCCAGCACTCCGGGGCCACCGCGTGCCCCGCGGCGGTGAGCGCGTCCCTGGCCTCGACGATGGCGCCGTCATCAACCCACCACGCCTGGCCACCACTGTCCCGCACCAGCGCAAGGACCTCCGCGGCCCGCGCCGTAACCTTCACCCCGAGGTCGCCCACCATGCTGCGCCGGCCGTCCCCCGCGCGCCCGAACTCCCGGCTCAGGCCGTTGACCAGCCCGCCCTGCACGGGGTGGAGGGGGAGCCGCCGCCCGGCATCCCGCAAGGCCCCGCCGACGGCCTGGAAGGTGGTCCCGCTGCTGGCATACCCGATGAGGCTTGTGCCATCCGGCAGCTGCGCGGCAAGCTCGGTACCGAGCCCCGCAAAACCCGCCAGTGCCTCCGGCGACTGCGACGGTCGCAGGTCAGGCCATCCACAGACGCGCTGCAGGCGGATGGTGAAGTTGATCGGCTTGGTTGTCACCACGACACGCGCGCCGGCGGCACGGATCGCGGCCACCTTGGCGGGCTCGGTCAGCGGTGAGAGGAGGGCCACGAGCGTGACGCCGCGGGCCGAGCTCTGGGCAGCCGCGGCCAGGGCGGCGTTGCCGGACGAGGAGATCACGGCTACCCGCTGTCCCCGCTGCAGACAGGCGGCCACCTGGCGCTCAGCGCCACGGTCCTTGTGCGAACCGGTGGGGTTGAGGTCTTCGCGTTTGAGCCAGAGTCGGTCCAGGCCGGCCCACGACGCCAGGGTGCCGGCGTCCTCGAGCGGCGTTTGTCCTGTGGATGTCGCGCTCATCGATCTAAAATCGTCGTCATGGCAGTCTGTCCCGATTGCAATGCCGAGGTCCCCGATGAGCAACCCCAGTTGGGCGAGATCATCGTGTGCGAGGGCTGTGGCGCTGACCTCGAGGTGATCAGCCAGGATCCCCTGACTTTCGAGGTTTACGAGCAGGAGGAGAAATAGGGAGGGTCGCCTCCCGGACCTGCTTTTTGAAGCCGGTGTCCTCGTCCACCCCAACGTAGTAAAGCGTGAAGAATCCCGGGCAGGCCGGGGACAGCAGGACCGCGTCGCCGGGCGTGGCCAGCTCAACCGCCCGGCGCACCGCCGCGCTGAAATCGTCGACACGCTCGACGTCAACCCCTTTTGCCACGAGGTTGCGGACAATCGCCTCGGTGCCCCCTCCCGGCAGCGCCAGGGCGCACCGCACCCGCCGGCTGGCGGTGTCTGCAAGGGCGGTGCTGTCGAGTCCCTTGTCCTCACCGCCGAAGATCCAGATCACCTCGCCCTCCAGCGTGCGTAACGCGACCTCTGTCGCCGTGGGAGTGGTGCTGTTGAGGTCGTCGTAGTACTTGACGCCATCACTCGACCAGATGAACTGGATGCGGTGCTTCAGCCCCTTGAACTTGCGCACCGCGTCGTAGACATTGCCCCGCCCAACCCCCATCGCCAGGGCGGCCGCCGCCGCCGCCGCGACGTTGAGGGCGTTGTGCCGCCCGGCAACCGGGATCTCCGCCAGCCGCAGCTCGAAGGCGGCGAACTGCTCAGCTCCGGGCAAGCCCTCGGCAGCGACGCCGGTGATCTTCGAGGCGCCCACCTCCAGGGCGCCGGCGGCCGCCGAGGAATCGCGCCCTCCGGTGGCATCCGCCACCGACTCGCCGAACCAATACGTCCGGGCCGGGGTCAGCGCGGCCATCTCCCGGGTCACCGGCAGGTCGGCGTTGAGTATCGCGATATCACCCTCCCGTTGGTAGCGAACGAGGTTGGCCTTGGCCGCGACATATCCGTCCCAGCCGCCGTGCTCCTCGAGGTGGTTGGCGTAGACGTTGGTCACCACGGCCACTCCCGGGCTGCGGTGCAGCATCTTGAGATGGCGGTTGCTGATCTCCAGCACAAGGTGCGTCTGGCCGCCTGCCTTCTCCAGCAGGTCGAGCGCCTGCTGCCCGTGGCGGTCATTGCCGGCGTAGATGACCTGACGCCCGGCCCCAACCAGGATGTCGCGCAGCAACCGGGTGGTCGTCGACTTGCCCTGGCTGCCGGTCACACCGATCACGGGGCCCGGGGCCAGCCCGAGGTACAGCTGGACCAGGCTGAAGAAGCGACGCTGCAGGTCGTCGCTCTCGGCGAGGCGGCGGTTGTTGTCGTAGAGGTACCAACCCTGGGTGACGGCGATGGCGTCCGCGTCGTCGACACCCTCGAGGTACCGGTCGCGATAGCGCATGTCCACCGCTGACAGGAGTCGGTCGAGCATCTCCTGCCGCTGCTCCATCCGCCAGCCCACGTGCACCCGCTTGAACGCGCGCGGGAACGCCCCCGGGGTGCTGAAGTCGTGGCCCACTAGCCGCGTGAAGCCATGGGCGGCCAGGAAGAGCAGCAGATGCGCGCCCTCCACGCTCCCGGCGCCCACCACGTGTACGGCAGCCTCGCGCAGCGCGAAGAGGTCCGCCCAGGAGTCGATGCGATCCCCGATGTTCAGGGTGTCGCCGGCCGCCGGTGTCATCGCGACAGGCTAACCGGCCGCCGCCACCCCTGGGGCTGGTAGCGCGCGGCGTTGTCTTCGAAGCTCTCCTCGATGACCCGCTGCTCGGTGCGACAGGCATGGAGAACGGCGTGCGCCGAGGTCACCAGGAGGACGTGGCCGATCTTCTGGCCGCGAGGCGTGGCGAAGAGCAGGTCGCCGGTGGCGACCTCGCCGGCGACCACCCGGCGGCCCACCCGGCGCTGGTCTCCTGTGTGGCGGGGCAGGAGCACGCCGGTCACATCGTGGAACATCCGCAGCATCAGACCCGAGCAGTCAAAGCCGGCGTGCGTGGTCCCGCCCCACACATACGCCACCTCGAGCTCGGCGCGGGCCCGCTGCACCAGGGCCTCCGCCGTCGCGCCGTCCTGCCCGCCGGCCGGCCCGCACGCCTCCCCCTCGACCGCACGCGAAATCTCGGCCCAGGGGTTGCCGGAGCGCGGCGCGGCGTCCCGCAGGTCGGCGGCGGCCGCCCAGCCCATTGCCAGGTCGGGGCCCTGGACCAGCACCCACTGTCCAACCCGGCCGAGCCGGCGCAGCGGGCCGTCGGCGGCCATGTACTGCGTCTGCCGTCCCATCTCCTCCCCGGCGCGCTCGGGCACTCGCCACAGGTCGAGCACGTCGACGGCGATGTCGCACCAGCCGTCCTCAAGCCCGGCGTGGGGGTCGGCGACCACGCGTATGTCGAGCTGGGCCCCGTGGGACCGGGCGAGCCTCTCGACGTCGGTGCCCTGCCTCCGGGTGAGCACCTGGCCGGTGATCACCGGCCCTCCCCCGGCATCGACGATGCGCAGGGCGACGGCGTCGAGCCCGCGGCCGGAGTTGGCCTTGATGAATTCGCTGAGAGCCTCGGGTAGCGACCCGGTGGCGGACTCCGGGGTGGCGGGTGTCACGCCGCCTCCTCTGCGCCCTCCACCGCGCGGAGCATGACCAGCAGTTCGTCGAGGTTCGAGATGTGCGCACAATCGGCACGGGGCAGGATGCCGCCACGGTCCAGGAATACCGGGTGAATCCCGGCCGCCCGCGCACCCATGACGTCGGCCCAGTAGTTGTCGCCGACGTGCCACGCACTCCCGGGGTCGACGCCCATGCGACGCAGCGCCACGTCCCAGATCCGCTTGTCGGGTTTCATGGCGCCCGCATCCACGGAGGCAACGATGACCTCGAAGTACTCGGTCAGGCCGTGGCTCCGGCAAACCTCGGGCAGGGTGTCGACGAAGTTGGAGACGATGGCCATGCGTATGCCCATCCGCCGGAGTTCGTCGAGCGTGGGGAGCGCATCGGGGAATGGCTGCCAGGCATCCGGGCTCCACGCCCGGGTGTACACGGCCTCGACCAGCTCGGTCAGCCTCTCACCCTCGATCCCGAGGCCGCCGAGCACCAGCAGGTTGTACTCCGTCCAGAACTCCCGGGCCATCTCCATCGAGGACTCGAAGTCCCTTCCCTCCCGGGTGGCCCGGACGTAGAGTTCGCGGGCCGGGCCGTGGGCCGCTTCGACCAGCGACAGCTCGAAGTCGTGCCCCAGCGAGCTCAGTGCCCGTCGGTACAGCTCTGGACCGGTTGGCACATGCTCCAGCAGCGTGTACCCCATGTCGAAGCAGATCGCGGTCGGCGGGCGCATCGGTCCGAGCGTACCAGCCGGGTCGGTTCAGCCCAGCAGGGACCCCAGGGCGTCGCCATAGCTCTGCACGGTGGAGCGGTAGACCGCCTCCAGAAGGCTCGCGGTGGCCTCCCACGTGTAACCGTGGGCCAGCTGGATCGCGGCCGCGCCCATGCTCGCGCGGAGCTCGTCATCCGCTAACAGAAGCCCAAGACGCTCGGCGTAGACCGCGGGGTCGTGGTCCCGGATGGTGAAGCCGGTCCGGCCGTCCTCAACGACCTGGGCGAGGCCGCCGACGCGCGAGGCCACGACCGGGGTGCCGCAGGCCTGCGCCTCGAGGGCGACCAGCCCGAAGGACTCGCTGTACGACGGCACCGCGCAGACGTCGGCCAGGCTGTAGTACTGCGGGAGATCCTGGTGGTCCACGGCGCCCAGGAACGTCACCTCCGCGCCGACGCCCAGCTCCCGTGCCAGGGACTCCAGGCGGTCGCGCTCGCTGGAGAAAGCGCCGGCCTCATGCACGCCGTTGCCGCTGTCCGCCCCCGCGATCAGCAGGCGGCGCGGCGCCGCCTCGCGGGGCAACAGCGGCAGGGCGCGGATGACGGTCTCGACGCCCTTCAGGCGCTCCAGCCGGCCGGTGAACAGGATGACCTGCTCGCCCGCGGCCAGCCCGAGGCGAGCACGCAGGGCGGCCGGGTCGGTGGGGTGAAAGCGCTCGAGGTCGACGCCCAGCGGAACCTCATCGATACACCCGCGGTCCGCGCCATAGAGGTAGGCGAGGTCGTCAATCTCCCTGGCGGTTGGGGCCACCAGGCGGTTGCAGCTGCGGGCGATCTCCAATTCCACCGCGATCCGCTGGTCGCTCTCGCGGTTGGCACCCTCCGGTCTGTCGCGGTCCTTGACGCGGCCCAGGGTGTGAGCCATGTGCAACCACGGCACGCCCCAGGACTGACTGAGCCTCCGCCCCACCCAACCGCTCAGCCAGTAATGGCTGTGGACCAGGTCGAAGTCGACGCCGTTGTCCCGCGTCCACTGCTTGACGGCGGCCGCGAACTCCGGCAGGTGGTAGAAGAGGCCCGCCTTGTCGAGCACGGTCTCCGGCCCTGCACTGACGTGGACCAGGTGGCACCCGTCGGGCACGTCGAGGTCACTGGGGGCCGCGGCGTACTCCTTGCGCGTGAAGATCACGCTTCGCAGGCC
This sequence comes from Candidatus Dormibacteria bacterium, assembly GCA_046262455.1. Classification (GTDB taxonomy): domain Bacteria; phylum Chloroflexota; class Dormibacteria; order DASZGP01; family DASZGP01; genus JAXDLW01. The sequence goes on along the minus strand of JBHEMS010000014.1, from coordinate 58,156 downwards.
GCGGCGCGCCAGGGCCTCGGTCACCGAGCGGATGTAGACCGACATGCCGCCGTTCTCCGCGCCACCCACCTCGCTGTACGGGCAGGAATGCGCGGCGATCACCGCAATGGTCCTCGGCTCGACTCCCCGGAATTCGCTCATACCCTGGTCAAAACACTACCCGCGGGGGACTTATGCCAGCAGGGCGCGCGTCCCCGGAGGGTTAGGCCAGTTCGACCGTCAGGTGGACCAGGTCGACATCGGTGGCGCCCAGGTCGTACTTGTACTTCTCGTCCCCGCGGAGGAAGTCGACCTCGCTGAGTCCCGCCTCCATCGCCAGGCGGATCTCCTCACTCATGAGGACCAGCCCCGGGCTCAGGCTGAGCATGCCGGGCTCGTAGCCCGAGTTGTACAGCAGCAGCTTGTCGCGGTAGACGAAGCCGAGCACGGCGGCCACCGCGCGACCCTGGTGAATGAGCAGCCTCAGCGAAAGCCAACCTTCTTCCAAAAGGTGGTGGCAGATATGCCTGAAGAAGCGCTGGATATCGGGCGTCAGGAAGTCGGCCTTGGCCCGCGTGCTGGCGGCGTGCAGTTGAAAGAACGTGTCGAGGTCGGCTTCGACAGTCTCGTCGGTGGAGTCATGCACGGTCCAGCCACCGGCCTCTTCCAAACGGCGCCGCTTGCGCCGGAGCTCGTGACGGTCCTTTTTGTTGAGGCTGCCGAGGTAGGCCTCAAAGTCCCCGGGGAGCAGGATGCGCGGGCTGACCTCCTCCTTCTCGATGTTGTAGCGGCGGTCCATGTCGCGGGCGGCCTGCGTCAGGGCGGCCAGCGTGACGCCGTCGGCGCGCAGAAAATGCAGGTCGAGCACCAGCGCCGGTGACTCCAGGCAGTGCTCCAGGAACGCGCGCCCGACGGCCTCCTGGTAGCCGCCCTCGACCAAAAACCCGGTGTAGTCGGTGACTTCCAGGCCACCCCCGAAGCGCAGCACCGGGAAACCGCCCGCCCGCTCGGTGTACGCAGAACCCAGCCCGACCAGCCTGTCGCCGTGACGGAAGGCCATCAGGTGGAGCTCCATGCCGGGGGCGCCAAGCTCGCGCCACCAGGAGTGCTGCCAGTGATGGGTCATGAAGATGTTGTCTTCCGCCGAACGCGTCTCGAGGTCTTCCCACGCGGCCCGGAGGTCGTCGAAGCCCGACGCCTCGCTGTGCACCTGGACGGTGATTTCACCCACGCCCAGGCGGCGGCCGGCGCTCAGCGGTCCGGCCGCGGAACTCATGCTAGGTATCCTACGCACCGAAGTGCGGCCCCGGATCCTGTTCCTCTTCTCTGACACCGGCGGCGGCCACCGCGCCTCCGCCAGTGCGGTGGCCCGCGCGCTGGAACTCCAGTACCCCGGCCATTTCGACGTCCAGCTGCTCGACCCCTTCGTCCAGGGGGGCGGGCCGCTGCTGGGCTGGATCGTGTACCGCTACAACTTCATGCTCAAGCACCTGCCGCGCACCTACGGCTTCCTCTTCCATGCCACCAACAACCGCGCCGTCATGCGGTTGGCGATCCGCATCTTCGGCCGGCAGGTTCGTCCCGGCCTGCGGATGCACATCCAAGAGATGCGACCCGACGGCATCGTGTCGTTCCACCCGCTGACCAACCACGTCACCATTGAGGTGCTGGACGAGCTGGCGATGACCATCCCGTTCATCACCGTGGTAACCGACATGGTCGACCTGCACAGGTTCTGGCTGACGCGCCGGGCCGACCTGGTGGTCGTCCCGTCCACCGAGGCTCGCCGCTACTGCATCAAGCGCGGCCTGGACCCGCGCAAGGTCCACGTCGAGGGGTTACCCGTCAACCCCAACTTCACCGGCCCGGCCACCCGCGAGGAACGTCGCGAGGCGCGCGGCCGCCTGAGCTTTGACCCCGACGACGCGACCCTCCTGATGGCCGCCGGTGGCGAGGGCGCCGGGCGCCTGGGGGCGTTTGCGAAGTCCCTCGACAACGCGGGCCTGGGACTGCAACTGGTGGTGGTCTGCGGCCGCAACGCCAAGGAGCAGCACCGGCTCCAGAAGCGAAAGTGGAAGGGCAGGGTGCACGTCCTGGGTTATGTCGACAACATGCCGGAGTTGATGCGCGCCGCCGACGCAATCGTCACCAAGGCCGGGCCGGGCACCATCACCGAGGCCCTGGTCAGCGGGCTGCCGATCTTCCTCACCGGATTCGTCCCCGGCCAGGAGGAGGGCAACGTACGCTTCGTCGAGGAGCAGGGGGTGGGGTTCTTCACGCCCAGCCCCCGCAAGTTGGTCAAGGCGGTGCGCGAGCAAATGATCAACGACCGCAATGCGTTCGACCGGATGCGCGGCCGTGCTGAGAAAGTGGCCAGCAAGGACTCCAGCGGCGAGATCGGGGAATTGGTGGCGGCCACGATCGACCCCAACCTCCCGCACGAGGACCTCGACTAGGCGTACCCGCGGTCAGGTCGCGGCGTCGCAGACCAGGCGGAAGTCGCACCGCGCGCACTTCCACGGTGACGGCTGGGGAGTGAACTCCCCGGCCACGATCCCCGCCGCCAGGTCGGCGGCGCGCTCCTGGTCGGCCTGGAGCTGTGAGGTCGTCTTGAGCACGTCGATCTCGATCGCGTCCTCGAGGTAGCACATCGCCAAGGTCACCGGCCGCAGGTTGAAGACCTGTTCCGCGGCGATCGCGTAGAGCCCCAGCTGCAGGTCGCGCTCCAGCTGCCACTCATCCTTCACGTCGCCGGTCTTGTAGTCGATGACGCGGAAGCCGTTCTTCGCACGGTCGATGCGGTCGATGCGGCCCTTGAGCCGGAACCCCGGCAGGCTGAGGTTGAACGCCTGCTCCGGGGGCACGTGCAGCGCCCGCCCGTCGAGGCGACCGCGACGGTGCAGCGCGGCGATGAAGTCGTGGCCCCGCGCCTGCCAGAGGTCGAGGTTGACGGGGTCGCAGAAACGCTCCGTGGCGAACGCCGCGTCAAAGACCTGGGTGGCGCGCTCCAGCGCCGGCTGACCGTCGGTCGCCTCCTGGAGAATGATGCTCAGGGCCTGGTGCACCGCGACGCCGAACTGTTGCTCCGCGCTGGGACGGGTGGGCAGGCTGTAGATGTAGCGGTACTGGTAGGCGCGGGGACACGTCTGGTAGGCCTCCAGCTGGCTGTAACTGACAACCAGTTCGGGCGCCTGCGGGTGGTCCAGCGGCAACGCGGACTGCGCGATCGGTGCCGGCGGCAGCTCGACCGTGGGGTCCTCCTCTTTCGCCAGCGGCTCAACCGTTGTGCCATCCGGGGCAGGTAAGAAGCCCATGTCCGCCATGAAACGGGAGGGCTTCCACTTCTTCATCCCGTCGTACCGCTCGGCGGCGCTGAGCAAGAGATGGTGCCGCGCGCGCGTCACCGCCACGTAGCACAGCCGGCGCTCCTCGGCGATACGGGGGTCGCGGTTCGAAACCTCCTCGATGATCAACTCGGTGGGCAGGGGCAGCGCCTCTCCCTGGCTGCGATAGGGGAAGCGGTCCTCGACCAGCCCGGGGCAGAATACGGCGCCGAACTCCAATCCCTTGGCCTGGTGCACGGTCATCAGGTTGACCGCGTCGCGGCCGGTGTCGATGGGCGGAATTGACTGCGCCGATCCCGACACGGATGCCGACGCCTCGATGGCGTCGAGGTGGTCCATGAAGCCGGCCAGGGTGGCGCCGTCATCCCCGGCCCCCTCGCAAAAGGTCTGTGCCATGTCGACGAACTTGTCGATGTTGGCGCCGGCCTGGCGTCGCTGGATCTCCGATGGGTACGACAGCAGGTCGACGTAGCGGGTGCGCTCAAGCGCGGTGTAGACGACCTCGTCGGCGCGGTCGCGCAGTGCCTGGTTGCGCACCTGCCTCACCAGGTCCAGCGCGCCGCGCAGGCGCTCCACCACCTCGGCGTGCGCGTCGTCGGTCTCCGCGCCGGCCTGCACCACGAACCGCGCGGCGTCCTCCAGGTCGATGCCCTCGCGGTCGGTCTTGCGGGTCAGGGCGAGGATGTCCTCACCCGGTACCTCGACGCCGGGCATCCCCAGCACGCGGGCGGCGGCCTGGGTGTCGCCGGGGTCGACCGCCCACCGCAGTAGCGCCCGCAGGTCCTTGATCTCGGGCTGGTCGAGGAAGCCGCGTCCCCCCGACAGCTGGTAGGGGATGCCCGCGCGCTGCAGGGCCCGGGTGAAGGGCCGCAGCTGCGCGTTGGTGCGCACCAGCACGGCGATCTCACCGGCGGGTTCGGCTCCCTTCTCCAGCAGCTCGGCGATGCGCTCCACCGTCCAAGCCACCTCGTGCGCGGCGTCGGGCGCGAGGTACATCCGCACCGCAGTGCCATCGCGGTCCGACGTCACCTCCTTCCTGACGCGCTCCGCGTTCTGGCTGACCATCCGGTTGGCCGCGGCGATGATCGGCGTCGTCGAACGGTAGTTGGTCTCCAGGCGGACGATGCGCAGGGCGGGGTAGACCTGGCGGAAACGCCGCAGGTTGGCCACCGACGCACCGCGAAACTTGTAGATCGACTGGTCGTCATCCCCGACGACGGCGACGTTGCCCTCCTCGCCAGCTAGCATCTCGACCAGGCGGAGCTGCGAGAAGTTGGTGTCCTGGAACTCGTCGACCATGACGTGCGTCAGCCGCGCGCGCCATCGGTTGAGCACCTCCGGGTCGCGCTCGAGCAGTCGCACGCTCCAGTAGATGGTGTCGTCAAAGTCCATTAGCCCTGCCTGCGTCAACTCCTCCTGGTAGGCGGCGTAAACCGCGGCAACCTGGATCTGCACCTCCGACCCCAGCCGCCGCTCCATCACCATGTCGGAGGCGATCCGGTGGTAGTCCTCGGGCCCCGCCATCTCCTGCTTGGCCCGCTCCAGCAGCTTGAGCAGGTCGGGGGCGACGTCACGGGGCCGGGGGAGTCGATAGAGCTGGTCGGGTCGGAACCGCTCCAGCACCCGGCACATCAACTGCCAGCGCTCGACGTCAGCGGCGATGCGGAAGGGCCGGGGGATCGGCAGGCGATGGCCCTCCTGCTGCAGGAAACGCAGCGCGAACGCATGGAAGGTGCTGACGAAAAGTTCCTGGAAGCCTGTCTGGCAGAGGGCACTGATGCGCGACTCCATCTCCGACGCGGCCTTCACGGTGAAGGTGAAGACGGCGATGCTGTCGGTCCCCACGCCGGCGTTGAGCAGGTTGAGGAAGCGGTGGGTGATGACGCGGGTCTTCCCGGTTCCCGGCCCGGCGAGCACCATCAACTGCCCCGAGAGGTGGTCGCAGGCCTCCTGCTGCTGGGCGTTCAGCCCGGTCGGCGCCTGCGCGGTGGTCTCGCTCACGGCGTCGGGCCCATCTTGAAGCGCATGTCGGTGACCACCGTGTCGCCGATGACCTCGTTCAGCCTGTCGATGATCAGCTGGCGCTGCAGGTGCAGCTGGTGCCCCAGCGCGGGGCTGTCGGTCTCGACGGTGACGCGCCCGCGGTTGTAGCTGGTGGGGTGCGCGCCGGCGGCGACGGCCTCACCCACCACGCCCGGCCAGGCGCTCATCACCTGGAGGTGGCGCGCGCGGGTCTTGAGTCCCAGCCTGGCCATCATCGGCATGATCAACTCGCCGATGGGCTGCGGGCCGTCGTTGCCCCGCGCCACTCGGCGCGCGCGCGGCAGCGAATCGAACACCGGCGCGTCGGTGCGCGGCGGCTTGCGCTCGGTCACGCCGTCCACTCCCGCACCGCGCCCGCGGAAACCTCGCGGGTGTTCACGCGGCGCGCGAAGTTCTCCGGGAAGTAGCGGCTCTCGGCCGAGGTGATCACCGACTGCGGCGACTCCTCGACCGCCGCAAGCAGTGCCTCGCGTCGCGGCGCGTCGAGTTCCGACATGACGTCATCCAGCAGCAGGATCGGCGCCTGGCCGCCGGCGCCCAGGACCTCCACCTCCGCCAGCTTGAAGGCCAGGATGGCGGTGCGCTGCTGTCCCTGCGACGCATGCGCCGCCGCCGAGACGCCGCCCAGGCGGAATTCCAGGTCGTCGCGGTGGGGCCCGGCCACGGTGACGCCGCGGGCCAGCTCCTCGCGCTGTCGGGCCCGCAGGGTCGCCGCCATAGCGGCCGCCGCGTCGTCGCCGGGATCCAGGCTCGGAGCGTACGCCACGTCAAGGTTCTCCCCCGGCGCCACCTCGCTATACCGACGCGAGATGCGCCCCCCGATGTCCTCCATGAACATCAAGCGGCGGTCCATGATCTCCCCGCCCACACGGCTCAGCTCATCGGTCCACCAGTCCAGCGCCGACGGCGGCTCGAGGTCGTCGGCCACACGCTTGAGCAGCTGGTTGCGCTGCTCCAGCAGCCGCGTGTAGCGACCAAGGTTCTCCGAGTACGCCGGGTCCAGCTGGGTCAGCACGCCGTTCAGCAGCCTGCGCCGCCCCTCGCCGGACCCACGCAACAGCACCATCTCCTCCGGGTGGAACAGCACCGTGCGCACCAGGCCGCTGACCTTGGCCGGAGACGCCGGCCGCTCGTCCAGGCGAATGGTGCGCCGCGTCCGCGTGCTCCCCGGGTCCCGCTCCAGCTGCACCTCGATGCTGCGGGCCTCGCCGCCATTGCTGAACTCCATCACCACCCGCCCGCCAACCTGCTCCCACATCACCATCTCGGCCAGCACCGAAGCCCGCGGCGACCGCGACGTGGCCGCCACGTAGATCGCCTCCAGCAGGTTCGTCTTCCCCTGCGCGTTGGCCCCCAGGAACAAGTTGACGCCCGGCTCGAGCGCCACCGCTTCCTTCATGTAATTCCGAAACGCGAAGAGGCTGATAGAAGTCAGCAAGCCCGCGCGCCCCCCAGCACGCTCATGCGAACAATTGTACGCCCCACCTGTGAGTCCCCTCAGCTAGATCCATCATCGAACCCCCCTTCGAGAGCGGTCCGCGAGGTGGGCGAAAGGTCGGGCCGGCGCATGCCGCTCCAGGTGAATAGCGACTGGCCCGTATCCGCGTAATCAGCCGCTGACAAAGCCACCGGCGGGCCACAAGCTAGGCCCTCAGGCCGCTGAACCTGGAGCGGCATGCGCCGGCCCGACGGTCGCAGCTACATAGCAACGCGAACGGGCATGATGACGTACGTGTAGTCATCCTTCCCGGCGGGCCGGACGACTCCCGGGCTCAGGGGGCCGTTGAAGCTCAGCACGCACTTGTCCGACCCCAGCAGCCCCAGGACGTCTAGTAGGTAGCGCGAGTTGAAGGCGATCTGGATGTCCGCCCCCTCGATCTCGGCGCTGACGGACGCTTCGCTCGAGCCGACCTCGCTGGTGGTCGCGGAGATGGAGATTTCGCCGGCCTCGGTCTTGATCCGCACCACGTTGGCGCTGTCGCGGGCGAAGATCGCCACCGCCCGGGCGCGCTCGTGCAGCTCCTTGGTGGTCAGCGTGATGGTGGTGTTGGCCGGCTCTGGCGGGATGACCTGCGAGTAGTTGGGGTACGTGCCCTCGATCAGGCGGGACATCACCTCGACGCCCTCAGCCTTAAAGAAGACGTGGTTGCGGGAGCGGCCCATCGCCATCTCCACGGTCCCGTCCCCCTTGAGCACGCGCGCCAGCTCCTGCAGCGCCCGCGCCGGGATGATGACCGAGTCGGCGCCGTCGGCTCCAGGTTCCGCCCCCGCCGAGCCGTCGGCCGACGCGGCGCTCAGGGTCTTCACCGCGAGGCGATGCCCGTCGGTGGCGGCCAGCGTCAGCGTCTCGGGACCCAACTGGGTGTACACGCCGGTGAGGACGGGGCGCCCCTCGTCGCTGCTGGCCGCGACAACCGTCTGCTCGATGGCCGGCAGCAGATCGGACTGCTGCAACTGGACGCGCAGCCCCTCCTCGCGGGCGGGCAGCGCCGGGAACTCCGACGCGTCGATGCCCTTGATCTTGACGTTGTGGTACGGGCCACAGTTGACATTGAGCGTCTGCGTCTTGGTGTCCAGCTCGATGTCCATCGTCTTCTCTTTCAGCTGGGCGACGAACTCCGTGAGCAGCCTGGCGGGCAGGGTGACCGAGCCCTCCGAGTGGACCTCGGCGTCGACGTGGTTGACGATGCCGATCTCGAGGTTGGTGCCAGTCAGACGCAGCCCTTTCTCCGACGTCTCCAGCAGGACGTTGTTGAGGATCGGCAAAGTGGTCCTGGGGCTCACCGCCCGGGAGACAACCTGGAGTGCCTGGCTCAGTGCGTCAGGCGAACACGTCAGCTTCATGAGTTACACCCCATCCCCGTTGGTTACCGCCTGCAGATTAATTGTTCGTAGCCGGAGTAGGGCGGTGAACAACGCGGAAAAGCCGTCCTCCCGTATTCCAAACTGGGTCGAATTATAGGTCGTGGTCCTGTGGACGAAATCGGCCCGCGGGCGAACAACAACGTCCTCCAGGAGACTTGTCAGCCGCCCCCACAGGTTGTCCGACTTTTCCAACAGCGTGCCCTGTGGGCGGGTCATGTGCACACCGCTATCAGTTGCGGGAACATGGTCGGCCACGCCTTTCACCCCAGGTTTCAGTGGTAGAGGAGCTCGCGGATCTTGGCGACCTCGGAGCTGACCCGCGGGTCGTCCTGGCAGTCCTGGACGATCTTCTCGTAGGAGTGCAGGACGGTGGTGTGGTCGCGGCCCCCAAAGGCCTGCCCGATGGACGGTAGTGAGGAGGCGGTCTCCTCGCGGATGATGAACATGGCGACCTGGCGGGGGAAGACGATGTGGCGGTCGCGGCGCTTGCCGCACATCTCCTCGATGGAGATGCCATAGAAGTTGGCGACCACCTTCTTGATGCTGTCGACGGAGAGTGAGCGCGTGTCGGCCGTGGGCAGGATGTCCTCGAGGATGCGCGCCGCCGACTCGGTGGTCATCGGCTGGTGGGTCACCGAGGCGTAGGCCAGCACGCGGATCAGGGCCCCCTCCAGCTCACGGATGTTGCGCTGGATCTTGTGGGCGATGAACGACAGCACATCCTCCGGCACCAGCCGGTTGTGCGGCCCGACCTTGGACCTCAGGATTGCGACGCGCGTCTCGAAATCCGGGGGCTGGATGTCGGCGATGAGGCCGCCCTCGAAGCGCGACCGCAGGCGGTCCTCCAGGGTCGGGATCTCTTTGGGCGGCCGGTCGGAGCTGATGACGATGTGGCGGTTCAGCTCGTGCAGCGCGTTAAAGGTGTGGAAGAACTCCTCCTGGGTGCGGTCCTTGCCGGCCAGGAACTGGATATCGTCGATGAGCAGGACGTCGCAGTTGCGATAGCGCTTGCGGAAGTCGTTCATCGAGTTACGGCGGATCGACTCGATCATCTCGTTCATGAACCGCTCGCTGGTCACGTACGCGACCTTGCGCCGGCGCGATTTCTTCAGCACCGCGTGCCCGATGGCGTGCATCAGGTGGGTTTTGCCAAGGCCCACTCCGCCGTACATGAAGAGCGGGTTGTAGGCGTCGCCTGGGGCGTCGGCCACGGCCCGCGCGGCAGCGTGCGCGAAGCGTGAGTGGTGCCCGGGGACAAACGAGTCGAAGGTGAACTTGGGGTTCAGCTGGCTGGAGTGGGGGTCGTACTCAGGCTCGTCCATGACCGGCGGGTCGTCGACGATCTCCTCGTAGACCTGCTCCAGGTGGCGTTGCTCGGTGACCTCAAAGGTGAGCTCGACGTCGCCGGACATGATGGCGCTGAGGGTCTCCTTGATCAGCGCCTGGTAGCGGTCCTCGAGCCAGTCCTTGGCCAGCTTGGTGGGCACGCCGATGTGGAACGAGCGGCCGTCCAATGAGATCAGCCGGGTGTTTTTCAGCCAGGCCTCGTAGCTGGGCTTGGCGATCTGGTAGCGCCACTCCTCCTGGGCCGCCTGCCAGATGTTCTCCGCGTTTACTTCCTGCACTTCAAAACCGCTGCTAACCCCCGCTCCAACTTATCCACAATCGCTCCACAGGGGTGGAAAACTGAACTCACCAGGCCGCATCGGCTGTGGACAATCTGTTCATCCCTCCGCGTTCCAGGCCCCCTGGGGCCGGTGAAGCATAGCCATGCATCCGGGGGCCTGCAAGGGGCGAAAATCCGTTCGCGCTGCAGCCGTCCAAACGGTCCTGGGCACATCGCAAACTCGGGATCTACGGAGCCCAGGGCCTCGGCCGAAGCGCTTAGCATGCAGCGGTGAGCCCATCAGTCCGGAGGACGGTCGCGCGGCTCCTCGGGGACCACAAACACTCCTGGCTAATTGCTGCGATCTTCGTCGGTTCGCGGTGCGTGTACCGAGTGTTGGGCGTCCAATTCGACATGGCCCCGCTGACCACCTTCTGGCAATACCCGGACCCGATACTGCTTCGAACGGACTTGCTGCGGACCGTCTTCTTCGTCCACGCCGATCCGCCCCTGTTCGATCTCGCCGTTGGAGCGGCGCTGAACGCGCCTGGCCAGGCGGGGACCTGGCTGCACGCGCTATTCATGGCTGCGGGGCTGTCTCTGGGTCTGCTGGTTTTCCGATTGTCCGCGGAACTCGGCGCTCCGCGGAATGTGAGCGCGATCCTTGCGGTCGGGCTGGTCATCAGCCCACCGGCGATTCTTTACGAAACCTGGCTCTACCCGGACTACCTGGTGACGTGTGTCCTGGTTGCGGGGGCCCTTTGTCTACTGCGCTTCGCCCGTCGTCGTGCCCGCTTCTGGGCGGCGGGCTTCGGACTATCCCTGTGCGCAATCGTCCTCACGCGCAGCCTCTTTCACTGGACCTGGATGGTTGTGGCGATCGGCGTACTCGCGCTGATGCATCCGGCTGTTGGCAAGCGGCTTCTGGCGTACACGGCTGTCGCCCTGCTGCTAGCTGTTGGCCTATACGCCAAGAACCTGGTGACGGTCGGGCACTTTTCGTCGACGACCTGTGTCGGAGCCAGTGTCTACATCATGACGACCGGTCAGTTGACCGCCGCCGAATTCAACGATCTCCGGCTCAGGCGAGCGATCTCTGCGCATGCTTCGGTTTGGCCCTTCTTTCTCTCCCCCGCGGAGGCGGGTCTTCTCAGCACCCACCGCACGGGAGTCCCAATTCTCGATCAGCGTCTCAAGAGCACCGGCTCCGTGAACCCCAACCACATCGACTTCCCAAGGACCTGCGATCAGTACGTTCAGGACGGCCTTACAGCATTCCGGGCCTATCCGATGACCTATGTGCGGGCTGAGACCCAGGCCTGGACAACGTTCTTCAGGCCCCCGGACGAATACCAGTACTTTTCGGCGTCCAACGTCAGGGCCGCGCGTGGCCCTTCGAAGGTGTTCCATCGGGCGCTTCTCCAGGTACGCGACCCTGCGGACCGAGTCGAGCCGCCGGCCAGTATCGCGGCGGTCGCACTGAGACTCAGCGAGGTGAGTCCCATCCTGGTGATGTCGTTCACGGCTGGGCTTGCATTGCTGGCGAGGCGAGCACTTGATCGGACCACCGAGATCGGGGTCCGGCTCGTGGCAGCATTTGCATTTCTCACCGTCGCATACGTGATGACTGTGGGGAACCTGCTCGACGCTGGCGAGAACAACCGCTTCCAATTCATCGTGGATCCGCTCCTGCTGGCGGTCGTTGTTCCAACGTTGTATGCGGCTTTGCAGTTACATCCCGATAGAAGACGCGCCTGACTGCTGCCGCGGGCCCTTGTTGAACGGCGCTTGGCTATACTCGTCCGGCCCATGAAACGAACGTTCCAGCCCAAGAAACTTCACCGCCGCCGCACCCACGGGTTCCTGTCCCGGATGGACACCCCCGGCGGGATCCGCGTGATCAAGGCGCGCCGCCTCAAGGGTCGCAAGCGCCTGACCCCCGGCGGCCGCAAGCTCCTTCCCTAGTGGCCTATAACGACGGGATCGGGTCCATCCGGCCGCTCATTTTCGCCGGGGGCCTTCGGCCCTGATGCCAGCGTTGCGGGGCCCGGCGCTTCGTCGTTACGCAGCGCTGCTGCGCTCCTCCTATCGCCACCCGCGCCTTGGCACCGACGATCTGAGCGGCCGGGCGTTCGGCCCCTGGCGGGCTGTACCCGATCCCGCCGTTACAGGCCACTAGCAGGGGCTCCACGGCGGCTCGGGGATGATCCCCCGCCTCCGCCTCCGGCGTGGCATCGATTTTCGTCACGTCTACTCCTCCCGCCAGGCACGTCACGGCAAGCTGATGGTGCTGCACTGGGCGGACAACACCCTGGGCCACCCGCGCATCGGCTTCTCGATCTCGACAAAGGTCGGCGGCTCGGTCGAGCGCAACCTGGTCAAGCGCCGTCTTCGGGATGTGACGCGGCCGCTGCTGGCGGACAGCACCAGGGGCGTCGATCTGGTCGTGGTGGCTCGACCCGTGGCGGCAACCGCGCCCTTCCCCCAACTCGAAGCCGAGTTCAGGGCCCTGGCGACCCAGGTGTTAGGCTTGTGAGACCTCGATGGCCCGTGTGTCCCTAATCTTGATCCGGGCCTGGCAGCTCACCCTCGGGCCCGTCTTTGGCGTCATCGGCGGCTGCCGCTACCACCCGAGCTGCTCCCGTTACGGCTACGAGGCCATCCACAAATATGGATTCTTCAAAGGCTGGAAGCTCACGCTGTGGCGGATCGCCCGCTGCAACCCGTTCACCGCGGGGGGCTATGACCCGGTGCCCTGATTTGGCATGCGCGTGATCGCCGCCTCCAACCCCTTCGGGTTCCTCAAGCCCATCGGCGACGCCATCGGGCTGCTGAAGATCCCCTTCACCTTCGTCCTCAGCAACCTCTACAGCGCGTTCAACGGGCTCGGCCCGCTGCAGGCGGTGGGGGCCTACGGGCTGTCGATCATCGCCCTCACCATCGTGATCAAGCTGGCGCTATTCCCGCTGTACCAGAAGCAGCTGACGATGTCCAAGAAGACCCAGGCCGAGCAGCGAAAGGTCGCTCCCGAGCTGGCCGCCCTGCGCAAGAAGTACAAGGGGGACCCCGCCAAGCTCAACACCGAGATGATGGCGCTCTACAAGGAGCACGGCATCAACCCCCTCGGCGGCCTGGCGGGCTGCCTGCCGACGCTGGCCCAGCTGCCGATCCTGATCGGCCTCTACCAGTCGATCTACAACTTCCACGCGCACGTGGACCCTCACTTCCTGTGGATTCACAACCTCACCAAGCCGGCCCACTACAACGACCCCATCACCTGGATCCTGCCGGCGTTCGCCGGGCTCACAACCTTCGTGCAGTCCAAGATGATGGCTCAACCGCCGGCCGCCCCCGGGGACGACTCCCAGGCCGCGCAGATGGCCCAGATGACCTCGACGATGAGCCTGATCATGCCCGCGGTCATCGTCTATTTCGCGTTCAACCCCAACATCGGCCAGGGGCTGGTCCTGTACTGGGTCATCAGCAACCTCTTCTCGATCGGGCAGCAGTACTTCGTCAACGGCTGGGGCCAGCTGCCGATCCTCGGCACCAAGGCGAGCCCGCCGCCCCCCGCGGCAAGTAACGGGAAAGGCAACGGCAACGGCAACGGCCGCGGGCGCAGCGCCGGCAGCGATGTGAAGGGCGAGGCCGACATCATCGGCAACGGCAACGGCAACGGCAACGGCGCCACCAACGGTCGCAACGGCGCCGGCCGCAAACAGACATCCGGGGGCAAGCGCCGGCGCCGCTAGGCGCGACAACGACAACGCGCCCAGGGCTCTCGCCCCGGGCAATGAGCAGGGAGAGACGATGCCTTCAATCGAAACCACCGGCAAGACCATCGAAGAGGCGCTGGACGGCGCCCTCAAGCAGCTGGACGTTCCCCCCGAGCGGGTCGAGGTCGAGGTTCTCCAGGAGCCCAGTGGCGGCGTCCTGGGAATGGGCGGCGCAGAGGCGAAGATCCGCGTCACCGTGCTGCGGGAGCACGCCCTGGTGGCCGAGCGCCTGCTGGTCGAGGTCCTGGAGCGCATGGGTATCGAGGCCAGCGTCGAGCACCGCCTCGACGACCGTGACGAGGGCCCCGCGATCATCGACATCCGGGGCGCCGACCTCGGCGCGCTGATCGGCTGGCGCGGCGACACCCTGCGGGCGCTGCAGCTGCTGCTCAACAACATGGTGCGACGGGAGATGCCGGAGGCCGAACCGGTGGTCCTGGACATCGAGCGGTACCGTGCCCGCCGCGAGGACTCGGTGCGGGACCTGGCCCTGCGCGTCGCCGACCGCGCCAAGCAGAACCAGGAGCGCATCGGCCTCGAGCCGATGATGCCGTTCGAGCGCCGCGCGGTGCACACCGCGCTCGCCGACGACCCCGACGTCACCACCGAGAGCGAGGGCGAGGAGCCCGACCGCCGGGTGGTCATCAGCCCGCTCAACCCTCGTCGCGACGAAATCGTCAACTACGGTAACCGGCGGACCATGGACGGCGGCGACCGCGGCCCGCGCCGGGGCGGCTTCGGCGGCGGCGGCGGCGGTCGTGGCGGCTTCGGTGGTGGCGGCGGCCGCGGTGGTTACGGGGGCGGCCGCGGGCGCGGTTAGCGGTTGCGTCTTCTGCGACCGCAGCAAGGAACCCGCGCCCCTGCTGGAGGGGCGCGACGTGCACCTCATCCCCGACCTCTTCCCCGTGGTGCCCGGCCACCTGCTGCTGGTCAGCCGGGAGCACCTGCCCGCCTATGGCGCGGCGCCTCCCGAGGTTTTGGCCGAGTTGGAGGAGCTGTCCGCGGTGGCCATGGACTTCGTCCACCGGGCGTACGGGGTCGAACCACTGCTGTGGGAGAACGGCGGGGCCGGCCAGACGGTGTTCCACGCCCACCTGCACGTCATGCCGGTGGCCCTGCCGGCGCTGGAGGACGTCATCCACTCCGAGGAGATGACGGAGGTCGCCGGGGTTGGCACGGTGGCCGACTACTGGCGCACGCAGGGTCCCTACCACTACCTGCAGTTCCAGGGTCATCGTCGCATCGCCGAGGGCAACGGCTCGGCCAACTGGGAGTTCCGCCGGCGGGTGGCGATCGCCGCCGGGCTGCGCTACCAGGAGGGACGCTGGGTCCGCCCCACCACCCTCGATGACGTGGGCGACGTCACCGCGCGCTGGGGCGCCTTCCGGAAGGGCGAGGTGACCGGCTCGGCGTAGGCGCTAGTTGCGGAGACCCTCCCGCCCGGCCATCACCTCCAGCGCCACGGCGTCAGCCGGTTCGCCGTCGTCGAGGAGGTCGCGAGCCTCGTGGAAGTGCTTTCGGGACGCGGTCAGGCGCGTCTTCCAGGTCCCCCGGCTGGCTTTGGCCAGGTCGTCGCAGCTGGCTTCCAGCCGCGCCAGGTGCTCGCCGAGCTCCTGGAGGTCCGAGTCGATATCGTCCCCAGACAGCCTGAGGGCCACCTGCTCAGCGTCATCACGAAGCGCGGCGATGGCTTCACGGTTGGCGTTTTGGGGCGCGGGGCGCGAAGAGGGCACGCCGGTATAGTAAGTTCCGATGCCCTCCAGCGAAATGGTGGCCTCGGGTCACACCCTGGAGGTCCTTGATTCCGGCGCCCGCGTGATCACCGCGCCAATGGCCGCCAGGGCCTCTGTGAGCGTCGCCCTGATGTTCAGGGTCGGCTCGCGTTACGAGACCGCGGAGGCGGCGGGCATCAGCCACTTCGTCGAGCACATGCTCTTCAAGGGGTCGGACGCATACCCAGGCTCGAGGGAGATCGCCGAGGCCATCGAGGGCATCGGCGGCGAGCTCAACGCGGCCACCGACAAGGAGGCCACGATGTACTGGGCCCGGGTCGGCGGCGATCGTCTCAAGGAGGCGGTGGAGGTCCTCTGCGACATGGTGCTCCATCCCCTCATGGAGGAGCCCGAGGTCGACAAGGAGCGCGAGGTCATCATCGAGGAGCTGCGGATGTACCGCGACTCGCCGGGGGACCACGTCCACACGGTCTTCGAGGAGATGCTCTGGCCCGACCACCCGCTTGGCGTGGACATCGCGGGCACCGAGGAGAACCTGCCCGGCGTCAACGGCGCGAAGATGCGGGCGCACCTGGCGACGCACTACACGGCCCAGAACCTGGTGGTGGTTATCGCCGGCAATGTCGACACCCAGGAGGCGCTGCACGTCACCGCCCCCTACCTCGACGGCTGGCGCCGCGGCGAGCGCGCCAGCTTCCCCGCGGCCTCACCGCTGGCCTCGGGCTCCGTGGCCCAGCTGGTCAAGCGTCCGACCGAGCAGGTCAACCTGGTCCTCGGCACGCGGTGCATCGACTACTTCCACCCCGACCGCTACGCCATCGACGTGATGAACACCGTGCTTGGCGAGGGCATGAGCTCGCGCCTGTTCCTGGAGGTCCGGGAGAAGCTCGGGCTCTGCTACGACGTCCACTCCTGGGCGGGCAAGATGGCGGACACCGGCTCGGCCGGCGTGTACATCGGCACCGACCCCAACCGCGCCGAGGACGCCGTCAGGGCGGTGATGCACGAGCTGCACCGCATCGCCGAGGAGCCCGTCGGCCACGACGAGCTGGAAAAGGCCCGCGCCTACCTCAAGGGACGGATGGTCCTGCGGCTGGAAAGCACCGGCGCGGTGTCCACCTGGCTTGGCGGCCAGGAGCTGCTGACCGGCCGGATCATCGAGATGGAAGAGACCCTCGGGGCCCTCGACAGGGTCACCGCGGAGGATGTCACCAGGCTGGCGCGCGAGACATTCGCGGAGCAGCCGATGCGACTCGCGGCGATCGGGCCGCTCAAGAACGAGGACCGGCTGGCGGACCTCATCAACTGGAGCTGAACAAATGAGTGAGCAAACACTGGTACTGGTCAAGCCGGACGGCGTGCAGCGGGGGTTGGTCGGGGAGATCATCGGACGCCTGGAGCGCAGGGGACTGCGCGTCCACGGGCTCAAGCTGATGAGGGCCGACGAGGCGCTGGCCCGGCGGCACTACGCCGAGCACACCGAGAAGCCCTTCTTCCAGGGCCTCTCCGACTTCATCACCTCCGGTCCGCTGGTGGCGATGGTCCTGTCGGGCCCCAACGCCGTCGCCAACGTGCGCGGCATGATGGGCGTGACCGACCCCGCCAAGTCGGCGCCGGGGACCATCCGCGGTGACTTCGGCCTGACGATCGGGATGAACCTGGTGCACGGCTCTGACTCCGTCGAGAGCGCGGCCCGGGAGATCGAGATCTTCTTTGCGCCCGACGAGGTGCTGGAGTACAGCCGCGACGTGGAGCGGTGGATCCTCGAGGGCTGAGCCCCAGCCTTAACTGATCGCGGGCGCGCACTTGGGAGGGCTCTCGGGCGGGGCCTGGCACCCGGGGGACACGTCACCCGGCTCCGCCATCGGTCAGCGGCCGGTCCGGTGGGTCCCCCGGCCGAATGCGCGGCGGCTATGGACCGGGCGGACGTGTCCCCCGGGCGCCACCCACCCCCCGGGGAGCGACGGCGGCGCGCCCGCGGTCAGCTACAGACCTGCAGCGCTGAGAGGTACTCCTCGGGGTCGCGGGCTTCGCCGACCGAGGTGACCACGACGTGGGCGACCTTGCCCTCGCGGTCGATGACGAAGGTGCCGCGGTTGGCGATGCCCAGCTCCTCGATGAAGACGCCGTACTTCTGCGCCACCGCGCCGCGCGGGGCGAAGTCGGCGAGCAGGGTGACCTTGAGGTTCTCATCGCGCTTGAAGGCGGCCTGCACGTACTTGCTGTCGATGGAGATGCCCACCACCTCGGCGTCGGCGCCGGCGAACTTCTCGGCATCGCCGGTAAGGACGTGCAGTTCCTTGGTGCAGATCCCGCTGAACGACAGCGGGTAGAACACCAGCACCACCTTCTTGTCGCGGTGCTCCGAGAGCGTCCACTTCTCCCCGCTGTCTGCCACCAGGGTGAAGTCGGGCGCTTCCTGCCCAACCTCGATCGTCGCCTTCACATCAACAGCCATGCCAAATCTCCTTACGTGCGGTGTTCCCGCCACCTATAGCAACAATACGGGCGGAGGCGAGGCGATCCATGGATCGCGGGCCGGGAGTGGCCACCGGAATCAGTGCGGGCGTACGGAGAGAAGCGCGCCACCAAGCACCAACACGAGAAGCCACGGCACAAGCGCTGCGACGAGGAAGCCCCAAAATGCGAAGAAGCCAGCCTTGAAGGCGGTGCCGGCGCTGATCGTGATCTGCTGCGGAAAGCCCGCAACTGGCACGTTCGCGACTTTCGGTATACCAGCCTCGGATGGCGTGACCTCGTGACCAGCACGGACGTTAACCGGGTCAGCGGCATCGCTCATTTTCAATCCCTCCAGAAACGAGCCCTCATGATAAGGCTGCCGGCTCCTAGCATCCCCAAGCTCGGACCGGGGCGATGGGCGCTGCAGTTTAGCTGGCGACGTCGATCCTCAGCTTCTCGGCCACGACGGGCCAGGAGGTCCAGTCAGCGCCGATATCTTTCCAGGTGCGCACGTAGAAGAGACCCAGCCGTAGTCTGCCGACCCTCAGCCGACCCTCAGCCGGATATCCATCGCCGCACGCTCCTCGTCCGACGTAATCCCGTAGCCGGCCCAGAGCTGCTCGGTCGGGACCTGGCCACGGAACCAGTAGTCCCAGATCGCGAAGTCGTCCAGCGGATCGCCAGAGCAACAGAGCTCCAGGTCGATGAGACCTGTAACCCGGCCATCCGCGATGAATACGTGGGCAGGCTTGAAGTCGCCATGCAACAAGCGGGGCGGAACATCACTGCGGAGTCGCATCGCGGTGAGGACGATTTGTTTGGCGTCATCAACAATCACGGGATCGAAAGGTAGGGATCGGGCGACCTCCCTTCCTGGCGGAGTAGCCGCAATCCTGGCGCAGACTCCGTCAACGTAGCTCGCGTCGGCCCCGAAGCCCTCATGGTTGATGGGTCCGAACCCCACTGTCTCGATCGTATGCAGCCGGGCTATGGCAGCTCCGGCCTCGGCCACCGCCGCCGCAACTACCTTTGCATCAGTCTCTCCGGCAGCCAACCGGTCGAGGCTGATGCCTTCGAGCCGGTCCTGGATGCACACGGACACCGGACCACCGGTCGCCGGGTCCTCGAAGTGCGCGATGTGGCGGACGGCCGCCATTGGAAGACCCTGTGAGAGGGCCTGGTCAATGGCCCATCTCTCGCCTTGGAATTGGGCGGCGGCCCGACGAGCAGCGCGAGCCACCAGCTGATCGCCTTTGAGGGTGTCGATGAGATACACCTCACTCCTGAGCCCGCCGTGGATGCGTTCTGCACTCGTGAGGCTGGTGCCGAGCACTTTTTCTACCGCCCGCTCAATTGCCCACTGCAAAGTCGGACGTCGGTCGTCGCGGAGCCAGGAACCTGTCATGCGGCCAGCCGCGGGCGGCCCGCCTCGAACAACTCGATGATCGCATTCCTCGACGTACTTGCGATGGCTGCATACCGCTGCCCGTTCAACTATTGAAGATCGTACCCCGGGCTCGTTAGCGCCCCGCTCGCCCGCCCTTTCGGCCCCCCGGGGGTGGGTGGCGCCTGGGGGACACGTCCGCCCGGTCCATAGCCGCCGCGCCGTCGGCCGGGGGGTTCCTCGGGCACCCACGACTCCCAAGCGCTCCCGATACGCGGGCCCGACGGAGGACTGGGCGGCCCTCCAAGCGCTCCCATTGAGTGAGGCGACAGCGCTGGGCCGCAACAGCCCGGACGAGGTTCGCGTGTCGCGCGCTCACGCAAGCGCAGCGGTGCCCGGGGGACCCCCCGGACCGGGCCCTGACCGATGGCGGAGCCGGGTGACGTGTCCCCCGGGCGGCAGGCCCCGCCCGAGAGCCCTGAGGAGAGATCCCGCGCGTGAGCGGCTAGTTCTTGAAGTTCGAGATCGGGTGGAAGACGGTCAGAGTGCTGAGCGGCCATATCCGCACCCAGGCCTTGCCGAGGAACGCGTCCTTGCGCTGGTAGCCCAGGAAGCGCGAGTCGGTGGAGTGGTTGCGGTTGTCCCCCATGACGAAGTACTGCCCGGGCGGGACGGTGTCATCGTTGCCCTGGTTCCAGGTGTCCGACCAGGTCCACGGCTCGGGCAGGTACGGTTCCGAGAGTTGGCGGTCATTGATGAACACCTGCGCGTGGGCGATGCGGATCCGGTCGCCGGGCTTCGCGATGATCCTCTTGATGTAGTCGTGCTGGGCGTCGATGCTCGGCTTGAAGATGATGATGTCGCCGCGCTCGGGCTCATGCAGCCGGTAGCTGATCTTGCTGGCGATCAGGAAGTCGTTGTTCTGCAGCGTGTTTTCCATGCTCGGCCCCATCACGTGGATGGTCTGCACGGCGAAGCTGATGATGACGAACAGGGCGAGCGCCAGGAGAACGACCTCGATGAAGTCGCGCAGCCACGACTTGGGGGGCTTTTCAGCCGGCGGGAAGGTCGTCAGGGATGGGTAGCTGGACATCGTTCAGGCGCGGCGCAGCCGCAGCAGAGGCACGAGGCGGATTCTAACCCGCACGGTTCGCGCCGTCGCCGATCTGATCGGTGCTGATGCCGTAGTTCGCGCACATCGCCAGGAAGCGCTGGGCCGCGTGGTCGTCAAGCTGCTCCAACCGGCCGGCGATCAGGGGTGCCAGTTGCTTGCGGAGGTACTCGCCCCGCGCCATCCACTGGTAGTAGCTGCGGCCGCCGTGGTGATAGGGGCCGTAGAGTCGCCCACCCGGGAAGGTCTCCTGCAGCCAGCGGAACATGCGCTCGTGGCGGGTGTGCATCCGCAGCGTGATCTCCGGCTGGCGCCCATCGCCGCCAAAGTGCCCCTCGCCGCAGAGAATGCCGAGGAGGAAGCCAAGGTCGAACTCGCTTGGGCCGCCAGGGTCGGTCGCCACCGATGGATCATCCCACAGCAGTGTTTCACTGCTACTAGCACAAGGGTTCTAGAACTAAAGCGCTAAAAGTAGGTGACATCGGGCCCAACGGCCCCCAGTCGCCCTCGCATAGCTCGCGCGTCGACCGACCTGGACATTACCCAGGCTGAGCACAGAAACCAAGCCACTGGCAGGGGTCCGTCATCCAGATCCCAAACGCAAACAGGGAAAGTACGAAGATGCCAATCCCCATAGACCCGAGCAGGATTGCCAGCCACGCCAGTCCTGAGGCACCTCTCGTTCGCACCACGACGGCGATGCCCAGGATTACAGCGGTGAGGGGGAGAATCCAGGCCACTACTTCGGAGAGTCGATACACGGGCGCGGAGACGCTTGGCCCCTTGAATAGTGCGTCCGCGACTGCCCACGCGTCGTACAGAAGCGGCTCGGCGCCAAGCACGCAGCCCAGGATCGCGAGGCGGCGGGCTACCGGAACTCGGTGCCGGCCGCTCGTTTCAGCGATTGCGCACCTTCTCGGCTATGCGGGCGGGCAGTCGATATTGACCCCGACATCATCTCGGCGGATCACAGAAACCAAGAAACTGGCAGGGGTCTGTCATCCATGTCCCCGACGCAAAGAGGAGAAAAACGAAGATGCCCGTGCCAATGCACCCGAGCATGATAGACAGCCACGCCAGCCCTGAGCCGCCTCTCGTTCGGGCCGCGACGGCGATGCCCAGGATGACGCTGGCGAGCGGACTGGCCCAGGATAGGATGCCGACGGGCCGGTACAGCGGTGAGGGAATCTCTACCCCCTTGAAAATGATCGCGCTACCAAAGAGCCAAACGTAGAAGAGGACTCCTGCAGCGCCAAGCACGCAGCCCACAAGGGCGACCCGGCGGTCTATTGGATCCCGATGCCGCCTGCTCGCTTCAGTTACGACGCTTCCTCCCACCAAATCCCGTTCGGCGACGCTACCACCCCCTCACGGCTTGCGCCGCCGACTGTGTGCTGTTTCACCGTCAGGTGGCACGTGAAACATCGCTCAGAATGCGGGGCGCTCTCCCAGAACCAGGAGGCGGTAGAGGCCGTCCAGCTCTTCGTCGGACGCGAACTGGATCACCAGCTTTCCGCCCTTACGGCCCCGGCTCAGGCTGACCCGCGACTGCAGTGCGTCCCGGAACTTGGACTCCAGGTCGCGCGTGTCGGGGTCCTGACCGCGCGCAGCGCGCTGGCGCCTCTTGGTCGCGGTCCCGGAAGTGGCCATCTCTCGCGCCAGCGCCTCGGTGTCACGAACGTTGAGCTCGGCCTTGAGGACGCGACGCAGCGCGTCCTCCTGGAGTGCCTCCGGGACGCCGGCGATGGCGCGCGCGTGGCCAGCGCTGATGGCGCCCCTCAGCAGCGCTCCCTGCACCGCGGTCACGAGACCCAGCAGGCGCAGGGCGTTGGTCACGTATGTGCGGCTCTTGCCCACCTGGCGTCCGATGGCCTCGTGGCTGAGCTCGAACTCCTCGAGGAGGCGGCGGAACGCCTCCGCCTCCTCCAGCGCGTTGAGGTCGTGGCGCTGGATGTTCTCGATCAGGGCCAGCGCCAGTGACTCCACCGGGTGGGCCTCGTCGCGAACGACCACCGGCACCTCGGTGAGCCCCGCCGTGCGCGCGGCACGCAGCCGCCGCTCGCCGGCGATCAGCCGGTAGCCGCCGCCGTGCCGCGTCACCACCAGGGGCTGGAGCACCCCGTGCTCCCGGACGGAGTTGACCAGGCCGTCCATCTCCGCGTCGTTGAACGTCTGCCGTGGCTGGTCGGGGTTGGCCTCTATGGCGTCCACCGGCAATGTCGCCACCCCCGCGGCGCGCGCCGTCAACTGACCGCCGGGGATGATCGCGCCCAGGCCCCGTCCCAACCCACCGTGTCGCTGGTTCCCCATCAGGTCTCCTCCTGTCCGTGGTGCACGGCGGGCGTTCCGCCGGCGTGCTGCGGCTCCGCGACCGGCGTCAGCCGCCCGAGGATCTCCCTGGTCAGTGCTTCGTATGCTCGCCCGCCGCGCGACCGCGGGTCGTACTGGGCGATGCTCTGCCCGTAGCTCGGTGCCTCACTCAGGCGCACGTTGCGGGGTATGACGGTCTCGAAGATGAGCTCGGGGTACCCCCGGCGGACCTCCGCCACGACCTGGGCGCTCAGCGTCGTGCGGCCGTCGTACAGGGTCATCACGATCCCCAGTACCTCCAGCGCCGGGTTCGACGACCTGCGCACCAGGTCGAGGGTCTGCGTCAGGTGGGCCAGGCCCTCCAGGGCATAGAACTCGCATTGGATGGGGATCACCAGATGCGTCGCGGCCACCAGCGCGTTGATCGTCAGCAGCCCCAGGGACGGCGGGCAATCGACGATGACGATGTCGTAGTCACCGGCCACCGCCTCCAGCGCGTATGCCAGCCGGTTCTCGCGGCGCGGCATGCTGATCAACTCGATCTCGGACCCCGCCAGGTCGAGGTCAGAGGGCAGGATCGATAGGCCTGCCACCGTCGTGGGCACGACGGCCTCTGCTGCCGGCTGGCCGTCCACCACGACGTTGTAAACACTGAAACGTTCCGGGTCGCGGCGCAGCCCCAGACCGCTGCTGGCGTTGCCCTGTGGATCGAGGTCGACCAGCAGGATGCGCCTGCCCCAGCCGGCGGCGTACGCCGCCACGTTGACCGCGGTCGTGCTCTTGCCAACCCCGCCCTTCTGGTTGGTGATCGCGCAGATCACCGCCATCAGTGGTGCAGCACAAACGGGATCATCAGCAGGATCAGGTCGTAGCCGGAGTGGGCGATGATCGCGGCCGTCGTGCTGCCGCGCTGCCGCAGCCAGCCGAGGGCGATGCCCAGGATGAAGATCTCCAGGCTGGCCAGGCTGATGGCGTACTGGGTGTGGAGCACGGCGAACATCAGCGCCGCCGCCACGATCCCCAGCCGGGGCTGAATGGCGCCGCGGAAGAGCACCTCCTCGCCGATGCCCGCCGCCAGCGCCAGCGCGACCGCCGCCAGCGGACTGGTCACGTTGGCGAGCAGCTGCTGGCTGGCCTCGTTGATGCTCTTCGACTGGTCGGGGGTGAGCTTGGTGATCAACTGGTCGAAGGCGATACCGAAGAACACCAGCAGCACCGCGACAAGCGCCCCCGCGCCGATCCACCGCCACCCGGGCCAGACCA
This sequence comes from Candidatus Dormibacteria bacterium, assembly GCA_046262455.1. Classification (GTDB taxonomy): domain Bacteria; phylum Chloroflexota; class Dormibacteria; order DASZGP01; family DASZGP01; genus JAXDLW01. The sequence goes on along the minus strand of JBHEMS010000014.1, from coordinate 34,282 downwards.
GGCCCAGTCGCTTCAGCGCCTCGCCGGGGGAGCGGCGGACGAAGAGGCCGACCCCGACGATGCCCACGATCAGGAAGGGCAGCTGGTTGGTGCTGATGATGTACAGAAGGGACGGTGACTCGCCGCTCTGCTTGATCTGTTTGAGCTGGTCGGTGGAGAACTGCAGGCTCAGGAACAGCGTCACCACCAACACGTACATGCTGGCTCCCACGGCGTTGATGGCCGACTCCGGGCGGAAGTCCCTGAGCAGGCGGCCCACCTGGCGCCGGATGGCCGGGAGCATGACCAGCGGCGCGGCCAGCGCGCCTGCCAGTTGCAGGAGGTTGCCGCCGATCACCCGGCTGGCCGGTAGCCCGGTGGTCGCCTGCACCGAGGCAGGGATGACCAGGACGGTGATGATGTTGAGCACGGCGAGGGCGGCGACGACGGCGCACAGGCCCACCTCGCCGGAGAAGGCGACGATCCGCCATGCCGAGCTGCTGTCCCCAAGGTTGGCGGCGACCAGGATGAACGAAAACGTGATCAGCGCCAGGGCGAGCTCAATGAGCTGGGCGACGTCGACGCTCGAGGCCGCCACGCTCAAGTGCGGGGGTTCAGTCGCGCGGGGGAGCCGGTCGCGCCCTGCGAGCCGGGGGCAGGGTCGTGGCGGAAGCCGGGCTCGGGGCAGGGTCCGGGCTCGGGTCGGCCGCCCCTGCGCTGCCGGCCTCGCGCCCGGCGCGCCTGCTGAGGCCCAGGAGGGCGTCGATGATGTCGACGGGCAGGGGGAAGATGATTGTGGTGTTCTTCTCGACGCCGATCTCCGTCAGCGTCTGGAGGTAGCGCAGCTGCAGCGCCGCGGGCTCCCGGCCGATCACCTCCGCGGCCTCCATCAACTGCTGTGAAGCCTCGAACTCGCCGCGGGCGTGGATGATCTTGGCCCGCTTCTCGCGCTCGGACTCAGCCTCCTTGGCCATCGCCCGCTGCATCGTCTGCGGCAGCTCGACGTCCTTGACCTCGACGGTGCTGACCTTGACCCCCCACGGCTCGGTGTGCTCGTCGATGATCAGCTGCAGGCGCTGATTCACCTGCTCGCGGCCCGCCAGGAGTTCGTCGAGGGTGGACTCGCCGAGGACCGAGCGCAGGGTGGTCTGGGCGATCTGCGAGGTGGCGTTGACATAGTTGAGGACCTGGGTCACCGCGCGGCCCGGGTCCACGATCTTGAAGTAGATGACGGCGATGACCTTGATGGTCACGTTGTCGCGGGTGATGACCTCCTTCGGCGGAACTTCCAGCGTCACGGTTCGGAGGTCGATCTTGACCAGACGGTCGACCCCGAAGGGGATGATCAGCACGAAGCCCGGGCCCTTGATGGGCATGAGGCGGCCGAGCCGGAAGACCACCCCCCGCTCGTACTCCTGCAGCACGCGAACGGACATGAAGAACAGGACCACGAGGACGATGAGGATGATTCCGACGGCGAAAAACACAGCAGCCTCCTGAGCCCCTCAATTGTCGCCTTTCACGATGAGGATGGCATGCGCCGCGCACGTTTCACGTGCGACCTGACGGTGAAACAGTAAGCAGCTTCCAACGTGCCCGTAGCCCGACGACGACGTGTTTTCGGGTCCTACTTGACATGCTGTCCAGTTCACGTTAGATTACAAACCGTAAAGAAACAGCGGGAGGCGAAAGCCCCCGAAGGAGGTCACATGTCAACAGATCACGTGGTCCAGGCAAACGGACGCGCGGGGGCGCGCGCCATCGCGGCAGGCGTCCTGGTCGGATTGAGTGTTTTCGAACTCGGTGCCCTGGTGCTGCCGATGCCGTCCCCGGTGGTCGTCGTCAGCCTGGTGCTGATCCCGCTTGGCGTAGCCGCCGCGGTTGCGCTCTGGCTAGGGCGGGGCTGGGGTAAGCCCCTCGGCATCACTGTGTCGGTGGTCAGCGCAGTCAAGGGCACGCTGGGTGTCGTCCTGGCCAGCAGCATGGTCACCCGCGGTGGCGCCGGGCTCATAGCCGCGCTGGGTGTGGTCGGCTGCGCGTTCCTGCTTATGCCCGGCGACCAGGGCGAGGCGTAGGCGATGTCTACCGACCAGCTCACGACCACCGCGGGGACCGCTCCCGGGTTTACCGTGATCGGTCAGCCCATGAGTGAGGCAACCGCCTCGCCCGAGATCGCGGAGTTGATCCGCTTCCACCAGGCCAACAACAATTCCTTCTTCAACGGCGACCCTGCCCTGGACAACTGGGCCCACGACGGCGAACTCACCCTCCACGGTGGGTTCGACATCTCCGGGCGCGGCTGGGACGTGCTTGAGGGCGGCCTGACGATGGCCGCGGGGCGCCTATCGGAGGGTGAGATGAAGTTCACCCCCCTGGGTGGCGCGGTGTTCGGCGACATCGCCTACCTGGCCGGCTTCGAGGAGGGTACCGTGCGGGTCGACGGCGGCGAGCGCGGGCCCATGCGACTGCGGGCCACGACAATTTATCGCCGCCAGGGTGACCGCTGGGTGTGCATCCACCGCCATGGAGAGATCGCCCGCTGACGCCACTGCCTATAGTCGAGCCGTGGCAGGTGCGAGGATCGTCGTCCGCGACAACGCCTCCAACCGCGTCTATGGCCCGGCGGAGATCGTCGACGCCGAGGGGACGCCGATCCTCTCGGTGCCGGCGGGCAGTCACGCCGCGCTGTGCCGCTGCGGGCTCTCGGAGAACAAGCCCTTCTGCGACGCCACCCACAAGCACCACGGGTTCGAGAGCTGCGTGAGGGCGGAGTCCCTCCCCGACGCCCAGAAACGCTTCCTCCGGGAGATTCCTTCTTAGACTGACCCTCAGTGGGAGGGAAGATCCGGGTGCTCGCCGACGCCAGCGCGCTGGGAGACAGCCGGGCCACTGCGGGTATCGGACGCTATGCCTCGTCCCTGCTGACCGAGCTTCGCCGCGACGACCAGGTCGCCCTGCACGCGGTCCAGCCGCCGGGTCCGCCCCCGCGTGAGAGCTGGGCGGTTCGCTTTGCCTGGGCGCAGCCATACATCGGCCCGGCCGCCCGGCTACATCGCGCGGACCTGGTCCAGTGCCTGGCGTCGGACCCCGCCCTTTTTTGGCCGCTGCGGCGGCAGGTTGTGACCCTCCATGACGTGATCCCCTGGGCCGCCGAGACTCCGCGCGGCGGGGTCACCGGGCGCTACCTCGCGATGCAGCGGCGCCGGCTGCGGCGAGTCGGCGCGGTCATCGCCGTGAGCCAGGCCACCGCGGACGAGGCGGTGAACATCCTGGACCTCGACCCCGCTCGCGTCACCGTCGTCCCGGAGGCCGTCGCGCAAGAGTTCCGGGCGCAGGCGCCAGAGGATGAGGACAGCGACCGGCGCCACCGCGCCGGGGCCCCGGACGGCCGCTACCTGCTGTGGGTCGGCAGCACGCGGGCGCACGATCCCCGCAAGGACCTCGACAGCCTTCTCGCCGCGCTGAAGCTGAGCCGTCATGCCGGCACGCCGATGCTCTTCGCCGGCGCGACGGGAACTGAGAGTGAACGGCTGGCCGCCGCGGCTGCCGAACTGGGTGTGCGGGTGCTGGTTGCTGGCTTCGTCGCCGACGAGACGCTGGCGGCGCTCTACCGCGGGGCCGCCGCGGTGGTGTTGCCCTCGCGCCACGAGGGCTTCGGGCTCACTGCTCTGGAGGCCCTCGCGTGCGGGGCGCCGCTCATCGCCGCCCGGTCGGCCAACCTGCCGACGCTGGTCGGTGACAGCGCGATCCTGTATGCGCCGGGTGACGTGAACGCCCTGGCCGACGCCATCGACCGCGTCCTCGACGACCCTCGCCTCGCAGCGGACCTCCGCGTCCGGGGGCCCAGGACCGCGGCGCGCTACAGCTGGAGGAAGTCCGCCGAGCTCACGGTGGACGTGTACCGCGCGCTGCTGGCCTCGCGCTAACGCCCGGCGCTGACTAACGCGCCGGTTAGGCCCGTTCGACCGTCAGGCGAAGACCATCGACCGCCCGCACGCGCACCCGGGTGCCCGGGCCCAGGGTCACCGGGGCGCTGGCCTGCCACAGCGCGCCATCGACCATCACCAGGCCACCTCCTGGCCCGACGTCGCCGCGAGCCTCGCCCTCGACGCCAAGCAGGGTCGACGCCCCCACGGCAATCGGCCTGCGCCGCGCGGCGATCGCGCGCGAGACCAGGAATGCCAGCATCAGGCCCACCGCCAGCGGCGGTAGCACCGCGAGCCAGAGGTTCGGTTCCAGGAAGGGCGCGCCGGCATCGAGCACCAGGAATGACCCCAGCGCCAGCGACAGCACCCCTCCGCCGGTCAGCACGCCGTGGCTTGGGGCGTGGATGTCGACCGCGAACAGCACCAGGGCGAACAGCACCAGCGCCACGCCGGCGAGGTTGACGGGCAGGCTCTCGAACGCCACCAGGGCCAGGGCCGCTGCGATCACCCCGATAACGCCGGGCAGGACCGCCCCCGGGTGCGTGATCTCGAAGCCGATCGCCAGTATCGCCAGCAGCAAGAAGAGGTAGGCGACCTGGGGATCCGCGAGGGCGTGGAGGACCCCCTGGCCGTAGCCCATGTCCCGCACCTCGACCAGGGCGCTCGCGGAATGGACGGTGATCGACCGCTCGTGCTTGCTGACCTGCTGGCCGTCGATGTCCCGCAGCAGCGTCGGAAGGTCGCGGCTCAGGCGGTCCGCCACATGCAGCGTGACCGCCTGCTCGGCGGGCACGTTGACGCTGTTCTTCACCGCGTCCGTCGCCCACTCGACATTGCGATGGTGCAGCGTCGCCAGTCCCTGGATGTAGGCGACGGAGTCGTTGAGCACCTTCTGGTCCTCCACGCTCGAGCCACTCCCGCCGGCCGCGCCGCCGGCGCTGATGAACACCGGGTGAGCTGAGCCGATGTTGGTGCCCGGGGCCATGGCGACGATGTCCGCCGCCTGGGTGATGTAGAGCCCGGCGCTGGCGGCCCGGGCGCCCGAGGGTCCGACGTAGACCGCGACCGGCAGGGGACTGGCGAGGATCGCCTGGATGATCCGCCGCATCGAGCTGTCGATCCCGCCCGGGGTGTCCATGCCGATGACCACCAGCTCGGCGCCATCCCTCCGGGCGGCGTCCAGCCCGTTGACGATGTAGTCCGCGGTGAACACGTTGATCACGCCGTCGATCCTCAGCTGCGTCACCCTGGGCTGGGTCGCGGTCGCGGGCGTGGCGCCAGACAGGATGCCCGCAGCCAGGAGCACAGCGGCCAGGACCACGCGAAGCGCGCGTGCCATACCGCCATGGTACGGCGCCCTTCCTATGATTCATGAGTGACGGAGGGTCCACTGCACAGGGAGCGGGAGGAGCAGCTCGAAACCGAGCTGCGCAGGCAGGCGAAGGCCTACAGGCGCCTATCCGCCGACGAGGAGCGTGACCTCCTCGCGCGGCGACCCGACGCCGGTGCGGTGACCACCCTGGTGGAGCGCAACCTCGACCTGGTCGTGGCCCAGTCTGACAGCCACCTGGGCAAGGGTCTGCAATTTTCCGACCTCTACCAGGAGGGCACCCTGGGCCTGGTCGACGCCATCGGCGCCTACACCGGCCAGGGTGGTTTCCGCGAGTTCGCCAGTCTCCACATCGGGCTCCAGATCGACTCCCTGATCCAGGCCGAGGATGACGCCAGGAAGGAGCTCGACTCCGACGTCACCGACGTGAAGACGCTGGAGACCGCCCAGGTGATGTTCCGGCGCGCCAACCGGCGCGAGGCGACGCCGGTGGAGATGGAGAAGTTGCTGGGCTGGGAGGAGGGGCGTTTGGAGCGGATCGAGCGGATGCTCGACCTGGCGCGCGAGCGCAACGACGCGGCGACCATCACCTTCCTCGACGACGCCGACGCCGACAACCTGGGGATCGACTTCGTCGACGAGGAGGAGGCGCCGGACCCCCGTCGCCGTCCCCAGGGGGCTGGGCCAGACCAGTGACCACGACGACCCAGGCGCTGCGGACCCCGCTCTACGACCGCCACGCCGCGGCCGGTGGGCAGATGGTCGAGTTCGGTGGCTGGATGATGCCGCTGCAGTACTCCTCGATGCGCGAGGAGCACCTCGCCGTTCGCCAGGGCGTGGGGGTGTTCGACGTCTCGCACATGGGCGAGTTCCATCTCGATGGGCCGCGCGCCGAGGCGACGCTGGACCGCATCCTCAGCAACCGCCTCGACGACCTCGTCGACGGCCAGGCGCGCTACAACATCGTCTGCGACCAGGCCGGCGGCGTCATCGACGACGCGCTGGTCTATCGCATTGCCGCCGAGCGCTTCCTGGTGGTGGTCAACGCCGGCACGCGGCTCAAGGACCTCGACCACTTCCGCGCTGCCGCCGGCGACCAACCGATTGATGACGCCACCGAGCGCACCGGGCTGATCGCCGTCCAGGGGCCCAGGGCCATCGAGGTGCTGCGCCCGCTGACCGACCTGGCGCTTGACGACATCGGCTACTACCACCACGCCGAGGGCCGGCTGGGCGACATCCCCGCACGCTGGAGCCGGACCGGCTACACCGGCGAGGACGGCTTCGAGGTATTCGTGCCCTGGGATCGTGCGGGAGAGGCCTGGGACCTCATCCTTGAGGCGGGGGCGCCGCGGGGCATCCGGCCATGCGGCCTGGGCGCCCGTGACACGCTGCGCCTCGAGGCCTCGATGCGGCTTTCCGGCCAGGACATCGACGAGACCACCAACCCGCTGGAGGCCGGCCTGGGCTGGGCAGTCAAGCTGGACAAGGGCGACTTCATTGGCCGCGACGCCCTCCAGGGCGTCCGGGATGAGGGGCTGAAACGGCAGTTGATCGGCCTGGGGCTGGAGGGCCGCGCGATCGCCCGGCACGGCCAGCGCATCAGCGATGGGGGCCGCGAGGTGGGCGAGGTAACGTCGGGGACGTTTTCATTTACTCTCGGCAGGGCGGTGGCGATGGGTTATGTCGAGCGGGGCTCTGTGGACTCCCCGGCCCTCACCGTCGAGATCCGTGGGGAGCCGGTCGCCGCGCGGCGCGTGCCGATGCCCTTCTACAAGCGCCCGCGCGCCTGACCTCCCGCCACCCGACCTCCCGGTGATCGAGAGCAGCCTTCGCCGCCTCCTCCGCGAGGTGCCGCCGGACGCCCGGGTGCTGGACGTCGGCGGTTGGGCCAAGCCCCTGACCCGCGCCGACTGGGTGGTCGACCACATGCCCTATCAAACCCGCGGCCTCTTCGGCCGCGATGGTGAGCTGCCCGAGCGGTTCACCGCGGCGACGTGGGTGGCGCGGGACATCTGCGACCGCGCGCCCCTGCCCTTTGCCGACGACTCATTCGACTTCGCCGTCTGCTCACACACCCTGGAGGACATCCGCGACCCCATCTGGGTTTGCCAGGAGCTGAGCCGGGTGGCGCGCGCCGGCTACATCGAGGTGCCGTCACGGCTGGAGGAGCAGACCTACGGGATCCAGGGCCCCTGGGTCGGCTGGGGGCACCACCGCTGGCTGGTGGACCTCGATGGGGAGGGGCTGCGCTTCGTCTTCAAGCACCACGTCCTCCAGGGGCGCCCGACGGCCCACTTTCCCGCCCGGTTCGCCGCCGGCCTGTCGCCCGACGACCGCGTCCTGACCCACTGGTGGGAGGGCCGGGTCCAGGCGCGGGAGCAGGTCATGATGTCCGCCGAGGAACTGGACCCCTACCTTGATGACTTTGTCGCCGCCAGCCTGGCCCAGCGGTCGCAGAACCGATAATCCCTGGATGGATCTTTCGAAGTACAAGTTCAGCAGGAGCCATGAATGGGTGGCGGCGGACGGGGACTCCGCCCGCATCGGCATCACCGAGTACGCGCAGGCGCAGCTGGGTGACGTCATCTACGTGGAGTTGCCCAAGCCCGGCACCGAGGTCGCCGCCGGCGGCAAGTTCGGGGTGATCGAATCGGTCAAGGCCGCTTCGGACCTCTACTCACCGGTCAGCGGCACGGTCAAGCAGGCCAACCCGGCGCTGACGCAGACTCCCGAACTGGTCAACAGCGACAGCTACGGCGAGGGTTGGATGCTGGAAGTCGAGCTCACCGAGCCGCTCTCGGGCGAGCTCCTCGACGAGGCCGGCTACACCGGGTTCACGGAGGGCCTCTGACGCTTCAGCACCGTTACCTGCCGCTGTCCGGCGAGGACCGCGCGGCGATGCTCGAGGTGGTGGGGGCGGGCTCCCAGGAGGCGCTGTTCGCGTCCCTCCCAGCGGACCTGGACCACCGCCTGGAACTCCCCGGCGGGATGTCCGAGCAGGAGCTCACCGAGTACTTCAGCAAGCTGGCCCGCGAGAACCAGGACCTCACCCGGCTGGAGAGCTTCCTCGGCGCCGGCGCCTACCGGCGTTTCATCCCTTCCGCGGTGAGCCAGGTGATCAGCAGGCCCGAGTTCTACACCGCCTACACGCCCTACCAGGCGGAGGCCAGCCAGGGCTGGCTGCAGACCATCTTCGAGTTCCAGTCGATGATTGCCGAACTCACCGCCATGGACGTGGCCAACGCGTCGATGTACGAGGCGGCGACGGCCATGGCCGAGGCCGCGGTGATGGCCGTGGTACACACCGGCCGCCAGAGGGTGGTGGTCGCCGGCACCATCCACCCCGAGTACCTGGCGGTGCTGCGCACCTATGGCGCGGGCCGCGGGTTCGAGGTCGCTGCCACCCCGATGACCAGCGGCGGCACCGCCGACATCGAGGCCCTGGCCGCCGCGCTCGATGACAGCGCCGCGGTCATCTTCCAGCAGCCCAACTTCTTCGGGGGCCTGGAGGACGGCCCCGCGCTGACCGCGCTGGCCCACCAACACGGCGCGCTGGCGATCGTTTCCGCCGACCCCGTGTCTCTGGCGGTCCTGGCCCCGCCCGGGGAGTACGGCGCGGACATCGCGGTGGGCGAGTGTCAACAGCTGGGCATCCCACTCTGGTACGGAGGGCCCTACTGCGGCTACCTGGCAGCGTCGGGCGAACTGCTGCGCAAGATCCCCGGGCGGCTGGCGGGAGAGACAGTGGACGGCGACGGTCAGCGCGGCTTCGTCCTCACCCTGCAGGCCCGCGAGCAGCACATCCGCCGCGAGTCGGCCACCAGCAACATCTGCACCAACCAGGCCCTGATCGCCCTCGGGGCCACCGCCTACCTCTCGGTGATGGGCGAGAAGGGTCTCCGCCGGGTGGCCGAGGTCAGCGCCGCGCGCGCCCATCACCTGGCCGCGATGATCGCCGCCAAGCCCGGCTACTCCATGGCCTTTGAAAGCCCGTTCCTGTGGGAGTTCGCGGTGCGCTGCGAGAAGCCCACGCACCAGGTGCTGGGGGTGCTGCGGGACCAGGGGATCCTCGGTGGGGTGGACCTCGGCCGCTTCGACCGCGACCTCACCGACTGCATCCTGGTGGCGGTCACGGAGATGAATAGCCCTGAGTCGCTCGACGCCTTCGTGGAGGCGTTGCCGTGACCATCGACATCGAGCCGCAGAAGGACGTCGCACCCGCGGAGAGCGCGCTGCTGGGCCACGCCGGCCCCCGTGCCCACGCCAGCGGCACCGGCCCTGAGCCGCTGCTCACCGAGTTGCGCCGCCACCCGCACCATGGCCCCCAGCTGCCGGCGGCTGGCGTGCCGGCCCTTGACCTGACCGCCGTCCTTCCCGCGGGGGTCCTGCGCCAACAGCCGGCCGCCATCCCCAACACCAGTGAGCCAGAGGTGCTCCGCCACTTCGGCCGCCTCGCCCGGCGAACGTTCTCGCTGCAGCAGGGCCTCTACCCGCTGGGCAGCTGCACCATGAAGTACAACCCCGCGGTGAACGAGGCGCTGGTGCGACTTGACGGCTTCGCGCACCTTCATCCCTACCAGCCGGTGGACACCGTGCAGGGGGCGCTGCGGCTGCTCCACGAGCTGGAGCGGTGGCTGATCGAGATCACCGGCATGGACCGCATCAGCCTGCAGCCGGCCGCGGGGGCGCACGGCGAGTGGACCGGGCTGCGCATCATCCAGGCCTTCCACGAGGCCAAGGGGGAGGGCTCGCAGCGCGACACCGTCCTGGTGCCGGACTCAGCCCACGGCACCAACCCCGCGTCGGCCACCCTCGCCGGCCTCAAGGCAGTGACCGTGAAGTCCGACGCCCGCGGCCTCGTCGACCTCGAGGATTACCGCGCCAAGCTCGGCCCCCACGTCGCCGCCATCATGCTCACCAACCCCAACACCCTGGGGCTGTTCGAGCGTGACATCAAGACCATCGCGCGCCTGGCCCACGAGCACGGTGCGCTGCTCTACTACGACGGCGCCAACCTGAACGCCCTGGTGGGTGTCGCGCGGCCCGGAGACATGGGCTTCGACGTCGTCCACCTCAATCTTCACAAAACCTTTTCCACCCCCCACGGCGGCGGTGGCCCTGGCGCGGGCCCCTGCGGGGTCAAGGCGCGGCTCGCGCAGTACCTGCCGGTGCCGACGGTGGAGCGCGACGATTCGCACACCTACCGCCTGGACTGGGATCGCCCGGAGACCATCGGCAAGGTGCGCAGCTTCTTCGGGAACTTCGCCGTGCTGGTCAAGGCCTACGCCTACATGCGGGCCTACGGCGGTGACGGGCTCCGGCAGGTGGCCCAGGATGCGGTGCTCAACGCCAACTACCTCAAGGTGCAGCTGGCGGCGGTGTTCGAGGTGGCGTCGGACGAGCCCAGCCTCCATGAATTTGTGCTCACCACCCGGAAGGCCAAGGAGCTTGGCGTGCGCAACATCGACATCGCCAAACGGCTCCTGGACTACGGCTTCTACGCGCCCACCGTGAGCTTCCCGCTGACTGTTCCCGAGTCACTGATGGTCGAGCCCACCGAGACCGAGTCGCGCGAGACACTGGACGCATTTGTGGCCGCGATGCGGCAGATCTGGGATGAGGTCCAGCGCGACCCCGAGTTCGTCAAGCACGCACCGCATGAGACCCCGGTTGGGCGCCTCGACGAGGTGCGCGCGGCGCGGTCGCCCAAGCTCACCTGGAGGTAGCCGGGGCGAGCACCGCGTCGGTAAACGATTTGCCGATGGTTTCCCAACCAAAGCGCTCCTCGACATGGGTCCGGCCGGCGCTCGCCAGCCCGGTTGCCGTGGCGCGGTCCTCCAGCACGCGGACGACCGCCGCCGCCATGTCCTCGGCGGTGTCGGCGATCATCGCCGTCTCGCCGTGCACCAGGTCGAGCCCCTCCAGGCCCACGGTTGTCCCCACCAGCGGCACGCCGGCGGCCAGCGCCTCCAGCGCCTTGAGACGGGTGCCGGAGCCGACCATCAGCGGCACCACCTCCAGCGCCGCCGCCGCCAGGTAGGGGCGGATTTCGGGGGCCTCCGGCGCCACCGAGACACCCGCCAGCCGGGCCAGTGCCATCACCTCCGGCACCGGTTCGCGCCCGATGACCTGCAGCTGCGCCCGCGGCCGTCGGGCCCGCACCAGCGGCAGCACCCGGTGGCAGAACCATATCAACCCTTCGACGTTGGGCAGGTACGCCAGGTGACCCACGAAGAGCATCGAGTCGGGGTCGGGGGCGGCGCGCCAACCCTTCGGGTAGGCGGCCAGGTCCGCCCCGTTGGGCACCACCACCGAGGACCCGGGGAAGTTGGCCTGGTCCTGCGCCGACGCGACGAACACCCGGTCGTACGACGCGGCGATCCAGGCCTCATGACGCCGGGCCCGTGTCACCTCGAGCGCGTTGATGACTCGTGTGCGCCGGCGGGTCGCCGCGCGCAACGCCTGCTCGGCCTGACGGAGGGCGAGCTGTTGCAGGTCGATCATCCACGCGCCCGCCCGGCCACGGCCCAGCAGCCCCGCGAGCCAGGTGTGCTCGACGATCGTGATGTCGTGGTCGTCGACGCCGGCCAGTCCCGCCGCCAGTGACGCGCGCACCGCGCGGCTGACAACCACCTCGTGCGGGTCGGACTCCAGCAGAGCGCCGCGCAGTCGCTGCATCCGCCACCAGGTGCGGCTGTGTCGCACATCCGCCCCCGGCGCCGCCACCTCGGTGACTTCACTCAGCCCGGTGCGGACATGTTCGTCCTGGACCCGGCCTGCCACCAGCAGGTGGATGTCGGCACGTTTTGCCAGCGCCCTCAGTAGCTGCGCCTGGCGGATGCTGCCGCCTGAGCGGGAGAAATCAGGTGGCTCGGCGGTGACCCACAGGACCCGCGTCATCTACACCGCGGGCCGGGCGAGCACGGCCGCGTGCGGGAGCCCATAGTTGCCCATGTAGGCGCGCTGCAGAAGTCGTGTCGCGCGGTCCCGCGGCGTGCTTCCCGGCGCGGGGTGGGCGGGGCCGAAAGGGATGCCGTACGGTCGCGTCCAGCGCAGCAGGTCGAAGCCCGCGGCGCGCACCATCTGCCGGTGCCCGGCCACGGTCGGGATCCACCAGTGCAGCAGCTCGTCGGCGCCGTTGATGCGTGCCACCGGGGCGTTGCGGGTGAGCACACTCAGCGCGAGGTCGACGTGCTCCGCGGAGAGGAATTCGCCATCGCATACCGAGCGCATCGCCTCCAGCGCGCGAAGCGGGTCGCGCAGGTGAAGCAGAAGGCTGCCGCAGACCACGAAATCGAAGCGCCCCAGCGCCGGCTCGCTTATGTCGTACGCCGACATCGGCACCTTGCGCACGGTCGATTTCAGGGCGCCGTAGGCGACATCAAAGCCGGTCCCCTTGGCCTCCCCCGTGAGCAGCGCCAACCGGTCTGCGGCCCCGGTGCGCACCAGCGGGGGCCAGTCCCAGTCCCGGTGATCGGGGATGTCGAGGCAGACGACCTCTGCCGCGCCCCGGCGCTCCATCTCGAAGGCCAAAAAGCCGTCGTAGGTGCCGACATCCAGGCACCGCTTCCCGTGCAGGTCGGGCCAGGGCATCCGGTCCACGATGGGCCGCAGGTCGAACCACCCCGGCGTCACCACGCCGGGGGCCAGCTCCATGGTGTGGTACCAGACGGGCACCGCGTCGATCGCCGCCCGGAGTTCCCTGGCGTCCACCGTCAGGCCAGGTGGCCCGCGGCCCAGCTGGCCACGCGCGGCCAACGGTACAGCAGCCTGCCGACATAGCGTCCCGCCGCGCGGAAACCCTCGAGCTCGCGGTCCGCCTCCCGGGGGCCGAAGCGGCTGTCATCGTGGCGCACCCGGAGCAGCAAGGTACGTGGATAGTAGAACGCAGCCCGGTAGAGCCCGGTGAGCAATGAGACGCGTCCATCCAGCTCCAGCGCCATCTCGTGCTGGACCCAGCCGAAGCCGCGCTGGAAGCTCATGCGTCGCAGCCACTCGAGGTCCACCCGGGCGGGGTCGATATGGTGGCGCACCACGGCGGCCGCGGCGTATCGCAGCTGATGCCGTCGCCCGACGAGTTCGGCCAGGGCCACCTCCTCGTAGTCCATCTTCACCGCCCCCCGGGGTCCGAGCCGGGTGTCGAAAGCGTCCCCCCTGCCGGGCAGCGCGGCGGCCCGGACGGCCATGTTGGCCCCGATCACATCCTCCGCCTGCAGTGGCCCCGCGGACTCGCCGAGGTCCCGTACGCCAAGGGCCCGGGCGATCCTGGGGCTGACCCACGCCGGGGGCGGGGCGGGCCACGCCGGCAGCGTCCGCCCCCCAACCAGGCCAACCGCGCTGTCGACGAATGGCGCCACCAGCGCGTCGGCCCAACCGGCCTCGACCTCGACGTCGTCGTCGGTGAAGAGCAGCGCGTCGCCGGCGGCCTCGCGCATGGCCAGGTTGAGGGCATGTGACTTGCCGGGGATGGGCTGACGCAACAGCCGCACCGCGAACGGGGCGCCCTCATTTGAGGTGTGCACAGCGGCGGCGACGGCCTCGGTGTTGGCCTCCGAGCCGTTGTCCACCACCAGCAGTTCCCGCTCGACCACCGAGGGGTCGGCAAGGATCGACCGCATGGTCCGCGCCAACCCGGCGGGCCGGTCGCAGGTGCAGACGATCACCGATGCGCGCGGGCCTATGCGGCCAGTCCCCCCGCGACCAACAGGTGGTGCTCCACCGTCTCCGCGTAGTGCTCGAAGTCGTGCGCCGCCGCGGTCGCGCGGCCGCCCTCGCGCAGCCGCGCCAGCAGCGCCGGCTCGTCGCGCAGCCGGGTCAGCGCGCCCGCCAGGCCGGTTGCTGACTCCGCCGGGAAGAGCAGGCAATTCTGCTCGTCGCGGAGGTAATCGGCCGAGCCGCCGGTGCCGGTCGCGAGCACCGCGCAGCCGGTGGCCATGGCCTCCAGCGGTACTAAACCGAATGGCTCGCGCCAGATGGTGGGGAAAAGCAGCACGTCGTGCGCGCCATAGAGCATCGCCAGCGCCGCGCGGGTCACCGGACCGCGCCATGTGACCGCATCGTCCAGCCCGGCGCGGGCCACCGCGGCGCGGATATCAGCGGCATAGGTCGCGTGCTCCCAGCCCGCAATCGTGAGCGCCGTCTCGACCCCCTCCCGACGCAGCTGGTCCAACGCCTCGATCACCGTGTGGAGCCCCTTGCGTTGCTCCACTCGCCCTGCGTAAAGCAGTCGCGGCACGGCCGGCAGGGCTTCGCGCGGCACCGCCGGAAAGGCCTCCCCCCTGATGCCGTTGGGGACCAGCGTGCCGCGACCACTCCACGCCGGCACCCCCGCCTCGGACATGACCCGGACGTCCTCGCTGACGTAGAGCGGGGTCACCGCAGAGAGGGCGGTCGCCAGCTGGATCGGCGCCACCCGCCGGCCCACCGGGGCAAGCACCTTCCTGATGATGCGTGGCGTCCCACCGTCAACCCACTTCCGCAGCCATGGGTCGGAGGCCAGGTCCCACACGGGCCAGGGCTCACCGATGACCGCGACCATCGGGACGCCCCGCTCCTGTACCTCGGCGATCAGCGACTTGCCCACACCGGCCATTCCCCAGAGCGCCGCGACGTCCGGCGTCCATTTCGCCAGCAGGCCTTCGACGAGGCGCCGCTGTTCCAGCTCCTGGCGGACGCTGGTCAAGGGGCCCGGGTGCCGGTGCTGGTAGTCGGCCCACCGGAACTCCAGTCCACGGACCACGCGCTCCCCGTGGCGCCCCACCCCGGGCGCCGGGCCGTCGACGCTGGATTTCACCGTCAGCACGACGACCTCGTGACCCCGGCCCACCAGCCAGCCCACGTGCTCCTCGCACAGGATCTCGAACCCCCCGTTGAAGTTAGGCCAGTAGGCGTTACTGACCACCAGCAGTCGCACCGTTAGAGCAGCAGCCGGCGCCAGCGGATCGACCCATAGACACAGCCGGCGAACTGCGCCGCCTCCTGCATCGCCCGTGTTCCGATGCCCTCTCCGACGCCGCGGATCAGCCCGGCGTTGGCGCTGAGCATCGCCGCCCCGGCAAGTCCCGCCGCCGCCCGCGCCGGTCGCCCGCGCCCGGTCGTCGCGAGGCCCGCGGAGATGATGGCCGCCGCCAGTCCCGCGGCGATGAACCGGTGGCGGGGATCGATCCATGTCCCCCCGGCCAGCGATTGCCGCGCCTCGGGGACGCGCGCCACGACCTGCGCGTATCGACCCTGCAGCACGTAATAGCGAAGCGTGGCCAGCGGGCCGCGGCGCGACACCGCGTGCTCCACCACCGCCTCGCTGGTGAAGGCGGCCCGCGCCCCCAGCCGCACGGCGCGCCACCCCCACTCCACGTCTTCCCCGTATGGCATCCCGCCGGTCCAGAATTCGGTTGAGAACGGCCCGGTCCGCTCCGCCATCTCCCGGGTGACGACCAGGTTGGATGTCTCCCACCGCCAGGTCGGGGGGACCGCGGTGACACTGTGGTGCCAGGGCGGTACGGGCCCGGCGGGTCGCGTCAGACCCTGCACCATGTCCGCCCCCTCCAGCGCTGCGAGGGCCCGTGCGATCCACTCGGGACGGGGACGGCAGTCGTCATCGGTGAACGCCAGCACGTCCCCCCGCGCCTCGCGCATACCGGCGTTGCGGGACCCCGCCGGTCCCTGGGCCGGCCCCAGGGCGACCCGTACGCGGGGGTCGGCCGCCAGCGCGGTCGCGGCCGCGACATCCTCGGGGTTCGACGGGTCGCTGACGCAGATGATGGTCTCCAGGGCCACACCCTCGGGGAGCTCCTGGGCCAGCACGGCCTCGACTGCCTCCGAAAGCAGTCCCGGCCGATGAAAGGTCGGCACCAACACCGAGACCAGCCCGGGCAGCGTCAGAGGACCAACCTCCGCGAGCGCGCGCTGTTCAAAATCGCTGAGCCGACCAGTACGGCATCGCCCAGGGCGTAGCTCAGCAGACCCTCGACATCCCCCCGGAACCCCGACAGGTAGACCGCCGCCCCGGCCCCCAACGCGAGGCGCCCGAGACCCCGCTGCCCCGCCACCGCTGCGGCCGCGCCGGCGGTCAGCAGCGTGGCGGCCCCGGCGAGCATGATGTGCCGCTTGGTCAAAAAGTAGCCGCCGGTGAAATGACCGCGCGCCTCGGGGGCGACGCGGAAGAGAGCCGGGAGGTGCCGGCTGCCGAACTGGTAGGCGAGGTCCTCGCGGAGGGTCCAGGACCGCACCTCGTGCTCCACCACCGCGCCCGGCGCCGCCGCCGCGCGCGCCCCGGCGCGCACCACCCGCCACCCCCACTCGGTGTCCTCGCCCGAGTGGCCGCCTTCGCGCCCGGTGGGGTTCCAGTCCTGGTCGAACTGCTGCGAGCGGGCGATCTCGGCGCGGCAGAACAGGTTGCACCCCTCCCAGAGCCAGCTCAGGGGCGCGACGTTCACCGCGTGCGCCAGCCCG
This sequence comes from Candidatus Dormibacteria bacterium, assembly GCA_046262455.1. Taxonomy (GTDB): domain Bacteria; phylum Chloroflexota; class Dormibacteria; order DASZGP01; family DASZGP01; genus JAXDLW01. The sequence goes on along the minus strand of JBHEMS010000014.1, from coordinate 17,593 downwards.
GGCCGTCCATCCATGGCCACGGTGCGGCCCTGCACCAGGTCGGCGCCGGCCAGCGCCAGAAGCCCCTGTTCCAGCCAGCCGGCGCGCGGCCGGCAATCGTCATCGATGAACGCCAGGGCCTCGCCCCGGGCCGCGCGAATGCCGGCGTTGCGCGCTGCGGCCGGGCCTGGTCGCTCCGCGGTGGCCACCCTGACGCGCGGGTCCGCGGCCAGCTCCATCGCCGCCTCGAGGTCAGCGGCCGCCGCCGGGTCGCTCACCGCGATTGCCACCTCCAGCTCAGTCCCTGCCGGGAGCTCCTGCCGGAGCACCGCAGCCACACAGTCCCGCAAGGCGGCAGGCCGGTGGTAGGTCGGCACCACGACCGACACCACGGCGAACCTCTCTTCCATAGCGCCCGAGCTTATCGGGCGTCCGCTCGCCGCAGCACGAGCAGGTGATGAGTCCCCATCAGCCTTAGCCCCGGGACCCGGCCGGCCGCCCACTCGAAGCCGCCGGCCAGGGCGTCACCGAGGGCGGGGTGCCGGTCGGTCAGCGTCCTCAGCCAGACCGCCGCCGTCGACTGTGGCGCGGGGAACTCGAAGCTTCGCGAGAGCTCCACCTCCAGGCCGCACTGGTGGGCCAGGTCGCGCAACTCGGCGTAGGTGAAGTGGCGGTGTGGGGCGTACGTCGGCGCCTCCCGGGACAGGGGGTCGGCGGGGTCGTTGATGGGCTCATCCCAGGTCAGGTTGCGAAACGCCATCAGCGCCGGAAACCAGCGACCGAGGAGCCGTTCGCACCACTGCAGCGGGTCGTGGCCGGGTGACCGCGTGGGCATCTCGCCGGCGTTGTTGGTGGTGAGAACCACGACCCCACCCGGCCGGGTGATCCGCGCCACCTCCGCCATCCCCGCGGCGGCGTCGACCAGGTGCTCGATGACCTCGCTGAACACCACCACGTCGGCCGAGGCGTCGCGCATCGGGATGTGCTCCACCACCGCCTGGGCCAGCACCGGCGTCCCCGGTCGTGCGCGGCGCGCACGCAGGCCGTAGATCGAGAGGTCGAATCCCACCGTCCGGCAGGGCACTCGGGCTGAGACGCGGTCCAGCACCAGGCCCGACGCCGACCCGACGTCTGCCAGCACACCCCCGGCCGGCAGGTGTCGAATTACCGCCTTCACCACTAGGTAGTAGCGCTGCTCGTGCTTGCGGCGATCGTACGTCGGGAAGTGCTCCAGCTCGGCCTCCATGGAGCCCACCACGTGGACATAGAAGTGCTCCAGGACCTCCGGCCGCAGGCGGCCCATGCGCGCGCGGTGCACCTCCATCTCGGCGGCGCCTCGCTGCCGGCCGCGCAGGTAGGTGGCGATGAAGTTCCCCGCCGCGCCCAGCTCCAGCAGCCGGGCCGGCCACGGGGCTCGCTCCCGAAGCCTGCGCCCCGCGAGGAGCGCGACCAGCGCGGCGTGGCGTCGGGCCATCCCGGTCGGCCCGCCGTGCCAGGCCGCACGCACCCTGCTCATCACCCAAGCCCCTCGTAGAGGCGCTCGTAGTCGCCCAACCGAAGGCTCCAGTCGTGGGGCGCAGCCGCGGCCCGGCACCGGTCCTCCGTAGCCGGGTCGGCCGCCAACTTCAGCGCATCGCGCAGCGCCGCGGCGCATCCCGCGACGTCCGTGGGGTCATAGGCCAGCCCGGCGCCTGCGGGCACCAACATGCGGCTGCCCGCGGTCTCCGGGACGACCGCCGGGATTCCCGCCGCCAGGAACTCCAGGGTGACCAGGCCGAACACCTCGCGTTCGCCTGTCAGGACCCCCACGGCGGCGCCTGCACAGGCCGCGGCGACATCATCGCTGCGGGCGATGGTCACCCCCTCCAGGCGGCCCGCCCGCAGCCCGGCGACGCGCTCCCGCAGGACACGGGGATCGCCATCGCCCACCAGCAGCAGCCGCACCTCGCGGTCTTCCGCCGCGAGCACGGCGAACGCTGCCAGCAGGGTGTCGATGCGCTTCCGCGGGTCGTCGATGGCATCGGCGCACAGGATCACCGGCGGCCCGGGGCGGGCGCGCGGTCGCCTGAAGTCGGCGGTGTCAACCCCGGGCGGCAGCACCAACGGCAGCCGCCCGTACTGCTGGGCCATCACGTCAGCGGCCGCCGCGCTCATCACGGTTATCGCGCCGGCCGTCTCCAGGGAGCGCAGGAACCAGCCGTGGGTGCGCGGTTCGTGCGCCTCCCACCACTCGCGGTCGGGCATCCCCAGCCAGCTCACCACGTGAGGGCGGCGCCGCAGCCGTGTGGCGAGGTGGAAGCCATAGCCGTCCGACGGGTAGAAGGCGTGGCACACCTCGGCGTTGCGGGCGAGCCCCGCGACCAGCGCGCGGGTCGCGCCGGATTCCAGTTCCGACAGCCCGGCCAGGCGCGCCCGCGTGAATGGCACCAGCGCCGAGCGCACGCCCGGCGCCGGCGCCTCGCGGCGCCCCCTGCCCCGCGTCCCGCTCACCACCGTCACGCGGTGACCCCGCGCGCCGAGCACCCGCCCCAGGTCGCTCACCAGCCGTTCCGACCCACGCCGGACCTCGGGCCACTGGTAGGTCAGGCTGAACAGCAGGTCCAGCTCAGGACGCCCCGATAATCTCGCGGTGAACGAAGGCACCGGCGGGGAGATGGCCGGGTTCTGGGACCAGCGCGCGCGGGAGAACCCCCTGTGGTTCATCAACAGCGCGCTCGATTTTGACCACCCCGACGAGGCCGCGTTCTGGGCCTCCGGGGAGCAGGCCCTGGAAGACTCGCTGGCGCTGTTCGACCTGCGCCTCGACCCCTCGCAGGTGGTGCTGGAGATCGGGTGCGGGATAGGTCGCATCACCCGCGCGCTGGCGTCGCGCGCCGCCCGGGTGGTGGCCATCGATGTGTCCCCGGGGATGATCGCCGGGGCCCGCGAGGCGCTCGCGGGCATCGACAACATCGAACTCCTGGTGGGGAACGGCGTCGACCTGGCGGGCTGCCCTGACGCGACCGCCGACGTGGTGTACTCGTTTGTGACCTTCCAGCACATCCCCGACCCCGAGGTCACCTGCGGATATCTCCGCGACATGGGCCGGGTGCTGCGCCCCGGCGGCTGGGCGCTGTTCCAGGCCAGCGACGACCCTGCGCTGCACCGCCCAGAGAGGTGGGCGGGTCAGGCGCCCACCGCCAACGGCCCGCCCACCTGCCTGCACCCTTCGTGGCTGGGCTCGGCGCTGCCTCGAGAACGCCTCGAGCAGGCCCTGGCCGATGGTGGAATGACGGTTTCGAGGCGAGTTGGTGAAGGCACCCTCTTCTGCTTCACGCTCGCTCAAAAGACCGTGTAGAGCCCGAGATCACCTCCGAAGCCACCTCGATCGAGCCCTCGAGGTCGGCTACGCCGGTGGAGAAGGGCGTATGCGCCACCCCGAAGGTCATCCCGGCCAGGTCCGCAGCCAGCACCTGGCGGGCGTCCGTGGTGGTTACCGAGAACACCAGCCGGTACCAGCCGCCAACCAGGTGACAGCGCAACCGCACCATCACCTCGACCTCCTCGCCGGCCGCGAAGCGGCTGTATTTCCGGCCCGGCTCGGTGTACTGCGCATACACCTTTTCGCCGCTCTCATTCAGCACCTGGATACCGATCACCGGGCTCTCGGTCGCGACGTCGAACCGCACCCGGATGCGCGCCACGATCGCCTCGCCCGGGGTCACCTCGCGGCCGCTCTGCAGCCCGGCGTCCAGCGACTGGTCGAGGACGGTCACGCCACCGGCAACCACGTGGCCGTCTCCGGAGATGGCCTGCTGCCGCTCCAGCGCGCCGGGGGCCACGGCGCCAGGGACCGTGAAGGAGTCGAAATAGCGCGCGATCGCCGCGCTGGGGTCCCCCACGAAGTCCACCTTGCCCCCCGCCATCACCACCACCCGTGAGCACACCGACCGCACCACCCCCATCGCATGGCTCACCAGCACCACGGTGGTGCCCGCGGCCTGGAGCTCAGCCATGCGCTCCACGCACTTGCGCTGGAAACCGATGTCGCCGACCGCCAGCACCTCGTCCACCAGCAGGATGTCGGGGTCGACATGCACCGCCACGCTGTAGCCCAGGCGCAGGAACATCCCCGACGAGTAGAACTTCACAGGGACGTCGATGAAGTCCTCCAGCTCCGCGAACTCCACGATCTCCGCCAGGCGCCGCTCCATCTCCTCACGCGGCTGGCCCAGCAGCATCCCGTTCAGGATCACGTTCTCACGGCCGGTCATCTCGGGACGGAAGCCCACGCCCACCGAGATCAACGGCGCGATCCGCCCGACCACCCGCAGGGTGCCCTCGGTGGGCTGGCTGATGCCCGCCATCATCCGCAGCAACGTTGTCTTGCCCGAACCATTGCGACCGATCAGGCCGATCGTCTCGCCGCGCATCACCTCCAGATCCACGTCGCGCAGCGCCCAGAAGTCGCTCTCCCGGTCGCGCCCCATGCCGAGCAGCCACCCGCCCAGCACGGGCGCCTCCTCCAGCTTGACGTAACGCTTGCCCAGCCCCCGGGCGGCGATCGCGACGCTCACAGCCGGTCCGCGAAGAGCCGGTCGTGGCGGCGATAGACCTCGACGAAGATCACCACCAGGAGGACCAGCACGGCGAGGGTCACGGTCAGTGCGTGGAACAGCTCGCCATCATCCCCCACCGTGGCGGCGTGGAACGTGGCGATGATCCCCGTGAAGGGGTTCAGCACGAATACCCAGCGCACCTCTTTGAGCAGGCGCGGTGGATAGAGGATTGGCGTGGCATAGAACAGCAGCAGCAGCGATGCCTGCACGAAGTACCGGGTGTCGCGGAAGTAGACGTGCAGCGCCGCGAGCACCAGCGAGAGCACCGCGCTGAAGGTCACCAGCAGGGACACGCCGGGCACCAGCAGCAGCAGGTGGGCCGTCGGGGGCACGCCCAAAAGCGGGGTGAGGATGAGCAGGATGATCATCGATATGAGCAGCCCCGGGAGATTGCTCAGCACCGGCACCAGCGGCAGCACGGAGCGCGGGAACCACAGCTTTGAGGTGAGGTCGGAGGCGTCGACGATGGCCGTCGACGAGGAGCTCACGGTGAGCGCCAGGTAGTTCCACGCCAGCACCCCGCTGAGGATGTAGACCGCGTAGGCGTGGCTCAGGTGGGGGCTCAGCCGGATCGCCCGGGAGAAGACGATCGCCAGCACCGCGGCCTGCAGCAGCGGTAAGCCCACGGCCCACATCAGCCCGAATGCGGCGCGCTTGTAGCGCAGCCGGAAGTCCACCTTGGCGAGCTCCAGCAGGATGGCGCGGTAGCCCCAGAGGTCGGACAGCAGGCGGCGCCTGGAAAGCGGCGCCGCCTCGAGCTCGAGAGCCGGGAGCGCCCGCGCGGCGTGAGGGCGCGTCGCAGCCATTGCGGCGCCAACGCTAGCAGGGGACAGGGCTGCATGGTAGGTTCCGCGGCATGCTGGCGGGTGCTCCCACCGAGTTCCAGCGCCCGGAGCCGCCCCCCGGTGCGCGCAACCTGGTCATCGTGGTGCTGGACAGCCTGCGCTACGACACCTGGACGGCGGCCAGGCTGCCCAACCTCTCACGGCTCGGGGAGGTGGCGCGGCGGTTCAGTTACGCGTCGTGGACCGCCCCCTCGCACTACAACCTGATGATGGGCCTGCTGCCGCACGCCAGCCCCGCTGAGGTCAACGCCTCCGACTATTACAAGCAGGACCTGCTCCGCTTTGCCGACCGGCTGCAGGTGGACAGTGTGAGCTTCCAGCAGATGCTGCCGGCGCTGTACCTGCCGCTCTACCTGCGTGACGTCCTCGGCTACACCACACACGCGATGGTGTCGATGCCGGTGCTCAACCCCGCAACCCCGTTCAACCGCGGCTTCGACACCTTTGAGTTGATGCCCACCCACAACGACCTCGACGCGATGGTGGATGGGCTTAGGTTCGGCGACCGGCCGTCATTTCACCTGCTCAACGCCGGCGAGACCCACTACCCGTACGCCATCCCCGGCGAGGACCCCTCCGAGTGGCCGCGGATCTCCGGGCTGCACGGGGTGCTGAAGAAGCTGCACATCGATGGTGAGGAAACGCCGTTCTTCGACGACGCCAGCCTGGCGCGCCTGAGGGGGCGGCAACTGCGGGCCCTGACCTACGTCGACACGGTCTTCGAGCGGCTCTTCGACCTTCTCCCGCCCAACACCTGGCTGATCGTCACCTCGGACCACGGTGAGCTGTTTGGGGAGGAGGGGTACTTCGGTCATGGTCCCATCGCCCACCTCAAGGTGCTGGAGGTGCCCCTGGTCGAGGGGATGCTGCGCTAGGGCTACATGTAACCGAGGATCGACATCCTCCGCTCGAGGTCTCGCCGCGCCTCCTCGCTGATCACTGGTTGGGGCCCGGCGGGGACCGGGGCGGTACCCATCCCCTCGGCCTCCAGCGCCTGTCGGAGGCGCGTCACGCGCGCCCCGTCGGCCGCGTCTGCGGGGTCCAGGGCGGTCAGCTCCAGGGGGTCGGCGGCCAGGTCGAAAAGCGTCTCGACCGGCCCGCGCCGCAGCAGCTTGAGCTGCCCATCGGTGGCGCAGGTCTGGTCCTGGCTGAGCACCCGGGCCGCAGCCGGGTCCAGGCCCCAGCTCGCCACCAGGCCCTGTATCCGCGGGTCGTCCTCGGGCGCCAGGCCGTCGAACTGGGCCACCGCGATGCCATCGTCGCGCGGCGGCTGCCAGGGGTGATCGCGGGTGTCGGTCGCGGTGGCCAGCGCCCAGGGGATGTCCACCAGGCTGCCCACGCGCTCGAGCGCCTCGGCGCCCGGCCCGGCGGCCACCACCGGGACGTGGATCAAGCGGTCGTCGAGGGAGAACGCGTGGCCCATCAGCCCGCCCTCGCCGAGGTTTTCGCCGTGGTCCGAGGTCACCACCAGCAGGGTGTCGTCAAGCACCCCGGCGGCGTCCATCAGCTGCATCACCCGCCCCAGCCAGTCGTCCAGCAGCCGTGCCGAGCGCGCGTAGAGGTGGCGCATCCGCGCGATCACCGGCGGTGAGGGCAGGACACCCCCGGCACACGCCGACCAGACCGCGTCAAGGGTCAGGTGGCGGCGGGCCTCCATCCCGGCGGCCACGCTCCACCACGGGCGGAGATCGTTGTACGGCCGCGGGGGCAGGTATGGCGAGTGGCACTCGATCAGATTCACGAACCAGAAGAAGGGACGGGTCCCGGCCGAACCTGACCACTCCCGCAGCGCGCGCTCCACCTCGGCCGCGCCGCCGTCCAGCCGCGCCCGCAGCGCGCTCAGGGCCCACTCCGCGGCCCCCCGTCGGGTTTTACTGTCAAATCCGCGGTACTGCCGCGCCGAGGTGACCCGGAAGTCCTCGAAGCCGATGTCAAAGCCGCTGCCCGCGCTTATCCAGAGGTTGGCGCTGATGGCCCTGGTGGCGAACCCCTGGCGGCGCAGCACCTCGGCAAGGAGCCGGTCGCGGTGGACCTCGAGGGCCGGCCGCACTCCCAGGGGCGTGCCACCCGGCGCCTGGCCCAGCCCCATGCTCCGTGGCATCAGCCCGGCAAACATCGCGGCGTGGCTCGGCACCGTCCAGGAGGCCGGCGCCATGACGCGGGGCACCGCACTTCCCCGTCGGGCCAGCTGGGCCAGCGCGGGGCTGGTGCCCTCACCCGCGCCGTAGGGCTCGAGGACATCCGCCCGAGTGGTGTCATAGACCACCAGCAGGATGTTCTGGGCGCTCAAGAAATCGCGCGCCGCAGCCCGGTATAGGCGGTAGCCTGCATCACCGATGAATGCTATTCCGGCCCTCGCCGGGCGAATCCAGCGGTGGCGCTTCAGGCGCCGGCTGGCCGCGCCACGCCTGGTCCAGGCCTTCGCCCGCGCCTATCCCAGCGCGACCTTCGTCGAGGTCGGGGCCAACGATGGGCTGCAGCACGACCACCTCCGCCAGGCGATCCTGGAAACCGGGTGGTCAGGGGTGATGGTGGAGCCGTTGCCGTACGTCTTCGAGCGCCTGCGCGCCAACTACACCGGGGTGGAGCGGGTCCGGCTGGAGAACGCGGCTATCGCCAGAGACGACGGGGTGCTGCCATTCCACCACCTCGCCGAGGCGTCGCCGGCGGACCGCGCCCGGTTGCCCTCGTGGTACGACGGCATCGGGTCCTTCTCGCGCCGGCAGGTGGTGGGTCATGCCCGGGAGATCCCCGACGTCGAGGACCGCGTGGTGGTCACCGAGGTGCCCGCGCTGACCTGGGCGTCACTGTTGCGCAAACATCAGCTGAGTCGGGTGGACCTGCTCCTGGTGGATGTCGAGGGGTACGACGCCGAGGTCGTGCGGCAGGTTCTTGACGCCGGCACCCCGGCGCCCATCCTGCTGGCGTACGAGCACTTCCACCTTGTCCCCGAGGAACGCGCGGCCACCCGGGGTGACGTGTTGGCCGCCGGGTTCTCGGTGCTGGAGGAGGGGTTCGACACCTGGTGCCTGCGGCTGGACGCCGCCGATGACGCGCTGGTCAAGTTGTGGCGGCGGCTGCGGCCCGGGATCCCCGCGCTGTCGGCGCACGACATCCCCGGCCCGGCTGCGGTCGCCAGCACCGAGGAGGACGGCGACCACCTGGACAGGTTCTACGACGACAGCGTGCCCCTGCCGCCGGGCGCGGATACAACGCTGGTGGACGAAAACCCCCGACTCGTGGAAATCCGCGCCGCCTACGGCGGGCTGGACATCCCGGCCGTCGCGGCCTCACGCTGGCAGAGCCAGAACGTCAGGTCCTTCCTTGACCTGCGCTATTTCCGCGGCGAGACGCTGTTCACCTGGCATTACCGCGAAGCGCCGGAGGTCACCCGGCGGAAATACCTCGCGCTGCTCGAATACGTCGCCGCCCGCGACCCCCACGGCCTGCTCTCGAAGCTCGGCGAGGACGGCGCATTCGGCTGCTGGACCTTCGACTTCCCCGGGCGCCCAAGGGTCAGCCGCGACCTGCTGCAGTCGGTCAACGAGATCTCGTTCCTCGAGCGCCGGCTGGGCCTGCGCCAGCGCGACCGTTTCGCCGTCCTCGACATTGGCGCCGGTTATGGCCGCCTTGCTCACCGCATGACCCAGGCGCTCCCCAACCTCGCCGACTACTGCTGCATCGACGCCATACCCGAAGCCACGTTCCTGTCCGAGTTCTACCTGGCTCACCGCGGGGTCACCCCGCCGGCCCGCGTGGTGAGTCTGGACCAGCACCACGTGCTGACGCCGGGCAGCTTCGACCTCGCGGTGAACATCCACAGTTTTTCGGAGTGTCCCCACGACGCCATCGCCTGGTGGGTGCAGAGGTTGCGCGACCTGCGCGTCACCAACCTCCTGCTGGTGCCCAACGAACCGGACCACCTGCTATCGCTGGAGGCTGACGGCACCCGGCGTGATTTCGCCCCCCTCCTCGCTGCGGCGGGGTACCGGCTGACCCACACCGAGCCGGCGTATGACGACCGCGCTCTCCGCAAGCTGCTGAGCGTCCATGACCGGTTCCAGCTCTTCGAGCTCCGGCCGCCTCCTTGAGGCTCGACGTGGCGTGCGCCGTCGACGAGGCCTACGTGCCCCACGTCGCCGCCCTGGCGCACTCGCTCCTGGCCCAGCGACGGGGTAACCAGCTTGTGCTGCACCTGCTGCACGGCTCAGACCTGGGGTGGCGGTCGCGCCGGCGGCTCAAACGCATGGTCGAGGGCGCGGGCGCCACCCTCGCCACCCACCGCCTGCCCGAAAGCGCCGTCGCCGGCCTGCCGCTCTTCGGCCACATCAGCAGGACCATGTGGTACCGCCTACAGCTGCCCGACCTCCTCCCGGAGGTCAACCGCGTCCTGTACCTCGACGCCGATGTCATCGCCATGGACGACCCCGCGCCGCTGTTCACGCTGGACCTCGACAGCTTCTACCTGGCCGCGGTGGACAACGTCTTCGAGCGCGAGCGGATGACCCGCCCGGCGGAGCTGGGGCTGCCTGCGGGCCAGCGCTACTTCAACAGCGGGGTGCTGCTGATGAACCTCGCCGCGATGCGCGCCGACGGCTGCTCGCAGGCGCTGCTCAGCTGTGCCCGGGAACGCGCCGCAGACCTGCTGTGGCCCGACCAGGACGTGCTCAACCTGGTGCTGGGTGGCCGGCGCCTGCCCCTGCCTCCGCGCTGGAACGTGATGAACGCCATGCTGGATTTCGACTGGGCCGGCGAGTACTTCGACGCGGCCGCGCTGGACGACGCCCGCCGCCACCCCGCGCTGCGTCATTTCGAGGGCCCGGGCGTCTGTAAGCCGTGGCACCCGGACTGCATCGCGCCCCACCGCGCGGCCTACCTGGAGCACCTCGCCGCCACGCCATGGGGCGGACGGGTCAGGGCTTGACGGCCATCCTGGCGGCGTAGTCCACGCGGCCCAGCAGCACCGGGCCGTGGGCGGCGAAGTACTCGTCCACCGCCTGGCGGCAACCGTCCCAGTGACCGTAGTCGTCAACGATCAGCACCCCCCCTGTGCTGAGCCGCGGATAGAGGTGGACCAGCTCATGGCGCGTCGACTCGTACCAGTCGGTGTCCAGGCGGAGCAGCGCTATCCGCCCCGGGGCGTCCGCGGGAATCGTGTCCTCCACCCGTCCCGCCACGAAGTGCAGGCGCTCCGCCGGGTAGCCGGTGGCCAGCACCCGCTGGCGCACCGCCGCCTCACCGGTGTGCTCGGCGGAGAACAGGTACGACCAGGCCTGCTGCCGGCCGGCCTCGGCCTCCCCCCAGGTCTGCGACGCGGGCGCGTCGTACGCCGAGATGTCCCTCTCAGTCGGTTGGGTCATGCCCTCGAAGGTGTCGTACAGGTAGATGTCGCGGTCCGCGATGCCCATCTCCTGGAGGGTGAGGATCATGGCCATGATCGAGCCGCCGCGCCACACCCCGCACTCCACCAACGCGCCGTCCAACCCCCGAGCCACGGTGTAACGCACGGCGTCGATCAGCGCCTGCACCCGCGCATCCCCGGTCATCGAGAAGGGCCTGACCGCCTCGATGATCCGCGCATCCGCCGGCGTCGCGGCGGGACCGGGAGCGGCCGCGCCCGCGGGCTGGCCGCCAGCTGCCGGCCTCCTGGTGAAGAGGGCGAGAAATTCGTTGAGCAAGCGGCAGCGATCCTAAGCCCTCTGCCGGTTGGTTGGTAGGCTGGCGCCGATGACCGTCATCCGCGAGCGCAGCTGGTACCACACCATCGACCTCCCGGACGGGACCACCACGGCGGGATATTTCGACACCCGGTCGCTTCCCGAACAGGTCAGGTGGCCGGCGGCGCTGCAGGGTGGGCTGTGCCTTGACGTGGGCACCTTCGACGGCTTCTGGGCCTTCGAGATGGAACGCCGTGGCGCGGAGGGCGTGGTGGCGGTCGACATCGACGACCCGGCGGACCTTGACTGGCCGCCCGGGAGTGAGTCCTGGGGGACCGAGCAGGTCCAGGCCTGGGGCTCGCAGCGTGGACCGGGTTTCGCCGAGGCGGCGCAGCGGCTGGGGTCCCGGGTTGAGCGCCTCAACCGATCGGTGTACGACCTCGACCCTGCCGACGTCGGGCGCTTCGACGTGGTCCTCTGCGGGGCCCTGTTGCTGCACCTGCGCGATCCTGTGCGGGCCCTGGAGAGAATGCGCGAGGTCTGCGCGGGGGAGCTGGTCCTGGTGGAGTGCCTGGACCCGGTGCTCGACCTGCTCGCCCGCGGCATCCCCGCCGCCCGCTTTGCCCCCGGCCGGGACCAGTGGTGGCGCGCCAACCTCGCCGGGCTGAGGCGGATGGTCGAGGTCGCGGGTTTCGAGGTGACCTGGAGCGGTGGTCGGTTCCTGACTCCGTTCGGGCCGGGGGTCACCCACGCGGTTCCCACTCGCACGGTCCACACCGTGGCGGCGGGCAGGCTGTCGGGGTCGGGGGTGTTGACCACCGCGCTGGGCGCGGTACCAGTCAGGAGCGCGCTGCCGCAGCAGGCCTAGAGGCTGACCGCCCGGCTCGCCAGCAGCACCGGGATGCCGTCCTCGACGGGGTAGCGCAGGGCACAGCGCGGGCAGGTCAGCGCGGCCTCCGCGGGTGCCAGGTCGCCGTGGCACGCCGGGCACACCAGCATCGTCAGCGAACCGGCCGCCAGGCCCAGGGCGCGCTCCTCCGGGGTCGGCTCGAGGAGATACCGCGGCGGCTGGCTCATAGGATTCAAAAGCATGCCTGAAACGCCGTCCGGCTACACCCTCGCCGACCTCCTGCGGGAGCGTCCCGCGTTCCACCTCGACAACGGCGTACCGGTGTCCTGGCACCTCCGCGAAGACGTGCTGGCCTTCATCGAAGCGTCCGTAAAGCCGGGCGACAGGACCCTGGAAACCGGCGAGGGATACAGCACCGTGGTCTTTGCGGCGCAGGGCGCGCGACACACGTGCGTCTCGCCCAACGGGCCGGCGCTGGAGAAGATCAAAAACTTCTGCGCCGCGCACGGCATCAGCACCGAGCACCTCGACTTCGCGCTCCAGGACTCGGAGGAATTCCTGCCCACGCTCACCGACAGCACGCTTGACCTGGCGCTGATCGACGGCGGCCACGGGTTCCCCACGCCGATGGTCGACTGGCGCTACATCGCCCCCCATCTCCGTGTCGGCGGGTTGCTGGTAATCGATGACACCCAGCTGGGCCCTGTGCGCCTGCTCCGCGACTTCCTCAGCGCCGAGGAGGGCTGGGCACTGGAGCGCGACTTCCCGTACCGGACGGCGGTTTTCCGCAAGACCGCTGCCTTCGCGGCGCGCGAATGGACCGACCAGCCATACGCCCTGGACCTCACCCTGCGGTTCGAGCCGCGGCTCGCGGTGAAGGCCTTCCGGCGGCTCAAGTGGATCACCCGGCGCCAGGTCGATCGGACTCGAAGGAAATCGGCGCCGAACCGTATATAGTCGCCTCGATGCTGGAGATGGGCGGCCAGGCGATGAGCGGCGCACTCGATTCCGCGCCGGCCGCCCCAAGGGTTGTTGGCGGCCTTGAGGACACCGGGCTCAGGCGCTCGCAGGATGCCTACCTGCTGGTTCGGCGGCCCGTCGAGGTGCTGTTAAGCCTGGCCGTCCTGCTGATCGCGCTGCCCGTGCTCGCGGTGTGCGCGGTGGCCATCGCCCTGGACTCCCCCGGCGGCGTGCTCTTTCGCCAGGAACGGGTTGGCGAGGGCGGGCGACTGTTCACCATCCTCAAGCTCCGCAGCATGGTGGTCACCGCGCCGGTGTACTCCAGCAAGATCGGCGCCGACGATCCGCGTATCACCCGCGTGGGACGTCTGCTGCGGCTCTCCGGGCTGGATGAGCTGCCCCAGTTGGTCAACGTCATCCGCGGGGACCTGAGCCTGGTTGGGCCCCGACCGGAGATGAAGTTCATCGTCGACGGCTACGAGCCCTGGCAGCGCCGGCGTCACCTGGTCCGCCCGGGCATCACCGGGTGGTGGCAGATTCACCACCGCACCGGCGACCCGATGCACCTGCGCACCCAGGACGACCTCCACTACATCCGGCACCTGGGGCCGCTCCTCGACCTGCGCATCGCCCTCATGACCCCGGTGGTGATGCTCAGGGGGGCGCTGCTGGCGCTGACCTCGAAGCGGCGGAAGCCAACCGGCTGAAGGTCGCGTTCATCGGCACGCGGGGCGTGCCCGCCACCTACAGTGGCTTCGAGACCTGCGTCGAGCAGGTGGGCCGCCGGATGGTGGCGCGGGGACACCAGGTAACCGTCCACTGCCGTCGCGGCCACTACCGCGAGGGGCGGCCCGACACCCACCTGGGCATGAAGCTGGTCTACGAAGGGGGCCTGCGCGGCAAGCACCTCGAGTCGATGACCCACACCGCGCTGTCGGCGATGAGCCTGTCGCGCGACGAGGCCGTGGTGTGCATGGGAGTGGGCAACGCGCCGCTGGTCCGCCTCCTTGAGGCGACCGGGAGAGCGGTGGTGTTCAACGTCGACGGCGCCGACTGGACGCGCGCCAAGTGGAGCGGTCCGGCGTCACGGTACCTGCGTGCGTGCGAGGTCCTCGCGGCGCATGGCCGGAGTGCGATGGTGGCCGACGCGCAGGTGGTTGCCGAGCACTACCGGGTGCGCTACGGGCGGGCCACCGTCCCCATCGCATATGGCGCGGAACCGCCCGGTGACACCGGCACCGAGACCCTGAGCGCGCTCGGGGTCAGGCCCGGCGAGTACAACCTTTTCGTCGGACGGCTGGAGCCGGAGAACGGCGCCCATGACGCCATCACCGGCGCCATCGCCGCGGGCGATGACCGCCCCCTGGTGGTGGTCGGCGGCGCGCCCCATGCCGCGGCGTACCTGGCGGAGCTGCAGGCCATGCGCACGCCCAACATCCACATGCCGGGCTTTGTATTCGGCGTCGGTTACCAGCAACTGAGCGCGCACGCCGGGATCTTTATCCTCGCCGCCCAGGTCGGCGGCACGCACCCCGTACTGCTGGAGCAGATGGCGGCCGGCAACTGCATCCTGGCCCGCGACACCGCGAGCCACCGCGAGGTGCTGGGCGACGCCGGGCTGTACTGGAACAGCCCCGACGAGCTGGCGCGGTTGCTCTCCAACGCCTGGGCCGACGACGCCGGCCGGGCCGGCCTCGGCGCCGCCGCGCGGGAGCGCCAGCGCGCCAACTACGACTGGGAGGACGCGACCTCCCGCTACCTCGCCGCCTGCGAGGAGGCATTGGCCCGGCGCAGCTCCTCGCGGTAGGTCTCGAGCGTCACCTCCAGGGCCCGCTCCCAGGTGAACCGCTCCGCCCGCGCCAGGCCGGTGCGGCGCAACTCCGCCCGCAGCCCGGGGTCGGTCGACAGGCGCACCAGGAGGTTGCCCAGCTCCACCGCCGATCCCGGGTCAAAGGTCACCGCGGCGCCCGCGGACACCTCGCGCATCGCCGGGATGTCGCTGTGGGCCACCGCCGCGCCCGCCGCCATGGCCTCCGCGACGGGGTAGCCAAACCCTTCGCGCCGGGACGGCACCACCACCGCGGTGGCCCCGGCCATCAGCGCGCAAAGCTTCTCGTCGTCGACGTAGCCGAGGTGCGTGACCCGGCCGTGCAGCGTGGGGTTGGACGCCACTCGCTTGTCCAGCGCGTTGACCGTGTGCTCCAGCCATCGTCCCGTCACCACCAGGTCCTCGGGCAGCTCCGGGTGCAGGGCGAGGGCCTCCAGCAGGAGGTCGAAGTTCTTGTTGCGGTCGGGCCCCGAGAAGTACAGGAAGTACGGGCGCGGCCGGGTGAGCGGGGCCGCCCGGGGGCGAATCGAGAGCCCATTGGGGGCCACGGCGATGTTCCTGGGGTCCAGGCTCAGCAGGCTGACCAGGTCATCGGCGGTGCTCTGCGAGACGGCGAAGACGCGGTCGACGCGTGGCAGCGTCCGAAGGTATGAGTCGTACGCCCGCTTGCGCAGGAACTGCCGCGCCGAGAATCCCTCGTAACTCGGCGTCAGGTCGTGGACCGTGGTGAGCAGACAGCGGCCGGCGAGGGCCACCAGCGCCGAGGGGTCGCTGACGTGGACCACGGGGGCGTCGCTGCGGGCCGCGTGACGCCGCATGCCGGCGCGAGCAAACAGGAACTCGGCGCGGTACTGCGGCGTCAGGGGACTGCGGGCGATCCACTGGCCGCTGTGTCGCGCGCCTGGCTGCAGCGGCCGCTCGCCATCCCAACCCCAGAACTCAATCGGCACCTCGTCCTGCTGGTTGAGGGCCTCGGCCAACCCCCGCACGTACCGGCCGATGCCGCGGAATCGGTGCCCGTTCTGCAGCGGCGTCACGTCGAAGGCGACCCGCGGAGTCGCGGGGGTCAAGGCACCGGTGCAGGCATTGAGGGTAGTGTAGCCACGCCTTGAGGATTGCCTTCGATGCCCGCGTCCTGGCGCCACGGCGCGTCGGCGGTACCCGCACCTACCTCCTTCAGTTGGTAGGCGCGCTGGCCGCCGCCCGGACCGGGTGGGAACTGGTGCTGTACGTCGACCAACCCCTGGAGGGCCGCGCCGCCGAGCTTTTGGCGAATTCCAACGTGCGCCAGGTGGTTTTGGGCCGGCGGCGCAACCCGACATGGGTGCAGGTGGAGCTGGTCCGCGCGCTTCGCCGGGACGGCGCCGACGTCTTCCATTCGCCCGGCTACTTCCTGCCGCTGCGCTGGGCGGGGCCGAAGGTCGTCAGCGTCCACGACCTCAACATCTACCGCCATGCCGGGCGCTGGCTGCACCGCGGCCGGGTGACGCAGTGGCTGGACCTGGCGGTGCAAACTCCCCCGGCGCTGCTGGCGGCGCGGGCGGTGATCACGGGGTCGGCCGCCTCAGCGAGGTCAATTCGCCGCGCGTTCCCCCCCGTGGCCTCCCGCCTGCACGTCGTCCCGGACGCACCCGACCCCTTCTTCGACGCTCCGTCCACTCCCGGCGAGCTGCGGGACGCAGCGCGTTTGGCGGGCCCCGGGCCCTTCTTCCTGGCGGTCGGGGAGGTTTCACCCCAGAAGCGGCTGGAGGCGGTGATCGACGCGCTGGCGATCAGCGCCGCCGCCGGCGCCGCGCCACTGGTGATCGTCGGACCGGACGCCACCGGCCACACCGCGGCGCTGAAGGCCCGTGCCGTGGCCGTGGGGGTCGGGGATCGGCTGCGTTGTGTCGGCGCTGTCCCCGACGCCACCCTGCGGGCGCTCTACCGGACCGCGGCGTGCCTGGTGATGGGCTCCGACGGTGAGGGCTTCGGGCTGCCCATTGTCGAGGCCATGGCCTGCGGCACCCCCGTGCTCGCGGCGTCGCGGGCCGCCCTGCCCGAGGTGGTCGGCGGGGCCGGCTGGATGTTCGATCCCGACCGACCGGAGGAGCTAGCCGGGTTGCTCACCAGCATCCTCTCAGACGGCGATCGTGGCCTCGAGCTGCGCCGCCGGTCGCGCCTGCAGCGGCAGGAGTTCAGCTGGGAGCGCACCGCGGAGATGACGGCCGCGGTCTACCAGGAGGCCGCTTCCCGGTAGACATTCGCGGTGGCCCTGGCGGTGGCGGCCCAGTCGAGCTCGGCGGCGCGCGCCAGCCCGGAGTCCTTCAATCGTTGGCGAGCCAGGGTGTCCGAGACCAGCGTCCCCATCGTGGCCGCCATCCCATCGGTGTCGGTGGGGTCGAACATCAGCGCCGCACCGCCGCAGACCTCGGGGAGCGCGCCGCCGGTGGAGCAGGCAACCGGCACCCCGTGCGACATGGCCTCCACCACCGGGATCCCGAAGGCCTCGTAAAGCGACGGCATGACGAAGCCCGCGCTGAGCCGGAACAGCGCCGCGAGCGTGCGCTCGTCGACGTAGCCCGTGAACGTCACGCCACCCGGTGGGTGCAGGTCATCAGCCCGGTACCCCGGCGGCCCCGCCACCACCAGGTCGCCGTCGAACTCGCCCGCGGCGCGCAGGGCGGCGTAGGCATCGAAAAGCCGCGACAGGTTCTTGCGTGGTTGCAGGGTGCCGACCGACAGCAGGTAGGGGCGGGACGCGTCGAGACCGATCGCCCTCAGCGCGCTGCGCGCCGCCTCCGGGCCGATGGGTTTGCCCGCCGGCCCGGGGGCGTTGGGGATGGCGACCACGCGGTCCTCGGGGAGCCGGTAGTGCTCGAGGATGTCGCGGCGGG
>JBHEMS010000013.1:0-8273 GCA_046262455.1 Candidatus Dormibacteria bacterium | reverse complement strand
GACTGGGGAGGGCCGATCGGCCTCCGCGTGGCGACCGAGATGGATGACCTCTTCAGCAGCCTGGTCATCCTCAACACCGGGATCATGAGCGGCGAGGCCAGGATGTCCGATGCCTGGTGGAAGTTCCACGACTTCATCGAGAAGGTCAAGCCCGACGCGCCCGTTGGGATGCTGATCAAGAACGCCTGCTTCGCCGAGCCGTCTGCAGAGGTCCTTGCCGGCTACGAGGCGCCGTTTCCCGTGCCCGAGTCGAAGTGGGGCGTCTGCGCCTTCCCCCTCATCGTCCCAACCTCCACCGAGTCACCGGGGGCGACTGAGGCGATGGCCACCGCGGAGCGCTTGAAGAGCTGGAACAAACCCGCGCTGGTGGCCTTCAGCGCCTCCGACCCCATCTTCAAACCGCAGACCGGCGAGCGCTTTGTCGAGCGCATACCCGGGGCCGGGCCCATGATCACCATTCCCGACGCCGCGCACTTCGTGCAGGAGGACCAGGGGGAGTTCATCGCAGAGCGCATCGTGGAGTTTCTCAAGAGCTGACGTCGTGAGTGAGGCCGCCGTCGTCGTGGCGGGCCTGACCCGCGTCTTCGGGCGCGTACGGGCCCTCGACAAGGTTCACCTCCGTGTGCGCGAGGGCGAGATCTATGGCCTCCTCGGGCCGAACGGGGCAGGCAAGACGACCCTCATCCGCGCGCTGGTCGGCATGGTGCAGCCGGACGCCGGCACCGTCACCGTCCTCGGCAAGCGCATGCCCAATGTCGACGTTCTCCGGGACATTGGCTATATGACCCAGCAGGCGGCGCTCTACAACGACCTCAGCGTTGAGGAGAACGTGCGTTTCTTCGCCGCCATATTCGGCGCCCAGGCCAACATCGACGACACCCTGGACTTCGTGGACCTCAGGAGCCGCCGAGGTGACCCGGTCGGCAGCCTCAGCGGCGGCATGCGCACCAGGGTGTCGCTGGCCTGCGCGGTGGTGCACGGGCCGCGCCTGCTGCTCCTGGACGAGCCCACGGTGGGCGTGGACCCGCAGCTTCGGGCGCAGCTCTGGGCCGGCTTCCGGCGGATGAGCAGCGCCGGCGTCTCCATCGTCGTTTCCAGCCACATCATGGATGAGGCCGAGAAGTGCGACCGTCTTGGGCTCATCCGTGATGGGCGCATGCTCGCTGAGGGCACCACCCGTGAGCTGGTCGAGCAGGCGGGCGCGGACGGGCTCGAAGAAGCCTTCCTCAAACTGTCGGCGCGGGCGGACCGGTGATGGAGCCGCGTCGCGTGGTCGCGGTCGCGCTGCGCCTGGCCCAGCAGTTTCGCCGTGATCGCCGCACGTTGGCCCTGATCTTCGTGGCGCCCCTTGTGATCCTCACCCTGCTGTGGGGGTTGGTGCGTCACCAGCAGACCCCCGGCCAGCTGACGTTCAGCGTCGTGAACCAGGACCGGGGGCCGCTGGCCGCGCAGGTGATCGCTACGATGAGGCGCGCGCAACCGCTGCGATCCCTGCCCGCGGATTCAACCCCGCAGCGGTCCGAGGCGCGCTTGAAGTCGGGCGCCAGCTCGGGGTACGTCGTCTTCCCGACCGACTTCACAGCAGTCGCCACCAACCAGCACCGGTTCAACGAGCAGGAGCGGCTTGACGGGGGCGACCTCTCAGCCCAGCCGGTCCTGACCCACCTGGTGGACCAGGCGCTCTTCGACACCGCCCTCAGGCAACAGCTCAAAGCCGTGACGTTTCCCAGCGACCGACCCAGGGTCTCATACCTGCGCGGGCCGTTCGACGCGCTCGATGTCCTGGGTGCCGCCGCGATCGGGGTGGTCGTCTTTTTCCTGGTCTTCATCGTCACCTCGGTGGTCTTCCTGCGCGAGCGCACCGGGGGCACGCTGGAGCGGCTGATGGCCAGTCCCATCAGCCGTGGCGAGCTGGTCCTTGGCTACATGGTCGGGTTGGGGGCGCTGACACTCGTCCAGGGCCTGGTCGTCCTCGGGTACTCGCTCGCGGTGCTGCACATCCACAACCAGGGAAACATCGCGCTCGTCCTGCTCTTCACCGGGCTGATCGGGTTGGGGGCAGCCAACCTCGGGATATTCGTCAGCGTCTTCTCCCGAACCGAGTTCCAGGCGGTGCAGTTCGTACCCCTCGTCGTCGCGCCGCAACTGTTCCTGGCGGGCCTGATATTTCCAGTCGACTCCGAGCCACTACCTCTGTGGCTGATCTCCAACATCCTGCCCCTGACATATGGCATCCGCGGTCTGCGCGAAGTGATGCTGAAGGGCGCGGGCATCGCCAGTGGCGAGGTGATCCGCGACCTCCTGGTGCTGCTGCTCTTCGCGGTCCTCGCGCTTGTCGCGGCCGGCAAAAGCCTGCGGCGCAGGGTCGCTTAGTGGTTGTCGGCGGGTTCCTGGCGTAAGCGGCGTAATTAGAATGTCCCGGTGCCGCGGACGCGAATAACCGAGACGGTTTTCCGCGACGCCAACCAGTCCCTAATTCAGTCGCGCATGCGAACCGAGGACATGGTGGCCGTCGCCCCCGACCTGGACAGGGTCGGGTATCACTCCCTTGAGGTCTGGGGTGGCGCCACCTTCGAGGCGTGCCTCCGCTACCTCAACGAGGATCCCTGGAAGCGCCTTCGCGAACTCAAGCGCGTGGTCCGCGACACACCGCTGCAGATGATCCTTCGCGGCCAGAACCTCGTCGGCTACAAGAACTACCCGGACGACGTCGTCCGGCTCTTCGTGGACCGCGCCGCCGTGGCCGGGATCGATATCTTCCGCATTTACGACGGCCTCAACGACCTGCGCAACATGGTCGTGCCTATCAAGGCGGCGAAGGTCGCGGGGCGCCACGTGCAGGGCACCATCTGCTACACGACGAGCCCGGTCCACACGGTTCGCTCGTTCGCGTCCATGGCTCGAGAGCTGGTCGAGCTCGGGTGCGACTCCATCTGTATCAAAGACATGGCGGGTCTGATAACCCCAACCGATGCCAGCAAACTCGTGGCGGCGGTTCGCAAGGCCGCTGACCTGCCCCTCGCCTTCCACACGCACTGCACCTCAGGGATGGGCCCGATGTCGGCTCTTGCGGCCGTCGAGGCCGGTGCGGATTCGATCGACACCGCGATCTCCCCATTCGCGTGGGGGGCCTCGCAGCCGCCCACCGAGGCGATGGTTGCTGCGCTGGCCGGCACTCGTCGTGAGACGGGCCTGGACGCCCAGTTGCTCAGCGAGATAAAGGTCAAGTTCGACGACATGCTGGTCAAGTACGAGCCCTACCTGGAGCGCAGCGCACAGCAGACGGACAGCCGCGTCGGCCACTACCAGGTGCCCGCCTGGATGCTCCAGCGGGTGGAGGCGGAGCTGCGCCAGAAGGGCGCCGAGAAGAAGCTCGCCGATGTCCTGGAGGAGATCCCGCGCGTCCGAGCCGAGATGGGGTATCCGCCGCTGGTCACGCCCACCAGCCAGGTCGTCGCCGCGCAGGCGGTCGCCAATGTGATGTCGGGTGAGCGCTACGACGACATCTTGCCGGAGACCCAGGATTACTTCGCCGGGCTGTTCGGCGAGCCCCCGGGCAGGGTGGACCCGGACGTCCGCCGCCAGGTCATGAAGGACCAGGAGCCGATCACGGTGCGCCCCGCCGACCTCCTGGACCCCTTATTGGACAAGGCGCGCAAGGACCTCGCCAAGGCGGGGATCCGGAAGTACACCGACGAGGACCTTCTCAGCTTCGTGCTCTTCCCGGTGGCGGCGCTGCGGTTCCTGCGCGGCGAGGGCGGGGAGGAAAAGATTCAGCAGCGCAAGGCGGCCCGCCAGCCTGGGCCCGCGACGGACGGCCAGGGGGCCGCGTACACCGTGGAGGTCGATGGGGAGCGGTTCGAGGTCAAGGTCCTTCCCACCGGTGCGGTGGCGGTGGCGGGGGGCGCGGCCCCCTCTGGTGGTGCGGTAGGCAGCCCCGTCGCGCCGGCGCCCGGCGCCGCGCCGGCCGCCGCAGGCGCTCTGACTGCGCCGATGCAGGGCCTGATCCTCAAGGTGACGGTCGCCGTTGGCGACAGCGTCAAGCTCGGTCAGTCGGTGGCGGTGCTCGAGGCCATGAAGATGCAGAACGACATCAGTGCCAGCAAGGCCGGCACCGTCAAGGAGATCTACGTCAGCGAAGGGACCGGGGTCAGCGCCGGCCAGGCGTTGATGTTGATCGAGTGACGGCCCGGGCTCGGTCCACGGGCCTCGGCCCAGCGAGGCGGCTAGTGCCGCCGCGCAAGCCGCGACCCGTTCGGAAAGTCCTCGTCGCCAACCGCGGGGAGATCGCGGTGCGGGTCATGCGGGCCTGCCGTGAGATGGGCATCGCGACGGTTGCCGTGTACTCGGAAGCCGACGAGCAGGCGCTGTTCGTGAAGTATGCGGACGAGGCCGTTGCCATCGGGCCGGCTTCGGCGTCGCTCAGCTACCTCGTCAAGGAGAAGGTCCTCGAGGCGGCGGCGCAGACGGGCGCGGACGCGATCCACCCGGGTTATGGCTTCCTGTCGGAGAACGCGGAGTTCGTGCGCATGTGCGACAGGGCGGGGATCACCTTCATCGGCCCACCGGCCAGCGCCATGGACGCCATGGGCAGCAAGGTCAGCGCGCGCGACACGGTCTCCGCCGCCGGCGTCCCCATCGTCCCAGGCACACCGCCCATCACCGACCCCGCCGAGGGCGAGGCCTTCGTCAAAAAGGTCGGTCTCCCGGTGCTCGTCAAGGCGGCCGCCGGAGGTGGCGGCATTGGCATGAAGGTGGTCGAGACGCCGGAGGAGCTGCTGCCCGCCATCGAGCTGTGTCAGTCGACCGCCAAGCAGGCCTTTGGCGACCCCACCATCTTCATCGAGAAGTACGTTGCCGAGCCGCGCCATATCGAGATCCAGGTGATGGGTGATCGTCATGGCAACTACGTCCATCTTGGCGAGCGGGAGTGCAGCATCCAGCGCCGCCACCAGAAGGTTCTCGAGGAGTCGCCGTCACCGGTGCTTACGCCGGAGCTCCGCAAGCGCATGGGCGACGCCGCGGTCGAGGCAGCGCGCGCTTGCGGTTACTTCAACGCCGGGACGATTGAGTTCATCTTCAGCAAGGGCGACTTCTATTTCCTGGAGATGAACACGCGCCTCCAGGTGGAGCACCCCGTCACCGAGATGGTCACGGGCATCGACCTCGTGCGTACGCAGATCCGCGTGGCACAGGGGGAGAAGCTGGGCTTTTCGCAGGCCGACATCAAGCAGACCGGGTGGTCAATAGAGTTCCGGGTCAACGCTGAGGACCCCGCCCAGGGGTTCATGCCCGCGCCAGGACGAATCCGCACTTACCACGAGCCCGGCGGGCCCGGTGTTCGTGTTGACTCCGGCGTGTACGCCGGCTACACCATCCCCCCGTACTACGACTCGATGATCGCCAAGCTCGTGGTGTGGGGCAAGGACCGGGAGGAGGCGGTGGAGCGGGGGCGACGCGCCCTGTTCGAGTACGCGATCGGCGGTGTCAAGACCAACATTCCCCTGCACCTCGCCCTGACCGAGGCACCCGACTTCCGCGCGGGCAAACTGTCGACGCATTTCATTCCTGACCATCCCGAGGTGATGGAGCGGGCCGGGGTGCTGGCCGAGGAGGGCAGCGGTCTGGAACTCGGCGGGGGCTCAGACGGGGCGCGCATCGCGGCCATCACGGCGGCCGCGCATCACTACGCCCGCGGGTCGGGTTAGCCGGGATCCACCGACCCGGGCTTAGGCGAAAAGAAAAGGGGGCCGCCGGCATGGCGACCCCTCTTCGGAACCGGGTTACTTCGGGCAGTCGTGCGCCGCCTTGCTCACGGCCGCACCGTGGTTGGCCTTGCCGTGCTTGCCGGTCGCCACGGCGCTGTGGTTCTTCGCCACCGCCGACACGCACTTGCCGTGGGCACCGCCATCCCCGGCCTCCGACGACTCGGCCGCTTCGGGCTTCTCCGCGGGGTCCGGCGTCTCCGACTGTTCAGCTTTGGGACTACCCTGCGGACGGGTAGATTCCTTCACCTTGGGCGTATCGGCGGGGTGAGCCGCCGACTGGGAATGACTGCCGGACGGGGAGGGACTTACCTGGGCGGCCAGAGCGCTGCCACCAGCGAGGACCGCGGTCGCAGCGGCGACGACGGCCGCGGCCCGCATGTTGCTTCGACTGATCCGAATCATCTCGATACTCCTGCTAAGGCGGCTCGCGCCACTCCGATGTACTCAATAGGAACACGCGAGATGCCCTCAGTACCCGTCCTGGGTGTAAGGGATATGTGACAGTCCGCCACTCAGCCCTTGCTGAACCCCACGTGGTGATCGCCGCCCTCGCCCCATTGCTTGGTGGGCGGGCGATCGGTGGGGATGGCCTCGAGCTTGGGCCGCCAGCTGGATGACCTCCATGCCTCGAAACGGCGCGCCAGCCAGACCACGTTCTCCCAGGTTGGTGCCTCCTTGGCTTCCTTCTGGAGATCCATCACCAGGGCCTCGACCCGGGGCCACACCGCGTCGAACCCGAGCGGGGCGTCGAAAAACAGGTCTTCGTGGAGCAGGCCGCGGGACACCAGTGCTCCCACGCTCTCGTAGAACGTCAGCACACTGGTCACCCGGCTGCGCTCGTCAGCCGAGGCGTGGTACTTCTCGTTGAACTCCTTCGCGGACGCGGCCTGGAGGTCGTGGGCCACCCAGTGGCGGGCCTCCACGAACTGCGGCTGCTGGGTCATCTCCAGAAGCTGGAGATAGAGATGAGCGTCTTCGGTCGTCGGGGATGGCATTGAGTCCTCCTTGGTGGCCCGGGGCCTTGGGAGTGATTGTCGCTCACGGTAGAATTTGGTTTGCTGGTGCCCCACTTCTGCCGCTCCTGACCTGGCCGCTCTGAGCCGGGTTCGCCCTTGATACCCCGCTACGCTCACCGTCGGGTGAGCGAGATCTGGGCACCTCGCTCCAAGTTCGATCGCTGGCTGCGGATTGAGGTCCTGGCCGCCGAGGCCTGGGGAGAGCTCGGGGTGATCCCTGCCGAGGACGTGGCACGGATCCGCGGCGCCTCCTACGTTCTCGAGCGCATCGACGAGATCGAGCGGGAGGTGGGGCACGACGTCATTGCCTTCACCACCGCGATGAGCGAGAGCCTTGGCGAGGAGTCCCGCTGGGTGCACCTGGGCCTGACCTCTTCGGATGTCCTGGACACCTGCTTTGCCACACAGCTTGTCGACTCCATGGACATCCTCCTCGAGGAGTTCGACAAGCTCTACGCGGCCATGGAGCGGCGCGCGATCGAGCACCGGGGCACGATGGCTGTCGGCCGCAGCCACGGCATCATCGCCGAGCCCCTGACCTTTGGGTTCAAGCTGGCCGGCTACCTCGCCGAGCTGCAGCGCGACCGGGCGCGCCTCGTCGCGGCCCGCGAGGAGGTGGCAGTAGGGCAGGTCTCGGGCCCGGTCGGCACCCACTCCAGCGTCGATCCACGCGTCGAGGAATACGTCTGCGAGCAGCTCGGGCTGGCACCCGATCCCGCCTCCACCCAGGTCATCGCCCGCGATCGCCATGCCGGGTTCATGTACGCGCTGGCCGCCACCGCCGGTACCCTCGAGCGCTTTGCCACCGAGGTCCGGCACCTGATGCGCTCAGAGGTGGCGGAGGTCCGGGAGCCTTTCAGCGCCCGTCAGAAGGGCAGCTCGGCAATGCCCCACAAGCGCAACCCGATCATCACCGAGCGCATCTGCGGCCTGGCCCGCGTGATCCGCGGCAACCTGGTCGCCGCGCTCGAGAACGCACCGTTGTGGCACGAGCGCGACATCTCCCACAGCTCCGCCGAGCGGGTGATCTTCCCCGACGCCTGCGAACTCCTGGGCTTCCTATTGGTGGAGTCGACGCGGCTCGTCGACGGACTGGTGGTGAACGTGGACCGCATGAACGCGAACCTCTACCAGGGAGGCGGGATCGTGTTCAGCCAGCGCGTTCTGCTGGCTCTTGTCGAGAGGGGGATGGGGCGCGACGAGGCCTACCGTGTCGTCCAGGCCGCCGCGCTCATGGCGTGGGACAAGGGTGACGACTTCAAGCGACTGCTGATGGCCGATGATCGGGTCACGGCAACGATTACCACCGCCGACTTGGAAGAATTGTTCGACCCCGCCTGGCATGTCCGCAACGTAGACGTGACCTACCGCCGGGTGGGAATTGGAGAGGAGCGATAGAGATGGTTGATTCACTGAAAGAGCTGGCACCGCCGTTGCTGGACGCCGCCGCGCCCGGCCTCACGCTGTTCAACCGCGGCAAGGTCCGCGA
>JBHEMS010000012.1:0-6829 GCA_046262455.1 Candidatus Dormibacteria bacterium | reverse complement strand
GATGGTGTGGGGGCGCTTCATGCGCTTGCACTGGCTGCAGGTCGCCAACGCCGGCCGGGTCAGCGCCAGGTGGGCGCGTCGCGACCGCTTGTTGGACTTGGAGGTTTTCTCCTTGGGGACCGCCATAACGCGCGAATTCTACGGGAGAGCTGCGGTGAGCGACTACTTGGGCGCTCTTCCGACCTCCGCCGGCTTTGTGCCGCCAGGCTTTCGGAGCGTCTCCTGCGCCTTCCGGACGGTCGCCACCGTGCGCACCAGGTGGGACTCGAGCTGCTGCATGACATCGGCAGCGTACTCGTCCGCCTGGCGCCGCTGCTCGTCGGCGCGGCCTTTGGCCTCGCGCACCAGGGCCTGCCCGTGGGTCTCGGCCCGCCGCGTGACCTCGTGCTCCTTCATCATCTCGTCGGCCTTCTGTACCGCCCCCTGGCTGATGCGCGCGGCCTCCTGCTGAGCCTCACTGATCAGACGTTCCTGCTCCTGGAGCAGCGTTCGTGCCTGCTTGATCTCCTCGGGAAGGTTCACATGGATCTGGTCCAGCAGGTCGAGGATTTCGTCCTCGTCGATCATCACGTTGTGGGTGAACGGGACCCGCTGCGCCCGGTGCACCAGGTATTCCAGGTGGTCGATCAACTCGACGATGCTGCGGTGATCGCGCTCGGGCGCGATCGGCTCCTCCATCTGGCTCACGACTGCCTATTCTCGCGCAGGGAGGCAAGCCGCCGGGCAACCGACGGCGGCACCGCGAACTCCACGTCCCCGCCGTGGCTCGCGACCTCCTTCACCAGCGACGAGCTGAGAAACACGTTGGCGAAGCTGGTCATCAGGAACACGGTCGTGATGCCGGGTGCCAATTTTCGGTTGAAGAGAGCCATCTGGAACTCACTCTCGAAATCGCTGGTGGCGCGCAGGCCGCGAACGATGGAAACAGCACCCGCCTTGCGGGCGAAGTCGACCGTCAACCCAGAGAAGGAGTCGACATCAATGCAGTCGTTGCCGCTGACGCTCTCGCGGATCATCTCGATCCGCTCCTCGACGCTGAAAAGGGGCGTCTTGTTGGGGTTCCGCAGCACCGCCACGATGACCCTGTCGAAAATCCCACACGCGCGCTCCAGGATGTCCAGGTGGCCAAGGGTGAAGGGATCGAAACTGCCTGGATAGACCGCGGTCTTCACGCGCTTGCCCCGGCCACGCGCAGCAGGTGCAGTGACGAGTCGCCGTGGGTCACGCGGCGAACCTCGAGGAGCCCCGCCAGGGCTTCCGGGCGCTCGTCGGAGTGGCGCTCGACGACCACCATGGCCCCCGCCTTGAGTGTGCCCGCGACGCCCAGGGACGCGAGTACCCCGGCCAACCCCGGGTCGCCGTAGGGCGGGTCCAGGAGCACCAGGTCGTACTCGCGGAGCGTGCGCCGCTCGCGCTCCAACCACCGCTCCACAGCCCCGCAGTGTACTCGACCGCGGTCGCCCTCGCTCTTCCCCGCCAGGGCAGCAAGGTTCTCCCGCGCGACGCCGGTCGTCCGGCGGTCCCTTTCCACGAAGTCGCAGCGGGCGGCGCCCCGCGAGAGCGCCTCCAGCCCGAGGCTGCCCGAACCCGCGTATAGGTCGAGGACCACTTTCCCGGCGATCGACGGCCCGAGAATGTCGAAAAGCGAGCGTCGGAGCATCGCCGAGGTTGGGCGCACCGTGCGCGGCGGAGACTTGAGCTTGCGCCCCCCCCAGATCCCGGCGATGACGTTCAGCGGCATCAGCTGAGGCTCCCGGGAAGATGGAACGCGCGCGCGGCCGCCGCCAGCTCGGGGTAGCGATCGAGCCCTTGGGCGATGAGCCGCTCGGCCTCGTCCCGCGCGTCGGCGATCAGTCGCGCGTCGAGGAGGCCGGCCACCAGGAGCCCCTCGGTGTGCCCACTCTGCTGGCCGGTGGCCCCCAGCACGTCACCCGGGCCGCGCAGGTCAAGGTCCACCTCAGCGAGGTCAAAGCCACTGGAGTGGTTGACCAGCGCGTCGAGGCGCCTGTTGTCCTCCGGCTTGACGGCGTCCGAGCACAGCAGGCAGTACGCCCGCTCGCGGCCACGCCCGACCCGGCCGCGGAACTGGTGAAGCTGCGCCAGGCCGAAACGCTCCGCGCCCTCAATGAGCATCACGCTGGCGTTCGGAACGTCGACGCCGACCTCGACGACCGAAGTGCTCACCAACACGTCATGCTCACCGGCCCGGAAGGCGGTCATGACCGCGTCCTTGTCCCTGGGCTTCATCCGTCCGTGCAGCAGGGCCAGCCGCAGGTCGGGGAACACCGTCGTCGCCAGGCGTTGATGCTCACTGGTTGCCGACCGCGCCTCGATCAGGGCGGAGTCCTCCACCAGGGGACAGATGACGAAGGCCTGGCGCCCGCGCCGGACCTGCTCCCGGACGAACTCGTAGGCAGCCTCGCGTTCGGGGGGCATGACCAGGCGAGTCTCCACCGGCTGCCGCCCGGGAGGCAGTTCGTCGAGGACAGACACTGTCAGGTCGCCGTACAGCGTCAGCTGCAACGTTCGCGGAATCGGGGTGGCGGTCATCGAGAGCACGTGGGGAAAGAGGTCGCCGCCCTTGCTCGCCAGGGCACCCCGCTGGGCCATGCCAAAGCGGTGCTGCTCATCGGTGATGACCAGGCCCAGGGCGCGCGGCCTGACCGGGTCCTCGATCAGCGCGTGGGTGCCGACGACGACGTCGAGGAAACCGGTGTCCAGGCCCGCCATGATCGTGCGCCTGGCAGAGGCCGGCGTCGATCCCACCAGCATCTCCATCCGCACCCCGATGCGCTCCAGGAGCGGTCCCAGGGTGCGGGCGTGCTGCTGTGCCAGCAGCTCCGTGGGCGCCATGAACAGCGTCTGATAGCCGGCGGCCGCGGCCATCGCCACAGCCATCGCCGCCACCGCGGTCTTGCCGCTGCCCACGTCACCCTGTAGCAGCCGCGCCATTGGCCGAGGCTCGGCCATATCAGTGAAGAGCTGGTGCGCGGCCTTGCGCTGGGCGTTGGTGAGCGAGAAGGGCATCGCGTCACGGATGGCCCGCGCGCGTTCGATGTCGTAGGGGATGGTCGGCGCGGTGTGCTGCAGGCGTTCCTCACGGCTCACCAGCACCGCGACCTGCATCAGCAGCAGCTGCTGGAAGGCGATCCGCCGCCGGGAGCGGTCGAGCTCTCCTTGGTCGGCCGGGAAATGGACCTGGCGGACGGCCACCGCCAGCGAGGGCAGCCCGTGACGGTGGGCGACCTCGGTAGGGAGCACGTCGCGCAGCGCGGCGGCGGCGGGGAGTGCCTCATTGATCGCCTTGCGCAGCCACTTCGAGTTCAGGCCCTGGGTCTCGCGGTAGAGCGGCACGAGCCGGCCTGTGTGCAGGCCGGAGGCACCTTCCGCCGCCTCGAAGGCGGGGTTCATCATCACCAGGCCGGCGCCGCCGCGCTGCCGCGTCACCTTGCCGGATAGCGTGATCTCGTCGCCCTCGGTGAGCTGCTTGGACAGCCACGGCTGGTTGAACCACATGGCCTTCATACGACCTGTGCCGTCGGAGAGAAATGCCTCCACCACGCTCTTGCGGTTGTAGCCAGGGCGAGTTGAGATGCGTTCCAGGTGCACCTTGATAGTCTGCCGCGCGCCCTCCTGGAGGAAGGCCACCGGGGCATGCTCGGTGTAGTCCTCGTGGCGCCGCGGGTAGTAGCGCAGCAGGTCGGCAACAGTTACAACGCCAACGCGTTCCAGCTTCTTGACGTAAGCCGGCGTGACCGAGGGAACCGCGGAGACGGGGGCCTCCAGGCTGAGGCTGGGCCGGGGCCCAGGGAATGGGATGATCCTGGCGGTCAGCCGGCCTTCCTTGCGATGAAGGCGCAGCCCACCGCGCCGGGCCCGGCGTGGGTGCCGATGACCGCACCCAGCTTGGCCTCGAAGATGGGCGTGTCGGGGAACGCCTTCTCCAGCTCGGCGCGGAGCGCGACCCGGCTCTCCGGGGCCAACGCGTCGAGGATGCCGATGCGCTCGGCGCCGCCCTTTTCCCGGATGTACTCGACGATCTTCTGGTAGGCCTGGCTCCAGGTCCTTGCCGGCGGTAGACGGTGGATGACGCCGCGATCCACGAGCATGAGGGCCTTGAGGCGCAGCATCCCCCCGATGGTCCCCTGCAGGCGGCTCACGCGTCCGCCCATGATGGCGTACTTGAGGGTGTCGAGGATCGCCAGCAGCTGCGTCCGGTCGTAGAGGCCGCGCAGCTCGGTTTCGATCTCGTCGGCGCTGCGACCGGCCTTGATCATGTCCGCGGCGGCGAGCACCTGCAGTCCAAGCCCGGCGGTGACATTACCGCCGTCGATGACCCGGATGTCGCGGTCGGGCAGCTCCTGGGCGGCAAGCTGGGCGGAGTGGTAGGTGCCGGACAGCTGTTCGGCCAGGTGGACGCTGATGATGCTCTCGCCAGCCGGAATGTTGCGGTAAACCTCGAGAAACTCGCCCGGGGACGGCTGGGAGGTCTTGGGCAGCTCCGTCACGCCGTCGAGTTTCTCGAAGAACTGCTGGTCGTCGAGGTCCATGCGGTCGCGGAACTCCTCGCTGCCGAAGTGCACCTTCAGCGGCACCACCGTGATCCCCAGCTCGGCCGCCACCGCGTCGGGCAGGTCGCTGGTGGAGTCGGTTACCAGGCGGGTCATTCGAGCGACAGGATGAAGGGGTAGTGGCTCTGCTCGCCCCGCTGCGACTCGATCGTCAGCGCCGGAAACTTCTCGCGCAGGTGGTCAGTTGCGGAGTTGAGCCCCGCCTCGTCCACGTCCGCACCGGCGTAGAGGGTGAGCAGCTCGTAGCCCCCCGCATCCAAGCCCTCGAGGGCGCCGTCGATGACCTCGATAGACGTCTTGCCGGCAGATTTGATCTTGCCGTTCACCAGGGCGATTGAATCGCCGTTCTTGATTTTCAGGCCGTCCACCGACGTGCTCCTCACCGCCGTCGTGACCTCGATCGTCTGGACGCCCTCCAGGGATTTCTTCATGGCTTCGGTGGTGCCCTCGAAGTCGCCCCCAGGATCGAGGTTGAGGAGCGCGGCGATGCCTTCGGGCACCGTTCGCGAAGGCACCACGCGGACCTCCTTGTCGGTTACCCCCTGGACCTGTTGGGCGGTCATGATCACGTTCTTGTTGTTGGGCAGGATGATCACCTTCGTCGCCGCGCTGCCGTTGACCGCCTCGAGCAGGTCCTCGGTCGAAGGGTTCATGGTCTGACCGCCCTCGACCACCGATGCGCCGAGCTCCTCGAAGATCCGCCGGAAGCCGTCGCCGACGGCGACGGCCACCACTCCGACCTCGCCGACTGGCATCGATGCGGCCCCGTTGGCCGCGCCATTGCTCGACGCCGGGACCGGGGTCGTTTCCGCGGGCTCGTGGGCCAGGATCTCGTGGTGCTGGCGGGTCATGTCCTCGACCTTCAGCTTCTGCAACATGCCGTAGGCGGTGGCGCTGGCGATCAGCGCGCCGGGGTCGAGGGTGTGGATGTGGACCCGCACGATCTCATCGTCCCCGACGATCACCGCGGAGTTGCCCATGGGCGTCAGTTCGTCGCGCACCACGGTGAAGGGCTTGGCGGGGGCCTCGATCAGGAACTCGGTGCAGAAGCCCCAACCCTCCTCCGGGGTCTCGAGCGCGTACGCCCCCACCCTGGTATCCGCCGGGGCGGCAGCCACGCCGGGAGCGGCGGCGCCGGGGATCTCCTGGCCCTTCACGGTCTTGAGGAAGCCTTCCAGGATCACCATAAGGCCATAGCCGCCCGCGTCCACCACCCCGGCCTCGCGAAGAACCGCGAGCTGACTCGGAGTCTCGTCGACCGCGCGCTGCGCCGCGTTGACCACGGCCTGGACGAGCTCAGCGACGTCGTCGGTGTCGGCGGCCCTGGCGACGGCGGCCTCGGACACCTTGCGCGCGACGGTCAGGATGGTGCCCTCCGTCGGCTTGGTGACGCCACGGTAGGCAACCGCGGTCGCCTCTTCGAAGCCCCGGGCAAGCTGACGGGTGTCCACCGAGGTTGCGTCACCGATCCCCTGGGAGAAGCCGCGGAGCACCTGGGAAAGGATCACCCCCGAGTTCCCACGGGCCCCCATCAGGGCACCGTGGGCCACGCGCCCGGTCACCACGGAGAGGTCGCTGCTGTCCTCGTCGGAGATCTCCTCGATTGCCGACTCCAGCGTGAGCAGCATGTTGGTGCCGGTGTCGCCGTCGGGCACCGGGAAGACGTTGAGCTGGTTCACGCGCTCGCGGTTGGCGGTGAGACACGCCCTCGAGCCATAGATGCCGCGCTTGAAGAGGACGCCGTCCACCCGCGTGATCTCGGCCATCAGCTGGCGATGTCCTCATAGTGGATGCCCTGGACATTGACGTTCACCGACTTCACGCGCAGACCAAGGGTCTTTTCGCACTGGTAGCGGACGGCGTCCTGGAGACTGCGACCGACCTCGACGATCCTGACCCCGTACTCGACGACCACGAAGAGGTCGATGTCGATGCCGTCAGCCTCCACCTTGACCTCCACCCCGCGGTGCAGGTTTTCGCGCTGGAGCCGCTCGGCGATCCCGTCCCGCAGCCCTCGCGCTGCCATCGCCACGATCCCATAGGACTCGTTGGCGGCATGTCCCGCGATGGACGCGATGACCTGGCGGGATACCTCGATCCGGCCCAGGTCCTGCTGTTGCAAGATCCGGTTCATTGGCCTCCTGGCGCGGCGCCTGTTAGAATCCACCGCCGCGTACAAAGGTTACGCACGTCCAGAAATTGGAGTCAATCAATGGCCCAGCAGTGCGCGATCTGCGGAAAGTTGCCGGTCGCAGGAA
>JBHEMS010000011.1:0-27834 GCA_046262455.1 Candidatus Dormibacteria bacterium | reverse complement strand
GGCCGATACGGCCAGGCCAGCGCCAGCACCGAGCGCGCCCACGGGTACCGCTTGCCAAGGTCCGCGGCGGCGTCGATGCGCTCCGCGCTCATCCAGTCCATACCCGCCATGCGGCCGTTCGCGATCGCGTCAAGCGCCCGCGCTCGCGGCCCGGGCAGGGGCTGGACCGCAGCCACCCCCGCGGACACCCAGCCCTGCGCGAGGGCGCGCTCAATGACCGTCTGCGACGTCAGTGCGGATGCGGCCGGTGCCACAGGTCCCAGTCTAGGCACGCGCCCAGGGCACCCCCGGGGCATGCCGTCCGGGCGCGCTCAGGGCGCCCCGGGGACATGCCGTCCGGGCGCGCTCAGGGCGCCCCGGGGACGTGCCGCCCGGGCGCGGCGTTGGGTAACGCGCGGCCGAGCTCGCCGGCCGGGCACCGGCGCGATAAGCGATAGCGCTTGGCACCCGGACCTCGTCCGGTCCGGTTGCGCCGCAATCTCCATCCGCGTAGTCGCAACGGATACAGCGTCGCAAAGTCCTCCGTCGGCCCGGGTGGTTGTGAGGGCTCGACCAACAAGGGTGCCCAGCCGGCGAACCGGGAACCAACGGCGGTCGCAATGCGCCCGCGCGGCACGTCCCCGCGGCGCCCCAGGAATGGCCCCGACGCCGAATTGACCTGGGGCTTGCGAAGTTCCTACCGCAAGCTGATCTGCGCCGGCGGCGCCGGGGCGCTGGGTCCGGTTGCATTCCGACGGCCATACAACCCGGGGGCGTGGTCCAGGCGTCCGTGGTGACGGTCCACAGACTCCGGCCGCCGACGGAGGACGAGGTTCCCGTGAGACGTCGTCGCGAGGCCTCAACGCCCTATCTTGCCGGCCCTCGGGTGGGGCGGCTCGGGGATGTGCCGTCTGGGCGCATTGCGGCCGCGCAGAATTTCCGGCTCGACGGCCGGGCACCATTGTTGATCGCGGGCCCACAGCCACCCGGGCCGACGGAGGACTTTGCGCCGCTGTGTTCCGTGCGGCTGTCGGAGATGGATATCGCGGCGCAACCGGACCGGACGAGGTCCGGGTGCCGAGCCTTATCGCTAACCGGGCGGTGCCCGGCCGGTGAGCTCGCCGCGCGTTACCCAACGCCGCGCCCGGATGGCACGTCCCCGGGGCGCCCTGAGCGCGCCCGGATGGCATGTCCCCGGGCGCCCCGAGGGCTTTGCCGGGAGGAAACCTAGGCGGTTACGGGTTGCGCTACCTGGTGCCCGTTACTGGAGGCGGAGGGCATGGCGCAGAAGGCCTCGTAGTCGATGAGTTCGGTGATCGTGGGATGCTCGCCGCAGACCGGGCAGTTGGGGTCCTTGCGGACCTTGAAGTTGCGGAAGGTCATGTCGAGCGCATCGAACATCAGCAGGCGGCCGACCAACGGCTCGCCGATACCCAGGATGAGCTTGACCGTCTCGGTCGCCTGGATGATGCCGACGGTGCCGGGGAGCACACCCAGCACACCCGCCTCGGCGCAGTTGGGTGCCATGTCCGAGTCGGGGTCCGGGGGTTGCGGGAACAGGCAGCGGTAGCAGGGGCCGCCACGCCTGGGATCCAGCACGGTGACCTGGCCGTCGAAGCGAAAGATGCTGCCGTGCACGATCGTCTTGCCCGTGAAGACGGCGGCATCGTTCAGCAGGTAGCGCAAGGGAAAGTTGTCCGACCCGTCGACGATGATGTCGTAGGGGCCGATGACGTCGAAGACGTTGGTCGAGTCGAGGCGGGTGTTGTACTGCACCACCTTGACGTCGGGGTTCATCTGCCGGATGGCGATCGCCGCCGACTCCGTCTTGGCCATGCCGATGCGGTCCGTGGTGTGCAGGATCTGGCGCTGCAGGTTGGACTCGTCGACGACGTCGAAGTCCACGATCCCCAGCTGGCCGACGCCGGCGGCGGCGAGGTACATGCCGGCAGGTGATCCCAGGCCACCAGCGCCAATCAGCAAGACCTTGGCGTCCAGCAGCTTGAGCTGTCCCGCGATGCCCACCTCGGGCAGGAGCGTGTGGCGGCTGTAGCGGGCGAATTGGTCTTTCTTCAGGGCCTGCGGAACATTGAACTTGAACCCGCGCTCCTTCCAGGCGTTGAAGCCGCCCGACATCGACGTCACGTCGGTGTAGCCCAGTTCGGCGAGCGATTTGGCGGCCAGCGCCGAGCGACTGCCACCGGCGCAATACAGCACGACCGGCTGATCGCGCTGGGGCACCTTGTCCTCGATGCGCATCTCCAGGAACCCGCGCGGAATCACGACCGCGCCGGGGATGATCCCCTGCTCCGTCTCATCCGCCTCGCGGACGTCGACCAACACCGGCGGCGCGACGGCGTCAAGGCGCTCCTTCACCTCCTCGGGTGAAGCCTCCTTGATCTCTTTCCTGGCCGTTGCCAGCACGTCACGGTAACTCGTCATCAGCTCAGTTCTTCCACCAGTTGCAACGCGGGCAAGCCCGGGTTCTATTTCCGACTGAATTTATCAGGATTAGCCGGCCCGGCCATACGTTCCGCCAGGTTGACCAGCGTCCGGACGCCAAACCCCATCGGCCCCTTGGGCATCTCCTTGAAGGCCCCCACGCGGTTCCAGCTGGGTGCGGCCATGTCAACGTGGAT
The DNA here is from genome assembly GCA_046262455.1 of Candidatus Dormibacteria bacterium. Lineage (GTDB taxonomy): Bacteria > Chloroflexota > Dormibacteria > DASZGP01 > DASZGP01 > JAXDLW01. The sequence continues at coordinate 25,216 of JBHEMS010000011.1, read as the reverse complement.
CCAGGGCTTGCCACCGGCAAATTCGCGCATGAACAGTCCCGAGGTGATCGCCATGCCGTCCCGGACGGTGGAGTTCACGAGGTCGGCGATGGGGCTGTCGATGGCGCTGCGGTACTCCGGGAAGCATGGCATCTCCCAGACTCGCTCCCCGGCCGCCGCGGCGGCGGCAACAAGTCGGTCGGTGAACTCGCGGTCGCTGCCCTGGACATGGGCGGCGACCTGCCCGAGTGCCACGCGCTGCCCGCCGGTGAGGGTTGCTATATCCAGGACGTGCGTCGCGCCGAGTTTCAGGGCGTGGTGCATGCCGTCGCCCATCACCATCCGGCCCTCGGCGTCGGTGTTGGTCACTTCGATGGTCTTCCCGCTGCCCGAACGGACGACGTCACCGGGGCGCATCGCGGTCGAGGAGACCATGTTCTCGGCCAGACACAGGACGCCGATGACGTCGGCGTCGACCTTCAGCCGCGCGATCGCGCTCATTGCCCCGAGGACCGCCGCGGCGCCACCCATGTCGCCCTTCATGTAGCCCATATCAGCGGCCGGCTTGATCGAGATGCCACCGCTGTCGAAGGTCACGCCCTTGCCCACCAGCGCGAGCAGCGGGCGGCGCGCCCGCCGGCCCGAGGCTGGTCCATTGCGAAGCACGACCATTCGCGGCGGACGTGAGGAGCTCATGCCCACCGCCAGGATGGCGCCATAGCGCAGGCGCTTCAACTCCCGGTCATCCAGGACCTCGACCTGCAACCCCACCGCGCGCGCCTGCTTTCGGGCGATCGCGGCAAACGCGTCGGGGTAGAGCTCGACGGCCGGCTGGTTGACCAGTCCCCGGGCAGACAGTGTCTCCTCGCCGAGGATCTCCGACCGCTCCAGCACCGCGGGGGCAACACGCGGAAAGCCCGCCAGGGTGATCGACGCGACCGCGCCCCGCGCCCGGCGCTTGCCGCTCTTGTGGGTGGCCTCGGTGAACGCCGCCAAAACCGCCCCTTCGACCGCCGCGGCGGCCAAGGCGGGGGCCTGGATCTCCGGTCCCAGGCCATCGCTCCACCCGATCGCGACCCTGGCCGGGAGCTTAGAGCCGGATTGTCGCAGCCCCATCTCCAGGGCATGGCCGAGCCGGGTACGGTCGATGACAGCGGGGTCGCCGAGGCCCAGCAGGGCAACGCGCTCCGCGGCGAGGCGGCCCATGGTGTCGAACACACCGGAGGCGGCAAAGCCACCCGCGAAGCCCCGGCTTTCCGCCCGCTGGATAGCCCCACCAAGTGCCTGGTCCACCTCCGCATACAGCGTGGAGGCCTTGAGCTCCTCGGTCACGGGCAGCACCAGGAGGTCGGCCGCGACGGCCGCCGTCGATGTCGCGCGGGCGAACTTCAACTATCCGACCCCAGGGTTACCGCCCACTAGATGCTGGACATCTCGGGCGTCACCGCCTGCTCGCGCACAAGTTTCCGCTCGGCCAGGAGCTTGGTGACGGCGACCACCGCGGTGGTGCCATCCCCGACCGCGGTCGTGATCTGTTTGGTCAGCTGGTGGCGGACATCCCCGGCGGCAAAGATGCCCGGGATGTTGGTGGCCATGCTGGTGTCGGTGTAGATATAGCCCTCCTCATCGTGGTCCACGTGGTCCCGGAAGATGTTGCTGTTGGGGAGGAACCCGACAAAGGGGAAGACCGCGGCGACGTCCAGGCTGGACTCCTCGCCGCTCTTCACGTTTTTGAGGCGCAGGGTCTTGACAGCCCCGCCGTCCTCGGGCGGCGCGCTGCCCTCGATCTCCTCGACCACGGTGTCCATGATGAAGTTCATCTTGGGGTCCTTGCGGGCGGCGTTGACCGCCACCGCCTGGGCACGAAACTCGTCGCGGCGATGGATCAGGTGGACCCGGCTGGCGTAGCGGGTGAGGAAGGTGCCCTCCTCGACGGCGCTGTCGCCGCCGCCCACGACGGCCACCTCCTTCTCCTTGAAGAACGCGCCGTCGCAGATGGCGCAGTAGCTCACGCCACGACCGGCGTACTCCTCCTCGCCCGGGACGCCGAGCTTCTTCGGCGCCCCACCCGAGGTGACGATCACCGCGGGCACCCGGTACTCCTTGTCCAGGTCGGTGGTGACCACGACGTCGTCACCGTCCTTGTAGATCTCCTTGACCGAGTCGTACTCGATCTCCAGCCCGAACTTGCGCGCGTGGGCCTCCATTTTGTCGGACAGCTCCTGCCCGGTGACATGCTCGAACCCGGGGTAATCCTCGATGTCCAGGGTGTTGAGCAGCTCACCGCCCGGCGCCTTCATCTCGAGCGCCAGGGCCTTCAGCTCCATCCGCCCCGCGTACAGGCCCGCGGCAAGCCCGGCGGGACCGGCCCCGACTATGATGACGTCGTAATTCTGGTTGGCGGACATTGGCTCCTCGCGCTGAAAGGGTGATCGCTACGACATTTACAACGCCGCCCGACCGCTACCGCTTCCCCCGCGCGGCCGGACAGCCCGGTGGCCAATGATATGAGCGGCAACCGGATGCGCTGGCAGCCGGGGCGCCGCGGACACTACGAGGGCTGGTTCGTGGCCTTCAACAGCCCTGAGGCAGAGGCCGGCTACTGGATCCGCTACAGCATGGTCGCGCCGTCCGAAAACGGCCGCGAGCCGGTCGCCCAAACGTGGTTCATGCGCACCGACCGCAGCGTCAGCCCGCGCAACCGCGCGCTACGCACCACCTTTCCGATCGCCGAGCTGGTGCCCACCTCGCGCCCCTTCACGGTCGACGTCGCTGGCAACCGCCTGGGGGAAAACGGGTGCAGCGGCCGGCTCGACGACGCCGACGGGGAGGTCAGCTGGAACCTGGAGTTCGAGTCCCTGCTTCCCGGGATCACCCCGACTCCAGAGTGGGGCGCCCGTGTCGCAACCTGCTTCCAGGAGCCGAGGCCCCTGATCCGCGTCACCGGCGAGATCACCGAGGGCGGCAGGTCGCGCCGCGTCGATGGGTGGCTGGGCGAGCAGGCGCACGTTTTCGGGGCCAAGCACAGCGACCGCTGGCACTGGGCAGAGTGCAAGCACCTCGGTGGTGGGCGCGCGTTCACCGGGGTGGCCGCGTGGCCCCGGCTGCCTCCCCGCACCGTAACGTCGTTGTCGCTCATCGGGGGGCCCCCAGAGGTGCGCCGCAGCCGCACCCTGGACCTGTTCCGACCTGTCACCGAGCACTCACCCGAGGGTTGGGAGTTCGATGCGGAGTACGCCCGGGAACGGCTGTGGGGCAGGGTGACGCCCAAGCCCGAGGACCTGATCGGCATCACGTACCACGATCCCTCGGGGCGGCCCGTGTACTGCTACCACTCCGAGCTCGCCGACCTGTCGCTGCGCTACTACCGCCGCGCGTCGGGCAAAAGCGCCTGGAAGCTGGAGGAAGAGGTCAACGCCCCGGGAGCCTCGGCGTTCGAGTACGGCAGCACCGAGCGGCTCGAGGGGATCCCCCTCCTGCTGGACTAGGGAGTTGCGGAGTTGCGGGCGCGCTCGCGCTCCCGCGCCACCAGCTCCCGACCACCCTCGCTGCGAAGTTCGCCGGTGAACAGCTTGAGGAACTCCTCTGCGTATTCGAAGTCCACGCCGCCGTGTTTCTTGCCGCGGATGGCGGAGTCAACCGCCATCTGCCTGGCCCAGTCACCGGTCTCGGGGGGAAGCTGGCTGTGATGCGCCAGCAGGGCGGCGATCTTGCGGTCGACCGTCGCGGCGATGTCCACCCAGTGGTTCGGCTTCTCGAGGGTGCTGCCGGTGATGTACACCCAGTTGACCACCCATTTGTCCAGTCCCTCCTTCTCCAGCAGTTCGGGGAAGGCCATGGGGTTGCGAGCGGTCGGGTAGATGGCGGCGAGGGTGGCTTCGCCGACGGCGAGATGGTCGGGGTGATTGCTGCCGATGAAGCCGTAGTTGCGGACCGCGTTGTGGCTGATCACCAGGTCCGGGCGGAACTGGCGTATGACGCGCGCGAGGTCCCTCCGGAGGTTGAGCGAGGGCGTGACGTGGCCATCGTCATAGCCGAGGTTGACGATCCGCTGGCGCGGGATTCCGATGATCCGCGCCGCCTCCACCTGCTCCTCCACGCGCACCTTCGCCAACTCCGCGTGAGTCCTGTCGCCCTCGCCGCCGGCGTTGCCGTTGGTCACAATGACCAGGGTGCACTCCACACCTTCATCGACCATCCTGGCGAGGGTCCCGAAGCACCCGAACTCGTTGTCGTCGGGATGGGCGCCGACGGCCATGGCGCGGCGGATCGGGAAGAGGTCTTCGGACATCTGGTCTCCTGGTCGACGGGCGGGCAGCCCGATTCTAAGCCGGGGCTCGAGGCCGGGCGGCCGCTCCCTATGATTGGCCGGAAATGTCGCCGACCGCCGTCGAGAGGCTCGCGCAGACGCCGGCCATGCAGCGCCTCCCCCACCAGCTTCGCGACCCCTTCATCCTCAACAGCCTGATCTCTTCGGGCGGCAACTTCTTCGCCGGGCTGGCCGGCTTCGCCTTCCAGGCGCTGCTGGCCTCGGCGCTGGGAGGCGAGCGCTACAGCGAGGTTGCCAGCCTGATCTCGATCTTCTACATGATCCAGATCCTCCATTTCGTGGCGATGGCCGTCGCCGCGCGGCTCACGGCGCCGCTGGCCAGCGAGGGCCGGCACTCTGAGGCCCAGCGCGTATACCGCGACCTGGTGATCTACGCGTCGCTGGTGGGGGCCGTGGGGATGGGCCTTTTCATCCTTGTCTCGCCGACCCTGCACGCCCAGCTTCGAATCGGCCTCGGGCCCCTTCTCATCCTCTCGGCAACGGTACCGCTGAACCTACTCCTGGGGGTCAGTCGCGGCGTGGTCCAGGGGGAGCAGCGCTTTGTGCCGCTGTCTGCCAACTTCATCATCTATGGCGCCACTACCCTGGTGTTCCTGCCCGTGCTGCTCCGGTTCCAGCTGCATGCGGTGGGTGCGACGCTGGCTATTGTGCTCGCGCTGGCCCTGTGCAACCTGGCCGCGACCCTGTCCCTGCGTGACCTTCCTCGCGGTGGACACCACGGCCGGCTCGAGCTGCCGGGGGTGGTCCGCAGCTCACTTGCCGCGGCCGCCGGGCCGGGCATTGTCACGGTCTTCTTCAACATGGACGTCATCCTGGCGAAGTACTTCCTGCCCAACGCCCAGGCGGGGATCTACAGCGCCATGTCCCTCCTTGGGAAGATTCTGTACTTCGGGACCATCAGCATCTCGGTGGTCATGTTCCCCCGCATCGCCGCGCTGCACGCACAGGGGAAATCCCCCCACAAGACCGTCAACCTCTCCCTGGCGCTGGTGGTGGGGGCCGGCCTGTGCGTTGTCGCGGTGTACTTTGCGGTCCCCGACCTGGTCGTCCGCCTGCTGTTGAGGAAGAGTGAGTACCTGCAGATCGGCCGTAACCTGGGGATCTACTCCCTGGCGATGCTCGGCCTCGCGGTTGCCAACCTGCTCGTGTACTACTTCGTCGCGGTGCACCGGCGGCGGTACGTCTTCGCGATGGCCCTCGGGGCGGTGGCGTTCTTTGGCGGAATCGCGCGGTTCCACTCGGGGTTCGCCCAGGTGGCGCTCGACGTGACCGTGGCCAACAACATCATGGCGCTGGCGCTGCTGGCGATGTACCTGGTCGATCACCCACGAAGCGGCCTTGAGGACCCTGAGGGCACCCTCGGGGTCGAGGAGGTCCTGCCGGTGCCGCCAAACGTTGCCGGCGCCCCTGGGGCCGGCTCGTGACCACCGGCGATCTGCCACCGGAGAACGCCGACCTGCAGTCGGTGGTCCGCGAGCTCCTGGTCGGGCTTGGTGAAGACCCAAGCCGCGCCGGGCTCGAGGAGACCCCCGCGCGCGTCGCCCGCTCCCTGGGCTTCCTCACCCAGGGCCGGCAGCAGGACCCGGTGGCACTCCTTCGCCAGGCTCTATTCGAGTCCGACGCGGACCAGATGGTCGTCCTCCGCGACGTCGAGTTCTACTCGCTCTGCGAGCACCACATGCTGCCTTTCTATGGCCGCTGCCATATCGCCTACATCCCGGACGGCCGCATCGTCGGCCTGAGCAAGCTGGGACGGGTGATCGATGTCCTGTCGCGCCGGCTCCAGGTGCAGGAGCGCCTGACCATGCAGGTCGCCGATGCCATCCAGGAGGCCATCGCCCCCAAGGGCGTGGGCGTCGTCATGGAGGCCCACCACCTGTGCATGATGATGCGGGGCGTGGAGAAGCAGACCAGCCTCGCGGTGACCAGCTGCATGCTGGGACGTTTCAGGCAGGATGCCCGTACGCGCGGGGAATTCCTGCAGCTCATAAAGGAGAAAAATGCCTGACAGACCTGAGATGAACATCGACCAGGCCAAGACCTACCGGGCCACCCTGGAGACCAACAAGGGGACGGTCGTCATGGACCTGCAGCCCTCGCTGGCCCCGGTGACCGTCAACAACTTCGTCAACCTCGCCCGCCAGGGCTACTACGACGGACTGACGTTCCACCGCTACGTGGCCGACTTCGTCATCCAGGGCGGCGACCCGACGGGCACTGGCAGCGGCGGCCCCGGGTACCAGTTCGAGGATGAGCCGGTGCAGGCGAGCTACCGTGAGGGCGCCGTGGCGATGGCCAACTCCGGGCCCAACACCAATGGCAGCCAGTTCTTCATCTGCAACACCGACTGCCAGAACAAGCTCGCCCCCAGCTACAACCTCTTCGGTTTTGTCGTCGAGGGGATGGATGTCGTGAAGCAGCTTCGCCAGGGCGACAAGATGGACAAGGTGGGAATCGAGGAGCGTTAGCCCCTTGCCCGCCGCCGGCGGAACACCAGCATGCAGGCCATCCCCACCAGCACCAGGGCGAGGTCGGTCACCGGAGCCGCGGCCGCGGTGTTGGGGAGCACAGTGGGCCCGGGCGGTAGGTAGCCGCCCGGGGTGATCCCGGGCAGGTCGGGCACGAGCGCGCAACCCGCGCCGACCACCGACTCGGCGATCGGTGACCTCAGGCCCGCGCTATTGCGCACCTGGATGGCGACGTAGGTGCACGGGCCTGCCGCTGCACTGACCGCATGCGACGTCCCGCTGTTGGGCGTGCCCGGCTGCAGGGCCGCGGCCTGGGTCGCCTGGGCAAAGTTGGACGGAGTTATCGGCGACGCGCTGACCCGCAGTTCGGCGCTGCTGGCGGTGCCGCAGGCGAACTCCGCGCCGGACCAGCTCCATGCCGCGGTCAGGGAACCAGGCGCCCCGTCCAGGTGAAAGTCGGTGATGGCCCCGGGCGGGCGTGTGACCTTGGCGTATGACCCGCTGTTCCACTCATCGTGGTGGTTCGACCACCACTGGCCGTTAGCGCACGCGGCGCCCTCGGTTTTCCACGAGTAGAGCCACCCCTCGTGGGTGCCGATCACCAGGTCCAGCTTGCCACTGCGGTCCAGGTCCGCCAGGGCTGGCGCCTGGTTGGCCCACCCGCCAGTGAACTTGGGGAAGCCGGGTGCCTCCCCACCCGCGAGGTTGTACGCGTGGACCAGGTAGAGCCCGCTGCCGCTGACGACGCTGTTGCCAAGCGGGTCGCCCACCGGCGCCACCGCCGGCTCCACGTAGGCGGGGTAATCCTCGAGGGTGCGCGGGTACGTGGGATACATCGCCCCCGTTCGAGGGTCCCAGCCGTTGAGGGTGTAGTCGAACGGCAGGTTCTGACCCACCAGCAGCAGGTTGGGAAGCCCGTTGCCCGTGAGCCCACCCTCGAAGATGCCGGGCCCACCGGCGCCGATGTCACCAATTGCGCCGTGGCCCAGCACCGGCACGCTGATGCTGCGGTCCGTGGTTCCCGCCGCCGGCCCCTGCTGAAGGGCCAGCCCGGCATCGAGCGTGCCGTCCGGCTTGTACAGGTAAACCGGTGCGCTGAGGAGGCTGAGCACCGCTCGCGGGCCATTGCCGAAGTCTCCGATCATCGCCGGTACGGTGCCCACGGGCGCCAGAAGGTCCGGGACCAGCCCGGTGGTCGACACCGGCCAGCCGGGGAGCACGTGACCTGACCGGTCCACCGCATAGGTGCGGTTGGAGGAACCCGTGAGGCTCGAGATCGCCCCGATTACCGCAGCGTCGACCAGCGTCCCCGAGCCCGAGGGGCTGAGCGATGCGGCGAGGGTTGCTTTGAGGCTGTTGAGATCCTGCGCGCCGGAACTGTAGTACTCGGTGGTGGGAACCACCACCTCGTCGTGGCCGTCGCCCAGCAGGGGGCCGACGGCGGGGGTCGAGGTGATCTGCGCGTACTCTCGCTGCGCCGCCGGCACGGAGTTGTCGACCAGCTCCCTGGGGTGGCCGTTGTTGAAGGTGGGCAGGAAGGTGCCGTCCGGACGCCAGACATACAGGCGCTGGTCGTGCGCGCCGAGCACGATGTCGAGTTGGTCAGGGTGGGCGTCGTCAAGGTGGCCCAGCGCGGGCGACGCGGTGGCGCCCCGCTGCTGGTGGTTCCTCGGGCTTTCGATGGAGGGCGGGACGAGCGACGCGTCCGGGGTAACCGGGAAGCCGGGCAGGAGGTGGCCGGCGCCGTCGAGCACATAGACCCGGCCATCGAGGTCGACGGCCACGATCTCCTGGCGGCCGTCGCCATAGAGGTCGCCAACCGCCGGCGTGGCGACGAAGCTGGAGTGGGCCACCGGCAGCGCACCGGGTCGCATCGAAGGGGCCCCCGGGTGGCTGATGAAGCCACTGACAAGGCTGAGGAAGGGACGTCCCCCGTTGAACCATGGGACATCCCTGCCCGCGGCGTCGAGGACGTGGAGCTCCCCGGCGTCATTGGCCACGATCGAGACCAGGCGGCCGTCACCGCGAAGGTCGGTCTGGTGGACACCGGCCAACATCCCCGCGCCCGTCCTGATCGGGAACCCGGCGTGGATGCCCGGCTCGTGGTGGACGTGGATGACCCGACGGGCCTCGCCGTGTCTTCCGCAGCTGTCCTCGACGCTCAGCCGCAGCGTGACCGTAAACGCCTCGCGGTTGCCCGCGGTCCCACCCGCCTGGGGCACAGGCAGCGCTGACACACTGATCGTGCCGAGCTGTCCCCTCTCGCTATTCCCGGTCATCGGCCGGCTCAGGACCTGCCGGTACTGGGCGCTGGTGGGCTCGGCGCCGGGTGCCGCGTCGACGTGGAAGGTGGCGGCGCCGGGGCACCGGTTGTGGGCGATGTACCCCTCCAGCGGGAGCTGACCCTGGGCCGCCGGATCGACCTGGTCCCACCAGCCCGGCGACGTCAGTGAGACCTCCGGAGGTATTGCCACCGGCAGCGCCGGCGCGTTGGAGCCCGTGGGCGTGGCAAAGGCGGCGGGCGACCCCAGCGCGCGCAGCGCGCGGTCGGCGTTGATGCGCCCGTACCCAAAAGCGCTCGACCAGGCCTCGTCCACCTGGGCGCTGAGCAGCCGGGGCGGCATGCTTCCCGGCGCGGGGGGGTCCGGCAAGCCGATGGCCGGGGGCGCGGGCAGGGAAGGAGGGCAGGGGCATGGTGTCAGGGCCTCGAGCGCGGTGACCGGGTCCGCGGTCATCTTCATGAGCTGCTCGGCCTCGAGCGGGGTCAGCGGTGCGCGGAGCCAGCCTCCATCGGTCAGCTCACGCGAACGCGAGATCAGCAGGCCGAGGATCCCCGATGCCTCGGCGCTGGCCTGCGACCCCGTGGTGGCCTGGGACATGCAGACGTCCAGGTGGTCGCCCGGCGCGGTGAGGTTGGAGTTGCGGAAGTACGTGCGAGGCTGGACCCCCTGTCCGTTCTGGCCCAACCCCTCGGTGTCCGGGACGCAGCCCGCCAGGGTGAAGATATCGTTGTAGCTCTCGGGATAGAGGTGGTCGGGAGTATTCAGGTCCTGGGTGATGCTCACCGGCACGGCGCCGTGGTCCACGACATATTTGGTCGCCGCACGGGCGAAGGGACTGTTGTTGGCCGATGCGAAGGCCAGTTCGACCACCGCGGCGCCGTTGTCGACCGCGTAGGTTGCCGCCGCCCCATAGCCGTTAACGTCGTTGATGAAGAAGCTGTGCAGTCGCAGGGGCATGAAGGTGCACTGCGGACATGTCCCCACCCCGGCGATGCCGTTCCCGACCTCCGCCACCGCGTCCGACGCGCGGCCGGTCCCGTGATCGTGGGCGCTGAAGTATGAGTTGATGTCGTAGGGGTCGTTGTTGTCGTCGAGGAAGTTCCAGCCCGCGATGTCGTGCGCGAAGCCATTGCCGTCGTTGTCGAACCCGGCGCAGCGCACAACATCGTTGATCCACGTCCGTCCCGGACCGAGCCGGCACCAGGAGGTGAAGGTGTGGATCAGGTCGGCCCCATTGATCTTCCCGCCGTCGGCGTCCCGGGTGGGGTCCACGTTCTCACCAAGCGGCCTGCCTGGGACTTCGTTGTAGTCGGTCACCCGGGGGTCGGCCGCGTAGGAATCCACGTTGAAAAATGGTTTGCCGGGGTTGCCGTAGACCTGGCCGTTGGCGTAGCAGGGCGGCGCCGGGCCGCGCGGGCTGTATCCCGACAGGTCGACCCCGGCGCACGCGCTGGTGCCGTCCGCGTGCTCCGGCGGCGGAAGCTCACCCCAGTTGAGGTGCACCTGGCGGCGAAGGTCGGTCTCAGTCCAGTTGATCCCGGTGTCGACCTGGGCGATCACCACGTCGGGGCGTCCCAGGCTGAGCTGCCAGGCGCGGTCGACGCTCACCCCCGACACCTGCCGGTTGCCCTGGCACGCGGGACCGAGCGGGGCGAAGCCAAACCAGCCGTACTGCTCGTCGTAGATGCTCGGGGAGCCGGCGGGGCAGTTGGGCGCCTTCTGGGTTTCATGCGGCGCGTAGTCGGGATCATTGGGCAGGTTGTCCCGAGGGTCCGAACCCGGGGGGCCGGGGAAGGCCGCGGCGGCGGGCACAGCGGACAGCGTCGAGAGCGCCCACACCAAGGCGGCGACCAGCCCAGCCCGTCTCACCCCGGGCCAGCCGTCGCCACGGCCTCCTGGTATACCGCCTCATCCGCCGCGCTGAAGGCACAGATCACCACGTCCAGGGATTGCCCGGGCGGCAGGGCGCCCCGCGCGGCGCGAATCTCCCGCACGGCGATCGCCGCGGCGCGCCCCACGGGGAAGCCGTACACCCCCGTTGCGATGGATGGAAACGCCACGCTCCGTGCCCCATGCTCCGCAGCCTCACTCAACGCCGCGCGCCAGGCTGAGGCCAGCGCGTCGTCCTCGCCGTGGCGGCCGTCACGCCATCGCGGTCCCACCGCGTGGATGACCCACCTGGCCTTCATGCGCCCGGCGCCGGTGGTGACCGCGCTGCCCGTCGGGCAGCCTCCCGGATAGCGCCGTCGCGTCTCCTCCATGATCTCGGGCCCACCGGCCCGATGGATGGCGCCGTCCACGCCGCCGCCGCCGGCGAGGTGCTGGTTGGCCGCATTCACCACGGCGTCGACGTCGAGGGTCGTGATGTCGCCACGGACCACCCGGACGCCGGGTGCCAGCTGCTCAGACACCCCGCCCTGCGCCCCGCATTGCTCGGGATGATCGCAGAACCGTCCCTGGGAGCGCCGCCTTGAACACCGACCGGAAGGTCGGGTCGTGGAAGAGCTTGGCGGTGCGCGGCGCGCGGCGCAGCAGGATGCGGGTTGTGGCGGCGGCCGCCACGGAAACCGCGGCGTGGGGAACGGTGGCACCGAAGCCGACCTGCCGCAGCCGGGGCCCCCAGGCCGCAAGCGACAGCAGCGCGCCGAGCCCTGCACCGAGGAACTGGGCACCGACGCACCCCAAGAGGTCGTGCTGGTGCACCATTCCTCGCGCCCGCGAGGGACAGGGTGAGTGTTGCTGCTACTGTGCCGGGGTGCCACTACGAATCGGAATCATCGGTGACACGCAGGGACGCTACGACGTCCCCCGCCTGCTCACCCGCGCCGCCGAGGTCTTCACCGGGGTGGACGAGGTCTGGCACGCGGGCGACTGGCAGTACCCCGAGGTCCTCGATGGCCTGGCCGATATCGCGCCCCTGTCGGTGGTCAATGGCAACGCCCCGGACGATCCTCGGTACCCGGAACGCGTGCTGCGGCACCTCGAGGAGCTCCGCGTCGGCATGGTGCACCGGTCGCCTCGTCCGGGGGACGACTGGGTGAAGGGCCTCGACATCTGCATCCACGGGCACTCCCACCGGTGGCGGGACGAGGTCGTCGACAGCGTGCGCTACATCAACGTTTCAACACCCACTGCAGCCGGGTTCAGCCGTGATCGCACGTGCGGATTGCTGTCGATCGACGGGAAGCGAGCCGAGCTGGAGAGGATCGACTTCTGAGCATGCCGCGGCCAACCGGCGGAGTGAAGGCGGCGCCACGTGGGGGGGCGGTCCGCTCGGCACCACGCGGGGGGAAGGCCGCCTCGGAGTTCCTCCGCCTGGATGGCTACCTGCCCATCGGCGACTACGGGGTGATCGGCGACTGTCGCTCGGTGGCGCTGGTGGGCATCGACGGCAGCATCGACTGGTGCTCCCTCCCCCGGTTCGACAGCCCGTCGATCTTCGGCCGGCTCCTCGACGATCGCCGGGGCGGTTTCTGGCAGATCAGCCCGGTCGGCCCGTACTCGTGCCGGCAGGAATATGCGGACAAGACGAACATCCTCCGCAGCATTTTCCAGACTGCGCAGGGGATGGTGGTCCTCACGGACTTCATGCCCGTGGACGAGGGAGACGTCAAACAGCACGCGCGCCCACACGGCCACCCGCGCATCGTGCGCATGATCACCGGGCTGGCAGGCCACGTGAAGATGCGCATGAAGGTCGACGCCCGTCCCAACTACGGCCGCGACGCCAACCCGCTGGTCGCGGAGAACGGCCGCCTCCACGGCGACGTGGGTGACCATCACTACTGCGTCAGCGGGACGCGACCAATTCGTAACCGCACAATCGAGTTCACCGTGCAGCCGGGTGAGACCGAGATATTCGGGTTGTCGGTCAACCACGCCGGCAAATGCGGACGGCACCTGGAAGACGTCGAGAGCGGTCGTGGGTTGTTCCGCACGACCCAGCAGTACTGGTGGAAGTGGATCAACCAATGTACCTACAACGGGCCCTACCAGCTTCACGTCTGGCGCTCCGCCCTGACGCTGAAGATGCTGACGTACGCGCCGACGGGCGCCATTGTCGCGGCACCCACGACGAGCCTCCCGGAATGGATTGGCGGCGAGCGAAACTGGGATTACCGCTACACGTGGGTGCGCGACGCGTCCTTCACGCTGTATGCGCTATTCCAGTTGGGATTCCAGCAGGAGGCCACCGACTTCATGCAGTGGGTCAACCGCTTGACAGTCGACCAGGGACTCAAAATCCTGTACAACCTCGACGGCCACTCGCCGGGCGCGGAGACCGCCCTCACGCACCTCAAGGGGTACCGCGGCTCGAAGCCGGTGCGCGTCGGGAATGGGGCGGAGGACCAGGTGCAGCTCGACATCTACGGCGAGCTGCTCGACACGGTGTTCATCTGGGCGATCAACGGCGGCAAGATCTCGCGCGACCTCTGGCGGGAGCTGAGGCGGATCGTGGACTTTGCCTGCAGGCGCTGGGAGGAACCCGACGCGGGCCTGTGGGAGGTGCGGGGCGAGTACCTCAAGTTCACCTACAGCAAGGTGATGTGCTGGGTCGCGGTGGACCGGGGGCTGCGCCTGGCGGAGCGGTTCAACCTCCCGCACGACAAGGAGCTTTGGGAGAAGAATCGAGCCCTGATCCACGATGCCGTCCTGCGCCACGGCTGGTCCAAGCGGCTCGAGAGTTTCACTCAGTCGTTCGGTTCCGATCAGCTCGACGCATCCGCGCTGCGCCTGGTTCAACTGGGCTTCCTGCCGATGCGTGACCGCCGACTGCGCAGCACCATCGACGCGGTGGATGCCGGGCTGAGCTCCGGCCCACTGGTGTACCGCTACCACGCCGCGCAGACCGATGACGGTCTCCGCAGCCCCGAGGGCTCATTCATCATCTGTGCCTACTGGCTGGCCGACGCCCTGGCGCTGGTCGGCGACCTCGAGCAGGCAGAGCGCCGGTTCGAGCGACTGCTGGCCTTCAACACCCCCCTGGGGCTGATCGCGGAAGAGGTGGACCCCACCACGGGTGCGTTGCTCGGCAATTTCCCCCAGGCCTTCAGCCACCTGGCGCTGATTTCCGCGGCGGTCAACATCGAGCGTCGCCGCGACAATACGATCGTGCGCAACCGCGACGCGGTCAGCCAGTCATTCAAGACCAAACCAAAACGCCGCACCGCGCCGGCCCGCCGCGCCGGCCCATGAAAAATTTGAAATTGAGGAGAAGGCAAATGCTGCTAAGTGGACGTCGGGCGATTGTCACCGGGGCCTCCAGCGGGATCGGCAGGGCGACCGCGATCCGCCTGGCACAGGAGGGCGCGGCGGTTTGCGTCAACTACTTCTCGGACAAGGACAAAGGGGACTCGGACGCCGTCGTTGCGGAGTGCGAGGACGCAGGAGCCAAGGCCATCGCAGTGCAGGGCGACGTCGGCGCCGAAGAAGACGTCATCCGCATGGTCCATCAGGTGGCGCAGGCCTTCGGTGGTATCGACATCCTGGTCAACAACGCCGGCATCGAGAACAAGGTGGCCACGCTGGACATGCCCTTGAAGGACTGGGAGCGCGTGCTCCGCACCAACCTCACCGGCGCATTTCTCTGCCTGCGGGAGTGCGGCAAGGTGATGCGCGATGGCGGGGGTGGGGTCATCGTCAACATGTCGTCGGTGCATGAGTTCATCCCCTGGCCCGGCTTCGCCCACTACTGCGCCTCCAAGGGGGCGGTCAAGCTGCTGATGCAGACCGCCGCGCGCGAGCTGGCGGAGGCCAAGACCAACATCCGCGTGGTCAACGTCGCACCAGGGGCGATCGCCACGCCCATCAACAAGGACGTCCTTGCCGACCCCACCGCCCGTCACAGCGTCGAGGAGGAGATCCCCATGGGCCGCTTTGGCCAGCCGGAGGAGATCGCGGCCACCGTCGCCTGGCTCTGCAGCGACCAGGCCAGCTACGTCACCGGGACCACCATCGTGGTCGACGGCGGAATGTCGACCTACCCGCGATTCACTTAGTGGACGGCGCGGTCGGTAGCACCATTTCGCCGCGGGCGATGTGCACAGCCTGCCACGCGTACCACGCCGGGATGGTGCGATAGGGCCGGAAGGGATCGCCCATCGGCGCCATCTGCTTGGCGGTGGGACGCTCGTCCAGGCTGTAGATCAGCTTGAGACCCTGCTGGACGCCGAGGTCCAGCGTCGGCCAGACATCAAGGCGGCGCAGCTCGAATATCAGGAACATCTCAGCAGTCCAGCGCCCAATCCCGCGCACCGTCGTGAGGCGCCCGATGATCTCCTCGTCGTCGAAGGCCTCGATGCCCTCGAGCGGGACGGTCCCGTCCGTGGCCTTTGTCGCGAGGTCCACGATTGACGCCGCCTTTGCCCCCGAGAGGCCCGAACCGCGCAGCGCCTCCAGCGGCGCGGCCAGGACCGCGTCCGGGGTGACGACGCCGCCGACAGCGGACACAAAGCGCGCGTGGATCGCCGCCGCCGCCTTCCCGGCAAGCTGCTGGTACAGGATGGAGCGCGCCAGCGCCTGGAAGTAATCCCCCTGGCCAGGGCGGATGTCGCAGCGCCCAACCCGTGCGATATGAGTCGCCATCACCGGGTCACGGCGGCTCACCTCGGCGACGGCCTCAGCGAGTTGCGCATCCGTGGCTGTCACGGACAACAGCGCCGCATATCCCGCCCATCCCAGTACAGGACGACGTCGGAGGGGGTGGCGCGCGCCGGGGTCCCGATGGCAGCCAGGGTTGTCCCGAGAGGTGTCGTAGCTGTTGGCGCCGGGTGGTAAGCGCACGCAGGGAATGTCCGTCCCAGGCTCAGGACGGAGACCCGGAACGGTGCCGCGCGCGTGGTGCGGGCCTCCAGACCGACGGGGCCGCGCGCCACCGTGACCTCGTTTGACCGCCGCTCCAGGAGATGCACCGGGACGCAGGATGCCACAGTCAAGTCGCCTCGGCCCGCAGTCAGCACCGGCTCCGCGCCGTCGGTCGACACCCGGGCCATGCGGTAGTCCTCAACGAACGTCGCCAGCACCACGCTGCCACCTCGGGGCTGCCCCTGTAGCGCCGCGGCCTCTGAACCGAGGATGGCGGTGGCGTCGACCCACTGCAAGGTCACGCTGAGGCAGCACACCAGCGCCGCGGTGGCCGCCGCGAGCGCTCCCACGACGCGGCGTCCGTTGACGGTCCCGGCGGCGGCGGCGACCACCAGGGCGAGCCCGATGCTGGGCATGAGGAGGTAACGGTGCCCGTTGCCGGTGCTGGGATTGAGTGGATAGTTGACCACGGGAAGGATCCCGACGACGAACCATCCGACCCCGAAAACCGCGATCACGCGCCGCTGCGGTACCGGGCCGCGCAGCACCCCGAGCGTGAGCACGGCCACGATCGCCAGCGGTACCAGAACCAGCAGGGGCTGCGTCACTGGGTCAAGCGGCGGCGGCGTGAGACACCCGAGGACGTACGAGAGCGCGGCCCACAGCAACCTCAGGACGGAGAATGGGACGTGGTAGCCGCCCAGCCCGTGGAGGACCAGCGTCCGGGCGGCCAGGGCAGGCGCCTGGGCAGCGGCGAGCACGAGGGGCCCGATCCCCCAACGCGCGGGCAGTTTTCCTTCCAGGCGTCGCTGCGTCAGCAGGTACAGCAACAGCAGCGGCGCGACCACGTAGGCCGTCTCTTTGCACAGCGCCCCGGCGAGCGCGAGGGCAGCCGCCCCCACCAGGCGACCAGGACCCGGCCGCCGCGCTGATGCCAGCAGGAGGGCGGCCAGGCAGAGGTTCCACGCCAGCAGGTCGCCGACCGCGGCGTACCAGGCGACCGACTCGTGGTGCTGGGGGTAGAGCGCGAACGCCGCCGCCGCCACGCCCGGGCTGATCCAGCGCGCGAAGCGTCCGGCAAGCCTCCAGACCTGGACGATCAGCGCCGCGTAGAGCACCAGCTCCCACGCGTGGTAGAAGACCGCATTGCCGCCCCAATAGCCAAACAGCACGCGGTCGAGGCCCATCCAGAGCGGCCGGTAGAACGGACCAGTTGACTGCGACCCGCTGACGCTGAGTGTGAAGGCGTCCAGTGGACCGGACAGGGATGGCAGCCTGCGAAACTGGGGCAGGTCGTCCGCCAGCAAGCCAACCCGCAACGAGGGAAGGAATGCCAGCACCCCCGCCAGCGCGGCGGCGGCCGGTACCCACAATCCGCGATTCCACCTCAAGTTCTCTCCTCTGCCCGTATGGCGATCGCCGCGGCCGCCGGATGGGTGGCATCCGGGCCGCCCTGGCAGCGGCGGCAATAGTAGGTCAGCCGTCCGAGCTCGCCCTGGGGCCGGACTTCGATCGGCGATCCACAGCGCGGGCAGGGGCGCCTGCTCCGGGCGTGGACGGCGCGGCGCCTGGCGAACCTCCTCGCCGCTGTTGACTCCCGCATCAGCCGCCGTGCGGTGCTGTAGATCGCGGCCAGGTCATCGTCTGTGAGGGATGCCACCGGCAGCCACGGGTTGACGCGGTGAATCCACATCGATTCGCACTTGTAGATGTTGCCTATCCCCGCGCACACGCGCTGATCGAGGAGGAAGTCGCCGAGCTCCACGCGGTCTGAAAGCCGCGCCAGGCCGACGGCCACCGCGGGTTCGAAGTCCTCGGCGAGGATGTCCGGTCCTAGGTGGCCGAGACGGGTCTGCTCATCTCGCACCAGCTCAACGACCGGGGCCGAGAAGAGCACCGCAATGACGTCCTCAAACTCCAGGACCGCGCGGGCGGTGTGCGCCGGGCGCCGCCAGCGCTGCCCGGGGGCATAAACGTGCCAGGCGCCGTTCATGCGCATGTGACTGTGCAGCGAGAGGCCGCCTTCGAAGCGCATCATGAGGTGCTTCCCGGTCGCGTCGACGCCGGTGACCTGGCGGCCGCCGAGGCGGCGGATCGCCGCAGGCTCGGCGCGCAGGACGGCCTTGCCGACCAGTCGCGGTCGCAGCGCCGCCGCTGTGCGCCAGAGGGTATCTCCCTCAGGCACTCAGGCAGACACCGACCGCGGCCGGCCCGGGTAGATCACCAGCCCTCGGGGCGAGATGCCGAAGCCGACTTCGCGCATCATCTCAGCGACCGGGCTGGTGGCCGCCGGGTCGCCGTTGACGGTGCGCACCTCAACCTTGCCCATGTGCACCACGGCCGAGGCGAGCGCTGCCAGGTCGTCGCGTCCAGCATCCGTGGACGCCATGAGCGAGTGCCCGCCGCGCTCCAGGTACAGGCGCAGCTTGCCACGGGCGATGACCACCAGGGCGCCCGCCTGGCGCCCGGCCCTGCCGGCCGCGGCCGGGGGCCAGGGCATTGTCACACCGAAGGGATTGGCCGGGTCGGTGGCGGCGAGCGCCACCGCCTCCTGCACCTCCTGGCGCGCGGCGCGGAGCCGGTCCACCGCGCCGGGGAGGGCGAACTGGGAGCCGCCAAGACCTTCCACGAAGTACCCGCGCCGGATCTTCCCCGCCTCCTCCATCGCACGAAGAACCGGGTACAGCGCCGCGAAGCCGCCCGCGACCCCCTCCGAGAGGGCGGCCTCCCGAGTGAGGACACCGTGACGCTGGAGGAGTACCCCGGCGGTCGCGTGTAAACGCTCGGTGCCGCTCACCGCGGGCGACGTGAGGTCGGATACCAGCGACCATCGCCCCTCGGCGCCGGGCGGGGTCAGCCGCATCAGCGGGCGTCGCGCGGAGGGGCGACGCCCGCGACTACCTCCACCGGCGATGTGCGAGCGCACCGGCAGGAAGGTGTCGTTGGTCACGTGCCCGGACCACACGAGGTCCCACAGCGCGTCGAGAAGCTCGTCTCCGGGTGCCCCGCCGGCGCCCCCGAGCAGGTCGGCGAAAAACGACGCGCCACGGCTGGCCAGGTGGTCGGCGATGGCCCGGTGCAGCTCGCCCCCCGGCAGGTCGCCCGGTGGCGGCAGGAGCCTTGCCACTTCGGAGCGCATGTAGAGCGCCACCCGGCCGTCACCGCGGGCAAGGGAACCCCGCCCAGTCCACACCACGTCTCCAGTGGACATCAGGTGGTCGAGCATCGCCGGGGCATAGCCGAAAACACGCACGGGGATGGCGTCCCGCTCCAGGACCGAGGCGGGGATGGCCGCCCCCTGGAGCTGGCGGACGACCTCGGCCAGTCGGTCGTGCCCGCGAGCCGTCGACCATACCCCGTGCCATGCCGGCAGGAAGCGTGCGACCGCCTCCACGGCCACCGGCTCAATCTCCCTGCGCAGCGCGGCGAGAGATCGCCGCCGCAGGGCGGCGAGGACCTCGGGGTGGCTGTACTCGCGCTCCGCGCTGGTCGGGCTGAAGGCGCCCGAGTGCAGACGTCCCTCACCGACCAGGCCGCGCAGGCCCGACTCGATGCTGTCGTAATCGACCCTCAGGCGGGCGGCGGGCTCGGTGGCGCCGAAGGGCACGTGGGTGCGGGCGTAGCGGACAATGATGTCGCGCAGCGCCCTCCCCTCTTCCACCGGGTCCACCCCGAGGGTCTCCAGCGGCAGCCCGGGAGGCAGCGCGACCCCCAGTCCGTCTCGGTACTGGGCAGCATGTTCCACGCTGATCCAGCGGTCCTCCCCCGCGACCCGCACACGGACCCCCCGGTTGTGGCCGGCGAGGTCGGCCAGCCACTCGGCGGCGATCCCACGGGCGGATGCCTCGTCGGACGTGAGGTCCCCGAGCCGGTAGAGCACGTCGGCCGCCTCGTCTGCATCCCGCGGCCAGCGCTCCGGAAGCAGACCCTGGAGCTCGAGCTCGAGCGAGGCGATGGCCTCCGGCGAAATCAGCTCGCGCAGCTCCTCCTCGCCCAGCAGCTCCGACAGCAGTTCGCGGTCGAGCGTGAGGGCCTGGGCGCGGCGCTCGCCAAGGGGAGCGTCCCCGTCGTACATGTACTGCGCGACGTAGTCGAACATCAGGGACGAGGCGAAAGGCGATGCGTGGTCCGTCTGGGCCTCGACGACGCGCACCTTTCGCTGACGCACCGCCGCCATCAACTGCGAGAGCGCGTCCATGTCGAAGACATCGGAAAGGATCTCGCGGTAGGTCTCCAGCACGATCGGGAAATCGGGGTGCTGGACCGCCACCTGCAGCAGGTCATGACTACGCTGGCGCTGCTGCCAAAGCGGCGTTCGCTGGTTCGGTCGGTGCCGTGGCAGCAGAAGTGCCCGAGCCGCGTTCTCGCGAAAGCGCGACGCGAAAAGAGCCGACCCGTGCAGCTGCGCGCTGACCAGCGGGCGGACCTCCTCCGGGTCCATGAAGAGGTCGGAGACCGGGGGCGGCTCGTCCGCCTCGGGCAGGCGGATGGCGAAACCCTCGTCAGTGTGGATCGCCTGCACCTCCATCCCGGTGCGCTCCTCGGTACGCGCAGCCACGGCCAGCGCCCACGGCGCGTGGACGCGCGCGCCGAAGGGGGTGAGGACGCAGAGCCGCCAGTCACCCAGCTGGTCCCGGAAGCGCTCCACGACGATGGTCGTGTCGTCGGGGACGGCACCGGTTGCCAGCGCCTGTTCCTCGAGGAAGCCGACCAGGTTGTCGGCTGCACGCGGGTCCAGCATCGAGCGTGCCTCGAGCGACGCCAGCGCTTTCTCGCGGGGCATCGCGCGGGTCTCCCGCGTCAGCCGGCCGATGGCGCGGCCGAGCTCCACGGGCCGGCCGACGGCGTCGCCATGCCAGAAGGCGATGGTCCCGGGCTCCCCAGGCGCCGGCGTGACCAGGACTTCGGAGTGGGTGATATCCACAACCTTCCAGCTGCTCGCGCCCAGGATGAAGGTCTGACCCGGCCGCATCTCATAGACCATCTCCTCGTCCAGCTCGCCGATGCGCCGGCCCGGGCGATGGCCACCCGGCGGGCTCGCTATCCCCGCCTTGGCCATCCCCATCTCCCGGGCGCCGGCGTCGGGAGGACCGTCGAAAAGGTTGACCGCGAACAGGCCACGGTCGGGGATGGTGCCGCCGCTGATCACCGCCAGCCGCTGCGCCCCGGCGCGGCCTCGGAGCCGCCCCTCGACGCGATCCCAGACGATGCGCGGCCGGAGCTCGGCAAACTCCTCGGAGGGATACCGACCGGCCAGCATGTCGAGCACCGCGTTGAATGCCCGCGGGGTGAGCTCGCTGTACGGATAGGCCCGCCGGACCAGTGCCAGCATGGCGTCGAGCGGCCACTCGTCCAGCGCGCACATCGCCACCACCTGCTGCGCCAGGACATCGAGTGGGTTGCGCGGGACGCGGGTCTTCTCGATCTGGTTGTTGAGCATGCCCTCGACGACCGCTGCCGCTTCCAGGAGGTCACCGCGGTGCTTGGGAAAGATCACGCCCTTCGACGGCTCTCCCACCTGGTGCCCGGCCCGACCGATGCGCTGCAGGCCGGCTGACACACTGGGCGGCGCCTCGACGTGGATGACAAGGTCGACCGCGCCCATGTCGATGCCCAGCTCCAGGCTGCTGGTGGCCACGATCGCAGGCAGGCGTCCGGCCTTCAGCGCCTCCTCTATCTGGGTGCGCTGCTCCCGCGCGATCGACCCGTGGTGGGCGCGGACCAATTCCGACGGGCGCTGGTCTGGACGCAGGGCGGCTATACCGTCGCCCTCAGACTGCTCTGCCCAGAGCTCGTTCAGCCGCGCGGCCAATCGTTCCGCCAGGCGCCGTGAGTTGACGAAGATGATGGTGGAGCGGTGCGCCTGGATGAGCTCCAGCAGACGCGGGTGGATCGCCGGCCAGATGCTGCGCCGAGGGGTTGCGGCAGCGGCCCCGATGGCCGCCGCGGGGCCGCTGTAGTCGCGACTCTCGCGCTCCAGGTTCGCCATGTCGTCCACGGGAACCTCCACGCGGATCTCCAGCGGTTTGCGCTCGCCCGTGTCGACAAGCGTCACCTCGCGAGACGGGCCGACGAGGAACCTGCCGACCTCCCCGAGCGGTCGCTGGGTCGCCGAGAGCCCTATGCGCTGCGGGTCCTGCGCGGCAAGGTGCGAGAGGCGCTCGAGACTCAGGGCGAGGTGTGCCCCGCGCTTGGTGCCGGCCAGCGAATGGATCTCGTCGACAATCACCCACCGCACCGAGCGGAGCACCTGGCGGACGTTGCTCGTCAGCATCAGGAAGAGCGACTCCGGGGTGGTTATCAGGATGTCCGGTGGATGGCGCTCGATCTGTCGCCGCTCCGATGTCGAGGTGTCGCCGGTGCGGACCGCGACGGTCGTCTCCGGGACGGCCAACCCGGCGCGCCGAGCCTCAATGGCGATGCCCGCGAGCGGCGCGCGCAGGTTGCGCTCGACATCCACCGTCAAGGCCTTGAGCGGCGACACGTACAGGACACGACAACGCTCGGCGTCTTGCGGTACAGGCTCGCGGGCGAGCTGATCGAGGCACCAGAAGAACGCGGCCAGGGTCTTGCCGCTCCCGGTGGGGGCACACATGAGCGTGTGGGCGCCGCCGGCGACCGCCGCCCAGCCCGCCTCCTGCACCGGCGTGGGCTTTTCGAACGCGGCCTCGAACCAGCCCTTCGCGGGGATGCCAAAGAGGTCCAGGGGGGACGTCATCAGACGAGTCTAGGAGCGCCTGCGCGCGGTGTTAGCATCCCAACCTGTTCCGAAGGGGAGCGCCCCGTGCCACGGGGGAGTGCTGAGAGGCTGCCGCGCAGCGACCCTTTGAACCTGACCAGACAATGCTGGCGTAGGGAGTCGGAAACATGACTGAGCTGACCGCGGCGGAGGCAGCCCTGGCCTCCGAAAAGGACGAGTTCCTGCGCATCGAGATGCGCGGCCTGGAGCCGGTCCCGGACTCGCAGCGCCACGGCCACCCCCGGGAGCTGTTCTTCATCTGGGCAGCGGCGCTGGCCGACTTCTTCTCGATCCTCGCAGGCCAGTTGCTGATCAGCGTGATCGGGCTTGGGGTCTGGGACTCGATCCTGGTCCTGGTGCTTGGCGCCGTGGCGGGCGCGGCCCTGCTGGGGTTGCTGAGCGTCACCGGCACGCGCAGTGGGGCGCCACAGATCGTCTTTTCGCGCCTGGCATTCGGCCGCCGCGGGGCGGCCATCGGCGGGACCCTGACGGCCCTCATCGCCGTCGGTTTCTTCAGCTACGACTGCGCGATCGCGGTCTCGACCGCCAGGGCCCTGCCCGTCTTCGGCAGCGGCCCGCCGGCGTGGGGTGTTGCCCTGATGCTGCTGGCCATGATCGTCGGCTGCATCCTCGTCGCCATGTTCGGGCACCGCACGATAACCCTCGTTCAGACGGTGCAGGCCCCGACGTTCATCGTGCTCGCCCTGGTTGTGGCCGTGGTGCTCGCTCCGCGTTTCCACCCCGGCTATACCAGCAACCTGGCCCCTGGCCCTCATGTCGCAGCGATGCTCCTGGGATTCACCGCGACCTTCGCCCTGATCGTCTCGTGGGCAACCTACGCCGGTGACTACTCCCGTTACCTGCCGCGCCGGACCGGCGCCCCGGCGGTGACCCTCTGGAGTGGCGCCGGGGCGCTCACCACACTCGTGCTCTGCGGGGTCATCGGGGTGCTCGTCCAGAGCAGCGAGCCGCAGAACCTGGACTTTGCCGGCCTGATCGTGCGCCACCTCCCGACCTGGCTGGCGTGGGTGTTCGTGGCGTTCATCGTCATCGCCGAGATGAGCAGCAACTACCTCAACTTGTACACCGGGGCGCTCAGCGCACTGGCATCGGGCATCCGCCTCCCACGGTGGCGGGCAGCCCTGGTGTTCGGGCTGCTGGGCGGGGCGCTGGCTGCGTTCGTGCTCGCCCAGGGGGATAAGTTCGAAAGCGTCTACCTGAACTTCCTGACCGTGACCTACGTCTGGTTCCCCGCCTGGTGCATCGTGGTCCTGATCGACTTCTGGCGACGCGGTGACACCGAACAGCAGTTCCTGGGATCAAGCCGCGAATCCCGCCTGCCGGCATGGCGCTGGCCCGCACTGGCGACATTTGGGCTGGGGACCGGCGCCACGCTGCTCTTCTTCCAGGAGCCGAGCTTCTACCAGGGTGCGCTGGCTCGGGTGTTCTTTCGCGACCAGCCGGCCGACATCAGCGCGTTCGTCGGTGTCGCGGTGAGCGCGGCTTTGTTCCTCCTCCTGTCGCGCCGCACCCCGGCGCGCGCGTGAGCACCCCCGTCGCGTGCACCGTCGCGGGCAGCGACTCCGGCGGGGGCGCCGGCGTCCAGGCTGACCTCAAGACCTTTGCCGCCTGCGACGTCTACGGCTGCAGCGCCATCGTCGCGCTGACGGCCCAGAACACCCTCGGAGTGCGCGCCGTGCAGGAGGCGACCATCGAGATGGTCGCCGCGCAGATCGACGCGGTCGCGGAGGACCTGCGGCCCAAGGCGTGGAAGACCGGCATGCTGTCATCCCAAGCCGTGATCGAGGTGGTCGTCGACCGCCTGGCCGCCCACCGGGCGGAGCACCTGGTCGTCGACCCCGTGATGATCGCCAAGTCTGGTGACCGCCTCCTGCGCGGGGATGCCGTCAACGCCCTCCGCGCGGGATTGCTTCCGCTGGCTGAGGTCGTCACCCCCAACCTGCCCGAGGTCGCGGCGCTGACCGGCATCGACGTCGACGACGACGGGTCCGCGCGGCGCGCTGCCATCGTGCTTGCCGCCATGGGTCCGCGCGTCGTGGTCATCAAGGGCGGCCACGCCCAGGGCGACCCGGTGGTCGACATCGTCTACTACGCCAGCACCGACGAGTGGGAGGAGCTCTCGTACCCCCGTGTGCCCGGTACCTCGACGCACGGTACCGGCTGCACGTTCAGCGCCGCCATCGCCGCCCACCTCGCGCGCGACCGCGAGCCCCGCGAAGCGGTGAGAGAGGCGCGCGCATACCTGCAGCTGGCGCTTGAGCGCGCCCCCGGGCTGGGAGCCGGTCATGGCCCCCTGGGTCATTTCCCGCCACCCGGCTGAGGGCCGCAGCTTGCCGTGGGCGGCAGCGTGGGGAGTTGAGGCGTAAATTAACTGCCGTACCCGGAACGGGGGACGTTCTGCGGAGGCGCTTCGGTTGATATCTGCGAATCGGTCTCGGCGCGGCCACGCGCCGGCAACACTGGCGGCGGGCCTGCTTGCGCTCGCCCTGCTGCCGGCCGTCGGTGCGCAGGCCAGCGCCTCGGGACCGTGCATCCCCGGGGTCATCTGCGACTCCCCACCTCCCTCCCCCTCCCCATCACCCAGTCCCCACCC
>JBHEMS010000010.1:0-21029 GCA_046262455.1 Candidatus Dormibacteria bacterium | reverse complement strand
GGCCACGACGCTGGGGTAGGAGATGGGGTTGGGGGCCGCGGCCTCAGGCGTCGGGCCGGAAGCGGCGATGGAGCCGCCGGTCACCTCACTGGTGGTCTGGCTGCCGCTGGTGCAGTCGTAGATGTGACCGGTGAGGGCGCCATGCTCCACCACCGGCGGCGGGGCCGGGATGCCCGTGGGGGCGGTGAATGGGTGCGAGTTGGTGGCGTCCTGGGTCAGCAGGGAGCCGTTGGCGCCGTAGTACCAGATCTCGTTCTTGCTGGTGTTGATGTCACCGGCGCGGAACGGGATGGACTGGTTGATGAACTGGACATAGCCGATCTGACCGCCGTTGGCGGCGGCCGAAACCAGCACCGCGGGGGCCAGCTGCACGGTTGCCGGCGTAGCGCTGACGGTATTGGGGTACGCGTTGACGTCGGTGTTGACGGTGTAGTTGAGCGTCTGCAGGACGGTCGAGGTGCCGACCGCGAGGAGGTTGACCTGGTAGGTCCCGGCGACAGTGAACCAGCCGGTCTTGGTCAAGTGGTAGGCCATCTCATCCGCAATTGCCGTGGTGCCCGTTGGGAGGGTGATCTTGCCCGAGTACGGGGAGAGCACCGCGCCCTGCGCGCCGTCGGTGTAGATGCACTTGCTGGAGCTGGTGTTGGTGGGGCCGACGTTGCTGGAGCCGGCGTAGTCACACACGGCGTTGACGGTCGTAGTCGGCGCCGCGAATATCGCCACCGGCGACGCGACCAGGGCCAGGCCCATGGCGACGTTGACCGCGGTCATGGCTCGCTTGAGGAGGCTCTTCCGAGCTGCCGGGCGTGCGCCCGGCGTTTTGACGAAGTGGTTCACGAGTTGTACCTCCAGGTAGCGAGGCTGACTGGACGACTGTCCTCGGCGTCAGCGGTGTTGTGCCCCCTCCGTCCGACGACGACGAGAACATTGATGCAGAGCCAGGCGCCTGCGATCAGCAGGCGCGGGTCGATCGGGTTGCGGGGAGCTTCAGGGGAGTGGGTGATGGTGGGGGCCGCCTGGCCCGCCGTGGTGCTGGCGCCCAATACCTGCTGCGCGTACTGCGCACCGCCGGCGTGGGTGGTGGCGCCCGACTCGGACGTGGTGGCAATGGCTACGCGGTGGGCCGTGGTCGCCCCCCTGGGCGTCAGCAGCGACCCCGCGTAGGTCCCCGCGGCGGCAAGCACCACAAGTGCGGCGAGCACCAGTATCACCCGGCGCGCCAGGCGCGAGGAACCCTGCCCTTGAATTGACATCACGACCGTGTAACGACGCTGCCGGGGCAAAGCATGCGGGCTTCGCTTCCCAAATGTCGTTCAGACCAAGTCCGTAACAGCCTTGTTACATAAGCCACGTTCTAACCACGCGGTCGGGCCTGGCCGGCCTTTTTCGCGGCGCCGCGGGCGCCACCCCGGATCCCAACATCGGGCTGACTGCGGAACCACACGTGCACCAGGACGATGCACCACATCCGATAGGGACGCCAGGCTTCGGTGCGTTCGATCACCTCGGGGAGGCCGGCGCTATCGGGCATCCTGGTAAGCGCCTTGATCGCGCGGATCGTGAGGTCGTCGTCGGTGAAGGCATCGGCCATCCCCGCTCCGCGCATCAGGATGCCCTGGGCGAAGAACGGTCCGACGCCGGGGAGAGTCTGCAACTGGTCGAGCGCGTCCTCGCGGCAGAGCGCTCGGAGGGCGTCACGGTCCAGCCAGCCCTCCAGGGCGGCGCGCGCCACGGCCTGCAGACGCTCGATCTTGACCGTTGACAGACCGGTGAAATCCCTGAGCTCCAGCAGCTCCTGCGGCCGGGGAAAAGCGCGCACGGTCGTCGCGCCGAGGTCGATCTCATCCCCGTGGCTCTCGGCCATCCGCCCGCGGATCCGGCGCGCCTGGTTGACCTGGATGCGGTGTCCGATTGTGAATCCCGCAGCCGCCTCGTAGGGCGAGTGAAAGAGTGAGGGACGCAGGTCCTGGTACTGTCGCTGGAGCTCACCGATCGCTGGGTCGCGGCGGCCGACGTCGAGGAACCCGGTGCCGTCCAGGTCCAGCGACACTGCCGCCTGGGCCTGGTGCCACGCCTTCTCGGCGTCACGGCCGGACGCACCACGCACCTCGCCGGTCACGCGGTCGCCATCCTGGCGCAGCATCACCGCTGCGGAAGTACGCCAGCCCTCGACCGGGAACGTCAGCGTCACCGCGCCGTCTACGATCGGCCACCCGCCGAAATACTGGTTCTGGATGGCGAGGTTGAACGGCCCCCTGGGCGTTGCCTCGAAGGTCATGTCAGCGGGTCGGCCGACGGGCTGCTTCCACGGTGTCCCTCGGGGGTGTCGCCGGCCGCGCACATGGGACAATCCTCGGCAGTCCAGGTCTGGAAGCCCACCTCGAGGCATGCAAAGTACTCATACGGCACGCTGACGCTGGAGCCGCTGCGATCGGCGAGCACACCTGCCCCGACGATCTCTCCCCCGAGCCTTTCGACCGCTGCAAAGGTCTCCCGAAGTGAGCCCCCCGTGGTGACGATGTCATCCACCACCAGGACCTTCTGACCGGCCTCGATCTTGAAGCCTCGTCGAAAGACACGGCCCTCCTCGCCACCACCGCGCTCGCAGAAGATCCCTGGCACGCCGAGGATGCGGCCCACCTCGTAGGCCATGATTATGCCGCCGGTCGTGGGGGCGGCAATCACCTGGGCACCGCTATCCTCGAAGGCGGCGGCGACCATTCGGCACAGCGCCTCGGTGTACTCCGCGCGCTCGAGCAGGCGGAACTTCTCCAGGTACTGGCGCCCGTGACGTCCGCTGGTGTAGACGAAGTGCCCATCCAGGAAGGCACCCGACTGAGCGAACAGCTGCAACGCCCGGACCTGCCGGGCGGTGGGATCGGCAACCAGCGCGCGTTCCTGGCTGAGACCTTCGTCGCGCTGGGCGCCACTCATCGCGCGGTGACCGCGGCCGGCGCCAGGTCGCTGAGGGCGGACAGGCCCCGCCGTTCCAGGTGTCGCTCGATGCCGTTGAGGACGTGGCGCCCGGCGTCAGGGCGGAGAAAATTGAGGGTGCCCACCTGCACGGCGCGCGCCCCGGCGAGGAGAAATTCCAGTGCATCATCGCCGGACATCACGCCGCCGGACGCTATCACGGGGACGCTGACCGCGCGCGACACGGTGTAGACGGCGTGCATCGCCAGCGGCCGGATTGCCGGGCCCGACAGCCCGCCGGTGGTGTTGGCAAGCACCGGGCGGCCGCTGTGCAGGTCCAGGGTCATGCCGACGTAGGTGTTGACCGCGGAGAGCGCGTCGGCGCCGGCATCGACTATCGCGCGCGCGATGGACACGAGGTCGGTGACATTGGGAGTCAGCTTGACGATCAGCGGACGTGACGTCGCCGCGCGCACTGCTGCCGTGACCTGGTGAGCGAGATGGGCGTCGACCCCGAACATCAGGCCCCGGGCGCCGACGTTCGGACATGAGATGTTGAGTTCGATCCCGGCGACACTCGGCGCGCGCTCCAGGCGGCGCACGACGGCCACGTAATCCTCGACGGTCTCACCAACGACGTTCACGATGACGGGCACATCCCAGGCGCCCCAACGCGCGGCGTAATCACCAGCCACGACCTCGACCCCAGGGTTCTGGAGGCCGATGGCGTTGAGCATCCCCGACGGAACCTCGGCTATCCGCGGCGGGGAATTCCCCTCGCGGGGAAGCAGTGACGTTCCCTTGCTGACGATCGCGCCGAAACCGTCGTGACCTCCAACCTCGGCCATCTCGAAACCGAATCCGAACGTTCCCGAGGCCGCCAGCAACGGGGTTCGCAGGCGGAGAGCCGGGGTGATCTCGACGCTGGTGTCGATCATCGCCCAACCATCTCGCCGGCCGCCAGCCGGACACCCGGAGAACGGTGGGTTATGAGCTCGCCCATCGCGGCGTAACGCGACCAGTCGAGGGCACGCCACTCGAACACGGCCCCCTCCACGCAAACCCGGTCGTAACCCCCGGCCGCCGCGGGGACGACGCACCCGAGGCAGGTCCCGAGCGCACATCCCATCGGGGCCTCCACGGAGACCTCGCACCGCGGGAGCTTCCGCCCGGTGTCGTCCAGGTGCTGCCACTGGCGTGCGAGGGCGATGAGCATGGGCGTCGGGCCGCAGGCATGGACTGTCGCGACGCCATCCACGAGCCGCTCGGTGAGGGCGGTGACAAACCCCTGCTCCCCGGCCGAGCCGTCATCGGTGCACTGGTGGGCCTCCACTCCGTCCGGCAGGAGTTCCAGGGGAAGCAGTTGGTGCGCGGTGTAGGCGCCGTTTAGCCAGCGCATCTTCAGGCCTTTCTCGCGCGCCGCCCGCGCGACCAGCGGAAACGGCGCCACTCCCAGGCCGCCGGCAACCATCAGCAGGGTTCCCCGGTCGGGGAGCGAGAAGGGTCGTCCCAGGGGGCCCAGTGCGTCGAACGCCTGGCCTGCCTCGGCGGCGGCGAGAATCGCCGTGCCCTGGCCCACGACGTTGAAGAGGATGTCGTACGTGCCGGCCTTGCGGTCGATGTCCGCGAAGCTGAACGGGCGTCGCAGCAGGGGGTCCGACCCGTCGGCGCACTGGATGTGCACGAATTGCCCGGGTTGGCCCGTCTCGGCGATGCGGGGCGAACGCAGGCGAAGTAACCACGTGCCGGGCATCACCTCCTCGCGCTGGGTCACCATGCCCCGCTCGAGGCGGGCGCTCACGAGCCCAGGCCCGGGAGAGTCGCGAGGGCCGGGCGCGACGCAACTCCGCCGCCGACGGTGCCGGGGTGGAGCAGGTACTCGCCCAGCGTCTGCACCTGGTACGCCCCCCCGAGGGCCAGCATGTTGAGCGATTCCACCAGGGCGGCGGCGGTGTCCAGCGAGGTGAGACAGGGGATGCGCCGCTCGACGGCGGCGCGGCGGATCTCGAAGCCGTCGCGGATTGCCACGGGAAACTCCCCGTCCTGCGCGGCGGGGCGGTGGCCGTTTCCGGCGGCCGGTGGCGTTTGCGGGTCGCCGCCCGCGCTGATGGTGTTGATGACCAGGTCCATCTTCCCGCGGGTGATCAGGTCGAGGACATTTGGCGAGCCCTCGTTGATCTTGGCGACCTCGCGCACACTGACCCCGGCGGCCCGCAGCGCCCGAGCGGTGCCCGGCGTGGCGTGCACCGCGAAGCCCATCTCCACCAGCCGGGCGACGATCGGCAGGGCCTCGGCCTTGTCGGCGTCGGCGATGGTGCACAGTGCGTTGCCCGAACGCGGGAGGCGGTCGAGCGACCCTAGGAAGGCTTTGAACATCGCCGGCGCAAGCTCGGTGTCGATTCCCATGACCTCGCCGGTGGACTTCATCTCGGGCCCCAGGTGGCTGTCGACCTCGAGGAGTTTGCTCATCGAAAAGACCGGCGCCTTGACGGCTATCGCGCCCGACTGGGGCCAGAGCCCATCCGGGTAACCCAGGTCCGAGAGGCGGCTTCCGAGCATCACCTGCATGGCGACCGGCACCATGGGGACGCCGGCGACCTTGCTCAGGAAAGGCACCGTCCGGCTCGACCGCGGGTTGACCTCGATGACGTAGATCTTGTTGCGGTGCATCACGTACTGGATGTTGAGCATCCCCAGTGCCCCGAGGCGCAGCGCGATGCGCTTCGTGTAGTCCACCAGTTCGGCGATCTCAACCTCGCTGAGATGCTGCGCCGGGTACACCGCGAATGAGTCACCGGAGTGCACGCCGGCGCGTTCGACGTGCTCCATGATCCCGGGGATCAGGATATCGGTGCCATCGCAGATCGCGTCGACCTCGAACTCCCTGCCGACGAGGTACTTGTCGACGAGTATGGTGCCGCGTGCCAACGCGTCGCGCGCCCCCACGAGGTAGCGCTCGAGCTCGGACTGCTGGTGCACGATCTCCATCGCACGTCCGCCGAGGACGTAGCTCGGGCGTACCAGGACGGGGTAGCCCACGCGGTCGGCGATCGCCCGCGCCTCCTCGATCGACGTGGCGGTCGCGCCGGGCGGCTGCGGGATGCCGATCTCGCGCAGGGTGGCCTCGAATCGACGGCGATCCTCTGCCAGGTCGATGGCATCGACCGACGACCCCAGGATCCGCGCGCCCCGCTTGCTCAGCGGCTCGGCAAGGTTGATGGCGGTCTGGCCGCCGAACTGCACCACCACCCCCACCGCCGACTCCGCGCGGATCACGTTCTCCGCCGACTCCTCGTCCAGGGGGTCGAAGTAGAGCCGGTCGCTGGTGTCGAAGTCGGTGCTGACCGTCTCCGGGTTGCTGTTGAGCATCGCGCTCGAAAAGCCGGCGTCCCGTAGCGCGACGGCGGCCTGGACCGAACAGTAATCGAACTCGATCCCCTGGCCGATCCGAATCGGCCCCGAGCCCAGCACCAGCACCGACGGCGCTCCGCCCTCCTGGCGCATGCCGCGCGGTGACTCGTCCTCGTTCTCGAAGGTCGAGTAGTAGTAGGGAGTTGCCGCGGTGAACTCCGCGGCACAGGTGTCCACCAGTTTGTACGCCGGCCGCAGCCCGGCCTCGAAGCAGGCGTCCCGGACGTCCTCCAGCGACTCCCCGGACAGGGTGGCGATGCGTTGGTTGGTGAACCCCGCGAGCTTGGCCTGGCGCAGGACGGCGGGCTCGATCCCCTGCCGCAGTGCCCCTTCAAGGTCGACAATCCGGCGAAGCCGCCGCAGGAACCATGGGTCGATGCCGGTGAGGGAGTTGATCCGCTCCACCTGTTCGTCGATGCCCTCGGCCGGCTGCTGCTGGGCGCGCTGGCGCATCTCGTCGAGGAGCGCGTACAGGCGCCGGTCGTTGGGCACCGTGAGCAGCTTCTCGTCAACTCCTCCAGCGAACACTGGCGGTTTCTGTTCCATGGAACGCAGCGCTTTCATCAGGGCACCCTCGAAGGTGCGCTCGATCGCCATGACCTCGCCGGTCGCCTTCATCTGGGTGCCGATCGTGCGGTCGGCGGTCGGAAACTTGTCGAACGGCCAGCGCGGGATCTTGACGACGCAGTAGTCCAGCGCCGGCTCGAACGCGGCGAGGGTGCGCCCGGTGACCTGGTTGGGGATCTCGTCAAGGCGCTTGCCGATGGCCACCTTTGCCGCCACCCGCGCGATGGGGTAGCCGGTGGCCTTGCTGGCCAGCGCGGAGCTGCGCGAGACCCGCGGGTTGACCTCGATGATGTAGTACTGGAACGAGTGCGGGTCGAGGGCCATCTGCACGTTGCAGCCGCCCTCGATGCCGAGCCCGCGGATGATCTTGAGCGCCGAGCTGCGCATCATCTGGTACTCCTTGTCGCTCAGCGTCTGTGATGGCGCCACAACGATCGAGTCCCCGGTGTGGACGCCCATGGGATCCAGGTTCTCCATGTTGCAGATCGTGATGCAGGTGTCGGCGGCGTCGCGCATCACCTCGTATTCGATCTCCTTCCAACCGATCAGGCTGCGCTCCAGGAGCACCTGGGTGATCGGGCTGGCGTCCAGGCCGCGCTGCACGGCAGCCTCGAACTGGGACTCCTCGTGGATGAACCCGCCGCCGGTCCCCCCGAGGGTGTATGCCGGGCGCACCACCAGCGGCAGGCCCACCTCCGCCAGGAAGGCGCGCGCCTCCTCCAGGTTCTCCACCGTGCGGCTCTCCGTCACGGGCTCCCCGATCGAAATCAAGAACTGCTTGAAGGCCTCGCGATCCTCGGCCTTGCGGATGGACTCCAGGGGCGTGCCCAGCAGCCTGACATTGTGGCGCTCCAGGATCCCGGCGTCGTGCAACGCGACCGCAAGGTTGAGCCCGGTCTGGCCGCCCAGGGTCGGCAACAGGCCGTCCGGCTGCTCACGGGCGATGACCCGTTCCAGCACCTCCACCGTGAGGGGCTCGATGTAGGTGTGGTCTGCAACCCCCGGCTCGGTCATGATCGTCGCGGGGTTGCTGTTCACCAGCACGGTCTCAATGCCCTCCTCGCGGAGCGCCTTGCAGGCCTGGGTGCCGGCGTAGTCAAACTCCGCCGCCTGCCCGATGACGATCGGTCCCGAGCCGATGACCAGCACCTTGCGCGGCCGTGCCGGGGGGGTCGGCCCGGCCACGGTGATCGGCCGCGAGGCCCCGGTAACCATCTCCGCGAACCGGTCGAAAACCACCTGGTTGTCATGTGGACCGGGCGCGCCCTCAGGGTGGTACTGCACCGAGAAGACCGGCAGGGAGGCGTGGCTCAGCCCCTCGACGCTGCCGTCGTTGAGGTTGCGCTCGCTGACACGAAGACCGCTGGCCTCCGGGAGGGTCTCGGCGACGACCTGGAACTCGTGGTTCTGGGAGGTGATGGCCACGCGCCCGGTGTCAAGGTTCTTCACCGGGTGGTTGCCGCCGTGGTGCCCAAACGGGAGACGTGACGTCTGGCCACCGGCGGCGCGGCCGATGATCTGATGCCCGAGGCAGATGCCCAGGACCGGCAAGCGCTCCATCAGGACGCGCACCACGTCGACCTGGGGGCCGAGCCGGGCGGGGTCCCCGGGGCCATTGGCGAGGAGGATCCCGTCCGGCTTCTGCCGGAACACGTCCTCTGCCGACGAGGACGGGGGCACGACCACCACCCGCGCTCCGCGGCTCTTCAGCGAACGCAGGATGTTCCTCTTGATGCCGTAGTCCAGCACCACGATCGTCTTCCCTGCGAGGAGCGGTTGGACCGCGTGCACATAGACCGGCGCGAGCTCTTCATCCCACTCGAGTGGCGCGCGGCAGGCTGTCTCAGTGACCAGGTCCTGGTCTTCGATGCGGGTTACCGTCCGGGCGCGGGCGACCAGGGCGTCGACCACCTCGCGGGCCTCGCGGGCGCGGAGGTCCAGGGGTCGCTCCAGCTGGGCCAGCACGGCCCGCCGGGCCCCGGCACTGCGGAGGTGGCGGGTCAGGCTGCGCGTGTCCACCTCGGTCAGGCCGGGAACTCCCGCCTCCCGGAGGGTCGCGTCCAGCGAGTCCACGGCGCGCCAGTTGCTGTGGTCCCGTGCCAGCTCGCGCACGATCAGCCCGCGGGCCCAGGTGGCCCCGGACTCGGGGTCGAGGGCGTTCGCGCCGTAGTTCCCGATCATGGGGTACGTCATCACGATCATCTGGCCCGCATAGCTGGGGTCGGTGATGATCTCCTGGTACCCGGTCATGCAGGTGTTGAACACCACCTCGCCCTCACCGGGCCGGGTTCCTGAGACACCCACCGCCTCGCTCGGAGCTGCACCGAACAGCCATCCCGGGTAAACCCGACCGTCCTCGAGGACCAGCGCCCCCGGTCTGCGTTGTGACAGCATCATGAAACCCCCGCGTACCACTGGTTGTGGACCACCTGGCCGCCGGCGAGGGTGAGCATCACCTTGCCCCGCATCTCGCGACCCGTGAGTGGCGTGTTCTTGCCCATCGATTGGAAGCCTTCCGGGTTGACGGTCCACAGGGCCCGGGCCTCGAAGACGGTGAGGTCCGCCGGCTCCCCGACGTGGAAGCCAGGGCGGCGCTGGGGCAGTGATTCGCGGAGGCATTCCCACGGGCCGACGGTCAGCGCCTCGATCAACCGCGGCAATTTCAGCTCACCACGATCGACGAGGTCCAGGCACAGGGCGAGCGCCGTCTCCAGGCCGCTGAACCCAAAGCTGCAGCGAGCGAAAGGCAGCTCCTTGCTGGCCCGCTCGTGGGGGGCATGGTCGGTGGCGATCGCGTCGATCACCCCCGAGGCCACGGCCTCCACCACAGCCCTGCGGTCGGCCTCCAATCGGAGCGGTGGGTTGACCTTGGCCAGCGGGTCCGGCTGCCCCTCCCGGAGCACCCGGTTCTCGGTGAGCACCATGTGGTGGGGGGCGGCCTCGGCCGTCACCGGCAGACCCTCCGCGCGCGCCGCCGCCAGCAGCTCGACGCTGCGCGCGCAGCTGAGGTGCTGGAGGTGCAGCCGGCCACCACTGCGGCGGCAGGCCTCGATGGCGCGCTCGACCGCGGTCACCTCGGCCGCGCAGGGCCAGGGCTCGACCCCGGCGCGCGTGGCCACACCAGGGTTGACCTGCCCGTTGGGACAGGACAACTCGTCCTGGGCATGCACCATCACTGGTCGCTGCAGGCGTCCCGCGCGGGCCATCGCCTCGGTGGCCAGCTCCAGCGGGTAGGCGTTGCGCCCGTCGTCGCTGAAGGCCACGGCGCCCGCCCGGGCAAGTGATTCGAGGTCGGTCAGCTCGAAGCCCTCGAGGTAGTGCGTGACGGCCCCTACGGAGTGCACATTGACCGGGACCGCGCGGGCCCGTTCCTGCACCAGTTCGAGGGTCTCAACGTTGTCGACCGGCGGGTCGGTGTTGGCCATCGCGACGATCGTGGTGAAACCGCCGGCGGCCGCCGCGGCGGCCCCCGTGGCGATGGTCTCCTTGTGGTGCTGGCCGGGGTCGCGCAGGTGGGTGTGGAGATCGATGAACCCGGGCGCGACGTGCATACCCCGACCGTCCACGGTGGTCAGGCGACTGTCGCCAGGGCGCAGGCTGCCAGCCCAGTTCACCGGCTCCACCGACACCACCCGCCCCTTCTGGACGAGGATGTCCACCTCCTGTGCCGGTTTCCCGGGCTCCAGGCGCATCACGTTGCGGATGAGGAGGTTGGCGAGGTCAGGCATCGTCGCCCTCGAGCAACAGGACGGCGTCCTCGCCGTCGATCTCCGCGATGCACACTCGAACGCGGTCGGTCATGCGGGTGGGGATGTTCTTGCCGACGTAGTCGGCGCGGATGGGCAGCTCCCGGTGGCCCCGGTCCACCATGACCGCCAGCTGAACCACCGCGGGGCGGCCCAGCTCCGTGAGCGCATCCAGGGCCGCCCGCGCGGTACGGCCGTGGAACAGGACGTCGTCGACGACGACCACCAGCTGATCGGCGACATCGAGCCCCGTCCGGGCCCCCGCGACCCCTCCGCCACCGACGCCGGCACGGTCGTCGCGATGCCCCTCGACGTCGAGCTCGATCACCGCCGCCGTGGCGCCGAGAGATCTCAGCTGCTCCCCCAGGCGCTGGGCGAGCGGCAGCCCGCGCGTGGGGATGCCCGCACACACCACGTGGCAGTCCAGGCCGTTACGTTCGATGATCTCGTGCGCGATACGCCGCCAGCATCGGCGCATCGACTCACCGTCCAGCAGGACGCTGACCCTGCCGTCCTCCGGCGACACCGGCAGGTGCGCCCTCACTGCGCCGAGAGGAGCATGCGCAGGAGCGCCATGCGGATGTAGAGGCCGTTGCGGGCCTGCCGGAAATAGGCGGCGCGCGGATCGCCGTCCACCTCCTCGCGGATCTCGTCAACCCGGGGCAGGGGGTGCATCAGCACAGCGTCGGCGCGCATCTTCGCCAGCGCCGCGCCGTCCATGATGTAGACGCCGCTGACACGCCGGTACTCGTCCATGCGGTGCGCGAAACGCTCCTTCTGGATGCGGGTCTGGTACACCACGTCGACCACGGGCAGGACGTCATCCAGCGTGGCGGTCTCCTCGTACGGTGTGCCGCGCTCTTCGAGGTGGGCCTTGATGTCCGCACCCATGGCCACCGCAGACGGGGCGACAAAGGTCATGTGGATGCCGTCGAACTTGCTGAGCAGGTAGCAGAGAGAACGCACGGTGCGCCCGTTCGCCAGGTCACCGACCATGGCGATGCGCAGGCCATCGATGGAACCCCGTTCCTTCTTGATCGTGTAGAGGTCGAGCAGCGCCTGGGTGGGGTGCTGGCCGGGGCCGTCGCCCGCATTTATCACGGGGACGCTGCTGACCGCGGCGGCGCGCTTGCTGGCGCCGACGTCGAAGTGCCGCAGGACCAGCACGTCGCAGTACCCACTGACGATCCGCACGGTGTCCTCGAGCGTCTCGCCCTTCGCCACCGAACTGAACTGCCCTGCCGACTCCGTGCCGAGCACCTCACCGCCGAGCCGCAGCATCGCCGCCTCGAAGCTCAGACGGGTACGGGTGCTCGGCTCGTAGAAAAGGCTCGCCATGATGCGCCCGTGGAGCTCGTCGCTACCACCGCCGGCGGCCACCTGCTCCATGCCCTCCGCAACCGCGAACACCTGTTCCAAAAGGGGTCGGTCGAACTGCTGGCTCTCCACCACGTGGCGCAGCCGGGCAGCCGTCATGGGCATGAAAAAAACCTCCTTTCCGGCCTCCCTGGACCGGTTTAAAGGCTCTGGTGTCCGGATGATGATACACGCCCTGTGGAACAATCCCCATCGTGCAGACCGCGATCCTCGGCGATGTCCACGGCGACTTCGAGCGTATGCTCGGCCTGGTTGGCGACCTTCCCGAGGACGTCCACCTGCTGGCCGTCGGGGACTACTTCGATCGCTGGGACCGTGCGATGGAGGTCGTCCGCTGGCTCATGGCCCGGCCCAACACCAGCGCGCTCCTGGGCAACCACGACGCGCTGATCCTGGGGGTCCTTGCGGAGGCCGAGCGGGGCGCCGAGGGCCGCAACACCGAGAGCTGGCTGTGGAACGGCGGCAAGCGCGAGGACCTGGATCGGCTCGTCGCTGACCCTGACGCGGCCGCCTGGCTCAAGCAGCGCCCGGCGATGATGAAGGTGGGCGACACGCTCGTCCAGCACTGCGACTCGCCGGTTTACCTCAACTACGGTGGCTCCGTGGACGACGTCAACCGCGCCTTCGCGGTGCGCGTTGCCAGCGGCGACCCGGATGTGCTCTTCGCGGTCTTCGCCCACCTGTGCCGCCGGCGGCAGTTCTACAAACTCGACGACCTCCGCCAGTATCTCGGGGTCTTCGGCGCCAGCGGCCTGGTCCACGGTCACACCCCGCACACCCAGCCGATGGCGCTGAGTCTGTTCGACGGCGCGATAGTTAACGTCGACGGGGCCCTCTCGAGAGGCTTCGGGCCGGAGCCCCGGGGATTCCTCTACTGGCTGCCTGACAGCCCGGACGCCGACGCCACGATGGTGCGCTGAGACAGGGCGAATCCAGGATCCCCCTGCGCGGGTGCCCGCGTATACTCGGCCTCCTCGGCCATGCCACCTACATCCGCACGCGCCACCCAGCGGGGCCGGCGGCTCTTCGCGGCCGTCGCCGCCACCGCCGCCCTCTTCGCCGCCACTTCCACGCTGCTCGGCGGCAGCACCGTGGGACGCGCCTTCAACCAGGGGAGCCCCAACGCCAACCCTCCCGCTCCATGCAATCCCAGCCGTCAGATATGTGTCTCACCAGCCCCGTCCAGTAGCCCGACGCCCACGCCCACGCCGACGCCCGCCCCCTCGGATTGTCAGTATTTTCCCGAGTTCTGCCCAAGCCCCAGCCCCTCCATCGTGGTCGTCACCCCGGTGACGCCGGACCCCACGCCGACCGCCACGATTCCCTCCTACCTCCAGGGCTTTGGGCCGAGCCCCACGCAGGACGCCAACGGCGCGACGGTGATCTCCTCGCCGGTCCCGCTGGGGGGAGGTTTCGTCGACCAGCTACCAACCCCGAGCCAGCAGCCGCGCGGGGCTGCGGGCGACCTGGCCCCCCACCAGAGCGGGCTCCCCCTGCCATTCCTGGCGGTGGGCCTCCTGCTGATCCTCGGCGCCGTGGGGTCGCTGATCTATGCGATCGCGCCGCGTGAGAAGGACGTCTTCACGCGGGCAGAGCCGCGCGACAGGACTTCGCCGGTCCTCTTCACGCCCTATGGGCCGGACACCCCTGGCAGCGGCACCAACCTGCTCACCGGCGGACAGCCGCCTCGTACAGGAGGGCCGAAGCCCTAGAAGTCGGCGCCCGGCGGGGGCGCTTCAGGGCTTGGGGATGCGCCCCTCGACCAGGTCGTAGCCTCCGACCTTCCCCAGCTCGATCACGCGCATCCCCTTGTAGCCCTTGATGTGCTTGCACTTGTCATCAATCGAGGCCCGCAGGACCTTGTCGGTCCTGGTCGCGTTGAAGGCGATCACGAAGCAGTCCCCCTCCACGAGGTCCGACGCGGCGAAGCCCTGCATGACCTCCTCGCGAGCGACCGAAGGGAGGCGGCGCGACAGTGCGCGGCCCAGCATCAGCATCTCCTGTCCCGCGGGAACAATGCTGCGGATGTCATCCATCTGGAAGTGAAAGGCGACGTACTGCACGGGCTACCCGGCCATGCCTGCCGGGGCCGTCCCGCGAACTGAGGCGAGGAAGTCTCGCATCAGGCGGGTGACCGCTTCCGGGTGGTCCATGTTCGACTGGTGCCCTGCCCCCTCCACGAGCTCGAACCGGCAGCCCGGGATGGCCGCGGCGGTGGCCTGTGCCTTCTCCACGGGGATGGCAGCGTCCTCTGTCCCCTGGATCACCAGCGCCGGCAGCGCGATAGCAGCCAGCTCGGCGGTGATGTCAACGCGCTCGTCAACCGCGCCGCTGGCCCTGACGAACCCCTGCGGGTCACCCGCGCGGAGGCTCTCGAACCAGGCCTTCACCCGCGCCGGCTGCTGGGTTGGGTAGTCATCGGAGAAAAAGATCGGTGGCAGCGCCGGTAGCACGGCCTCCAGCTCCCCGTCCGCCACGACCTGCCGAAAGGCCCGGTAGCGCTCCACCGCCTCGGGATCCTCCGCCATCGAGGTGGTGTCCAGGAGAATGAGGTCGCGCAGGTCCTCCGGGTGCCTGATGGCCAGGCGCATCCCGATCATGCCGCCCATAGACAGGCCGGCGTAGTGCACCGGGGCTATGCCCAGCGCCGCGATCAGCCCGTGGATGTCCTCGGCCTGGTTCCACAGGTCGTAGCCGGCGCCGCCCGTTGTGGTCTCACTGCGGTGCTGCCCACGGAGGTCAACCGCCACGCAGTCGTACTGGTCGGACAGCGCGTCCACCTGGTCGCGCCAACTCTCGGCACTGAACAGAAGGCCTGGGACCAGCAGCAGCGGCTCACCGCTGCCCTTGCGCTCGTAATACAGCTCCACGCCGTTGGTCGTCAGCTTCGCCAATCGCTACCTCCCACACCGCCATTCCGTGGCGTCGCAAACATTCTGTCCCAGGACGGGGCCTAACATCAGGGCATGACCGCCGCGAAGTTGCTCATCGTCGTGGGCGCTGTGATCCTCCTCGTGGGCGTCGCCATGCAGGCGGGCCTGCCACTCGGACGCCTCCCGGGAGACTTCAAGGTGTCGAGAGGCAATTTCACCTTCTACTCCCCCCTGGCAACAGGGCTGCTGCTCAGTGTCGTGCTCACCATCGTGCTCAATGTCCTGCTTCGTCGCTGAGAAGCTTTACCGGTTCTTGATCGCTCCTTGATCTCAGCTTTCTACGCTGGAGTGGAGCGACGGTTCCAGCGGGCCGGCGCTCTTTTTTTTGCCGACGGGACGAGGACATGAGCGGAGAGGATAGTCGGCCCGGGGCCCAACTGGCGGCCAGTGCACGCCGGGTGGCTGAGGAGCTGGAACGGCGAGGTTCCGCGGCACAGGTGGTTGAGCTACCCGACAGCGCGCGCACCGCAGCGGAGGCCGCCGCGGCCGTCGGCTGCGCCGTGGAGCAGATTGCCAAGTCGTTGGTTTTCCGAGGCGCCGCATCCGGGCAGCCCATCCTCGTCATCGCCTCGGGCGGCAACCGGGTGGACGTCGCCGCCGTCGCGGACCACCTGGGCGAGTCCCTGGGCCGCGCCGATGCGGACTGGGTGCGCGAGACCACGGGCTTTGCCATCGGCGGCGTCCCCCCAATCGCGCACCGTACACCACCGACGGTGTATATCGACGAGGACCTACTCGGCTTCCCCGACGTGTGGGCCGCCGCGGGCACGCCCAACGCAGTGTTCAGGATCACGCCCGCAGAGCTCGTCACCCTCACCGGGGGGACCTTGCTGCGGGTGTCGGCAAGGCCCTAGGCCTGGCTCCGCTTGACGTCTTCCAGTTCCAGGCGAACCGCAGCCTCCCCGTCCCAGCGGCTAACCTCGACCGCAAACAGCGCGTCAAGGCGGTCGCCGCGCTGGGCGGCGCGACGGTAGTGCTCGATGAATTTGCCCCGGCGCCACGCCACGGCTTCGATCACGCGCTCGCCATCGCCGATCCACAGCTTCATGTGCTCGCGCTGCTGGCCGAACGTCGACGCCGCCTTGAGCTGGACCCCGCGCACACAGAACCGGGGGGGTCGGTTGGATTGGCCGAACGGTTCCAGGATGGACAGCTCCTCCACCGCTTCGGTATTGAGCTCTGAGAGAGCAACCTCGCCGTCCACCGGCATGAGCCGGCTCCAGCCCTCCGCAGGCCGCCGCGCGGCCGCGTGAGCCTGGAGCCCCTCAACCAGGGCGGGCAGGTCAGCAGCCGCACAGGCGAAGCCGGCCGCAGCCTCGTGGCCGCCGTAGCGCCTGAGCACGTGCGCGCAGCCGTGGAGGGCCTCCACTACGTTGAAGCCCTCGATGCTGCGGGCCGAGCCACGGCACTCGTCACCGTCTCGGTTCATGACAAACGCCGGCATGTTGTGCTCCTCGACGAGCCGCCCGGCAATCAGGCCCACCAGGCCGAGTGACCAGCGGGGGTCGGCGATGACGATCGCCGAGTCCGGCACACCCTCACCCTCCAGTCGCTCGGCGACCTCGGCCAGCGCCGTGTCAGTAGCCTGGCGGCGCGCCAGGTTGTGCCGCTCGAGGTGCTCAGCAATGGAGCGCGCGGCATCCACGGATCCAGCCAACAGAAGGTCGAGGGCCAGCCGGGCGTCGTCCATCCTGCCCGCGGCGTTGATGCGGGGCGCGAGCTGGAACGCGATGGTGGTCGCGGTCAGAGGACGGCGCAGGGCCCCCACCTCCACCAGGGCCTGCACGCCCGGCAGTGGGTTGTCCTCCAGGGCCCGCAGGCCGCGCCTGACCAGGGTGCGGTTCTCGCCCAGCAGCGACACCACGTCGGCCACGGCCCCGATTGCCACCAGCTGCAGCAGCTGGTCGAGCCATTCCGCACCCGGGGCCTTGAGCTCGACGAGGCCCTGGACCAGCTTGAACGCCACCCCCGCCCCCGAGAGCTCCTTGAACGGGTAGAGATCGCCCGGCTGGTGGGGGTTGAGCAGGGCATCGGGACGGGCGATCTGCTCGCCGGGGAGGTGATGGTCGGTGATCACCAGGCGCTGACCCGGCGGCCGCGCGGCCACGACGTCGACCGAGTTGGTGCCACAGTCGCAGCTGATCACCAGGCGTGCTCCCTGGCGTGCCAGGTCCGCCAGGCCCTCGTCGCTGAGGCCGTATCCATCGTGGATGCGGTGCGGGATGTACGTGATCACGTCCCCCCCGAGCCGGCTGATGCCGTGCTGCAGGATGGCGGTGGCGGTGACGCCGTCGGCGTCGTAGTCCCCAAAGATCGCGATTCGCTCACCGGCGTCCAGCGCATCCGACACCATCTGTGCCGCCTCCGGCAAGCCTCTCATCGCAGCCGGCGGGTGCAGCGCCGATTGCTCCGGGGCGAGGAAGGCGGCGATGTCGCCGCCCAGGGTCGCCCGTCGCGCCCAGAGCACGCGCCGCAGCAGGGAACCGGGCCCTGGGTTGAATTCCGACGGCATAGGCGCGTCATCGAGCTGCCACTGCCGCGAGACGCGCCGGACCGCGGGGGCCACCCCCGTACTCAAGTCGTTGGCGACCCGCAGGTCAACGAAGGCGCGGCTTTGGGGAGGGTCGGCTGGAGGTGTGCCGGCGGTCCGGCGGACAGTCGTTTCGAAGCCTCTGCGAACGCGCCCTCGCGGCGCGCGCGGGCGGGCGGAGGCCGCGCGGACGGACCACGTACAAACCCGGCTTGGCCGGGTCCAGCGCCGGCGTCACCGGCTCCGTAGCGTCCTCGGCCGCCGGCGAATCGTGCGCCGGGGAAGCCTCGGCGGCGTCAGGTTCCACGGGCCCAAGCCCGAAGGCCTGCGCGCTCTCCCCTGCCGCGATGTCTTCTTGGTCGTCCATACCAGCCACTCCTCTTCCTCTGGCCACTGATTCTGGGGGCCGGTCCCACATAAGTCTAGGTGGGAGGGGTCCTCACCACGCCAGGTCGATCACCTCGTGGGCTCCTTCGAGGTCCTTGAACAGCTCTCTTAGCTCGTCTCGTTCGGTGATCCCCGCCTCGCGCAGGGTGGTGGGCAGGCCCAGCTCGCGGGCGAGTCGCCTGAGCGCCCCTCCCGCGCCACCCGACTTCACTCCCAGGGCCTCGGCGATGCAGGCCTCCGCCTCCACCTTCATCGGCCGCTGCAGCTCGATGACCGCGGGCAGCAGGATCGCGGACGTGTGCCCGTGGGGGATGGCGTAGCGAGGCCCCAGCTGACGGCCCATCTGGTGACTCAGCCCCCACTGGATGTGGTAGCTCCCGGAGTGCGCCATCCAGGACGCTTGCAGGCAGTCCATCCGCGGGGCCTCGGCGCCGACCAGGGAGATCACCAGCTTGCGCGAGAGGATCGCCAGGGCGGCTTCTGCCAGCACGTCCAGGTATGGATGCGAGTTGGCCGCCAGGATGGCCTCCGCGGCGTGGTCGATGGCCCGCATCCCGGTCGATGTCCACAGCCAATCCGGCGTCTCGGCGGTGAGGCCCGCGTCCAAAAAGACGGCTTTGGGAGTGAGGGTGCGATCCCGCCACCCGCCCTTGACCCTGGTCGTGTCGTCGGTCTGCCCGAAGCTGCAGGCGAACTCCGCCCCCGAGAGGGT
Source organism: Candidatus Dormibacteria bacterium (assembly GCA_046262455.1). Taxonomy (GTDB): domain Bacteria; phylum Chloroflexota; class Dormibacteria; order DASZGP01; family DASZGP01; genus JAXDLW01. Next base: position 2,453 of record JBHEMS010000010.1, on the reverse strand, counting down.
CGTCGGCAGGGCCAGGATCGGCGGCCGGGCCTGCATGTGGAAAGCGACAGCCTTGGCGTTGTCGATGGCGCTCCCGCCCCCGAACGCGATGATCGCGTCGGCGCCCGACGCCCGGTACAGCGCTGCCGCGGCCTCCACGCTGGAGGTCGGGTTGTGAGTGCGCACTTCGCTGAACGTGGCGACGATGCGCCCGTCAGCCGCCCCCCGCACACTGTGAACCAGGGAGCCGCCCGACAGCGTGCGCCCGGTGACCAGCAGCGCGCGCCGGACCTCCAGGCGCTCGAGCTCCTCGGCCAGGTGCTGGTGCGACCCCACCCCCGTGTACACCCGGTCTATCGGCAGGGGCTCGACGATGTGTTGCTGGTCTGCGCTCAGAGGTTGCCCCTTCTGTCCTGCTCACGCTCGATGGCCTCGAACAGCGCCTTGAAATTCCCCTCGCCAAACCCGCGGGAGCCCCTCCGCTGGATGATCTCGAAGAACATCGTGGGCCGGTCCTGGACGGGCTTGCTGAAGATCTGCAACAGGTAGCCCTCGTCGTCGCGGTCCACCATGATGTTGAGCCGCTCGATCTCAGCGACGTCCTCCTTGATCTCGCCGACGCGCTTCCAGAGGTCCTCGTAGTAGCTGGGGGGAACGCTGAGGAACTCCACCCCGCGCTGGCGTAGCGCCTCGACGGTCCGGCAAACGTCGCCCGTGATCAGCGCGATGTGCTGCACCCCGGGAGCGCGGTTGAACTCCAGGTATTCCTCGATCTGCGACTTCTTCTTGCCCGGTGCCGGCTCGTTGATGGGGAATTTGACCTTGCCCGACCCGTTCTGCATGACCTTTGACATCAGCGCGGAGTACTCGGTGCTGATGGCCTCGTCCGTGAAATGCTGCAACTGCTCGAACCCCAGCACGTCCTCGAACCACTTCACCCACTCGTTCATCTTGCCGAGTTCGACGTTGCCCACGATGTGGTCGATGGCGGCGATGCCCACCTCCCCGCGCTTTCCGCGGACCTCCTGGGTGCCAACGGCCTCGAAGCCGGGTAGGAACGCCCCCCTGTAGTCCGGGCGCTCGATAAAGCTCATGAGGACGTCGCCGTAGAGCGCGATGGTTGCCATCCCGGCGCGTCCCGACGCATCCTCTTCGAAGCGCGGGGGCTCCACCGGGATACCGCCGCGCGCGGTTGCCTCGGTGAACGCCTTGCGGACATCCGGCACGCGCAGGGCCACGCGGTGCACGCCGTCTCCGTGGGCGCGAACGAATTCCGTGATGGCGCTCTCGGGTCCGAGGCCACCCGCGATCACCAACCGCACCTCGCCCTGCTCCAGGACGTAGGCGACATGATCGCGGTTCCCGGTCTCCAGGCCGGTGTAGGCGAGCAGCCTGAAGCCGAGGGCATGCTCATAGAAGTAGGCCGTTTGCCGCGCGTTGCCGACCCACAGCTCGAGGTGGTCGACGGCCTCGATCGGCATGTGGTCCACCTTCGGTTCATAGGCCGGGCGCTCCAGTGTCTCGGTCATGATCTCGCCTCCTGGGCTGATGGTTGCGCCGAGCCGGGCGCGGCGCCATTGGCACCGGTCTCCGCCGGGGTGCGCCAGCTGGTCGCGTACTCGGGCAGGTCCGCGCTCATCAATGCCTCGCTGACGCGGAACGGCTTCTCCGCCTCGAGCATCACTGCCACCTCGTCGGTCTCGGTCTTGGTCGCCGCCCCCTTGACGGCGGCGGGGGCCGGGCCGTGGTAGAGCCCCTGGGGGTGGACCGTCATGTACCCCTCGTCGATGCCCGCACGGGAGAAGAAGTTGCCGCGATGGTAGAAGAGCACCTCGTCGTTGTCGATGTTGTTGTGGTAGAAGGGCACGCGCATGGTCTCCGGCCCCTCCAGCGGTCGCGGCGCGAACGTGCAGATCGACAAGCCTGGCACCACGAAGGTGGCGTGGACGCTGGGAGGCAGGTGGTAACGGGGCGAGGTGACAGGACGGAAATCCCGCACGTTCAGCTTGCGCACGGTGAGCGTTCCACGCCAACCCACGACGTCGATCGGGTACCAGCGATAGGTGATCGTCGTGAACTGACCGTCGCGCTTCGCCCTGACCGTCCAGCGCCCCGGACGCTCGTCGTACTCGCCCTTCAACTCAGGCAGACCCAGCACCGCCGGGTCGAAGAGCGCGTGCTGGCCGAGCAGCCCACGCTCGGGCAGCGCGATCTCCGCGCGCGTCTCGATCACCAGGAGGTCGGCAGGCCCGTCCAGCAGGAGGCGGTGCGTGGTGCCCTTGGGCACCACCACGTAGTCACCGGCCTCGAAGGCCAGGTCCCCGTAGTCCGATTCGAGGGTGCCGGCGCCGTGGTGGACGAAGTAGGTGATGTCGCCATCGGCGTCGCGCAGGAAGACCTCTTCGCTCTCCTGGGGGCTGTAGACATAGACGTTGCAGTCCTCGTTGCCGAGGATCTCCACCCACTCCCGCGCC
>JBHEMS010000009.1:0-3594 GCA_046262455.1 Candidatus Dormibacteria bacterium | reverse complement strand
TCGGACGCGCTGAGGATCCGGATTGCCAGGCCGCGAGCGACGGGGGAGGGGCGCAGCGGGAGGCCGGCGGCCCGCTGGCTCTGCCGGTACGTTGGGTCCCCCGCCGGGCGCCTACCGAACATACGCTCGATGAGTATAGGGGGCCGCGGCCGCACATACTTGGCACGCGCCGGGCTGGCGGAACGGTAGACGCAGCGGTCTTAAACACCGCGGGGAGCAATCCCGTCTGGGTTCGATTCCCAGGCCCGGCACGCCCGATCTCGTATTCAAAGCCGCCTCTCCATGCGCGACCTGGAGAGGGGCGGGCTTGAGTGCGTGACACCTTCGTTGACACCTTCCAGTCGGCAACGCTGCAACTGGAACGGGGAAGCGTCAGCAGGTGAGCGCAGGCCGCGCCCCGCCCCTAGCCTTGAGCAGCCCAGCGGCGGTCAACATCTGTACTCCCGCGTCTATTTTCGTAACCGTGGTCGCGCGTACTGCCCTCGCGTACGTGGTTCCATCATGACGAGTTCAGCAGCGCGGGCCTGTCTGAATGAGTCAGAGACGCGAGGGCCCGCGAGGTCCCCCCATGGCACTCCACCGTACGAACGCTGCTGCTCGTCGTTCCAGTCTCCGCTGGTTGCGCGCCGGAACTCTCGCACTCCTGCTGGCACTGGGTGCGGTTGGGATTCCCCACCACAACGCCAGCGCCGCTGTCAACCTCGCCCAGTGCAACGGGGGTGACGGCGCCGGCAGCGTCATCGCCTGCGATGTGACGATCACCAACAATCTCAACCTCGACCTCAACACTACGAGCTCGTCGGTGGTGGTTGTCCGCCACTGCGCGGGCGTCAATGTGCCCTGCGGTGAGACGACCGGGACCACCACCAACTCGACCCAGCTGGTCACCTCGGTCCAGCAGTGCAACAACGCTGGCAACGGCGGCGGCAGCACCCTGACCTGCAGGGTCACGGTGACCAACAACATCAGGGGCGGTGCCACGGCAACGCCTGCAACGGTCAACCAGTGTAATGGGTCGGGTGACGGCCTCGGTGCGCCCAAGGTCACGTGCAACCCGTTTCCGGCGAGCACGACCGGCGCCGACATCACCCAGTGCAATAATTCCGCGAACGGAGGCACCCTGGTGGGGCTCAGCTGTACCGTCTCGCCTGGCTCGACCCACTCGCCGGCACTGCCGGTCACAGTCAATCAGTGCAACGGCTCCGACGACGGGGGCGGTAGCACGGTGATCTGCAGCGTCTCGATCAGCAACCTCATCACCCCCTCGACCCCGACCCCCACCCCGAACACTACCGCGACCAGGCCTCCCGGCCAGACGGGTACGACCTCAGGGGGCCCTCGCGCGCCGACCGGTGGCCTGACCTCAGGAGTGCCGGTGCCGCACACGGGGGGAGCCCCCGCGGGAACGGCCGCGGGAGCCGCGCTGCTCCTTCTCGGCCTGAGCCTCCTAGTGGCGACCTCGCGCCGCGAGCAGAGGTCCCGGCGGCTGCGCGGCTGAACGCCGAATTCTGCGAAACCGCTGGACCGCTGGCTAGCCATCAACCATCGGATTCGTGAGTTGCGCCTGCAGCTGGTGGTCGGGGTGGCCACAGGACGGCCTGTACGGGCTGTGCGCAGCCACATCGGCCAAAGCGGCCGCTCTGCGCCGGTCAGGTCTAGAGGGGCGGTCGGGTCCGCCACCATCGGACACCACGGCCGGCGCTGGCCCTGCTCGAGGTAGCGCTGCGCCGACGGATTCTCCGGTTCGAACCTACCGGTTGCTCAGCACAGCCTGCATTGCGCTAGCCGAGCCACCAGGCGAGAGACGGCGACGGCTGATGGTTCGGCTATGGCTCGGGCTGCTTGCGCGCGTCCGGGTACAAGTCAAGGATCGCGGAGCACACGTACCGCCGGAGAAGCAAGCCCATTCCGAACGGCAGCACGATGACCAGCATGTTTGACCATTGCGCGGCGTGGAACCGCCGAAGCCCGGACTGGTGGAGATCGCGATAAATCACGACGGCTTGTGCCACCCACAGAACACCGACCAAGCTAACGGCAATCTCGGCCAGCACGGGCAGGCTCACGATCGTCCAGTGTGGCCCGAGGACGCAGCCGCATCAACTGCCTAGCGAGCCTCCGCAAGGTCTGCATCGAACCACTATTTCCCTTGCAGCGTGCGCGCCTACACCTAGTGAGGCCTCCGAAGAGCGGGCACGAGTCGAGAGCGCTTGTCGGTCGCTCTACCGCCGCTCGGGTGGTTCTATCAGGCGGTACTTCTCCTCGCCGTGGGCGATGACGGTGAGGGACGAGCCGATCTGCGACAGCCAGTCGGCGAAGCGCCGCGCCGCCCACTGGCTTTGTCTCCCCTGAATGCCACCGGTCGGGGCGAGCGAAGCACCAACTGCAGCCCCGCGACGTGATGGTGGACCCTCATGGTGGCGGATGGAGGACGAAACCTAGCTCGAGTCGGAGGTCTCCGACCTGCTTGACAGCAGCTGGCCGGCCCAGGCAACGACGGCGTCGTCTTCGCCTGCTGTCTGAAGGCTCACGTCCGGGTGCGCTGCGCCCACGGCCCGCCGGACGACCGCCGCACCCGGGGCTGGCGAGAGGACCGCGTTCTCGCAGTCTGGAAATTGCGAGTAGAGGCGAGCCAGAACCGCAAGGCCGCCAGCGCCACGAGCGCCCCCGCCGGACTAGCAGCGGACGACGGCCATGATCGGGTGAGCCCCCTTTTCCGCCCAGGAGCCGTAGCGCTTGACTGGAAGTGGTGCTGGCCGTACCCCTGCGGCCTCGAGCCGCCTGCTGATCAGGGCAACGGTCATGGGGTCCGGATCAAAGACCAGGGCTTCCGGGCGGCCCGAGTGGTGCAAGGGGGGAGCAGTTTGCCCGATCCTCAGCAGCCCGGGTTGCGCGACGGAGACCTCGAGTCGCCGCAGGCCAGCTGAGGCCGACTGACCCTTCAAGGTCGTTCACCTCCGCCTCCAGGTCGGCGGCGCGTGGCGGTCAGCACGCCGTAGTTGCACACCAGGAAGGGCACGGTGTACGTCAACACGGCCTTAAGCAGGAGAGCGAGGTCGATCCGGCCCTCAAGGACTGCGTCAAGGTGGTTGATGACCAGCAGAACAGTGCCGACCACCGTCGCGACCGTCATGGTGGCGCGCAGATTGGCGCGGGTGAGGACGACATCGCTCGCCTCACGCCAGGTGCTCCACGTGCCCTGAGTCCGCGGAGGAGGCGTCCCCGTCCCGCCTGGAGGTCGGGGGCCTAGTACCACCAGGGCGGCCAGCGCTGACCCGCAGGACGATCAGCCGCGAGCTCCGCTAACTGCCCACGGCGGGTGGGACCGGCAGAGCGCGGAGGGGTTGGCGTGAGTTTGAGGCAGCTACTTTTCGTTGCCCTCGGTTCAAAAAACGTTCGAGGCACGAGCGACCACCACGGTGGCCTCCAGCTCGTCACTGCGTGCCACGCTGGTGCGCAGCCCCGCCGCGGCACACAATTCGGCGCTCCGCGCGGCCTGTTGCACGCTGGTCTCGACGAGGAGGTGGCCGCCGGGCGCCAGCCAGGCCGGTGCCTCGCGGGCCACCCGGCGCTGCAGATCAAGACCGTCGGGGC
>JBHEMS010000008.1:0-13113 GCA_046262455.1 Candidatus Dormibacteria bacterium | reverse complement strand
TACGGCTAGAGAAGTACTGGGTGACCATAGCGGTGGGGAAACACCTGTTCCCATTCCGAACACAGCAGTTAAGCCCACCAGCGCCGATGGTACTGCAAGGTTTCCTTGTGGGAGAGTAGGTCGTTGCCCAGTACTTTTCTTATCCCTCACGCCTGCGTTTTTCGTTACACTGCGCATGCCTTTTGAAACACATTCGAGCGCTCCGGGAGGACGAGGTAAGGGTTGGCTGACAGCAAGAAGCTCCTGATCGTCGCCAATTCAGAGACCTTCCTCCGGATGCTGCGCTTCTACTTCACCAAGGCGGGCTACGACGTCCAGACGGTGCAGGACGGTAACCAGGCCCTGCGCTTTGTGACCAACGAAGTTCCTGACGTGGTGGTCACCGATGAGGCGCTGCCCGGCATGGACGGCATGCAACTAGTCCGCCAGCTCCGCGCCAGCCCGGTCACGGCCAAGCTGCCCGTGCTCATGCTTGTCGCCGGTAGCGGTGACGCCCGGATCCAGGCCGCGATCGGCGCGGGCGCCAACGAGGGCATGCGCCGGGACGCCCGCATCCAGGACATCGGAGAGCGCGTGGCCGCCCTCGTGGTCCTCGCTGCCGAGAACAAACCGGCTTTGGGGTCGGTCGAGGTGGAGGGGTTCGGCCTGGGCAGCGGCCGACTGGCGCACACCGTCACCATCCTCAGCGCCCGGGGCGGCAGCGGCAAGTCCCTGCTCGCCACCAACCTGGGCGTGGCGCTGGCGCAGCGGCCGGGCGAGACGACTGTGCTCCTCGACCTCAACCTGGAGTTCGCCTCCACCACCCACATGCTCGACCTCAGGCCGGTCTACACCCTTCGGGATATCGCCGACGCGGTTATGAGTGACGTGTCCGACGCGGAGTTTGACGGGATGCTCCTGCGGCACTCCAGCGGCCTCCGTGTGGTGCCCGCCGTGGCGCAGCCGGGCGACTCGGAGCTGATCCCGGATGGGGCCCTGCCCCGGATCGTCGACCGCCTGCGCCGTCTGTACGACCACTGCGTGGTCGACGGCCGACCGTCATTTCGCGAGTTCATGCTCGACCTCTGGGAGAACTCGGACACCCTGCTCATCACGTGCCCGCCGGAGGTCGTCTCGGTACTGGTTACGCGGTCGCTGCTGGAGGCGTTCGGGGTCATCAATGTGAGCCCGGACAAGGTCCTGATCGTGCTCAACAACGTCGCCGCCAAGCAGCGTCTGAGTTCCTCGCAGGTCGAGCGCGGCCTGGGCAACCCGACATTCACCATCCCCCATGGCGGGGAGCAGCTATACCGCAGCGTCGACGTCGGTAAGAGCTTCGTCCTGGAGCAGCCCAAGGACCCCTTTTCGGTGGCCATCCGCAAGCTTGGCGACCTCCTGGTCAAGCGCCACGAGGATCGCCACGGTCCTCGCCCGAAGGCACGTTAGCGCACCCCCGGTCCGCCACCGGGGCCTGAAAAGAAGTGAGGCCCCGGATTTCTCCGGGGCCTCGATTCCATCTCGGCGCTGGATAGTGGACTGCGCCAGCCGCCTATCGACGGTGCCCGCGCTGGGCGGACGCCACGCCGTAGGTTCGGCGTCGACGTGCGCGAGGGTCACTCGCGCTGTGGCTGCCTACGCCTGCTTGTCGACCTCGCTGTCCTTTATCCCTACCCATGCGTTGCAAGCTCGTTTTCTACAATCCATTGGCACCACCTCCGGCGGTTTCAAGGGGGCTAGGACAGCCCGGCTGCTAAATCGGCTCGATCATAGCATCGTGACCTGGCCATGAAACCCCCCAAAACACCCACCCTGGGCCTCGATGCGTCGCGGATGTCGGCGGCCCGCACGGGTATCGAAAACTACTTCCACCAGCTGCTCCCGCGGCTGGTCGCCGAATGGAGGAAGGAGGGTGGTGAGGTGGTGGTCTTTGCCTCGGACCCGGCGGTGGCGGCGCACGTGGAGCCCCCGGTCCGAGTGGTCACCGGGGGCGGGGCCGGTTGGACCCAGGTGCGGCTGCCGGCGGAGCTCAGGCGGGCAGGGGTGGACGTCTATTTCAACCCCATCCCGGTTCTTCCACTGCTCCTGCCCATGCCCTGCCCCGCGGTCGTCACCGTCCACGACCTGCTCGAGTTTCGAGGTCGCTGGTGGTACTTCCGGCGCCTCATCGGCCGAAGCCTGGGCCGCGCGCAGGCGGTGGTCTGCGTCTCCCAGGCCACCATGTCTGAGGTCGTGGCGGAGTTCCCTGGGGTCGCGCCCCGGGTCACGGTCGTGCGCGAGGCGGCCGACCCGTCGGTGTTCCACGAGGGAGAACCGGCCGACGGCATGGCGACCGAGGTCCTGGCCCGCCTGGGGCTTGTCGAGGCGCCGCTGCTGGCGATCGGGACGATCCAGCCACGCAAGAACTACGCGCGGCTGCTGGAGGCGTATGCCGGGCTCCTCTCCGAGGGCCCGGTGCCCCCCCTGGTCATCGTGGGGCGCCCGGGCTGGGAGTACGAGGAAGTGCTCAAGGGCCCCGCGCGCCTGGGCATCGAGGACCACGTGATCTTCGCCGGCCACCTGGAGGACAAGGAGGTGGCCGAGTTGATACGGCGCTCCCAATTCCTTGTCGCGATGTCCACCGGGGAGGGGTTCGGCCTGCCGCTGGTGGAGGCGATGTACTCCGGCCTGCCCATCCTCGCCAGCGACATCCCGGCCTTCCGGGAGGTGGCCGGCAACGCGGCGCTGTTCGTAAACCCGATGCTGGTCGACGACATCCGCGCTGGGCTCAAACGCATGCTCGCCGACGAGGGCCTGCGGCGGTCGCTCGCCGAGGTGGGCCGTGGGCGCCGCCAACTGTTCAGCTGGGACCAGGCCTCGGTGCAGCTGGCGGGGATCCTGCGCGCCGCCCTAACGGGTGTCTAACATGGCCCTTCTAATGTCTGGAGCGTTGCGCTGCCTCCTGACCGGCGCGCCGGAATACCACGACCGCCAAGGAGACCATGCCACGTAAGCCAACTGAGCCCGCCGCCGCCAGCGACGTCACCGCTGACAGCGTCCCTGCCCCGGCTTCGCCCGCCTCTGAGCTGCCGCCGCCCGCCGTCGATTGGCACGCCCCGGCCTACACCCCGCCGCCCGCCCGCTCGAGCAACGTCCCCCTGGGTGCGCTGGTGATGATGCTGGCGGTTTCGCTGATCGCCGGCGCCGCGGGGGGCTATATTGCGGGGTCGCGCGCGCCCAGGCTGGTCAGTGGCCTCGGGATCCCATCGTCAGGCACGCCGGCCCGGGTGATGAGCGAAGAGAGCGTCGCCATGATCGAGGCGGCCAAGCGCGTCGACCCGGCGGTGGTGACCATCACGGCGACCGGCGGCACGCAATCCGCGGTGGACGTGTCCGGGTCGCCGGGGCCCCAGAGCCAGGCCCTCGGCACGGGCATCATCTTTGACAGCGACGGGCATGTCCTCACCAACGACCACGTGGTGTCCGGGAGCACGACCTTCACCGTCCTGTTCGCCAGCGCCAAGCGCCCCGTCAGCGCGCGCTTGGTGGGCAAGGACGCACTCAACGACCTCGCCGTCCTCAAGGTCGAGGGCCAGGTCCCCGGGATCGCCCAGTTTGGGACCTCCAGGGACCTCCAGCCAGGTCAGCGCGTGCTGGCCATCGGTAGCGCCCTGGGTGACTTCAAGAACACGGTGACCTCAGGAGTTGTCTCGGCGCTGCACCGCACGCTGGGCGGCACGTCGGAGATGGACGACATGATCCAGACCGACGCCGCCATCAACCACGGTAACAGCGGCGGCCCCCTGCTCAACCTCTCCGGCGAGGTCGTGGGCGTGAATACCGCGATCGCATCCCGCGACCCCAACAGCGGGGATGTCGCGCAGGGCATCGGGTTTGCGATCCCCATCGACAGGGCTCGCGACATCGCGCAGCAGATCCTGACCACCGGCGCCGTCAGTCATCCCTACCTGGGGATCCAGTACCGGAATATCGACATCCAGTTGCAGGCTCAGAAGGCACTGCCCGTCGACCACGGCGCACTGGTCTCCGACGTCAAGCCCGGGTCTCCGTCAGACAGGGCAGGGGTGAAGAAGGGCGACATCATCACCCAGATCGACGGCCATGACATCGACCAGGACAACACCCTGTTCGCGTTGCTCTCGAGGCACCGTGTGGGTGACAAAGTGAAGCTCTCCATTCTGCGCGGTAAGTCCAAGCAGGCGGCCGAGGTGACCCTGGGGAAGCGGCCGGACAACATCTCTTAGCCGTCGCATGCGGCTACTCGTCGTCGAGGACGAACGCAAGCTCGCGCTCCTCGTGCAGGAGATGCTCCAGGACGAGAATCACACGGTCGACGTCGCGTTCGACGGGGGGGATGCGCTCCAGTTTGCGCGCACCGGGGAGTACGACGTCCTGATCCTCGACCTCATGATCCCGGGCGTCTCGGGGCTGGAGGTCTGCCGTCAACTTCGCGCGTCCGGCGACAAGACCCCCATCCTCATGCTGACGGCCCGCACCTCGATCGAGGACCGCGTCGTTGGGCTCGACGCGGGCGCCGACGACTACCTCACGAAGCCGTTCGCGTTCGCGGAGCTGCTCGCGCGCGTCCGTGCCCTGGGTCGACGTGACGTCCCCACCGGTGCGGGCAACCGCATTACGGTCGGCGAGATCAGCCTCGACCTCAAGACCCGCGAGGTTTGGCGCGGCGAGGAGATGGTGGAGCTCACCCCCAAGGAGTTTGCGCTCCTGGAGTACTTCATGCGCCACCCCAACCAGGTCCTCAGCGGCCAGCAGATCGCGGACCATGTCTGGAGCTACGAGTTCGACGGGTTGACGAACCGGGTGGCGGTCTACGTCTCGTACCTGCGCCGCAAACTCGGCAGCGGTTCAAGGCCGTCGCCCATTCAGACGGTCCACGGCGTGGGCTATCGCCTGCTCAACAGCTGAGCCATGCTCCAGCGCGGCCTCTTTGATCGGGCCCGGCTGAGGCTCGCCGCGTGGTACGTCGTGTTCCTGGCGATCATCCTGGTGATCCTCGACATCGGCGTGGTGTCCATCATCGGCACCGCCCTGGAGTCAAAACTCGACCAGGACCTCCAGCACAAGGCCCAGCAGGCGTCATCGGCGATCGGCTTCGTTGGTGGGGCCAGCGGGTTTGACCGCGCGGAGATGGCGTCCGACCCCAGCTGGAGCGACGTCTCCCTCTACGCGGCGACCGCCAGTGGGGCTGTGCTGGTCAATGCGACCCCCTTCGCGCCATCGGTGCTCCCGGAGTCACGCTCCCTCAGCGATGCCCTGGCAGGGCGTTCGGGTTACACCAACATGCTTCGATCGGGCGAGCCCTTCATCGTCTACACCCAGCCTGTGTACCGGCTCTCCTCCGGCGGCCGCCGGGTCAGCGCGGTGGTCCAGGTGGCGCGACCGGCCAGGACCCTCGTCGACGCCAACGCCAGCGTGGTGTCATTGCTGCTGGGGGCCACCGCGGTGTCGCTGCTGCTGGCGTTTGTCGCCGGGCTGTGGCTCGCGGACAAGGCCCTCAAGCCGATCCGCGCCGGCCTGGTGCAGCAGAAGGAGTTTGTCTCCGATGCCTCGCACGAGCTGCGCACGCCGGTCACCGTGATCCGGACCGCGGCCGAGTCCATCCTGCGCCAGAAGCAGCAGGGCTCGCCCCGCATCAATGAGCTCGCCCGGGACATAGTGAGTGAAACGGAGCAGCTCGCGCGCATGGTGCAGGAGTTGGGTGTCCTGGCCCGGGCGGACTCCCGCGGGGGCATGCGCAACGATGCCGTGGAGGTCGCGGCCATGCTCGACGAGGCCGCGGCGTCGGGACGCCTCCTCGCGGAGTCCCGCGGCATCTCGCTGGAGTCGGCGATTGACGCGGAGGGCGTCGTCGCGGGTGACGAGCTGCGCCTGCGGCAGCTGTTCGCGATCCTCCTCGACAACGCCACCGGCTTTGCGGCCCCAGGCAGCACGGTGTGGTTGGCTGCGACCGTCGATGGCGACCGCCTGAGGTTGAGCGTGCGCGACCAGGGGCCGGGCATCCCATCCGCGGAGCTGCCCCGAATTTTTGACCGCTTCTACCGTGGCACGGAGCAGCGTCAGCACGAGGGCAGCGGCCTGGGACTGTCAATCGCCCAGTGGATCGTGCAGGAACACGGCGGCACGATCTCCGTCCGCAGCCAGGTCGGCGCGGGCAGCGAGTTCCTCGTCGAACTGCCGGTGACCGCCTAAGCCCCGTGACCGGTCGGGGTAAAATCCAGCCTCCTGCCGAGGTGGCGAAATAGGTAGACGCGCCAGCTTGAGGGGCTGGTGGCCGCAAGGCCGTATGGGTTCAAGTCCCTTCCTCGGCACCAAGACCCGCACGACGCCGGCGCTGTGGCGCGAGATCCCGGCTCCCGCGAGGAGGTAGAGATTGGCTCAGCAGACCGTGGTAGGGGCCCGCGAGGCCAGCGCCTTCCACCGCGATACCGTGGCCGAGCAGCAGCGCCGGCGCGCGGCCGATGAGCGCTTCCCCTTCAACGCGGGCCGGCTGGCGGGGGCCGCGTTGCAGCGCCTCGGGGTGCGGCATCTCTTCAGCCTGAGCGGCGGGCACCTGTTCCCGCTCTACGACGGTGCCGTCGAGCAGGGCGTCCACATCGTCGACCACCGCCACGAGGAGGCTGCGACGCATGCTGCCGAGGCCTACGCGAAGTTCACCCGCCAACCCGGGGTTGCCGCGGTCACCGCCGGTCCTGGCGTGACCAATGCCATGAGCTCGATCGCGGCCGCGCAATTCAACCGCAGTCCGCTGGTGGTCATCGCCGGCCGCGCCCCGGATTATCGATGGGGCCAGGGCAGCCTGCAGGAGTACGACCACCTTCCCCTGGTCACCCCCGTCACCAAGTCGGCGATGACCGTCCACGATGGGTCTCGCACCCACATCGCCCTGTTCGACGCCTATCACGAGGCCCTGCGCGCCGCCCCCGGGCCGACGTTTGTCGACATCCCGCTGGACACCTTCTTGACCGGCGTGGACGAGTCGACGGTGGAATGGCCCGACGTGCACACGGAGGCGCCCCCGGTGGACGGGGAGGCGGTCAGCCGCGCCGCCGCGATCATCAACGCGGCTGAGCGGCCGGTCATCATGGCCGGCACTGGTGCGTACTGGCACCACGCCGAGGGGCAGCTGCGGGCCCTCGCCGAGCTCGCGGACACGCCCGTTTACATGAACGGTCTCGGCCGGGGGTTGCTGCCGGCCGATCATCCGAATGCCTTCAGCCGCAGCCGCGGGGCAGGCCTGGGCGAGGCTGACGTCGTCATCCTGCTCGGCACCCCGCTCGACTTCCGGCTGAACTTCGGTGGCTCGCCACCGTTTGCGGAGGACGCCAGGCTGGTCCGGTTTGACGCCCTGGATTCCGACCTCAACCGCAACCGCAAAGACGACGCCGGGATCGCCGGGGACATCGGCGCGGGGCTGGCGGCCCTGTTGGAGCGTATCGACGGCGGCGCCCACGGCGAATCGCGCGCCGCCTTCCTGGCGGCCCTGCGCGAGCGAGAGCGCGCGTCGAAGGAGAAGGACCGCGCGCTGCTGGATTCGGATGCGGATCCCATCCATCCGCTTCGGATCTACGGCGAACTCGCCAGGCGCCTGGACCGTGACGCGGTGGTGATCGGCGACGGCGGCGACTTCATTAGCTACGCCGGTAAGTACGTGGCCACCTACCAACCCGGCCACTTCATCGACCCCGGGCCGTTTGGCGGCCTCGGGATGGGCGCGCCCTCAGCCATCGCCGCCCGCCTGGCCCATCCCGACCAACAGGTGGTCCTGCTGCTCGGGGACGGTGCCGCCGGCTTCTCCCTGATGGAGTTCGACACCATGGTTCGTCACCGGCTGCCGGTGGTGGCGATCGTGGGCAACAACAGCGCGTGGGGGCTCGAGAAGCACCCGATGGAGATGATGTTCGGCTGGTCGGTTGCCGCCGAGCTGAACCCCGGCGCGCGCTACGACCGCGTCGTCGAAGCGCTTGGTGGACACGGTGAGTACGTCACCAGGCCGGCGGAGATCGGCCCGGCGATCGACCGCGCGTTCGCATCCGGGTTGCCCGCGCTGGTCAACGTCGCCTGTGATCCCGGCGTCGCCTACCCCCGGAGCACGAACCTCGCATGAGACGGGAGCCGACCGCGGACGACGGAGTGCGCTCGGGCCCGGCGGCCCTCGCGCCGGGGGCGACCTACGACCAGGTGCGAACGGTCAGGGAGGAGATGCTGGCGACTCACCTGGGTAGCGGGACGGTGGGCGTCCTGGCGACACCGGCGATGGTGGGGATGATGGAGGGCGCCTCGATGCGGTGTGTCCAGCCGTTTTTGGAGGAAGGTCAGACGACCGTCGGGTTCATCGTCAACATCCGCCACCTGGCGCCGACCGGGCTGGGGCAGGAGGTCTCGGTACGCTCGACGGTCAAAGCCGTCGAAGGCAAGCGCATCACGTTCACTGTGGAGTGTCGTGAGGGCGACAAGAAGATCGGCGATGGCGAGCACGTCCGGGCCATCATCGAGAGTTCGTCGTTCCTGGAGCAGACCCGCGGTGGCGCCACGGACGGGCGGGACGGCCGATAGACCGCCGCGACCAGCTGCCGGCACCCCTGCGGGTGGGCGTCGACGCCCTGAGCACGGTGGTGCGACGGCGATGGGAGCACGCCGGTCGTGGCCGGTTTCGGATCGGCGAGGGCTTCGTCAGCAACGGCCGGCTGAAGCTGGGCGGCCCTGGGCGGATCGTCATCGGGCCTGGCTGCAACGCCTGGGCTCGCGCTGAGCGCAACGTGCTGCTGACCTTCAGCCCGCAGGCCGAGATCAGGATCGGCGCGAACGTCCGCCTCAACGGCGCCGGGTTGCAGGCGGCGTCAGGGATCACCATCGGCGACAACTGCATCCTTGGCTCCTGCACCATTGTGGACACCGACCACCACTCGGTCGGCGTGGACCGCCGGACCTCCGGCGCGCCGCCCGCGGTGGCGCCCATCAGGATCGGCAACAACGTCTGGGTTGCGGGCATGGCGGCGGTGCTCAAGGGGGTGACCATCGGTGACGACTCGGTCGTCGCCTTTGGTGCCGTCGTGGCGGCCGATGTTCCCGCCGGGGTGGTGGTCGCCGGGAACCCCGCGCGCGTCGTCAAGAACCTGTACGAGACCTAGTGGAAAAGCGGGCGTTCTCTTCGTTGACCCCAGCGGCGGTCCTGGAGTGGGCGCAGGCGCACGGCCAGCCGGCCTACCGCGCCCGCCAGCTGCTGGCCCGCTTCTACCGCAGCACGGCCGCCGGCTTCGAGGCCATGAGCGAGCTCCCCGCCAGCCTGCGACAGACACTGAAGGAAGAGTTCGAGTTCACATCGATCGCCCCGGCTCATACCGCGGTGGCAGATGGCGGCGAGACCCGCAAGGAGCTCTTTCGGCTGCGCGACGGGGAGCTCGTGGAGTGCGTGTGCATGCACTACCCCCGGGTCGGCGCGAGCTCGGAACGGACGACGCTCTGCCTCAGCACCCAGGTGGGCTGCGCGGTGCGCTGCCCGTTCTGCGCCACCGGGCTCGCCGGGCTCCGCCGGAACATGACCGCGGCCGAGGTGATCGACCAGGTCCTGGCGGTGAATCGGGGGCAGCTGGCGGACGGCGGTCGGGTCAGCCACCTGGTCTACATGGGCATGGGCGAGCCGCTCCACAACCTGCGCGCGACGATGGCCTCTGTGCGACGGTTCACCGACGCCCAGGCCCTGGGGTTGGGGGTGAGACGGGTCACGGTGTCCACCTCGGGCGTCGTGCCGGGGATCGAGGAGCTGGCACGAGACGGCGGCGGCGTGAACCTCGCGATCTCGCTGCACGCACCCATTGACGAGCTGCGCGACCAGCTCGTGCCCCTCAACCGCAAGTGGCCGGTGCGCGAGGTCGTGCGGGCCGCCGACCGGTACGCCGCGAGGACGGGGCGCCGGGTCTCGTATGAGTACGTCATGCTCGGCGGGGTCAACGACACGCCAGGACTCGCCGACGCCCTCGGCACCCTGCTGCGGGGCCGCCTGGCGCACGTCAACCTGATCCCGTACAACGCCATCCCCGGTGACCCCTATCGAGGCACCCCGCGGGAGGCCATCGCGGAGTTCCGTCGCACGGTGCGGGGGCATGGTGTTGAGTGCACCGTGAGGGAGACCCGCGGGACCGACATCGCGGCGGCCTGTGGCCAGTTGAGGGCCGAGTTGGAGCTGACCGCAGCAACAACCTGACTGCGCCGTCAGGTTGGTGGATAATCGGCCAACGGTCTTCTGAGAACAAGATGGCAACTTCTGCGCATATGGCTCGGGCGGTCCACCTGGCCGCCCGGGCGAACCACTCGACCAGCCCCAACCCGATGGTGGGGGCCGTCGTCGTGCAGGGTGACGAGGTGGTTGGCGAGGGGCTGCACCGCCGGGCCGGGGGCCCCCACGCCGAGGTCGCGGCGCTCCGGGCGGCGGGAGGGAAAGCGCGCGGGGCCACGCTCTACGTCACCCTTGAGCCCTGCAGCCACCATGGCCGCACTGGGCCCTGCGTCGACGCGGTGACGCGGGCTGGTATCAGCAGGGTGGTGATCGCCCAACGTGACCCATCGCCCGGGGTCGGCGGGGCCGGCGTTCGCCGTCTGCGTGCCGCGGGGATCGAGGTTTCCGTGGGTGACGGCCGGGCGGCGGCGCGGGGGCTCAACCCGGCTTGGCTGCGTGCCCAGCAGGCGGGGCGCCCCTTCGTTGCCCTCAAGTACGCGGCCACACTGGACGGCAAGACCGCCTCGCGGACCGGCGACTCGCAGTGGATCACCGGGGGCGCAGCACGCCTCGAGACCCACCGCCTGAGGAGCGCGTACTCCGCGGTCATGGTGGGCGCCCAGACGGTCCTGCTGGATGACCCCAGGCTGAACGCCCGGGATGGCACAGGGGCCCCCAGCGGGCGTCAGCCGCTGCGTGTGGTGGTCGACGGCCGACTGCGCACCGATCCCCGCGCCAGGGTCCACGCCGTGGCCGGCGGCGGAAGCTTGGTGATGGCCTCACGGCGGGCGTCCGTCGCCCGTCTTGCGGGCTTTCGCGCGGCGGGGGTCGACGTCGAGGTGGTGGATGCAGACGAGCCCAGCGGGTCCCAGTTACTGGCGGCGCTACGCCGTCGCGGGGTTTCCAGCGTCCTCGCCGAGGGCGGCGGAGAGCTGGCCTGGTCGCTGGCGGGAGAGGGCCTTGTCGACCATGTCTACGCCTTCACCGGTCCGATCCTCCTGGGTGGGCGCACGGCTCCCACGCCGGTCGGTGGCGAGGGCTACGAGCGGCTGGTGGGAGGGCTGCGCCTGGAGATCGTCAGCGTGCGGCGCCTGGGTCCAGACCTCCTGGTCGAGGCCGTCGCGGCGTAGTGTTCAGTGGGATCGTCGCCGAGGTCGGCACCATCGAGGCGTCAGCGCCTGGGAGGCTCCGGGTGCGCGCACCCAGGGCGCTGCTCAACACCGTGGTTGGGGGCAGCGTGGCGGTGAACGGTGTCTGCCTGACGGCGGCACGGCTCGATGACGGGGCGTTCGAGGCTGACGTGATGCCGGAGACGCTGCGCCGAACCTCGCTCGCCGGCCTGGAGGCCGGATCACGCGTCAACCTGGAGCCGGCCCTGGCCTTCGGTGGCGAGGTGGGGGGCCACCTGGTCCAGGGCCACGTTGACGGCACTGGTGAGGTCACTGCCACCCGGGACGAGGGAAACGCGCGGTGGGTTGAAATACGGGTACCGGCAGACCTGGTTGAGTACTGTGTGGTCAAGGGCAGCGTGGCGGTCGATGGCACGAGCCTTACGATTGCCTCTATGGTGGGCGACGTGGTCGCCGTCAGCCTGGTCCCGCATACGCTGGAGTCGACAATCGCCTCCAGCTACCGGGTGGGCTCGGTCGTGAACCTCGAGGTCGACATCCTCGCCAAGTACGTCGCGAGCCTCCTCTCCGCCCGCGGCGACATTCAGGGAAGGTGAACCAGTGCCGGTGATCTCCATCGAACGGGCCCTGGAGGACTATCGACAGGGGAAGTTCCTGGTCGTGGTCGACGACGAGGACCGGGAGAACGAGGGCGACCTGGTAATCGCTGCGGACTTCATCAGCCCAGAGGCGATCAGCTTCATGGCCACCCACGCCCGCGGCCTCGTCTGTACCCCGATGGAGGCCGCGCGCCTCGACGAGCTGCAGATCGAGCCGATGGTCGGGCGCAACACCGCGCCCCTCGGCACCGCGTTCACGGTCTCCGTGGAAGCCCGCCACCGGGTGACCACCGGGATCAGCGCGGAGGACCGGTCGAACACGGTGAAGGCCCTGATAGACCCCGCCAGCAAGCCGACCGACTTCGTCAAGCCGGGCCACACGTTCCCCCTGCGCGCCCGTGAAGGCGGGGTGCTGGTGCGGGCGGGCCAGACCGAGGCCGCCATCGACCTGGCGCGCCTCAGTGGGCTCTACCCGGCCGGTGTGATCTGCGAGATCATGAATGACGACGGCACCATGGCCCGCATGCCGGACCTGCTCCAGTTCTCCGAGAGGCACGGCATCGGCATCGTCACCATCAAGGACCTGATCGCCCACCGGCAGCGGTTCGAAAAGCTCGTCGAGCTCAAGGCAAGGGCCAAGATGCCGACCGAGTACGGCCTGTTCGAGATCTACGGGTACCAGGACGCGATCAACGGCGAGACCCACGTGGCGCTGGTGATGGGGGAGGTCAGCCCCGACCACCCGGTGCTCTTGCGGGCGCACTCCGAGTGCCTTACTGGGGACGCCTTCCACAGCCTCCGCTGCGACTGCGAGCAGCAGCTCCATCGGTCGATGGAGATGATCGCGGAGGAGGGCGCCGGGGTGATCCTCTACCTGCGCCAGGAGGGGCGCGGCATCGGGTTAATCGCCAAGCTCCAGGCGTACGAGCTGCAGGATGGCGGCATGGACACCGTCGAGGCCAACGAGGCGCTCGGCCTGCCGGTGGACAAGCGGGACTACGGAATCGGGGCTCAGATCCTCGCCGACATCGGCGTGCGCAAGATCCGCCTGATCTCCAACAGCCCCCGCAAGTACTACGGCATCGAGTCCTTCGGGCTGGAGATCGTGGAGCGGATCCCGCTGGTGATCCCGTCCAACGAGCACAACGTCCGCTACCTGCGCACCAAGACGGAG
>JBHEMS010000007.1:0-7046 GCA_046262455.1 Candidatus Dormibacteria bacterium | reverse complement strand
GCCACCGAGACCGAGCTCAAGGAGCGCAAGCACCGCATGGAGGATGCTGTCTCCGCGACCCGCGCGGCCGTGGAAGAGGGCATCGTTCCGGGCGGTGGCGTGACCCTGGTCCGGGCCATCAAGGCCCTGGACGGGCTCAAGCTGGAGGGCGACGTCGCCACCGGCGCCAACATCCTGCGTCGTGCCCTGGAGGAGCCCATCCGCCAGATCGCGCAGAACGCCGGCGTCGAGGGTTCGGTCGTTGTCGACAAGGTGAAGAGCCTCAAGGGCAACGAGGGCTTCAACGCCTCCACCGGTGAGTACGTCGACATGATCAAGGCCGGGATCATCGATCCCACGAAGGTCACCCGGTCGGCCCTGCAGAATGCCGCCTCGATCGCGGCCATGCTGCTCACCACCGAGTCCCTGGTCACCGACCTTCCCGAAAAGAAGAACGCGGCGCCCGCGCCGCCAATGCCGGAGTACTAGTCCCAGGACCTCAGAAGAGGGAGTTCGAAGAGAGCCGTCCGGGGTGACCCGGGCGGCCTTCTCTTCTATAGTCCCGGTGAGCGGGTCAGATGGCCGTAGACCGATTAAATAGTTGGAGGAAGGGGAATGCAGACCCGAGCCGTTATGGCAATCGTCGCCCTGCCGTTGATCGCGGCGTGCGGCGGAACAGTGGCGCAGCCCAAGAGCCAAACAGGTGGGAGCACCGTGACGCCCAGTGCGACGTCAGCCGCGGGCCCCGGGTCCGCCGGCAGCATCACGGTGGGTAAGGCCTTCTGGTGGGGAGGTTTCAAGGTCGCCCTGGGACAGGCGACGATCATCAAGCCGATCACGCCGACTCCGCCGACCTACGTTTCGGCTCCAAGGAAAGTGACAATCGAGGCGATCTGGAACAACCTTGGTCCGGACAACTTCACGCCGTCCAATGAGGACCTGGTCCTTCAGTCTGGCGGCCAGAGCTACCTCGACCACGACTCGACGACCGAGAAAATCCCTGAAGTGCCCGGGCTTGCGAGCGGTTCGGGAATGATCTCGTTCAAGGTCGACGACAAGTTCAGCTTCAGAGATGCTGTACTCATAGTGGGCAATGCCAGGTTCAACCAGGCATCGGTGCCGCTTGGAACCTCTGGCAAATTGGTCACGCTGGAGCCCCAGAAAGCGGGCCCCAGCGGGACCCTCACCATGCCCAACGCCTTCTCGCTGGCGTTGTCCGGCGGAGAGCTGAGCTATGACAGCCCCAGGCAGCACGAAGAGGAGAAGGCCGGGGACGTGCACCTGCACCTCACTTTCTCGCTCACCTCCAACACAGACAACAGCTGCTGCTTCGGCAGCGACAATGCCGACCTCAAACTGCCTGACGGGACCGCCGTCGTGGCCACCAGGGCCAGCTGCTGCGGGATCGCTCCGAAGGGCACCACCACCGCGGACGACTTTGCCGACTTCGTGTTCAAGGGGGCCGATGGGGCCTACGACTTCATCGTCAAGGGCAAATACGGCCCAGGGGGTGCCGCAGAGCAGGCAGACCTGCCGTTCAACATAACGCTGGGGCAGTCCGCCGCATCGGGTGCCACGTCGCCGGTGCCCGGTTCCCTCTCGCCCACGGACAACCCGCAGCCAACGCCCTCCGGGCACTGAGGCAGCGCCGCGGTCGCCGCAGGGCGGCCGCGGCCTAAGCCTGGATCCACCGATCCGGGCTTAGCTGATTACAAGCGAGACGTCGTCGGCGTAGCCGTCGTTGTACGCGCCGTCGGTGCGGTTCATAACGATGGTGATCACCGCCTTGCGCGCCCCGGCCGGTACGGCGCCAGTTGTCTGGGATCTGACCAGGCCGGTCCTGCCCTTGCGGGTGAGATCCGTGACCGGGCCGACGTGCGCATCCCCGATGTCGTGGCCGGCGGCATCCTCGAACCTGACGGAGACCGTGGCCGCGTCATTCTGCCCGCCGAAGCCGCCCAGATACGCGCTCAGGGTGTACTGCTTGCCACCGCCATCGATGCCCCCGGAGCCGCCCGAGAGGTCAATGGTCTGGGTGGCGCTGGACTTCGAGTTGTTGGGGCCGCCGGCAAAGAAATAGTCGCCACGGTCGGGCGGCCCAGCGTCCGTCGCCGTGGGAAAGTCGGGTGAGCCGTACTTGAGTACCGTGAAGGGACCGGTGGTGGTCCAATGCTCCGGCATCACCACCTGCGAGACGTCGGTGGCACCACTGCCCTGCTCGGCGTTGCCGTTGACCACCAGGTTGTGTCCGAACATCGCGTTGGACACGACCACAAAGGCGACGGCAGCGGCGCCTACAACCGCGACGGCACCCGCGCCTACAGCGATCGTTCCCCCGGAGATGCCACCGCCCGTGGCCACCGCCCCGGCCCCGACGGTTGTGCCGCCCACCGCGGTCGCCCCCGTCGCGCCGGCGGCCCCGGCGGCAGCGGCCCCGACCGCACCCGCCGCCACCGCGGCGCCCGCGGCAGACGCCGCGACAAGCCCCTTGATGGCGGCTGACTGCTCCCAGTTCTTGCCATAGCCTGCGCGGGCAGTGTCCTCGAGGGCGGCCAGCATCTCGCCCGCCGACTCAAACCGGGCGGCCGGGTCCTTGGCAAGCGCCCGGGCCATGAGCTTGGTGGCCTGCTTGGGCAGCTTCTTGTTGAGCTTGCGCGGATCCGGGACGGGGTCGTTGACGTGGGCCCGCATGATGGCCATGGGGTTGTCGGCCATGTAGGGCGGGCGCCCGGTGAGGAACTCGAAGAGGATCGCCCCGGCGGAGTAGAGGTCGCTGCGAGCGTCGCAGATGCCACCGCGCGCCTGCTCGGGACTCATGTAGGGGGGCGACCCGGTCAGGGCGCCGGCGGCACCCGGCCCGGCGCCGAAGTACGCCTGCCCGAAGTCGGCCAGCTTCGAGGTCCCCTCGCGGTCGGCGAGGATGTTCTCGGGTTTGACGTCGCGGTGCACCAGGCCCAGCTGGTGCGCGTGGCCGAGGCCCTGTAGGGAGCCTTTGAGAACGCCGAGCGACTGCTGCGGGCTGAGCGAGCCGGAGTCGGTCACCACCTGGCGCAGCGACGCCCCGTCCACGAACTCCGACACCAGGTAGGCCCGGCCCCCCACCTCGAGGAAGTCGAAGACCTTGACGCAGTTGGGGTGGTCGAGGAGGGCCATGATCCGGGCCTCCTCGCGGAACCCCTCGAGGAAGGCGGGGTCGGTCACCATCTGCTGGCCGAGCTCCTTGATCGCCACCGGACGCTGGAGGTCGTCCTGCCAGCCCAGGTACACCGTTCCGTAGGCGCCAGCACCGAGGGTGCCCCGGACCTGGTACTTGCCGATCTCACCAGCCATTGGCCCGGATGATAAGCCGAAATGCCTGGTCAGGTGGTGGCCGGCTGAAGCTCCTTGATGGCGGCTTCGAAGACCGGGAGTGCCCGCTCGACCATAGCGTCGGTGGCCGTGAGCGAAATGCGGAAGTAGCCCGGCGTGTCACAGGCCCGGCCGGCCAGCACCAATACGCCCTCTCGCGCAAGCCGCTGAACGAAGGCCTTCTCGTTGCCCCCGGGCACCTTCGGCAGCAGGTAGAAGGTGGCCTCAGGAGTGTGCAGGTCGTACCCCATCTCCTGCAGCGCCGAGACCACGACGTCGCGGCGGCGCGCGAGCGCGTCGAGGTTGATCGACATCGCGTCGATCTCGGGCAGCGCGTAGATCATGACGGCGTCGGGAAAGGCGTTACCACTCCCCAGCGCGGTTGCCATCATCCCGATGCGCAGCTCCTCGCGGCCAGGCATGTCCGGGGGGAGGGCGACGTAACCGACGCGCTGCCCCGGCGCCAGCGCGCTCTTGCTGTAGGTGTGCACCAGGAAACTGTGGGGATAGTGGCTGGCCGGTGTGTACATCCGGGTTCCCGGGAAGAGGATGCGGCTGTAAGCCTCATCGGAGATCAGGTAGATGGGTCTGTCGCGCCCGGCGTTCTTGCGGTTCAGCGCATCCGCCAGCGCCTGCAGGGTCTGCGGGGGGTACACCCTGCCGGTGGGGTTGTGCGGCGTGTTGATGAGCACCGCCGACGTGCGGTCGGTTATCGCCGCCTCGATGGCCGGGACGTCCAGGTCCCAGTCGCCCTCGCGTACCTTGACCTTCACCGGCTCCGCGCCAACGCTGAGGATCATGCCCTCGTAGAAGAACCAGGGCGGGCTTATGTAAACCACCTCATCCCCCGGGTCGACGACCAGGTCGAGGCAGGCGGCCAGCCCGCCGTGCGCGCCCCGGCAGAGAAGGATGTCCGAGGGATCGAAGTCGATGCCCAGCTCCCGGCTCAGCCCGGCCGCGGCGGCCTCCTGGGCAGGACCGGTCGGGGTGCCGTACGCGAACCAGCGCTTGTCCTGGGGTTCCAGCCACTTCTGCAGGGTCTCGACGTACGGGCGGCCCGCGATCTCCTGCGGGTTGCCGGCGAGGAAATCCGCGACATCGGGATTGCCGGACCTGACGCCGAGCATCCCCTCCACGAAGGGCTCGAGGGTCTGCATGATTCGTTGCGTACGGCGGCTGACGGGCATGAATTTCCTCCTCGGGCTGGTTACGCCCTATCCTGACTGGAAATGGAACGTACTGCAGAGGTCCAGATCCGCAGCGCCACCCCCGAGGACGTGGGCGCCCTGGCTGACATCTACCAGGCGAGCGCGGAGCACCACCTGCGCCTGGATCCAAGCCTCTACTCCACCCCTGACTACCTGGCCCTCAAGGAGCGCTATGCCAGCCGCCTGCCGCTGCCCGAGAGCGAGGAGATCCTCGTGGCCGAGGTCGACGGCGAGGTGGTGGGCTGGATCGAACTGATGCTCCGCCCGGCCAGCGGACAGCCCCGGATGATGCGCGACGCGGACACCGTCGAGATCGATGTGGCGGTTTTGCCTGAGCACCGAGGGCATGGGGTGGGGGGCAAACTGATGGCCTCCGGGGAGAAGTGGGCGACGGAGCATGGGGCCGGGCTGATCACCATGGAGACCCACGTCGCCAACGTCGACGCCATCCGTTTCTACCAGGAGCGCCACGGGTTCCGGACCACCGGCATCCTGATGATGAAGCGGCCCTCAACCGGGCTGTCACGCTGAGCGCCGCGACTTGACCGACCTGGCGAACTACGAGGTCCTCGGCACCCTTGGCACGGGCGCCACCGGCACGGTCTACCTCGCCCGCGAGACGGCGCTCGACCGTGAGGTGGCCCTCAAGGAGCTCTCACCCGCCCTGGCCGGCGACCCGGGGTTCCTGGAGCGCTTCCGTGCCGAGGCCCGCATCATGGCCTCCCTCGATCACCCCAACTGCGTCAGGGTCTTCGACTTCATCGAAGAGGAGGGGCGCGCGGTGCTGGTCAGCGAGTACGTGCGCGGCGCCTCCCTCCGGCAGGTCGCCGACCACGAGGGCCACCTCACCCCGGAGCAATCCCTGGGAGTGCTGAAAGGGGCCCTCAGCGGGCTGGCCTACGCCCACGGCCGCGGCCTGGTCCACCGCGACATCAAGCCGGACAACCTGCTGGCCGACGGCGAAGGCGTCAGCAAGCTCGCGGACTTCGGCCAGGCGCTGGTCGCCTCCGGGCCTGGCGCCGCGGGCGGGATGCCGGCCGGGAGCCCCGCGTACATGAGCCCGGAGATGATCACCGGCGGCCGCGTGGACCTGCGCAGCGACATCTACGCGCTGGGGGCGGTGCTGTTCGAGTTCCTCACCGGCCGCGCCCCGTACACCGGCGACAACTCGCTGGCGGTGATGCGCAAGCACACCAACGACCCTGTGCCGGATCCCCGTGCGCTGAACAGCGCCCTACCGGAGGGGGTGGGCCAGCTCGTGACCCGCGCCATGGCCAAGGACCCCAACGACCGCCAGCACACCGCGGAGCAGTTCATTGACGAGCTGGAGGCCGCGGCGGTGGCGGGCTATGGCGCGGACTGGGAGAAGCGCTCGTCCATCAAGCGCGCCGTGGCCGCCACCGCGGCGGCCCTCGGCCTGCTGCTCCTGGGCGAGGCGGGGGCCGCCGCCGCGGCGGGGGCGGTCGGCGAGGCCACGCTGGCCAGCGGCGTCAACAAGTGGATGATCGCCGGTGGCGTGGCCGGCCTTTTGGTCCTGGGCGCCGCGATCTTCGGCCTGACCCACGGGCGGAACACCAACACCAGCTTGGGTGGGTCGGTGGTCATCGCGTCGCCGAGCCCGAGCCCGACGCCGAGCGAGCTCCCCAGCCCTTCGCCCGATGCCACACCATCGCCTTCACCTTCGCCATTACCGAGCCCGGCGCCAAGCGCGTCGCCGTCGGCCTTGCCAATTACCAAGCCGACACCTACGCCCACGCCCACACCAAAGACGCTGTTAGCGATTCCAACTGTCGACGTCGGCTTTTCCAGTTGCCGCAGCCCCAACACCGCGTGTTCCACCCCGGCCGTCAACCGGACCTACTACTCGCCGAACTCGGCTCTGCAACAGTCGCCCAACCACACCGGCCTAAGGCTGATGGATGCGTTCACTTACAGCTTCGCGCCCGGCAGCACAAAGAGCGTCCAGCTGAACTTTTCGTGGCAAATCACAGGCGGAACGCCTCAGACGAGCACTACCTATACCAGCTCGGTCTCGCCGCCATCCGGGTCCCGTGGCCCGAACGCCAATAGCTCGGTCGGGGTACTGACAACACCGGCGACGCCTGGCACCGCCAACTACACGATCAATTACGACGATGACACAGGCCACCACGTGTACACCTCACCAACGTTCTACTGGCAGTAATGCATTCCAGGAGCACACGGCCGCGCGGCCCCATACTTCTGACCCGTGAGTAACAACCTCGCCGGGTACGAGTTCATCCAGACGGTGGGCAAGGGCGCCATGGGCTCGGTCTACCTGGCGAAGCAGGTGGCGCTCAACCGGCTGGTGGCGATCAAGCAGGTGCTGGGCGCCTGGAACGGCGACCCGCAGGCGCTGGAGCGCTTCCGTCGCGAGGCGCGGGCGCTGGCCAAGATGAACCACCCGAACATCGTTGGGATCTACAACCTCGAGGCCGTCGGCACCGACCTGTACATGATCCAGGAGTACATCCACGGCCCCACCCTGAA
>JBHEMS010000006.1:0-4500 GCA_046262455.1 Candidatus Dormibacteria bacterium | reverse complement strand
ACGGTGGTGAAGAGCGGCGTGATGAAGCGGGGCACGATCAGGTAGATGAACAGCACGAAGAAAACCGGGAGGTAGGAGACCACGGTTGCGGTCGATCGCACCTGTGAGGTGACCGCCTCAAGCTCGCTGCGGCCGCGAATCTCGTCCTGGATCGAGGACGACAGGCTTCGCAGCAGGGCGAACGTTTCCAGGCCGACCTGGTTGCCGATGGCCAGCGCGCTGGCGATGGTGTGGAGCTCCGGATAGGGCAACTTCTCGGCCCAGATCTCGAACGCCTCCGCCTCGGTGACGCGCAGCGCCGAGATCCTATTGGCCAGGGCCTCGAGCTCGCTCTTGATGGGGTCGGCGAGGTTGGGGGTGGTGGCCTGCAACGCGTTCACGAAGTTGCGACCGGCGGCCATGCCACTGCTCACGAGGAGCAGCGCGCTGGGGAGCTGCAGAAGGAACTTGGCGCGGTATGCGCGGGCGCGGCGCACCGCGATGGAGTAGTCGACCACCGGTGCCGCGAGGCCGATGATGATCGCCAGCACCGGGGTCCTGAAGATGACGAACGCGAGCCCCAGGGCGATCAGGAATATCGAGAGCTGCCGGTCCAGGAACGAGGCCCAGCGGAAGTCGGCGCCGATGTCGACGCCCCGCCTGTAGCGCTGGACCGCCCCCGTGTCGGCCAGCGGTGAGAGCAGCCGCTCCAGCGGGCTGATATAGCGGGCGGCCTCGAGCGCCGCCGCGGTTTCTCCTCCACCGGTGTGGGCCGCGTAGGGGTCCGCGCGGGAGGACTGCATGATCGGCAGGATTGCCGTGACCACCAGGTAGATGAAGCCGATGGCCGCGAGGACCAGTCCCAGGGTGGCCATCAGCTGCCGATCTCCAGGCGAATCTTCTCCTCGCAGGCCGCGGGGTTCTTTACGCGCACGTACTCCCCAGTGAACTTGCCGTTCTCGTCCTGGCCGGTGCGCTTGAACTCGAAGATCGTCTCCACCCGGACCTCCCCCTTGTCGTCGATGCCACAGAGCTCCGCAACCTCGATGACCCGGCGCGACCCGTCCGACAGCCGCATCGTCTGGACGATCAGGTTGACGGCGCTGGAGATCTGCTTGCGGATCGCGGATACCGGCAGCTCCTTGGCCATGAGGATCATGGTCTCGAGGCGGCTGATGGTGTCCTCGGGGTTGTTGGCGTGGACCGTGGACAGCGACCCGTCGTGGCCGGTGTTCATCGCGGTGAGCATGTCAAAGGCCTCCTCGCCGCGGCACTCCCCGACGACGATGCGGTCGGGGCGCATCCGCAGGGCGTTCTTGACCAGGTCGCGAATGCTCACCTCACCCTGGCCAGACAGGTTTGCGGGCCGCGCCTCCAGCCTCTTGATGAACGGGTGCCGCAGCTGCAGCTCCGCCGCGTCCTCGATGGTGATCACGTGCTGATGGTCAGGGATGAAGCTGGAGAGGATGTTCAGCAGCGTCGTCTTTCCAGAGCCGGTGCCGCCGGATACCAGGATGTTCATGCGGGCCTGGACGGCGCGCGCCAGCCAGTCGGCCATGTCCTGGGTCATCGCGCCCATGTTCACCAGCTGCTCCACGCCGAGCTTGTCCTGGGAGAACTTTCGGATGTTGACGGAGATGCCATCGATGGCCAGTGGGGGCATGACGACATTGACACGGCTGCCGTCGGGAAGCCGGCCGTTGACCAGCGGGTTGGACTCGTTGGCGGGGCGGTTCAGGGGGCGCAGGATGACCTGAACGATCTGGTCGAGGTGGGTGTTGTCCTCGAAGACCACCGGCGTCCGCTCCAGCCTGCCGCGCTTTTCGACAAAGACCCGCTTGGGTCCACTGACGATGATCTCTGTGATGGCCTCGTCACGCAGCAGGTCGTCGAGTGGGCCGAAGCCGAAGATGTTGTCGGTGACGTACTGGAGCACCGTCTGGCGGTCCTCGACCCCCAGGGCGTAGTCGTTCATCAGCCGCTGGACGACCACAGCCAGGTCCTTCTTGGCGCGCTCCGGCCGGGTCTTCACCAGCTCCGCGAACGCCGGGTCGGCGAGCTGCTCGTCCAGGACACGCCGGCGGATCTCGGCCTTGATGGGCGTCAGGTCACGGGGCGCTGCCGCCGGGCGTGGCGGCGTGGCGGTGGCAGCGGCCGGCGCATCGGCCGCCCCGCCCTTCCGCAGGTACTTGTTTACTCCCAAGGTCTGTCCACCCTCATCTCACGCAGGGCCACATGGTAGTCGCTCCAGCCGAACTGCGCCATACCGCGCCGCCCGAATGTGTAGAAATACACAGACACGACGCCCTGGATGCCCTTTCATCGGTGCATGCGCGCCAGCCCCGGTCCTACCTTGAAAGGCGGCCACCCTTTTCCTATACTGTCGCGACCGAGGGCGTTTGGGTCAAAGGGGGCTCCTGTCGTCGTGTGCAATTCCGCGAACCCAGCGTGAGCGTCAGAGGACGCAGCTCGTGACCCTCTGCCCTGCCTGCCACGTTCACACGGCCCGCGATTTCCCTGTGTGCGTCAAATGCGGCCGACCCATGCCGGGCGCGAGCGTGGAGAGCACCATCGCCGCCCAGCTGGTCCCCGCGGAGGACCACCCGGCGACCACACTGGGTGCCGCCATGGTCCGGGTCGGCCGCAACGCGGACAACGAAATCGTCGTCATGGATGGCTATGTCTCCCGCTACCACGCCCGCATCCTGCGCGACCGCGATGGATACAGCGTGGAGGACATGGACTCGATGAACGGGACCACGCTGAATGGCCAGCCGCTCCCTCCCGGCCGTCCGGTGCGGCTCAAGGACTACGACGTGCTCGGGTTCGGGCCCAACACCCAGATGCGCTTGGAGTACCCGCGGAGCGACGAGCTGGGTTCGAAAACGATGATCGGAGCCCTGGAGAGCGTGGTGATGTCCCGACCGAGCGGCCCTGCGGGCGAGGAGGCGGACGCGCCAACTCCGATGGATATGAAGCCCGTCCGCCGCAGCGGCTGGGCGCTCAAGAGGGCCCCTTCCGCACCCGGACGTGAGCGTTGGGTGCTCCGCAATACCCGGACCTCGCAGTACATCCAGCTCACCGACAGGGATGTGTTCCTGTGGAACCTGATGGACGGCGAGCACACCGTCCGGGACCTGGTCCTAGGGTACTTCCAGGAGTACGGGCAGCTGGCCATGAACCGAGTGACCCAGTTGCTCGACCAACTCGCCGGGGCGGGCCTGGTACGCCTGGGCTCGCAACAGGAAGCGGCGACGCAGTCGAAGGCCGCTCGGGCACGGCAACGCATCCTTCGAACGGCGTTGAAGCCGGAGCTGGCCATTTCGGGCGTCGACGGCACGATGGAGCGCCTGTACCACGGATTTTTCTGGCGCTTCTTCACCCGCCCGGGGCTGGCCTTCATCTGGGTGAGCGGGATCGCCGGTATCGCGGCCTTCCTGCTGGCGGGACGGCACCATCAGCCGTTCAACGTGGGCGATGCCGGCATCGCCGGGCTGGTGATCGCGCTCGGCGGTTACAGCGTAGCCCTCCTGTTGCACGAGCTCGCGCACGCCCTGGCGGTCAAGTCGTACGGGCGGCGGGTGCCCCGGGGCGGCTTCATGATGATGCTCGGGATGCCCTACGCGTTCGTGGACACCACGGACATGTGGCTTGAGGGCAAGGGCCCCAGGATCGTCGTCACCCTGGCGGGGCCCCTGGCCACCCTCTCCGTCGCCTCGGTTTTCGCTGCCACCGCACTGCTGGCGCCGGGCAGGGCGATTCCGGCAATTGCCTTCCAGGTGGCGCTCGGTCTGTACATCAACACCCTTTTCAACTTCAACCCGCTGATCCCTCTCGATGGCTACTACGCCCTGTCGGACTGGCTGGAGATGCCACGCCTGCGAGAGGAGGCCGGCGCCTATTTCCGGCGTGGCATCTGGCGGGATCTCCGGCACCCACGGTCGCTGAGCATGGCAAGTGTGGGCCTGGCGGTCTACGGCCTGCTGACGGTCGTCGGGACCTTCGGGTTCCTATTGATGGGCCTGTTCATGTGGCGGGGGCGGCTGGGAGCTTGGACCGCCCACCACCTCGCGCATCCCTGGGACCGCGTGGCGATGTACACGCTGCTCCTGATGCTGTTCTTCCCGATCTGGTTCGCCCCCGTGATGAAACTGCGGATGCGCTTGAGCCGGCGGGCCCAGAAGGAAGAAAAAGAGGTCGACGCGGGGATGACCCCCGCGACGGCAACCTGAGCGATGGCGAAGATGACCAAAAAGACCGCTGAGACCTCGGCGTACGACGAGGTGATCCTGCAGATGGCCACCGATCCAGAGTTCGCCGCGCGGGTCAGGGACGACCCCGACGGCACCTTGAAGGACCTGGGTCTGACCAATAAGCAGGTGGCAGAACTCCGCGCCGCCGCGGAGGACGAATCGCCGAGCTCCAGTGGCCTGGCGGCGCGCCAGTCGAAGTCGGCACTGCTGTTCGGAGGCGGTGGGGGTAGCGCCCACCATGATGCCCTGAGCCACCTGACGGGGGGCC
>JBHEMS010000005.1:0-50035 GCA_046262455.1 Candidatus Dormibacteria bacterium | reverse complement strand
GTCTCGCGGTGGGGGTCCAGCCGAAGGCCGTGGCCCCCCGCCCGGCGACCCAGCCGGCGCGCGTGGTTGCCGCCGCGACGCCAGTGCCCGTCGCGTCCCCCATTACCGCGATGTCGGCGCCGGCGTGGGAGGAGCTTGTCGCCGTCGAGAAGGACGTGGCGTCGACCCAGGACGCGCTGGCTCGCCAGGAGGCCCAGATCCGTACACTGGCGATCAGCCCGGACTCCGCACCGGCTGTAGTCGACGACGCTTCGCCGCCCGCCAACGCCGACCGGGCCGTGCTGGTGGACCCGGAATCGCGGCAGCAGCGACAGCTCGGACGCATGCTCGATGCCTACCGGACAGCGACGGCGCGGTACAGGGAGAGCCTGCGCCGCGAGTACGAGCTCTACCGCGGCGTCGCCCAGGATCCCGCCCGCAAGCAGCAGATCGTCGCGGCCGCGGCCAGTGCCCCGCTACCCGAGGTGCGCGAGGTGGTGAGCTACAACCTGACAGTCATTCAGACCCAACTGGACCAGGAGGCGCAGATCGCGGCGGCCGAAGGCAAGCTCGCGGCCATCGGGTCACTCTCTGGCGCGCAGCTCAGCGCCATCCGCCAGCACCAGGCGTTCATCGTCCCCGTGCAGGCGGCGGTCATCCAGGGCTTCGGCCCGACGGATGTCGACTTCGAGCCATCCGTCACCTACCGCGGAACCTTTTACCCGCACTTCCACACCGGGCTCGACATCATCGGCGCGGCGAACTCGCCGGTGCACGCTGCGGCCGACGGGGTGGTGCTGCTGGCGACGTCCAGCAAGGACGCCCAGGGCAACCTGATCGGCTACGGGAACTACGTTGCCATAGCCCACCCCAACGGCTTCGTCACCCTCTATGGACACATGAACAGCCTTTCGGTGAAGGAGGGACAGGTCGTACACCAGGGTGAGATCGTGGGCCAGGAGGGCTCCACGGGCCTCAGTACAGGGCCGCACGTCCACTTCGAGATCCGCCACAACAATGAATGGGTCGACCCCGCCCCGTACCTTGCCGGCCAGGTCCAGACCTGATTCTGCCCAGGGCCAGCTGAATCTAGAAGGCGCGCGCCAGTGCCGCGCGCGCGGCCCACACGCCACACATCCCGTGCACCCCGCCACCCGGTGGGGTGGATGAAGAACAGATGTAGAGCGAACGATCAGACGTGGCGTAAGGCACAGCGCGCATAACCGGGCGCGAGTAGAGCTGACGCCAGTCCTGGATGCCACCGTTGATATCGCCGCCGATGTAGTTGGGGTTGTACGCCTGCAGCGCCGCAGGATCGGTGACGTGCCGCGCCAGCACCAGGTCGCGGAAGCCCGGGGCAAAGCGCTCCACCTGGTCCTCGATCGCCGCGGTCATGTCCTCGGGTGAGCCGTTGGGCACGTGGCAATAGGCCCAGGCCGTGTGCTTCCCGTCTGGCGCCCGGCTGGGATCGCATACCGTGGCCTGCACCAGGATGACGAACGGAACCCGAGCCCCCGGGCTTGGCGCATCCTTGGCCTCGGACGTAACGACCTCCTCGAGGGTGCCGCCAAGGTGCACGGTGCCGGCCTCCCGGCATTGCGGGGCGGTCCAGGGGATGGGACCGTCCAGCGCCCAGTCGAGCTTGAAGACCCCTGGTCCATACCGGTAGCGATCGAGGGCACCGCGGTACGAATCCGACAGGCGGTCGCCCGCGACGGCAACCACCTGGCGCGGGGTTAGATCCAGGAGGACTGCGCGGGCGGGCGGGAGCTCATCGAGGCTGCCCACGACGGTATCGCAGCGGATCTCCACGCCGAGGTCCGAGAGATAGCGCGCCAGCGCCACGGCCAGCGCCTCCGAGCCCCCCCGCACCACTGGCCAGCCCGAGGCATGAATCGACACCGCCAGCATCACGCCAAAGGCTGACGTGAGCGGGTTGGTCAGGGGCTGGATGCTGTGCGCGCTGAGCCCCCCGAACAGGGCACGCGCCTCCTCGGTCCGAAAGACGGCGCGGGCAAACGCCGGCGCCGGCCACAGCGCTCGCATGCCGAACCGCCCCATGGTCAGCGGGTGGCGCGGCGGCCGCAACGGCCCCAGGACCTCCTCGAACAGGCCGCGACTCTGCCGCGCGAGCGGGCCGATCAACCGGCGGTAGGCCGCGCCGTCGCGTCCCAGCCCCGCCGCCGTGGCCTCCACGGAGCGCTGAACCACGGCGGCCCGGCCGCCATCGAGGGCGTGCGCCAGCCCGATCGCGGGCACCACTTCCTCACAGCCCAACTCGGCCAGCGGGAGGCCGGCAAAGAGTGGCGACGACGAGACCATCGACTGCACAGTCGAGCAGATGTCGTGACGAAACCCGGGCAGGGTCAACTCGGACGTACGCGTCCCCCCGCCGGGGCGGTCGGCCGCCTCGAGAACGAGCACAGACTTCCCGGCGCGCGCCAGGGTGATGGCGGCGCCGAGGCCGTTCGGCCCCGCGCCGACGACCACGGCGTCATACCGCTCAGTCAAGGCCGCACTGTGGGGGCTACTGGTGTTCGCGCCGGTGGTGGGTCGCCAGCTCCTCGAGCAAAGATGGCTCCACCTGGTCGGCCTGGACGGCGGCCACCCGGGCGGGTGTAACCGCTTTGAGCGTCGAGGTGCGGCGGCCGGATTCCAGGAGCGCGCGCTCCCCCACAACCACGCCCGGCCCAAGGTGCGCGAGCAGCTTGCCCCCCGCCTCGACGGACAGGACGCCGTCGAGCAGCAGGAACATCTCGTCGCCTGCCTCGCCTTCGGTCACCAGCGCCTGGCCCACTTTTAGCTTGCGCAACTCCGGTTTTGTCCCGCTCTTCATGATGTGGATGGACAGCTCATGCTCGAGTGCCGTCTCCACCTGGGTGACCAGTGCGGGCGAGTCCTCGTCGCCCCACGGCGTGTGCTTCCCGAAGGCCTTGCTCGCCCACGACTTCCAGTCGATGAGGCCGGTCTTCTGGGCCAGCTTCATGTCCTCGCCGTAGATCCAGTGCCTCGGGAACGGGCTGGCCCCCACCACCTCATACTCCGAGCGACCGTCGACGTGCAGGGTGAGAGCCAGCGTCGTCCAGGCCAGCGGGGAGGTGACCTGGATGAAGGGCGGGTACTTCACCTTGCGCGGCATCGGCATCCCCGTCCGCCCTCCCGCCGTCTGCAGGAAGCGGACCGAGCTGGTGGTCACGGTCGGGTCCGGCCGCCGGTCGGGAAACGAGGCCGCTGTCACGGTCAGGCTGCGTCCGCCCAGGCTGACGGTGGTGGCGCCGATCAGTCCGCTGCCGTCCTGCCCGTAGCCGGTGATCCTTCCTTCCTCAACCTCTATCCAGGCGGAGAGGCGGTTCGCAAACCGGAAGCGGTCGGCGCGGCGGAGCTCGTCGAGGTCCGTGAGCTCTTTCGGGGGCGGCTCATCATAGTGGCTGACGCCAATGTCGAACGGCATCCGGAACATGCCGGTGATCGCCTCCGACGGGATCCAGGAGATTGAGGTGACGCTGGACTGGATTCGCATTGTTCGACTCCTCCGTTGTGTTCGCCAGCGTAGCCCGGGGTCCACCAGGGCGTCCATGATGCCGCCCGGCAGGTTGGCGGGGTGATGACACACCGGGGCGGGTGGTGCCTGCCCCCTTGCCACGACCGCCGCTGGTGAGGCTTCATATAGCCCATGCCTGAACCGCGGATCAGCGTGTTCCTCGCAGATGACAACCTCATCGTCCGCGCTGGCGTGCGCGCGCTGCTCGAGATGGACGACGGCATCGAGGTGGTGGGGGTCGCCGGCGATTACGACAGCCTGCTCGCCGGTGCCGGCGCTGCCGCCCCACAGGTGGTGGTCACCGACATCCGGATGCCTCCCAATTTCCAGTCCGAGGGAATTGACGCCGCCAGGGAGGTGCGCAAGCAGCACCCGGGGACGGGGATAGTGGTGCTGTCCCAGTTCGACGAGCCGGAGTACGCGATCTCCCTGCTGCAGGACGGAGCGTCGGGGATGGCCTACCTGCTCAAGGACCGCGTCGCGGACGGCGATCAACTGCTGCGGGCCATACGTGAGGTGACGTCAGGCGGCTCGATGCTCGATCCCCGCATCGTCGAGGCCATGACCCGCCCGGTGACCACCAGCACCAGCGGGCTCTCGCCGTCCGAGGAGGAGCTTCTCCAGCAGGTCGCCGAAGGAAGGTCCATCAAAGCCATCGCCGTCGCCCTCAGGACCACCCCGGCGTCGGTCTCCGGGGACGTGGACGCGCTGTTCCTCAAGCTGGCGCAGGACGCGAGCTCGGGGGCGAAAGGCGCACTGGAGCGCCTGAAGTCGCTGCACCAGGCCATCGTGAACAGCGAGGAACAGGGTGAGCATCTCAGCCGCATGCTGCCGAGCTCCATCGCCGACCGCGTCCGCCGCGACGGGGGCAGGATCGGCACCAGCGAGCGGGTGGTTGTGACAGTCCTGATGAGCGACGTTCGTGGCTATACCACGCTCGCGGAAGACGCGGACCCCACCCTGTTGGCCTCCCAGCTCTCGGAGCACCGCGCCAGGATGAACGACTGCGTAACCGCCGAGGGGGGCACGATCATGCAGTTCGTCGGCGACGCTGTGATGGCGGTTTTCGGGGCCCCGGTGGCGCTGGAGGCGCACCCGGACCACGCGGTCGCGGCGGCACTGCGCATGCACTCGGCGCAGGCGGAGCTGAATCGTGACTGGGAAACGCGCGGCCTTCCAGCCTTCGGGCTGGGTATGGGGATCTCCACAGGCGAGGTCGCCGCCGCGCTGCTGGGATCCGAGGACCGGCTGGAGTACTCGATGGTCGGCGACGCCGTCAACCTCACGCAGCGGCTGCAGCAGTGGGCGTCCGCGGGCGAGACAGTGCTGAGCGAACCGACACATGCCGCCCTCAGCGATGCCGTCGAGGCCGAGCGCCTGGAGCCCCAGCTCGTCAAGGGCCGGCACGCCCCGGTAGTGGCTTTCCGGATCGCGGCCGCGGCGACGGCGCCGGTCGCCTCTGCAGAGTGACGGCCGGCTCAGCTGTCGGTGCGGCCCAGGTACACCAGGGTCGCCTTGACCCTTCTATGAACGTCCGGCTCCTCGCCCAGTCCGAGCTTGGAGAAGATCGAGTTGATGTGCTTCTCCACGGCGCGCTCGGTGAGAAAGAGGCCCGCGGCGATGGCGGCGTTGTTCTTACCCTGCGCCACCTGCCCCAGGACCTCGCCCTCGCGCGGGGTGAGCGCGTCCAGAGGGGAGTCCGCGCGTCGGGAGCGCGCCGCGACCAGTGCCTCGACCACCTTGGGGTCGATGACCGACCCGCCGCGGTGGACCTCTTCGATCGCGTTGCGGAGCTGGCCCACGTCCGAGACCCGCTCCTTGAGGAGGTAGGCGCGGCCGGCGGCACCGTTCTCCAAAAGGGCGAGCGCATAGTCGGCCTCGACATACTGGCTCAGCACCACCACGCCGGTTTCGGGCGACTCATGGCGGAGCCGATCGGCCACCTGCAGGCCCTCATCCGTGCCGGTTGGGGGCATGCGGATATCCGTCAGCAACACGTCGGGCCGATGATCGACGATCGCGCGGCTGACGGAGTCGAGGTCCTCGCACGACGCGACGAGGTCGATACCCTCCTCCTCTTCGAGCAGCTGCCTGATGCCCTCGCGAACGAGGTAGTTGTCCTCGGCCAGCACCACCCTGATTGCCACGGCGCCAAGGATAGGTTGAATGACGAAGAGTGGTGCAGGCACGAAAGACTCATCCAGGCCTTCGCCCTACTGTGAATACATGGCAGTCCGCGTCCTAGTCGTCGATGACCAGGCGCCCTTCCGCATGGCGGCAGCCGCGGTGGTCGAGATGACGGACGATTTCGAGCTCGTCGGCGAGGTCGAAACCGGCGAGGCCGCCGTCGAAGCCGCCCGCGAGCTCAAGCCCGACCTTGTCCTGATGGACGTCAACCTGCCAGGCATCAACGGCCTGGAGGCGACCCGACAGATCCTTGACGATGCCGAAAACGATGGCGCGCCTGTGGTGGTCCTCGTGCTCTCGACGTACGAGGCGGCGGAGTATGCGCCGCGAGCCTTCGAGGCCGGCGCCGCCAGTTACATCCCCAAGTCGGAGTTCAGCCCGGATCGCCTCACCGAGGCATGGGACGCAGCTCAGCCGGCCGCCTGAGTCGGCCGAGCCCGGAGCGCCGCCACGCCGCAGATGCCAACGGCGACGCCGGCTGCCAGCAGGGCCAGCACGCTGAGCCAGGAGACAGCGTCTAGTCGCAGCGGCAGGTATGAATCGCTGAATGTCCCCCAGGCGGGCACCAGGTGCACCGCCACGAGGCCGATCGCGGTCACCGCACCGAAGGCCACCGCAAGCGGTGCGGCGACGCGGCTTCGCCGGAAGGCCAGCACCGTCAGCGCGACCGCGACGATCAGCACGGCCGTACCAGGGTAGGTGACGCCTGGGGAGAGGACGCGCCCCTGGCGGACATGGTCGGCGACGTGGAAAAGGTTGAGGACCACGTAGGCCGCGGCCGCGGTCGGTAGCAGGGCGGCGATTCGAGCTCGGGTCATCCAGGAGATTAAACGCACCCCGCGGTCCTTCGGATCAACGCGTTGCGGGCCACCTGGTCACGCTGCCACGAGAACATCCAGCGGCAGGGAGCCACGCAGCAGCGTCCCGGTCCCCGGCGTGGACCTCAGTTCAAGGCTCCCACCGAGCGCATCGACGCGGTCCTCCATGTTCTTCAGCCCGGAACCCCTCTTGACGATCGTGACATCGAAGCCCGCGCCCTCGTCCTCAACCTCGAAACTCAACTCGGCTTCACCCTGGTGCAGCCTCACCACCGCCCGTGTCGGACCGGAGTACTTCTGCACGTTTTGCAGGGCCTCGAGCACGCAGAAGTACACCGCCGCCTCCACCTCCTGCGGGTAGCGGCGGAGACCCTCGGCCTCGACCGTCACCGGCAGGGTTGCCTTGCGCGCCTGCGCCTCGAGCGCCGCCTGCAGCCCCCTGTCCGCCAGCAACGGCGGGTAGATCCCGCGGGCCAGGTCGCGCAGCGTCTCCAGCGCCTCATCGGCGTCGACCTTCAGCTGGGCCACCAGCTCCCTCGCCTTCTCGGGGTTTTTACCGGTCATCATCTCGGCCAGCCCCAACTTCACCTTGAGCGCCACCAGGTTCTGCTGGGCACCGTCATGGAGGTTGCGCTCCAGCCGCCGCCGCTCCTGGTCCTGGGCCTTCACCAACCGCTGGCGCGAGGCTCGCAGGTCCTCCAGCCTCGCCTGCAGGTCGGCGGTCAGCCCAACGTTTTTGAGCACCAGGCCGACCTGGTGGGCAAGGTCGTCGAGCAGCTTCTCCTCGATCGGGCTCAACGATTCGCCGGTGCGTTTCTTGACGCTGAGTGCGCCGAGGAGTTCACCCTGGTGATGCACTGCGACCACACGGTCAGCCTCCGGGATCTCGGGCATCAGCTGCCCGGTTAATTCGACCGCACGCTCGGTATGTACATCGGTTGATGCCGGCCATGCCGCCGCAAGGCGCAGCGCGTGGCCGGATCGCAGCCACACCAGCGCGGCCTGCGCACCCGTTCCCTCCGCGAGAACCTGCGCCATCCTCCCCAGGACACTGTCACCGACGTAGGAATCGGCGACGCGCGAGGAGAACTCCGACAGCACCTCGTAGGGTGTCGCCCGCTTACCGTAGACCAGCCGGTTGGCGATCCGCTGAAGTCGCTCCCGGACCGGCTGAAAGGCGACCGCCACGATCGCCGTGGCCATGATGCTCAGGACCAGGTTGGGCCGCCCCGCGCCGCCCAACAGCGTCCCCACACCGACCACAATCGCCACGTAGACCGCGGTGATGAAAGCCGCCAGCGCCCCATAAACCAGGGTGCGGCTGATCACCAGGTCGATGTCGTAGAGCCGGTATCGCAGGATCGCTACCCCGGTGGCCAGCGGGATGGCCGCCAGTGACAGAATGAACGTGGCGTTGGTGATCGTGACCGCCAGCGGGCCGAAAGAACCATCGGCTATCTCGGAGAAGAAGATGTGGGGCCCAAAGCCGGCCACCACGACCACGGTACCGGCGACCGCGAACCATTTGACCTGCTGACGGTGCACCCCGTCCGAACGCCGAGCACGCGTCACCATCGAGACCACGGATAGTCCCGCGGAAACGAACAGGACGGGGAAGAAAAGGTCGCCCAGTACGGCGGTCAGGTGGCCCCCGAAGGTTTCCGAAGATGGGATTTTGGTCCACAGGCCGACGTGAACATGGGTAGCGGTCGGATAGCTGGCGATGGCAATCGCAGCCAGGCACGCACCCAGAACGCCCCCAATGAGTAGCGTCACCGGCCGCCAGCCTCGGGATGGCAGGCGTCCGTCCGGGAAGAGAAGGATGACGAACGTCAGCAGGAGGCCGAGCGAGAGGTACGCGGTCCAGTAAATCGAAAATCCAACCCGGGCGAGGGTGGGTGTGGAACTCACTGAGGAGACATGAAGTCCGAACATCGCACCGGCCTCCGTGAGCGTCAGGCCGACGCCGGCGGTGCTGAAGAACCAACCGATCGGGTTTCGCGTGACATGGCGCAGGAGCAGTGCGCCAACGACCCCGAGTGCGGTTCCGCTGACCGCAGCGGCGAGTGCGCGCGGGGCTTCCGAAGCCGCGGTAGTCCCGTTCAGGGGGACCAATATCACTATGCCGGCGGATAAGACCAGGATCACCAGGAGGAGTGCCACGCCTACTGGCCCCGCCGGCCGTGGGGAGGCTCGGACCGATACCGGGATCAAACCGCCGCGGGGACCCCGACCGGAAGCCGGCCGTGGACGCGGGTGCCGGACCCGGGTGTCGAGTCGACGCCGACAACACCCCCGAGGGCGCTGAGGCGGTCCTCGAGGTTCTGCAGGCCGCTGCCGCGAGGAGTGGAGGCGACGTCGAAGCCGGCACCGTCGTCTCTGACCTCGAAGTTCAGCTCCCCGCCAACGGACTCCCCCAGCGCGATCGTCGCACTCGTCGCCCCAGCATATTTCTGCACGTTCTGGAGCGCCTCGAGGATGCAGAAGTACACCGCGGCCTCGACCTCCTGCGGATAGCGCTGGACCCCGGCGGCCTCCACGACGACCGGCAGGGTGGCCTTGCGGGCCTGGGCTTCCAACGCTGCCGACAGGCCTTTATCGGCGAGCAGCGGGGGGTAGATTCCGCGGGCCAGGTCGCGGAGTGTCTCGAGCGCCTCGTCGGTGTCCGCCTTGAGCTGGTTCAGCGTGGCCTTGGCCCGGGCGGGATCCTTCACCGCGAGCATCTCCACCAGGCCAAGCTTGACCTTGATCGCCACCAGGTGCTGCTGGGCCCCGTCGTGGAGGTTGCGTTCGAGCCGCCGGCGCTCCTGGTCCTGGGCCGCGACCAGGCGCTGGCGCGACGCCCGCAGGTCCTTCAGGCGTGCTTGCAGGTCGGCTGTCAGACCAACGTTCTTCAGCACCAGGCCGGCCTGGTGCGCGAGGTCGTCGAGGAGCTTCTCCTCGATCGGGGTCAGCGATTCCCCACTCCGTTTGTTGATCGTCAGCGCCCCGAGGAGCTCGCCCTGGTGGCGCACTGGGACCGTGCGGTCCGCGCCCGGGATGGCCGGCAACAGCTGCCCGGTCAACTCCACCGCCTCAGGATGATCACTATCGGCCGAATCCGGCCAGGACGCCACCAGGCGGAGGGCGTTGCCACCACGGAGCCAGACCCCGGCGAGTCGCGCGCCGGTACCGTCCGCCAGCACCTGCGCCATCCGGGCCAACACCTGTTCACCCGCGTAGCTCTCGGCGACGCTGGTGGAAAACTGGGCAAGCACCTCATAGGGAGTGGCCCGCTTCCCATAGACAAGCCGATTGGCAATTCTCTGAAGTCGCTCGCGCACCGGTTGAAATGCGACCGCCACGATCGCCGTGGCGATGATGCTCAGGACCAGGTTGGGGCGTCCCGCGCCGCCGACCAGCGTCCCCACGCCGACAACGATGCCGACGTAGACCGTGGTGATGAAGGCCGCCAGGGCCCCGTAGGCCAGGGCGCGACTGAGCACAACGTCGATGTCGTAGAGGCGATACCTGAGAATCGCCACGCCGACCGCGGCCGGCACCGAGGTGAAGGCGAATAGGAAGAGGAAGCCGAAGGCCGCGTCGACCAGCGAATTCTGGGGCCCTACGCTCGGCCGGACCGCGCTGTAGGCGAGCACCGCGATGACCAGCAGACAGGCGAGCGCGAGCCACTTGAGCTGATGACGCTGCACCGAGTCCGCTCGCTTGATCCTCAGGCCCATCGCGACCAACGCCCCCAGCATGGAAACAGCGAACACCAGGGCGGCGATGCCACCGAAGGCATCACCATTGAGGAAGTCCAGCAGGGACCTACCCGGCCCGGGGGCCGTCAGCGCCGCGGGTCGGTGGGAGTTGAGGTCCCCCAGGAGGAAGAGGGGAACGCCGGCTATGGCCAGCCACCAGAGCACCTTCCAGCGCCGCCCCGGCCACCGCCCTTCGGGGAATGCGGCGAGCAGGAGGGGGATCGCGGGGATCATGACGAAGGGCAACCAGCTGCCCACCCAGTAGGTCCAATCGCCAGCAGGCAGTGAGCCGGGATGCACCCGGGTCGCGCGGATTCCGTACTCC
This sequence comes from Candidatus Dormibacteria bacterium, assembly GCA_046262455.1. GTDB lineage: Bacteria > Chloroflexota > Dormibacteria > DASZGP01 > DASZGP01 > JAXDLW01. The sequence continues at coordinate 39,442 of JBHEMS010000005.1, read as the reverse complement.
CACACGAGCCCGCCGACGGTGACCGCCAGGCCGACACCGGTGAACAGGCGGCCGATGACGTTGGTCCAGAGCCGCGCGACGATCAGCGCGCCGACGGTCGCGAAGGCCCCGCCGATGATCGGGAAAAACAGGCGCGGAGCGACGTCGCTGCCAGTGCGCCCCAGCGGCTCGGTCACGTCGACGGCGAAGAGCGCCAGGTCTGCCACCACGGCCGCCACGCTGAGGCCCCAGGCCACAGCGGCGACGGTTCGGCGTCGATCGCCCCCGCGGGGCGCCGCGCCCGTCACGGTCAACGGTTGCTCGATAGAGGCTGTCATGCTGACATCCTGAACCCTGCGGTACGGTCGGCCAAGGGCGCCCACCCGCTGTTTTGGAGGGATTCGCTCCCTCCAGCTGGTGGTGGCAGCACCACCTCGGCTACCGCGATCCTTGGCGGCAATGCCACAAGGAAAGTGGTCACCCTGCCACCGTGGCGAGCGCCAGGGGGAGCCGGCCACCCAGGCGGGTCCCGCCGCCGGGCCGCGATTGCAGCGTGAGCGTGCCGCCAATGGCGTCAAGACGGTCCTCGATGTTCTGCAGGCCACTACCCCTGGCGACCACCGCGGGGTCAAAGCCGACACCATCATCGGCGACTTCGAAATGCAGGCTTTCACCGCTACCCGTCAGGGCGATCGTCGCCGAGCCGGCACGGGCGTATTTCTGGATATTCTGGAGAGCCTCGAGGCAGGAAAAGTACACCGCTGCCTCGATGTCCTGCGGGTAGCGATCTATGCCGCTGGCGGTGACCTCAACCGGCAGGACTGCCTTGCGGGCCTGGGCGGAGAGGGCCGCGACCAGGCCCTGGTCAGCGAGCAGGGGCGGGTAGATGCCGCGGGCAAGGTCACGCAGGGTCTCCAGGGCCTCGTCGGCGTCCTTCTTCAACTCCCCCACGAGCAGGCTGGCACGCTCGAGATCCTTGCCTGCGGCCATCTCGGCGAGGCCAAGCTTGACCTTGAAAGCGACGAGGTTCTGCTGCGCGCCGTCATGGAGGTTGCGCTCCAGGCGCTGTCGCTCCTGGTCCTGCGCGGCGACCAGGCGCTGGCGGGAGCTTCGGAGATCCTCGAGGCGGGCCTGCAGGTCGGCGGTGAGGGCCACGTTGCGCAGCACCAGGCCGGCCTGCTGGGCGAGGTCCTCGACGAGCTTTTCCTCAATCGGAGTCAGCGTCTCGCCCGCGCGTCGAGTGACCGCCAGGATGCCCAGCAACTCACCGTCATGTCGCACCGGCACCGCCCTGCCCGCACCCGGCATTTCCGGCATCAACTGGCCGCTGACCTCGATGGCGTCGCCGGGCTCCACTCCGCCGGCAGGCGGTGGCCACGATGCCACCCGTCGCACTGCGCCACCGCTCCGCAGCCAGACATCGGCGCGCTCCGCCCCGGTGGCCTCACCCAGGACCTGGGCCATGCGGTTCAACACCTCCTCCCCGGCGTAGCTCTCGGCGACACGGGAAGAGAAGGCCGACAGCACCTCGTACGGGGTGCTGCGCTTGCCGTAGACGATCCGGTTGGCGAAGCGCTGCAGGAACTCGCGCACCGGCTGGAAGGCAACCGCCACGACCGCTGTCGCCAGCACCGAGAGGACCAGGTTGGGTCGCCCGCCGCTGCCGACCAGGGCCCCCACGCCGACGACGATGGCAACGTAGACCGCGCTGATGAACGCCGCCAGCGACCCATAGACGAGGGCGCGGCTGAGGACCACGTCGATGTCGTAGAGGCGGTACTTGAGCACGGCGATGGCAGCAGCCACCGGGATTAACGCGAGTCCTAGAACGGCCAAATCCTGCAACCAGGTGATGGGCTTACCGAGCATCTCGGGGATCACGCTGGCGCCAAAGCCGACCAGGTAAGTGGTCACAGCCGCAATCAGCCACTTGAGCTGGTGGCGTACTTCGGAAGAGCCGCGCCGATAGCGGAGGACGAGCGCCAAGACCCCCAACAGGACAAACAGCGGGAGCGCGAAAATCGCCAATTCGGCGATGTCAGCGACCTTCCCAATCATCCCCGGCAGATGGACCGGATGGACTCCCGCGACGAGGTTATTCTGGTCCTGCTTGGTTGCAAATGCCCCGCCGAAGACACCTAAAACAGACGCCACTACGGTCCCTCGGACGGCCCACCTCCACCGCCGCGACAGAAGTGTCCCGGTGGGGAACACCAGGGGAAGGAGAATGGCCATCGGGACGACGAACGGGATCCAGGACATCTGATCAACGGTGCCGATGAGGTCACCGTAAGGAAAGGTCCCGCGATGGCTGATGCCGTAATGGATGACGGGCTGCAGCATCTCATCGTCGACGATGCCGGCGGTAACCGCCGCCAGCAACAGGAGGCCTACCGGGTGGCCACGGCGCCGCAGGCACACTAGCGCCGCAAGGGCGAGCTGGACGACTGCAGCGGCCAGCAGAATGGTGTCTGACGCCGAGCCTCCATACCCGCCCGAAGCCGGGGATGCCACGTGGCGGTAGAGACCGATGGGGAGGCCCAGGGCGTCGACCACCACGACCGCCTGGATGAGCCGGAGCGGCGGCTGGCGGAACGTTGGGTTCTGGGCCATGCGCCCATTGTCCACCGCTGACGCTCTCCCACATAGATGGCCAACCCGTCCTTGAGCGCAGAAATGATCCCCATCGGGGGTGGTGTCAGCACCCCTCCCCGAAACCACAATCCAGCATCCCCATGCACTTGACCTTTACATCAACTGATGTTACATTGTCTCGTGTCGTCCCGCGGCGGGGTCGCCGGGACAGTCAGCAAGCCGCCATGCCTGCTGTGGCCGAAACGAACAAAGGGAGTGGTTATGCATGTGGTGATTTTTGGTCTTGCGCTCGGCGCCGCGGCTCAACCGGCCGGCCACGTTCGGCCCCTGGAGTGGCTGCTCCTGGTCATCCCCATGGCGCTGGTCTTCGGCACCATCACCTACATCTACGCGACCGGGGACAGCGGCCAGGGCAGCCCTCTCCTGCTCCCCGCCCGCCGCCTGGTTTCGGGAGTAGAGCGCATGACCAAACTGCCGGCCTGGGCCGCTGCGCCGATCATGTTCGGCGAGTGGTCGCTGCTCCTGGCCGCCCTGGGGTTCTACTGGGACGTCGCATGGCACATCGACTTTGGTCGCGACAAGGCGCTCTTCACCCCGCCTCACCTGATGATCCTGCTGGGCCTGATGGGAATCGCGGGGGCGGCGGTTTTGGGCATCGCGATCGCTTCGTGGCAGCGTGCCGAAGTAGGGCTGCGCTTCGGACGGGTGCGCATCCCCTACGGCGCCCTCCCACTGGCGGGGCTCGGGTTCTTCGCGGTCATCGGCTTTCCACTTGACGACCTCTGGCACCGGACGTACGGCATCGACGTGACGATGTGGAGCCCGACCCACCTGATGATGATCGGCGGCGCGGTATTCAGCCCGCTCGGGCTGCGCCTGCTGCTGGCCGAGGCCGGACCCGACGCGCTCAAGACGACCACGGGCAAGGTGATGCGGCGGGGCATGACCGCCGCCTTCCTGATCGCCCTCAGTGCCTTCCAGCTGGAGTACGACCTGGGAGTGCCGCAGTGGCAGGCGCTGTACCAGCCGGTCCTGATCACCGCGACCGCGGCCATCGCCTTCGTGGTGGCGCGAGTCAGCATGGGACGCGGCGGCGCGGTGTTGATGTGGGTGCAGTACCTGGGTCTGCGACTCTTCTGGTACGTCCTTGTGGGCCCCGTCCTGGGTCACCCCAGTCCCCACTTCCCCATTTACCTGGGGATCGCCCTGCTGGTCGAGGGGGTCTGGATGTTCGGCGGCCGTCTTCACCCGCTGGCGCGTGCCCTGGCGGCCGGCGTTCTCACCGGTACCGTGGGCCTGGCCAGCGAGTGGGCCTGGAGCGAGGTCTGGGCCCGCCACCCGTGGCAGACGTCGCTGTTGCCCGGAATCTGGGTGGCGGTGGCCATCCCCGTCGCCACCGCAGTCCTGGGCCTGGGGATCGGCTACGTCCTGAGCTTCCGGCGCCCCCCCATGAGCGGCGCCATTCTCGTCCTCGCGGCAGCAGCGACCGTTGGGCTTATGGTCGTGCCCTTCCCACGGCACGCCTCCGACGTCAGCGCGACGGTCACCACCTCGCCCGCCAACGAACCGCGCCAGGCGATCGACCGGGACGGCCTTCCCACCGTGGTGCGCGAGTACAACGTGTCGCTGACGCTCCAGCCCGCGGACGCGGCAGCCAACAGTGACTGGTTCGAGGTCATGTCATGGCAGGGGGGCAAGGCCCGCAACATCCGCTTTGTGCCGGATGGCGCGGGGCGATACCACGCCGCCGCGCCGGTGCCCACCGGCGGGACATGGAAGTCGGCGATCTTCCTGACCAAGCAGGATGTCCTGGACGCACTGCCAATATCAATGCCCGCGGACAGCGAGTACAACCTGCCCGCGGTCAAGGTCGAGCCCGTCAGGACCGCCGCCTTCGTGCCCGCTGAGAAGGTCCTGATGGCCGAAAACCATGCCGGGAGCAGCGTGCCCCGGTTGATGGCCACCACCGCGTTCTTTGCCGAGCTCGGGGTTACCGCACTCTTCTTCGTCATCGGCCTGGTCGGGCTGGCCCGCAAGTTCGGGGAGTCGGATCCGCCGCAGTCCGGCCGCGCGGTGCGGACCCCGGGCTGGCGCGCCGCGAGGGCTTCCTAGGCGCGCCTCAGCGCGCGGGCGCAAGCTTCAACTGCGCGCCGCGCGCCATCGACGTCGCCCTCACGCAGGAGCTGGAGCGCGGGACTGCCGGGGATCCGTTCGTAGATCGCGGCCTGCTCCGCAAGGGGCACCCCCTCTGTGCGCAGCCGGTCACGGAGCTGCCCCACGATCTCCACCAGCTCGCCGTACTCCTGGCCCAGGGTTCCCTCCAGCAGGCGGCGCACGTGGGACGCCATGAAGGGGCTGCGCCCGGCGGTCGAGACGGCCACCTGCAGCGGCCCGCGACGCACCACCGCGGGGGCGATGAAATCGCACAACCCCGGGCGGTCCAGCACGTTGACCAGGATGCGCCGGCGCCGCGCAGCCTCCGAGACCCGCCGCCCCAGGGCCTCGTCAAGACTGGCATCGATTACCAACCCAACACCGTCAAGGTCGCCCTCGGAGAAATCCCGCCGCAGGAGCCGGACGGCATGGGCGCCGCCAAGTTCCAGCATCTCGGGAACGAAGACCTGCCCGATCACGGTGACGTCCGCACCCGCCGCCAGCAGGCCACGCGCCTTGTCCAGGGCGGCAGCACCCCCGCCGAGGACCAGGCAGCTCTTGCCGGCGAGGTCCAGGTAGACGGGGTAATAGCCGGTCACGCCAGGACCGGCGGCCTCAACCACCCTCGGCCGCCATGTCCAGCGCCGCCTGTTTGATGGTTGTCGGATGGGCCACGTGGAGCCGCTCGCGAAGCTCGCTCTCGAGGGGGCGCAGCGCCGGGTGATGCTCGCGCTCAGCGCGCGGTATCGCGACCGGCCACGATGCCTCGAGGCGCCCGCCAGCGCCGAGGAGGTGGATCTCGTCGCCGAGGAGGATCGCCTCGCGCAGGTTGTGGGTCACGAACACCACCGTGACCCCCGTTTCCTCCCACAGGCGGATCAGCTCCACCTGGAGGTTCTCACGGGTAATCGCGTCGAGCGCCGAGAACGGCTCGTCCATGAGGAGAACCTGTGGCTGGAGGACCAGCGCTCGGGCGATCGCCACGCGTTGCGCCATGCCCCCCGACAGCTCGTGCAGGCGCGCGGCGGCAACGTCGTGAAGCCCCACCAGCCGCAGGTAGCCCTCGACCTCGCCCGCGGCGATCTCACTGGGAACCCTCGCCGCCCGCAGTCCGAACTCGACGTTCTCACGTACCGACATCCACTCGAACAGGGCGCCATCCTGGAACACCAGCTGCACCCTGGGGTCCATCCCTGCCACCGGCTTCCCCCCCACCCGGACCTCACCGCCGCTCGGTCTCTGGAGCCCGCTCACCAGGGACAGCAGCGTCGACTTGCCCGAGCCCGATGAGCCGATGACGCAGGCAAAACGCCCGGGCTCGACGGTGAGGCAGACATCGTCAAGGACGGAGCGGTCGCCGTAGCGGAGCGTGCAATGCTCCAGCTCGACCGCGAGGCTCATGAGCCCGGAACGCCCTCCAGGCGGGCCCGCTCCGCGTCGAGGAGCACCCTGGCGATCTCCGGGCGGGTGAACTCGACAGGCAGGTCCTGGCCGGCGCGAAGCATCTCTCGGACCCTGGTTCCGCTGAGGACGACGCGGTCGTCGCCGCTGTGCGGGCACGTGCGGGTGGTAGCCATCCCACCGCAGGCGCGGCACCAGAAGGAATGCTCGAACTTCAGCAGCTCGATGCCGATCTCCTCGCGGCCGAACTGCTCGAAGATCTCCTGCGCGGCGTACGTGCCGTAGTAATTCCCGACCCCGGCGTGGTCGCGCCCCACGATGAAGTGAGTGCAGCCGTAGTTCTTGCGGACCAGGGCATGGAAGATCGCCTCCCGAGGGCCCGCGTATCGCATCGATGCCGGGAAGACCGAGAGCAGCACGCGGTCCGGGGGGTAATGATTCTCGATCAGGGCGTCGTAGCACCTCATGCGCACGTCGGCCGGGATGTCGTCCCCCTTGGTCTCCCCCACCAGCGGGTGGAGCAGGAGGCCGTCCACTTGCTCCAGCGCCACCTTCTGGAGGTACTCGTGGGCACGGTGCACAGGGTTGCGGGTCTGAAAGCCGACAACCGTGCGCCAGCCCCGGCGCGCAATCTCCTCGCGGACCTGCGTGGGGGTCAGGCGGCGATCGCGGAAGCTGCCTTCCGGGACCTTGATCACCTCGACGGGGCCCGCGACGGCGTGGTCGGGCTGGGCCAGCGTCCGGGCGACACCGGGATGGGCCTCGTCGCTCGTTCCGTACACTGCCGCGGCCAGCTTCGCGCGGTCATAGCTGTAGGTCTCGGTCACCGTCAGCACTGCCAGGTTCTCCCCCCCGGCCCGAAGGGCTACCCGTGAGCCCTCGCCGAGGCCGTGGGCCTGTTCCGCGGTGACCGGCAGGATGATGGGGATACTCCAGACCAGCCCGTTGGACAGCCGCAGCCGGTCACGCACGGACCCCAGGTCCTCGTCACCCATGAAGCCCGTCAGGGGACTGAGCCCACCCCCGGCGAACAGCTCGAGGTCGCTGACGGCCCATGCGTCCAGCTCGACCGCGGGCAGGCTCGCCGCCTCAGCGTCGAGCTCGCGCGCGCGCTCGGGCGACGCCAACCGCACCTTCAGTTCACCGCCGTGAGGCGTGGCCCCGGCTCTTGCCGGCAGGGGGGCAGCGGGGATGTAGCCGCGCGACTCCAGGGCGGCGAGGATGTCGGCGACCGATTCCTCCACCGTCTGGGTCTCGCTGCTGACGCGCACCTCGGGGTTCTCCGGAGCCTCGTACGGGTCGCTGACGCCGGTGAAATTCTTGATCTCACCACGGAGCGCCTTTTCGTACAGGCCCTTGACGTCCCGGCGGGTCAGCTCGGGCACCGAGCAATCGACGTGGACCTCGACAAAATCACCGATGCGAGCGCGCACCTCATCGCGAATCGCGGCGTACGGGGAGATCGCCGCCGTGATCACCGCAACGCCGTTGCGGGTCAGCAGTTCGGCGACGTAGCCGATACGCCGGATGTTGGTGTCGCGATCCTCCTTGCTGAAGGTCAGGCCCTTCGACAGGTTCTCGCGCACCGCGTCGCCGTCGAGGATCTCCACACGCCTCCCGCGGCGCTCCAGCTCCGCGGCCAGGGGGGTGGATATCGTCGACTTACCGGCCCCTGAGAGCCCGGTCAGCCAGATCGTGACGCCACGTGCGTGGCCGTTGGTTTGCTCGCTCATTGATCCTCCAGTGATATCGGTGTCAGCGCTCAGGGCGCTTGCGGTCGGCCGCGTCCTTGTAACCCCCGCCGGGGAGGGCCATGTCGCCCTCGGCGCGGACGGCGTGGGTAACCGGGGCGTCGGACGACCCGGCTTCCACAAGCGCGCCGGCCGGCATCGCCTCGCGGGCAAAGTGCTGCAGGGCGGCGTCGTCCAGCTCATTGATGAAGTCCTGGAACCGCTGTCCCGGCGAACGCCGCTCGAGGTACAGGCGCAGCATGGCCTCGATGAAGTCGGGCATCCGGTCGGCCCGCACGCGCGCCCCCTTGGCGAGTCTGCCGAAGCGGTTCTGCGCCCCGAGGTGCCCGCCCAGGTGGACCTGGAAGATCTCCGTGGGAACCCCGCCTATCGACGCCACCGAACCCATGAATCCGATGTCCGCCAGCTGAAAACGCGCGCAACTGTTGGGGCAACCGTTCAGGTTGATGCGCACGTAATCCTGGAAATCCGGGAGGCGCTTCTCCAGGTGGTCGATGATGGCGGGGACGTAGCCCTTGGTCTCGGTGACCGCCAACTTGCAGAATTCGATTCCCGTGCAGGCCATCGTCGAGCGACGAAAGCTCGACGGCCGCACGTCCAGGCCAATCGCCGCCAGGTCGCCAACCAGTGCCTCGACCTTCGGCTCGGGAATGTCGAGGATCAGCATCTTCTGCTGGGTCGTGGTGCGCACCCGGCCGCGGCCGTACTTGCGAGCGAGCCGCGCGACGCCACGCACCTGGCCGGCGTCACTGCGACCCGCGACGAGCGCGAACCCGACGTACATCAACCCGTCCTTCTGCCGGTGGACGCCCACGTGGTCGCGATGCGATGCCTCGGTCGGTGGGGCGGGCGGCCCGTCCTCCAGCCGGCCCTTGAGGTAGTTCTTCTCAAGGACCTCGCGGAATTTCTCGATGCCCCACTCCATGATCAAGAATTTCAGGCGGGCGTGGTTGCGCGCGCGGCGGTACCCGTAGTCGCGAAAGACCTCCGTGATCCCGACGCAGACCTCCTCTAGCTCATCGGGGGCGACAAACGCCCCCAGCGACCTCGCGAAAAACGGCGTCGTCGAAAGGCCGCCGCCCACGGTGACGTCGAAGCCAATCCGTCCGTCGACGCGGTGCGCCACCGCCCCAATGTCGTTGATCTCGTCGGCCGCGCAGCGGTGGGTGCACCCGGTGATCGAGACCTTGTACTTGCGAGGCAGGTTGGAGAATTCCCGCGTCCCGGTGAGGCGGGCGCTGACGGCTCGCAGGTAGGGCGACGCGTCGATGTACTCGTCCGCGTCCACCCCCGCCGTGGGGCAGCCGAGCATGGTGCGGGGAGTGTCGCCGCAGGCCTCCATGGTCGAGAGCTGGACCGCCGCCAGGGTGGCCCAGATGTGCGGGACGTCTTCGATGCGGATGTGGTGGAACTGGAAGTTCTGGCGGTCGGTGACGTCGATGACGCCCTTGCCGTACCTCTCGGCGATGTCGGCGCAGGCCATCACCTGCTCGCTGTTGAGCTGGCCGCCCGTGACGCGCACGCGCATCATGAAGCGCCGATCCTCCTCCGGTCGCTGGGTGTAGAGCCCGTACCAGCGGAACCGCCCGGATAGGTCAGCGGGGTCGATGGCGTCCCAACCCTTCACGGAGTACTCATTGACGATGCGGTCGTACACGTCCAGGCCGTCCTGGTTGCGCTTGTTCTGTTCCTGTGGCGTCAGCGGCTCCATGTAGCCGAGGCCCCACTGGCCCTGCGCCCGCCTGGGGCGCGGGATCTCCGGCGGCCCGTCCTGCTCGAACATGACGTCCTCGTCAGGCACTTTGGCCACGAATGGACGAGAGGCGGGTCGACCCGTCCGCCGCCACCTCCAGGTTGTAATGAAGCCCGCACTCTCGCGCACCCTGTTCCCACCACCAGCGGCCGGCGCGGGGGTCTTCGCCTGGCTCGGTGGCGCGGGTGCACGGATCGCAGCCGATACTGGTGTACCCGCGCGAGTAGAGTGCATTGCGCGCAAGACGGTGCTCGGTGACATACGCCATCACCTGCTCGGTGCTCCAGCCTGCCAGCGGGTTGAGCTTGATGATGCCACGGTGGACCTCGTCGAGCTCTACGACTGCAACATCGGCGCGGCTCGCGTTCTGGTGGCGCCGCAGCCCGCTGATCCAGGCGTCGAGGCCGGCAAGGTGGCGCTTCAAGGGATTGACCTTGCGCACCTGGCAGCAGCTCAACCGCAGCTCCGGCGACTTGTAGAACAGGTTCGGCCCGTGCGTGCTGACGAGCTTCGATACCTCGCCCCCGTCGGGGTAGAGGACGTCAATCCAAACTCCGTAACGCTCCCGGACCTCCTCCACCAGGTCAAGCGTTTCCTGCGGCAGGCGCCCGGAATCGATGGTGAAGACGGTGACCGAGGGGTCGATCTGCCAGGCCATGTCCAGTAGCACCATGCCCTCGTCCTGGAATGACGTGCAGAGGGCGATTCGACCAGGGCTGAACGCGGCCAGAGCCCACTCGAGGACCGCCTGCGGGGAGGCACCGTCTAGGCGGTGCCGGGCGTCCTCGACGAGCGCTGCGGCATTCGGAATTGGCGTGGAAGCCTGCGACACGCTGCGATCACCTCGAAGTCCTCCTTGGTCTAGAATCTCGAATTCCGACCAGATCAATAGGAATTATGCATGAGGGCTGACGCGAGCCGCAAGAACGCCCCGAGCCCGCTTCCCGTTCACCTCGTGGGGGCTGGCCCGGGCGACCCCGGCCTGCTGACCCGGCGCGGCGGCGAGCTCCTGGCCCTGGCGGACGCCGTGTTCCACGATGAACTCGTCGACGGCGGAATCCTGGAGCTGGCAACCAAGGCGACCCGCTTCGCCGTCGGCCGGCGTGCCGGCGTGCCCGGCCGCGATCCAAGTCGCACAGCGGAGCAGATGGCGCAGCTGGCGCGATCCGGTCAGCGCGTCGTGCGACTCAAGGGAGGCGATTCCTATCTTTTCGGCCGGGGCGCAGAGGAGGCGGTCGCGCTGCTGGAACAGGGGATCCCATTCGAGGTGGTGCCCGGGGTGAGCTCCGCTTTCGCGGCCCCCGCCGCGGCCGGCATCCCTCTCACCCACCGCGACCTCGCCAGCTCCGTAACGATCATCACCGGCCACCAGCGCGCGAGGCTCGCGCCCGACCGCTGGCGCGCGCTGGCCACTGGCGCCGACACCCTCGTGGTCCTGATGGGCGGGCGGCGCCTCGCCCAGGTGGCGGTCGACCTTGTCCAGGCCGGCCGCCCGCCGTCCACGCCCACCGCGGTGGTGGTGGCCGCGACAACGGCCCGCCAGACCCACGTCGTCAGCACCCTGGCGGAAATTGTTCAGGATGCCGATCGGCTGGACCTGGGCACGCCCGCCGTCATGGTGGTTGGCGACGTGGTCACGCTCGCAAACGCGCTGCTCTCGCCGGCAATGCCCGCGCTGGTCGGCGCGGCGGTCTGACCGCGGCGCGCTAGCGGGCGCGCAGCCCGGCCGCCGCGTTCCTGGCCAGTCGATCCGCCATGGCGCGGGCCACGGCAACCTCGAGGTCGGGATCCGACTGCATCAGTCGCCTGAACTGGTCATGGCTGAGGACCATCAGGGTGGCCTCGCTCCTGGTCGTGACCGTGGCCACCGCCGGGCCTCGGTCGATCATGCTGATCTCGCCGAAGAAGTCACCTGGTCCGAGGGTGGCGACGGTGGTCTCCCCGCTGCAGGCCACCGCCTCGCCGTCCACCATGACGTAGAAGCTGTGGCCCTGGCGGCCCTGGCGCACCAGCACCGAGCCGGGGGCGACCGCGATTTCGTCCATCATGCCCGCCAGGGACGTGAGCTGCCGGCGGGTCGCGCCGGCAAACAGTGGAACTCTCTTGAGAACCTCAACCTTGGTGTCAGGGACCGGGACCATGAACATCAGCGGACCTCCTATCGACGGGGCGCGGGGCTCAGACCCGGGCCAGGCTGGTTATCCGGCCTGTGCGCATGTTCCCTGATCTGAAGGCAACTCCCGAGGCCTTTGGACGCACTGCGAGTGCGTCCTTTTACAGGTTCAGGCGGTCCGTAACCTGACCTTCCCTCGTCCCGCCCGGGCCGGCGCCTCCCAGCACTCATCGAGGAAACGCCCGATCTCGGCCACCAGGCGCTCTGGGTGCAGTCGCATCTCGAGGATGGAGGTGGCCTCAACCAGCCGGGCGGCGGGCATCTCGGCGGCGATCATCGCGGCGTCGGCGAAGGGATGGATCGGGTCCTGGTGGTGACCTATGACCAGCACCGGCATCCTGAACTTGCGGCGGATGTCGCGATTAGGGGCGATTCGACCCAGGAACAGCCCCTGCAGGACGGCGGCGCTGGAGCGATGGTCCTGGCGCATCGTGTCAAGGACGACGTTGCCAAGGAAGGGCAGGAGGCCCCGCGGCACCTTCCGAGCCAGGTACCCGGTGGCCCTGAAGATCGGCTGCGCGAACATCAGCCCGGTGAGCAGCGGCGTGAACGCGACGACGGCGCCGAAGACCCCGGCATCGAGGACGGGCATTTCCACCATCAACCCCTTCGCGCGCTCGGGCGCGACAGCGCCAAACTCCAGCGAGACGTTGGCCCCCAGCGACGTCCCGCCGACCACCGCCTTGCGCACGTGCAGGTGATCGAGCAAGCCGACCACCTGCTCCGCGAACTGGGTCATCGAGTACCGCCACATGTCCGTAGGCCGGTCGGAGCTGCCATGGCCGAGCAGGTCGATGGTCACCACCCTGTGACCCATGGCGGCGAGCTCTTCGGCGATCGGCTGGTGCATGTACTGCGATAGCAACTGGCCGTGGACCAGCACCAGCACGCGGTCGCCACGGCCGTAGTCGGTGTAGGCCAGCCGGCTGCCCTCGAACTCGAAGAACTCCGTCCGGTCCCCCGACCGAGGCTTCATGGCCGGGATGTTAGCTGACGCCGTGCGGCAGCTCCTTTCCCCGGTCCAGTTTGAGCTTCTGTACATGCCGTTCGCGGTGGTCATCCCCGCAACCCAGCTGCGGCAGGCGCCGGCGTCAGAAAACTGACACTCGACAAACGGGGGGTGTGGTAACGTCGCCGGTTAAGCGCAACGGTTTGCGCAAAATTGCGCTATTCCAGGCGCATGGCGGCGATGAGAGCAACCACCCACCAGGGCCTCGAGCAATTACGGGTCCATGTGCTCGGGGACTTCGAAATCGAGGGCATCAGCGAGCATCGGATCGGCAGCCGCAAGGCGCGCGCCGTTCTCAAGGCCCTCGCCCTTGCGCGCGGTCAATCCGTGCGCCCAGACGCTCTCCTGGAGATCGTCTGGGGCGAGGATCTCCCTTCGCGCGCGCACAAGGAGCTGTCGGTGCTGGTGAGCCGCCTGCGGTCGACGCTCGGCAAGGACCGCCTGCCGCGCAAGCAGGGTGGCTACGCCCTCAACCTCGACTGGCTCGACGTCGATGCCATGAGCCAGCTCGCCGACGAGTCGCAACGCAGGCTGCGTGACGGGGCGTACGTGGAGGCCCTCGCCTCTTCGCTCTCCGCCCTGACCCTCTTCCGTGGGCCGGTGCTCGCCGAGGAGCCCGAGGCGCCGTGGCTGATCGAGGAGCGGCAGTCCACGGAGCATCTCGCAGCCTCGGTTCGCGAGACCGTCGCGCGGGCCGCGCTCGCCGTCGGTGACCACGACCTGGCGACGGCGATGGCCCGGCTGACCATCACCCACGACCCCTATCACGAGACGGCGCTGGCACTGCTGATGACCGCGCTGGTTCGCTCCGGCCGCCCGGCGTCCGCGCTGGCGGAGTACGCCGTGTTCCGCGACCGCCTGAGCCAGGACCTGGGCGTGGACCCCTCGCGGGAGGCCGACGAGATCAACACGGCGATCCTGCGCAACTCTCCTCTGCCGGCTCTTAACCGATAGAAGAAGAAGCCGGTTGCAGACTCGCTGCAGACAGCGTCTCGCATACTAGCGGCTCCCGCCAGAGGGGGGGCACCCTTTCCGAACCGCCGGCGGCCAAGGCCGCCGGTGGAACGGGGGCCCAGCGCATCTCAGTCCCTATCCCTAGCATTCCTGGTGCTCACCGTGGCAACCATCGGCGTCTACGGCTGGGACCAGCAGAGCTTTTTGGCCGCGCTTGCCAAGCACGCCGTTCGACGGGTCGTGGACGTCCGGCAGCGCCGCGGGGTTCGCGGCCGCCAGTACGCCTGGGCCAACTCGCTGCGGCTCCAGCACGCGCTGGCCGTCGCCGGTATTGGCTACAGCCACCACCCTGAGCTCGCGCCCACCACCGAGCTGCGCCACCTCCAGTACGCGGAGGATGCGCGCGTGGGGGCGGGGAAGCGGTCCCGTGTGACGCTGGCGTCGGAGTACACGCGGCGCTACCGGCGCGAGATCCTTGAGCGCGTCGACCTTGGCGCGTTTGTGAGCAACCTCCCGGCCGGCCAAGTGTCGGCTCTGCTTTGCGTGGAGCGCGACGCGCCGGCCTGCCACCGCTCGCTGATCGCAGAGCGCCTGGCCGCCCGTCATGAGGTGCGCGTCCTCAATATCTGAGCGCCCGGCGCGCCTTATCCTCCACCGATGACTTACGACGCCGACGTGATCGTCGTGGGGGCGGGACTCGCCGGCCTGGTCGCGACGGCGGAGCTAGCCGACGCCGGCCGCAGGGTGATCGTGGTGGACCAGGAACCCCGACAGTCGCTGGGCGGGCAGGCGTTCTGGTCCTTCGGGGGCCTGCTATTCGTCGACTCGCCGGAGCAGCGGCTGATGGGCATCCATGACTCGAGGGACCTCGCCCTGCAGGACTGGCTGGGGACCGCCGGGTTCGACCGTCCCGAGGATGCGTGGCCGCGCCGATGGGCGGAGGCCTACGTGGACTTCGCGGCCGGCGAGAAGCGGGCGTGGCTACACGAGCAGGGGATGCGCTGGTTCCCGGTTGTGGGCTGGGCCGAACGCGGCGGCTACGGCGCCATAGGCCACGGCAACTCGGTGCCCCGGTTCCACGTGACCTGGGGTACTGGGCCGGGCGTCGTTGAGCCCTTCGAGCGACGCGTCCTCGAGGCCGTCGCCAAGGGGCGGGTCGACCTGCGCTTCCGCCACCGCGTCGACCAGCTGGTGGTCTCCGGCGATGCGGTCACGGGCGTCAGCGGCGCCGTGCTCGAACCTTCCAATGTCGAGCGGGGCAAGCCCAGCTCACGCGTGCAGGTCGGCGACTTTTCGCTGACAGCCCAGGCCGTCATAGTCACCTCCGGCGGCATCGGCGGCAACCACGACCTGGTCCGCGAGAACTGGCCGGAGAGGATGGGCAACCCGCCGAAATACATGATCACCGGCGTCCCGGCGCATGTCGACGGACGGATGCTGGCGATATCCGAAGCCGCCGGCGCCAGCCTGATCAACCGCGACCGGATGTGGCATTACACCGAGGGGATTCACAACTGGGATCCGATCTGGCCGGGCCACGGGATCCGGATCCTCCCCGGTCCCTCATCGATGTGGTTCGACGCCCTCGGCAACCGGTTACCCGTGCCCCTGTTCCCGGGCTTTGACACGCTCGGCACCCTGGCACACATCATGAAAACGGGTTACGAGTACAGCTGGTTCATCCTCAACCAGCGCATCATCAAGCGCGAGTTCGCGCTTTCAGGCTCGGAGCAGAACCCCGACCTGACCAACAAGGACCTGCGCAACACGGCGCGCCGGGCGACCTCCAGGACCCGCGCCCCGGAGCCCGTGGAGGCCTTCAAGGAACATGGTGTCGACTTCGTCGTCTCCAAAGACCTCGCCGAGCTGGTCCGGGGGATGAACGCGTTGACCGACGAGCCACGCCTGGAGTTCTCCAGGATCGAGGCCGAGATGGTGGCCCGGGACCGCGAGCTGGAAAACCCTTACTCCAAGGACATGCAGCTGGTCGCCATCCATGGCGCCCGCCTCTATCGCGGCGACAGGTTGATCCGCGCGACCAAGCCGCACCGTATCCTCGAACCCGCTGCCGGCCCGCTGATCGCGGTCCGACTCAACATCCTGACGCGCAAGACCCTCGGCGGCCTGGAGACCGACCTGTCTTCGAGGGTGCTGGCCCCCGGGGGCGCGCCGGTCGCGGGGCTGTACGCGGCGGGCGAGGTCGCCGGTTTCGGGGGTGGCGGGATGCACGGTTACCGCGCGCTGGAGGGCACCTTCCTCGGTGGCTGCATCTTCTCCGGCCGCGTCGCCGGCAGGGCCGCTGCCGCCGCGACGGCCTGATCCCCTAGGGGCCGACGCGGTCGCGCTTAGGCGAGACCGACCGGGCGGGTGTCCAGGTGGTTGGCGAGGTTGCGCAGGGCGACGGCCAAATGCGCGCGCACCGCTCCTGCCGCCGGACGTACGTGCGCGCCGGTCACCCGGGGCGCCCGGGAGCGCCGGATGCGTTCAGTACGGCAGTTGATATGGCCACCGTAGCCGAGAATCTGCCTCTCGAAGTGGTCGTAGTTCATGTCCAGATCTTAGACCGCATAGTTGCCAAAGTCAACTATATCGCCATATAATCCAATCGTTATGCCAATATATGATGAACCCCCCGCTCCCCAGGTCGATGTTCGAGTCTCCCCCTCCGCCGCGCTGGAGCTCTTCTGGATCACGTTCCGTTGTTGCGAGCGCGCCCGCAACAATCCCATCTTCAGCGCGGGTGACCGGCGCAGCGCCGAGCTGGCCCAGCGCACGCAGGAGTTCTGGGGTCCCAGCGACGAAGGGTTTGCCGAGTTCCTGGTCATCGCGCAGCGTCGGGGACTCCTCCTGGGTGAGTCGCCGGATGAACTCCTGGGCAGCCTTCCCGTGGCGGCCCTGCGCACCGATGACCTGACCCTCGCGTCGGAGACCCCGGAGACGCGCGCGCTGATCATCGAGCGCATGGATCGCCTCCGTGGCGATGCCGGCCTGCGCCGCCGGTACCTCGCCCTCCTGCGAGACCTGTGGCGCGCGGTGCGATCCGAGTGGATGACCCTCGGCCGGGCCGCCGTGCAGAGCGCGTGTGAGGTGGCGGAGCGCCGCCTGGCGTCCGGTGAGGAAGCGGCCGACCTGGCTCCGCGACTCTCGGCTCCATCCCTGGTGCTTCTGCGGCGCGCCAGCGGCGCGGAGATCGCCGTGTGCCCCGGCTACTTCAGCGGACGGTGCCTTTGGGAACTGCCGGGGACGCTGCTGGTGGGGATCCCCGCCGAGGGCGCCAGCCAGGTGGCGGCGGACCGCGCACGCGCCGAGGCCATGGCTCCCAAGCTCAAGGCCCTCTCCGACCCGACGCGCCTGGCGATGCTCCTGCGGCTTGGCCGCGGCCCCGCGAGCATCACCGACGTGACGCGCGAGTTTGGCATCTCCCAGCCCGCGGTGAGCGTGCACTTCCGGGTCCTTCGCGACGCCGAGCTGGTCACCGGAGCTCGCGAGGGCAACCGCACCATGTACAGCGTCGATTCGCGGCACGCAGCCGACCTGGTCCACGAACTCTCGGAGTCTTTGACCGTAGAGTAGCTGCCACCATGCGCACCGTCGCCGCCACGCGCTACGTCACACCACTGCGCGAAGGTGGTTCCCTGCCTGCGCTGGTTGAGGCCGACGACGACGGCCTCTACGTGCTGAAGTTCCGGGGCGCCGGCCAGGGGCCGCGGGCGTTGGTGTCCGAACTGGTGGGCGGCGAGCTCGCACGCGCGCTGGGGCTGCCTGTCCCCGAACTGGTGCTGATGGAGCTCGACCCGCGGATCGCGGTCGCCGAGCCTGACCAGGAGATCCAGGACCTCCTTCGCGCGTCGGCGGGCCTCAACCTGGCGATGGATTTCCTGCCGGGGGCGGTGGCCTATGCTGCCGCCGATGACGTCGATCCTGACCTCGCCGCGAACATAGTCTGGTTCGATTCCCTGACCATGAACGTCGATCGCACCGCTCGCAACCCCAACCTGCTCGCCTGGCATCGAGGACTCTGGATGATCGACCATGGGGCCTCCTTCTATCGCCACCACGGTGCCGGGGAGAAGGCCTGGGACCTGGGATCGGTCGCCGCCGACAGGTTTGCCTTGATCGCGGACCATGTGCTGCTCGACCGTGCATCTTCCATCACGTCAGCCGACGCTCGGCTGGCGCCAGCGCTCGATGACGCCGTGCTCCAAGCCGTCGGCGAGTTGATCCCCGCGGACTGGGCGGCGAGTTCGCCGTACATGGACTTCCTACGGATGCGCCTGGCCCCGCCGCGTGGGTTTGCCGAGGAGGCCGAGCGTGCCTGGTCGTGAGCCCTTCGCCTACGCGCTGCTCCGTGTGGTGCCCCGCCTCGAGCGCGGTGAGGCGGTCAATGCCGGTGTCGTGCTTTTCTGCCGCGGCGAGGGCTTTCTGTCCATCCGCGCCGCGGTGCCGGCGGCGCGACTGAAGGCGCTGGATCCTGGCGCGGACCTGGAGGCGATAGGGCGACAGCTGACCACCCTCGAGTGGGTCGCGGCAGGCGATGCCAGGGGCGGGCCGATGGCCGCGGAGGCCGCCTCGGCGAGGTTTCACTGGCTGGTTGCCCCCACCAGCACGGTGGTCCAGCCATCGGAGGTGCACACGGGGCTGCTGTCAGACCCGGCGGCGACCATCGAAAAGCTCTTCGATCAGTTGGTGGGCTGATGCAGCCCGTGACCTGGGCCGCCGCTCAGGCCCGACGGCCAGGCCGGACCCCGGCTACGTCCCGGCGCGCGATCGCGTCGAGCTCGGCTCCGAACAGGAAGACGGTCACCGAGATGTAGAGGTATGCCATGGTCACGATCACCGACGCCAGGCCTCCAAAGACCGACTCATAGGACGCCAGCTTGGTGAGGTAGAGGTTGAAGAGCAGCGACGCCAGGAGCCAGCAGAGGATGACCAGTCCAGCGCCCAGGGAGACCCAGGGCAGCGGTATCCGCGCCGCCGGGGCCACCCGCACCAGCAGCCCGACGGCCAGCAGCAGGAACGCTGCGGCGAGTGACCAGCGGATCGCCAGCACGAACAGCGACCACCCGGGCGGGGTGTTCGACAGCGTGAAGAAGGGCGCCAGCATGGCACAGAGGGCGCCGAGCACAAAGCAGGTCATCACCGCAATCGCCAACCCCGCCGAGGTCAGGTACCTGTTTACGAAGCTCCGTTCGTCCGGCGAGTCGTAGATGCGCCCAAAGGCCCCCATCACGGCGCGCACCGCACCCGAAACCTGCCAGAGCGCGAGCAACCCGCCGAAGGAAGCCCAGAGCAGCTGCTTCCCGCCGAACGCCTTGCCCACCGCGTCCGATACCAGCCGGTAGAAGCCGGGTGAGACGTGAGACCTGAGCGCCGGTGCCATCTCGTGGTGCCACAGGCCATCCAGGTGAAGCAGACCCGCCAGCGCGAAGACAAAGAGGAAGAAGGGGACGATGGCAGTCATGATCTTGAAGGAGATGGCGCTGGAGTAGGTCAGGAGGTCGCCCCGGTTGAAGCCCTCGACGATGGCGACCGCCAGCCCCCGGGCGCGCTGATAGAGGGTTGCCTCAGCCTTTCGAGCCCTGCGACGCGCTGAGGTGGCCCCGGGGCGGCGGCCGGATGTGGCAGTACCGCTGTGCTTTGTAGTGATAGCGCTATTGTAGCGTCGCTCCACACGACGCGGCCGCGACGGTATGGTCGGGGGAATGGACGAGGCGGTCGTGGTTGAGGCGGGCGGCCACGAGGTCAGTATCACCAGCCCGGGGAAGGTCTTCTTCCCAGGGACAGGGGCGACCAAGCTGGACCTGGTGCGGTACTACCAGGCCGTGGAGGCACCGTTGATGCGCGCCCTCGGCGGACGCCCGGTGCTCCTGCAGCGCTTCCCCAACGGCGCCGGCGGTTCCTCCTTCTTCCAGAAGCGCGTCCCCGACACGCGTCCAGACTGGCTCCAGACGAGTGTGGTCAGCACCCCCAACGGAACCACCTCCAACGCGCTGGTCATCGGCGACCTCGGTCACGTGCTGTGGGCAGTGAACATGGGGTGCCTCGGGTTCCACGTCTGGCCCTCCCGCGCCGACGACCAGGAGCACGCCGACGAGCTGCGCATCGACCTCGACCCCTCGCCGGGGGTGACGTTCCGGATGGTCCAGGAGGCGGCGCACGAGGTCCAAAACTTGTTGCAGACAGCGGGCGTCGAGGGCAGGCCGAAGACGACGGGAAACCGCGGCATCCATGTTTACGTCCGGCTCCTGCCGCAATGGACCTCGATCGAGGTGAGGGCGGCCGCGGTCGCGGTTGCCCGCGAGCTGGAGCGCCGGCGGCCGGACCTGGTCACCGCGGCGTGGTGGAAGGAAGAACGCGGCGAACGCGTCTTCATCGACTTCAACCAGAATGCGCCCCACAAGACGATCTTCGGCGCCTGGTGCGCGCGCGCCCGGCCGGGTGCCCAGGTTTCGACTCCCTTCGCCTGGGAAGAGCTCGACGCCATCGACCCGGGGACCCTTACCATCGCCAACGTTCCCAGCCGCGTTGCGGAGCATGGCGACCCATGGGAGGTCATGGAACGGGAGCCGCAGTCGCTGAAGCCGCTCCTGGACATGCACCGCAGCGACCGGGACGGCGGACTGGTTGACGCACCCTGGCCGCCGGTTTACCCGAAGATGCCCGGCGAGCCCCCACGCGTCGCCCCCAGCCGCGCGAAAAAAGGTTGACGCGCCAAGCCGGGCTGCGTCAGCCGGTCGGCGGGGGGTCGCTCGCCGGGAACGACTTGTCGACGACGTCGTCCCACCCATCCGTCGCGTCCTCCCGGGCACGCTCCATCTCCCGCATCTGGTCGGCGGTGAGCGGCCCGTCCGGCACCAGTGGCAGCGGCGGCCGCTGGAGCTGATCGGCGGCCTCGGGGGAATCCTCGCTGGTCATGTTTCTCCTTCGCATTCTCGGTGTTGGTGATCTAGCATCGTGAGTTGATGAGTACCGGCCCGCAGGAAGCCACCGAGAGCGCGCGCCGTGCGGTCGACCCCGATCGGCTCATGCCCTCTGAAAACCCCTCCACCAGGTACCTCTCTGACGTCGTGCATTGGATGAAGGTCTATAGCGAACTCGCGGAGTTGAAGGACGACCTCATCGAGCTGGCCGAGCGTCGCCTGCTCGAGATGGATCCCAGCGGGGCGAAGGAGATCCGGGAGAGCGACATCGTCATGTTGCGCGCCGAGAAGGAGCGTTTCATGCACCGCCTGGAGTTCTGGAAATCCAGGCATCGGGAGCTCGACGGCGGGTAGTGGAACGTCTCAGATATGACCACACAATCTCATCCGCTGTGGCGGCCGATCCGCTCGCTCCGCTCGCTGCCGGTGTCGAGACCTGCGCTCGCTCGGTCACGCAGCTACGGCTGCGCTCCCTGCGCGTGCTCGGCCTCTTCGTGGCCTCGACCGCCGCACCGGCGGTCTTGTCCAGCCATATCTGAGACGTTCCACTAGCCAGCTGCCGCCTCTCCGTCCCATCGGCGTGCCCGGGCCTTGAAGTCCTCGATCAACTCCTCCATCGGCTGGATGTTGGTGCGGTAGATCTCCGCCTGGACATGCGCCGACTCCTCGGCGGCCAGTTCCCTCATGCGGCTGAGGATCTTCTCCTCGAAGGAGATCACGTCCCGATAGGAGCGCGCCCAGTGCTCGGTGTCGGAGGCACCCTGGGCGACCTCGGGCTCCTCCTCCATGCGATCGGTCTGGCGCGTGCTGGTCGACTCGTGTTCAGACATCATGGCTTCTTTTCATCCTCGTATACGAGCGTATATCCACTACGCGCGCGGTTGACGATTTGGGTTGGGGCTTCGATCCGGGCGAGCTTTCGCCGCAGCCTGGCCACATAGGTTCGGACCTGGTCACGATGCAGGGCACCATCCCCCCAGGCTGATCTCAGGATGTACTCCGCCGAGACGTACCTGCCCGGCCTGGCGACCAGGCACTCCAGGAGTTGCGTCTCGCGCCTGGTCAGCTCCACCTCGCGACCGCCGTGGCGCACCAGGCCTGCCTGCGCATCGAGGTCCAGCCTGCTCAGTTGCCAGTGTCGCCGATGCCAGAACTCCAGGCGCTCCTGGTAGTGGTCGCGCTGTTTGGTCAGCAGGATTGCGTCAGTGCCTCCGACCTCCTCGCGGGCATCGGCGGAGAGAGGTCGTAGCTCACGCTCCAGGCGCTCAAGCACGCCATGCTTGAGATCGATCAGTTCGCGATAGACCTGTATCCACCGGCGCGCGTCGCCGGGATGGTCGCTCGCTGGATCCTCGTACGGCAGCAACGCCAGCGCGCGCTCAATGGCCTCTTCCATCGCCTCGCGGCGGGTGCCGTCAGCCTGCAACTGCTCGCTGATCTCTATGCCTCCTGGTACGCCGCGCCGGGGGCCGGTTCGGGAGCCAGCGGGCCGGCCTCGAACTCAAGCCACTCCTTCGGCTGGGGCGCGTTTGTGCAGACAGGTTCGTCAGGTGGCTCCTGCCAGTCCCAGTGGGCCATCTGGTCGGCGTAGCCGGCGACCCAGTCGGCAACCGGACGCCGGAAACGGTAGGCGGGCAGGTCTCGGGCCCGCACCCCCGCCGCTGCGAGCGCGAACGACCGCGACATCGACGACTCGTTTCGCTCGAGCGCTTTGTCGAGCCACAGAACCCCGACGGGGTCGATCTCTCGATCCGCGCGCCGCAACAGCGAACCCCAGTCGCAGGAATCAACAAAGGGAAACCAGCAGTAGCTCTCGACCGGGACCCCGCGCGCACGCGCGCTCTCCGCCTGCTCCAGCGTGTACTTGAACCATGAGGCCCGGTCGGAGGGGTAACCCCGGATGTTGGTCTCGCCGATGGCACAGGGAATGCGGTAGCGCTCCCAGTACTCGACGATGAGGTCGTCGAGTCGTCCCGGGTTTGGGGAGGTACCGGCGCCCACACCCGGCCCCGAGAACTGCCACTGGGAATGCGCGTAGTAATCCAGGCCGAGCACGTCGATGTGGCCGGGCTGGATCTCGAGGAGGTCCTCCCCTCCGGCCTCGATGAGGTGACGGATGAAGGGACGGTCAGAGTCGAGGTGCACACCCAGGAAAAGATCCGTCATGAAGAATCGCCGGTCGTTAGCGTAGGCGGCGTAAGCCTCACCGGCGGGCCCCGCGGCGGTGTGGCGCTCACAGGTTTCGACGTTGAGATGACGCGCGTTGGGCACAAGTTCCCGGTATGCACGTGTCACCTCCGTGATCGCCGGAAACACATTTCGAACCAGGGTGATAAAGCCTTCAATGCCCTGCAGGTGCGGGGGGAAAACACCCTCGCTGCCCGCCAGGAAGAACGTCGTGAAGGGCTCGTTGAACGCGGTGTAACCGGGCGCCCAGGGATAGCGTCTCGCCACCGCCTCGGCAAAGCGCACCATGGCGGGACCGAACCGCGGGTCGGCGAACCCACCATCAAGCCAGCGAGGGAAGCTCGTGTGGTGGACAAGGTCCAGGATGGGCCGAAGGCCTTGCTCCTGCATGAAATCCATGACCGGGTCGACCTGGCTCCAGTCATAGCGGCCGGGCTCGGCTTCAACACGGTGCCAACGGATCGGGTAGCGGAGCGACGAGACACCGAAGCCCAGCAGAGTCTCAAGGTCGTCCTTCCACCGCGCGGTGTGGCCGGTGCTCTCGGCGATATCCACGTCGAAGGCCGGTTGGAAGATGGACTCGAAGGACCCGAGGAGTTCGATCCCCCGTGGGGCCATGTCCTTTCCGCGCTCGCCGTGCGCTGTCATCTACACCCGCCCGGGGACCGGACCCTCGCCCGCACCACTGGACTTGATGGCCCCGGCAATCTCCGCCAGGTCGGCCCCGGACAGCGACACCCCGGCGCCGCCCATCCAACCGTCCACCTGGTCGGGGCGTCGCGCCCCGACTATGGCGCCGCTGACCCCGGGGCAGGCCAGCACCCAGGCCACGGTGAGCTCCGGGAGCGTGCATCCAACGCGCTCGGCGATCGGCTTGAGCGCATCGACCAGGGCCAGGTTAGCGGTCAACCGGGGCGACTTGAAGTCGGCGTCCTCGCGCCGCCAATCGTCCTTCGCCAGCGAGGAAGCGCGCTCCTCGCTGAAGGCGCCACTCAGGAGGCCGGAACGCATCGGGCTGTAGACGATGACCCCTGTGCCGTGCTCCTGCGCCCACGGCAGCAGCTCTTCCAGTGGCCCGCGCACAAGCATGTTCAGCTGCGGCTGCAGGGTATCGACGTGGCGAATTGCCTCACATTTCTCGAGCAGGTCAATTTCGAAGTTGCTCACGCCAAGATGGCGAACCTTGCCCTCGTCCACGAGGGCCGCCATCGTGCCCCACGAATCCTCGATGGGCGTGCCATCTTCAGCCGGCCAGTGCACCTGCAGTAGATCGAGGGTATCGACGCCGAGACGCCTCAGGGAGTCCTCGCACTCTCGCCTGATCGATTCAGGGCTGAGCACGTTGGAGACCGTCCTCTCCCCCGCCTTCCAGACCAGCCCGCACTTCGTGAAGACCCGGGGACGCTCACCCTCAGGGATCTCACGAACCGCACGACCGACCACCTCCTCGGCGTGACCGAGGCCGTAGGCGGGGGCGGTGTCGATCCAGTTGATGCCCCCCTCGATCGCGTGGTGGATGGCGGCTATCGACTCGGCGTCGTCCTGGGGCCCCCAACCGCCCTGCCAACCTCCTCCGCCAATTGCCCAGGCGCCCAGGCCCACACGGGTTATGTCGTACCCCGTAGCGCCGAGGCGCGCCATCGGCAGCGCACGCGTGGCTTCGGTCGTCATCGCTCCGCCTGCGGACGGGCGCCGTCCTTCACCGCCTGGCCGAGTGGGGCGCCAATGCTCAGGCGAACCCGCGGTAACGCGGCAAGCAAAGGTTCCCTCGTCGGCGCCGGGTCGAACATGCGGCGGAAGGTCGCGAGGGCCTGCGCCGCCACCTGGTCCATGTTGTAGTAACGGTAGGTGGCAAGGCGACCCACGAAATGCACGCCCGGCGTGCTGTCCGCCTGTGACTTGTATGCGCGGTACAGCCGGGCGTTCGCCTCGTCGGGTATGGGGTAGTAGGGATCGCCCTCCGCGCGCGGGAGTTCGTATACCACCGTCGTCTTGCGGTGCTCCTGGCCGGTCAGGTATTTGAACTCCGTGATACGTGTGTAGTCGTACTCGTTGGGATAGTTCACCACCGCCGCAGGTTGGAACTGCGCGCGGTCATGTGTTTCAAAATGGAACTCCAAGGATCGGTATGGCAGAGGCCCGTGCCGGTATTCAAAGAACTCGTCGACCGGGCCGCTGTAGACGATCTCGCCGTACGGGATCACGCCATCAATATCGCGCCAATCGGTGTTGAGCATCACCTTGATATTGGGGTGGTCAAGCATGCGCTCGAACATCCGCGTGTAACCGTGCAGCGGCATCGCCTGGTATCGATCGGTGAAATACCTGGAGTCGCGGTTCGTGCGCGCGGGCACGCGGGCCGCGACCGCGGCATCCAGCTCCGAGGGATCGCGGCCCCATTGCTTCCGTGTGTAGTTGCGGAAGAACTTCTCGTACAGCTCCTGCCCCACCTGCGTGACCACCATGTCCTCTGAAGTGCGCACCTCGGTTCGTGATTCGGCGACGCTGGCCAGGAAATCCGCCGCTCCCCGGCTATCAAGGCTCATCCCATACAGCTGGTTGATGGTGTCCAGGTTGATGGGCAGAGGCACGAGCTGACCGTCAACGCTCGCCAGTACGCGGTGCTGGTACTGGCGCCACGAGGTGAACTGGCTAAGGTATTGGAAAACCTCGGTCGAGTTGGTGTGGAAGATGTGGGGCCCATACCGGTGGATGAGGATCCCCGCCTCGTCATAGAAGTCGTACGCATTCCCCGCGATGTGCGGTCGTTTGTCCACGACCAGGACGCACTTGCCCGCGACCCGCGCGAGACGCTCCGCCAGCACCGCCCCGGCAAACCCGGCGCCGACCACCAGGTAATCGAAACGCGCCGGCCTTGGGCTCTGCCGCACGTCGCTGGTCATGCGATTGCACCGCCGGCCTGGTCTGCCGCGGCTGCGCTGTCCTGGGCCAAGATGCGCGACATCTCCGCAGCGATGACATCCCACTGCCGATGGTGCAGAACAGCCTCGACCGCCTTTGGGTTGGGCACGGTGCCCCCCGCGCGCAGCTGTTCGCACAGGTCAGCAAATCCCTGGCCGTCGTCCGCGAACGAGACCACGTCGCCACAGTCACGGACGACGTCCCGAATGCGAGTCGACACCACCGGCAGGCCGGCGGCGAGGTACTCCAAGGTTTTGGTCGGGCTGATGGCGCGCGTCGATTCGCTAATCGCAAAGGGCATCAGCGCAACATCGAACTCAGCCATGATTGCCGGCAGGTCGTCGTAGCTCTTCTTGCCCGTGTACTCGATGTTGGGCGCGTGTGGGAGGTTGCGTTGGTCGATCTTGGCGACGGGCCCCACCATGCGGATGGTCCAGCCCGGCAGGGCCCGGGCCATCGCACCGAGCAACTCCAGGTCCAGTCGCTCGTCGATCACCCCCACGTACCCGGCGACCGGGCGGTCACCCCGCCGCCGAGCCACGGAGAAGTGCGCGATGTCCACGCCGCTTGGGAAGCAAAAGGTGTTGCCGGGTTTGTGGCGCTTGTCGACGACACTTTCGTGCAGCGAGCGGCCGCCCGTGAAGACGACGTCGGCCTCGGCCAGTGCCTGCGCCTGGCGAAGCTTCATTTCTGCCGAGGCACCGACGAACGCGGCGAGGTCGTCCATCACGTCATACACCAGCAGCTCGGGGTTCAGGCTACGGGCCAGGGGGAGCGCCATAGGCGAGTAGAGCCATGCGACCGACGGCACACCGTCACAGAGGTCCGCGACCATCTGGGCGTGGTCCGCGCCGCCGGTGTCACCAAAGGTCAACCACGAACCGTTCGCTGGTGGCGTGTCACGCGGGGTCTGCAAGACGCACCGCGTCACCCCGCTCTCCTCCAAGCACTTCATGGTGGGCTGCCTGACATCCGCGAGTAGCGGTTCCTCGACGAAAAACGTTCGCCCGTGGCGGGAGGCAAGACGGGACACCACCTGATGCGGTCGCTGCCAGACGCCGTCCCATCTGAGGTGCGAGAAGACCACCAGTTGCGTGTCGTTGTTCATCCCATTCCCGCGTCTGCGCCAATTCGTAATGGGACAAATATACCCAGTGGCACTGTAATGTTGCATTACAGTATAAGACTGCGCAAAAAAGTCAGTTCGGCTCGCCGTCTCCGCTGTCGAGCACCTGGTGCAGGATGGCCTCCGCTGCGATGGCGGACGGTGGCTGCTGGAGGAGTTTCCGCACCTTGTCTGGACTCACCTTGGGGACGCGATCCCCCCCCACCATACCGTTCTTCTCCTGTCGGGTGTCGCAAAATTGCGTGTAGCAGAAACCCGCCAGCACTCGCGAAGTGATAACCGCCTCAAACAGCTCACGCCAGCGCTCGAGCAGGGCGGTGGAATCGCGCGCCACCCCGTAGGCAAAGACCTGGGCCCGCGACCCTTTGGAACGCAGTGAGATCCCGCCGAACTCGCTGAGAACGAGCGCCGCATGCTGCCGGTGCGAGCCCGGCAAAAGGATGGGGTGGCCGTTGGGCTGGACCCGCTCCAGGGTCTCTTTGATGTGTTCCTCGCGACCGTAGCGCGCGCGCAGAAGGGATGGCTGGGCCGCGTAGTCATGGATCCCGATGATCTCCTCGCCGCCCTGCTCCCAGCCGTCGTTACCAATCACCGGGCGCGTGCCGTCGACGGCGAGCGCCATGGCCCGCAAGGCCACCACCAACTGTCGCATCTCCGGGCGGTCCCGTAACCACTCCACGCCCCAGCTCTCGTTGAAGGCCACCCACGTCACCACGCAAGGGTGACTGTGGTCGCGCCGCAGCACCTCCGCCCACTCGCTGACCGCCAGCTCGGCAGCGCGCTCGGAGAAGCGGTAGGTGCTGGGCATCTCCTCCCATACCAGCAGGCCCAGGCGGTCACACCAGTACAGGAATCGCGGGTCCTCGATCTTCTGGTGCATCCGCACCCCGTTGAACCCGAGAGCCTTGATGAGCTCCACGTCCCGGCGCAGCGCATCGGCATCGGGGGCGGCCATGTGGCTCTCCGGCCAGTAGCCCTGGTCGAGGACCAGGCGCAGGTAATAGGGCCACCCGTTGAGACGGAACGCACCGTCCGTGACGTCGACCGAGCGCAGTCCGACGTAGCTGAAAACTCTGTCCAGGACGTCACCGGATGACTCGACGGTGAGCTCGGCGTCGAGAAGGTTCGGATACTCGGGCGACCACAGGAGGTCGCGGCGGCGGGCGATCGAGGGCGCCCCAATGTCCAGGCCGATCTCTCGGTGGAGGCTTACGGAGCTTGCCTCGTAGCGGTCGTCGACAAGGACCACGTCCCCGCGTCTGAGCACCAGGCGAACAGCCAGGGGGCCCACCGGGGCACGGCTCAGCCGCAGGTCAAGGCGCAGCCGCGCGTTCGCGATGTCCGGCGTCCACCGGAGTGACTGGATGCGCAGGGCCGGCACCGCCTCAAGCCATACCGGCTGCCAGATCCCCGTCGTTCGGTCGTACCAGATCTCCTCCGGTTGCTCGCCCCAGTGTTGCTTTCCGCGCGGTTGCTCCAGCTCGATGCTGTCCTCCGCCCTGACCACGAGAACCTGCTCGTCCCCCACTCGGAGGGCGTCGGTGATGTCCGCCTCGAACGGCGTATGCCCCCCGGCGTGCCGGCAGACGTGGGATCCGTTTAGCCAGACATCGGCGCTGTAATCCACGGCCCCGAAGTGGAGGACCCAGCGCATCCCGGCCGCGGCCTGCGGCACTTTGAAGCTGCGACGGTACCAGACAACCTGGTGGACCGATGGGTCGCCAATGCCGCTGCCCGGCGACTCCGGGGGAAATGGGACCTGGATGGTGCGCGTATAGGCCTGTCCCGCGCGCATCCACCCCGACGCGAGACCGACGTCGCCGTCGTCGTACTCGAACTCCCAGGTCCCGTCGAGCTCATACCAGGAGGCGCGCGCCTGTTGCGGTCGTGGGTGCACAGCCTCGCCGAGCCGGCGCACCGAAGGGGCCTGGGCGGCCGTCGCGCCCGGTTTCACCCGGGCCAGGTGAGCACCACTTTGCCGGTGTCGCCTGTGTCGAAGCGCCGGTATGCCTCCGCCACCTGGTCCAGCAAAAACCTGTGGGTGACGATGGTCTCGGGTCGCACCTGCCACTCTACCAGCCGGCCGACCAGCTCGGTCATCTGCTGGATACTGCAGACCCACGAGCCCAGCAGGCTGAGCTGTTGGTGGATGAGCAATGGGCTTGGCTCAAACGTGAAGGTCCCACCCTCGCCAAGCCATACGACGGTCCCCCATCGACGGGTCACGGCCAGCGTGAGGCGCCGGGCCGCCTCGGCGGCGGAACAGTCGATGCTCACATCGGCGCCGCGCCCGCCGGTGAGATCGCGGATCGCCTCCTCCGCTGCCTGGCCGGCGGCGACGACCTCGTCCGCCCCGGCGGCGCGAGCCATCTCCAGTCGGGCAGGTGAGGCCTCCACCGCAAGGACCCGAGCGCCGATGGCCCGGGCGATCATGGCGGCCCCCAGCCCAACCGGTCCCATCCCGCTGATGACGACGGTCTGGCCTTCCCCGACTCCGCCCCTCAAGCACCCCGCGTAAGCGGTGCCAAAACCGCACGCGACCAGCGCGCCGTCCACGTAACTCAGCGGCTCGTCGAGCCGGACGAGGGTTCGCACCTCGGCGAGGATGAAGTCCGCGTGGCCGCCATCACGCTGCCATCCATAGGCGGCACGTGCCGGTGATGTGCAGCTGATCATCCAGCCCGAGCGGCAGTCCTCGCACTCGCCGCATCCCGCGATGTGGTACAGGAGCACCCGGTCGCCCACCAACCAGTCAGTAACTCCCGGCCCAAGGGCCGCGATCTGTCCGGCGGGCTCGTGCCCGGCGATGACGCCACGGTAGGCTTCCGGACCGTGGCCCTGCTGGGTCGGCCGGTAGATCGCGCGGAGGTCGCTGCCGCAGAGCCCCGACGCGCGCATGGCCACCAGCACCTGGCCGGGGCCAGGTTCCGGCACCTCGTACTCTCGGACCTCGACCTTGCGGTCCCCGGGCAGAACCGCGCCGGTCATACCGCGGCTCACCGGAGGCGCCAGAGGTCAGCACTCACAAGCGCGAGTGTATTAAAATTGACTGGTTCATGAATCGCCGGGGCGGGGCTTGAGACCGCAAGGTCTTCCCGACGAACAATCAGTGTTCGCGCACCACGACGATGCGCGCCGCTGGTACAGGGTGTACGCGGAGCTGATCGCGGTGACCGAGGGGCTGGCCGAGCGCGCCGAACTCGGCGCGCGGGCGGGGCTGGCTGTCCCCGGGCTAGACGCAGAGGCCGCGCAACTGCACGCCCAGCTTGACCATTACAGGTCAAGGCGGGCGTACTGGAGGGAACGCCACGAGGCGCTGATCGGACTGACCCTGAACGACGAGCGAAGGTGCATCGATTTTGGCGACCGCTCCATGCAGGTGACCCGACGTGAGTTCGCCCTGCTCAAGCTTTTGCTGGACCGGGCAGGGTCGCCATGCTCGGCCGGCGAGGTGCTGAGCGAGGCGTGGGGCGACGTGGCTCTTCACGAGGAGCAGGTCCGTACATACGTCGTGCGTGTCCGGCGGAGGCTGCGCGCCCTGGGCGTTCCCGCTTCGGTCGTGAACCACCCGCGCCGCGGTTACGCCCTCCGCTTCGACTAGAGCCACCGACGAGGAAACCCGATATGGCTCCAACGGAGGACGACGATGTCGCCCTCCGCGATGGAGTCATTCCCCGGCCATCATTCAGGCGGGGGCGCCGGCCGGCTGCGGGATGACGCCAAGCTGACCCAGCAGGGCAAGCTGGTCCACGACGTGCCAATGCTCCGACATCCGCCCGTCGCGCAGGCGATGGACGTCGATGCCCGCGATGGTGAATTGCCGGCCTGTGGCAGGGATCCCCATGAAGTCGCCGCTGTGGGTCCCGACCTGGCTCCAGCGGACGACAACCCGATCGCCCTCAGCCACCACGTCCTCGATGGTGAAGAACAGCGGGCTGAACGCGGCAAGGATCCCGCGTACGCGGTTCGTCAGGTCGGCCCGGCCGTTGCCCATGCCGGGGAAGGGATCGTGCTCGACGTAGTCCTCGACGGCCAGCTCTTCGACCACCTCGGGCCGACAGCCGTTGAAGGCTTCGTCGTAGTAGCGGCGCACCAGCGCCTTGTTGCTGTTGAGATCGCTCTGTCCGAACATGGTCTCTCCTTCTGTTGAGGCGGATGGTTGCTTGGCTGCCAGCATCCGCCCAGCACCTCCCTCCGACCACGACAGCGACCCACCGTCTACCCACCGACCCGCTCCGGCGGCCCGAGGGTGTGCCAGCATGGCGACATGGACGGCTTTGCCGCCACGGTGCGGCGCCTGCGGCTCGAGGCGGGCCTGACCCAGGCGGAGTTTGCGGAAGCGGCGGGGATCAGCGAGCGCACCGTCAGCGACCTCGAACGCGGGCTCCGCCGGACGGTCTATCCCGACACGGCGCGGCGCCTGGCGCGTGCCGCCGGCATCGACGGTCCCGCCCTCACGCTCTTCCTCACCGAGGCGCGGGGGGATCAGCAAACCCCCAACGGAGCGCCACGCAGGCGCCGCGCCAAGGTCCACCACCGCGCCCAACAGCGTTGCGGGGTCGCGACGCGGAAGTGGCCCGCGTGCTCGAGCTCCTGCGCGAGCCCGGCTGCCGCCTGTGCACCATCGTCGGACCGGGGGGCGTGGGCAAGACGCGGTTGGCGGCCGAGATTGCGGCGATCGCGGGCGCGGAGTTCCCCGGAGGCGTTTTCTTCCTGGGCCTTTCTGAGGTGGACGATCCCGCGCTGGTGGTGGCCGTGGTGACGGGGGCGGTCGGCGGCGGCCTGGATCGACCCGGCGCGGAGGCCGTGCTGCTGGTGCTCGACACCTTCGAGCATCTCGTCGACGCTGCTGCGCCCCTGGTCGAGATGATCTCGGATCGTCCCGAGCTGACGGTGCTGGTCACCTCAAGGGCGGCGCTGAACGTGCGTGCCGAGCAGCAATTCCGGCTGAGCCCGCTGCCAGTCGCGGGCCCGGGAGCGGGCGAGGCAGTCGACCTTTTCGTGGAGCGAGTCCGGGCGATCGCCCCGGAGACAGACTCCGACGCCGCGGTGGCGGCCGAGATCTGCCGTCGCCTTGATGGGCTGCCCCTTGCGCTGGAGTTGGCCGCGGCCCGGGCCCGCCACATGACCCTCGCTGAGCTACTCGAGGGCCTCGACCGCCGGCTCGAACCCCTGACCGGTGGCCCCCGCGATGTGCCCCCGCGGCACCGCAGCATGAGGGCAGCCCTTGACTGGAGCTACGCCCTCCTTGGCGGCGCGGAGCTCCGACTGTTCCGGCGCCTCGCCGTGTTTCGTGGGGGTTTCAACCTGCACGCCGTCGAGGCCGTGGTCCCGGCGGACGAGGAGCATCCGGGCGAGTTGAGCGCGACTCTCTCGGCGCTGGTCGACTCGAGCCTGGTCGGCCGGCATGAGGATTTCACCGGCGCGACCCGGTACCGACTTCTCGATGTCGTGCGCGAGTATGCGCTGGAACGCGCCAATGCCGCCGGCGAGGTGGACCGCCTCCGGGAGGCGCACGCCGCCCACTATTTGCGTCTGGCGGAGGAGGCAGAACCCCAGGTCCAGTCGGCCGGGCAGCGAGAGTGGTTCGGACGCCTCCTGGAGGACGAGGGCAACCTCCGCGCTGCCCTCTCCCACTCCACCGAAACTGGTGACGCCGAGAGCGCACTCAGGCTCACGGCGTCACTGTGGATGTTCTGGCGCTGGGCCGCGAGGTTCCGGGAGAGTCGCCAGTGGTTGGATACCGCGCTGCGAATGGGGGCCGACGCCGACCCGGAGCTCCGTCTACGGGTTCTCTGGGGGGCTGGATGGCTGGCCTTCCACCAGGATGATTTCCGGGCGACGGACAGGGCCGGTCAGACGATGCTGGAGATGCTCGCCGAGGAGAGTGGGATGCACCGCCGCAACGCGCTCACCCTCCGTGGTAACGCGGCGCTGTCGCAGAACCAGGTGGGGGCAGCTGTCGACCTTCTGACAGAGGCGCTCGCTGCATGTGACCCCTCCACCGGAGGCTGGACACTGGCGACCTCTCACCTGAACCTTGGGACGGCTTTGCGCGTGGCACGGCGCCACGCCGACGCGCGTTCGCACCTGCGCCACGCCACCGACGGCTATGAGTCAATCGGTGACAACCACTTCCGGGCGCGTGCCATGTTGCAGCTCGCCTTCCTGGATCACGTTCAAGGCAGAGCGCGATCGGCAGTCCAGGCTGTGCGCGAGGCGATTGGGTTTGCTCGCCCGGCCCTCGATGCCTGGAGCACTGCCGAACTGCTGGAGGCGACCGCCGTGGTCGCCGCCGAGTCAGAACCTGCGCTCGCAGTGTGGCTGGCCCAGGCAGCCGACAGCCTGCGCGATGAGGTGTCGATGCGCCGCCACCCCGCCGATCGCGACCTGGTCGCAGCCAGCGTGGAGCGCGCCCGGCGCCGGGTGGGCACAGACGTGGGAAATGATGGCGACGCCCTCGACGCGGCCACGGCGTGGCTTGACGCCGCAGTGGGCGCACACGACCGGCCGGCCGACATTTGAGTGCGCTCTGTGGGTGGTAAGGGCCTACAGCCGGATGAACGGCGTCGCGAGCAGGCGCAACCCGACGACGAGAAGCGCCAGCGCCAGCAGTCGCAGCAGCCACGTGGCGCGCACTCGCTCCGATAGGCGCGCCCCCACCTGGGCCCCCACTACGACGCCGGCACCAAGGAAGAGAGTGCGATAGACGATGCCGCCGAAGGCGCCCTGGAACACGTGCGTCGCCGTCCCAGCGCCTGCCATCACCGCCAGGACGGCGTGCGAGGTGGCCGTGGCCACATGGGTCGGAAAGCCCAGCACCTGGGCCATGAACGGGACGTGGATGATCCCCCCGCCGATCCCCAGAAGCGATGACAGAAAGCCCACCGCCACACTGACCGCAAGACCCAGCGGCAGGTTGTACGTGTACCGGTACGTCGTCCCTTCCGCGTCAATGATTTCGCGCCGCTCGTTGGACGGAAACACCGCCTCGATCTGCAGTCTTCGCTCGGGATTGCCGAGGAGTAACAGGCTGAGGGCGGTCAACACCGCGCCGAAGATCACGTTGAACGCGCCACGACTCAGCGCCTGCACCGACAGCGCGCCCAGGACTGCTCCCGGCAGTGTGGCCACGGCGAACATCAGCGCTGACCGCGTGTCGACCCGGCGGGCCCTGAGGTAGGCGACGCTTCCCGAGCTGGCGTTGGCGAAAACAGCCGCCAGCGAGACCGCGGTTAATTGAGTGGGCGTCTCAGTGGGGTAGATCAGCAGGAGCACCGGGACGAGGACGAAGCCACCTCCAGCTCCGATCAGCGTTCCGTATGCCCCGACCGCAAACCCCACGGCCAGGAGTAGCAGGTGGAGGGGCCACCACGCGAGTGCGAGCGACAGGATCATCTGGACAGGATCATTTCACCTAACCGGCCTGTCGTATATTTCGTGAGCAACGCCAGCGAAGGCGTTGCTGGTGATGGGGCTCGCCACCGCTGCCTTGATCGGCTGATAGCTCCTACTCAAAGGGAGTAGGACGTGCGCACGATCGCAGGGATCATGATCGCGGGAAGCGTTGGCGCTGCAGCCAGGTACGGCGTCGATGGGGTCGTCAGCCAGCATTTCCACGGCGCCTTCCCGTGGGGCACCCTTGTGGTGAATGTGACGGCCTCGCTCTTGCTCGGGATTGTTTTCACCGTCACCACGGAGCGCGCCGTTATCGACGCGCCACTTCGCTTCGCCCTGACAACCGGGTTCATCGGCTCGTACTCGACGTTCTCAACGCTGATGCTGGAGTCAGCGCGCCTGGTCGAGGGGGCGAGCTATGGCCTGGCGCTTCTCAATACAGGCGGCAGCCTGGTCGCGGGAATGGTCGCGGTGGCCGTCGGAATCGTGGTCGGGAGGGCACTGTAATGCGACTTGAAGGTGAGGGAAAACGGCTGCGCATCTACATCGGTGAGAACGACCGCTGGCACGGCAAACCTCTGTTCGAGGCGATCGTGGAGCTTGCCCGAAAGGAGGGCCTGGCGGGCGCGACGGTCTTACGCGGCATCGAGGGATTCGGTGCCGACTCCCACCTGCATACATCCAGAATCCTCCGCCTCAGCGAGGACCTCCCGGTGATCGTTGAGATGGTTGACACGGCCGCGCACATAGATCGCGTCGCACCTCTCCTCGATGCCATGGTCGAGGAAGGGATGGTGACCGTAGAACATGTGCACGTGGTCGCCTATCGACATAGCGAACAGAAGCGAGGGTGACCCGATCAGTCGTTTTGGGCGCTCAGGTTCCTGACCGCCGGGCCAGAGATGACGCGGCCGTCGACGTCGAACCGTGAGCCGTGGCACGGACAATCCCACGTGGTCTCGGCATTGTTAAAGGACACCAGGCAGCCGAGGTGGCTGCACACTGCCGACACCGCGTGCAGCTCGCCGTCGTCGTCCCGGTATGCGGCGACCTTGTGACCGTCGCGCTCGACCAGACCGCCCTCGCCCCGTGCCAGGGTGGACGCCGGCGGGGGCGAGAGTGACCCGAGCCGGTCACCCACGAACTGCTCCGCGACGTTGAGGTTCTCCGCCGCCAGCTTCTGGGCGGATCCGGCAACGTCGAGGCGGAGGGAATCAAAGGTCTTGGCCCAGGCGTTCGCCCTGTCCATCACCAGGTCGCAGAGCATGATCGCCGCGGCACTCCCGTTGGTCATGCCCCACTTCTGAAAGCCGGTCGCGGTCCAGAGCCGGCGTGAGCCGGCCCACAAGCGTCCGACGTAGGGCAGGTCGTCCGCCGGTATGTAGTCCTGCGCGGACCAGCGATGGGTGATGGCGGCGCCGGCAAAGCGATCATGGCTCCAGGCTTCGAGGGCCGCATAGCGCGCGGTGGTGTCCGGCTCCTGCCCTGACTTGTGGCCTTCGCCGCCGACCAGCAGCAAGTTCTCCCCCAGACCCGGGATGGGACGCAGTGAGCGCGACGGCTCGTCGATGCTGAGGTACATCCCCTGGGGGACCTGGCTTCGCAGGCGCAGCGCTGTGGCGTATGAGCGATAGGGTGCCGTGCGCACGAAGAAGAGCCCGCGGTCGAGAAAAGGCAGGTGGGTTGCGAGCACCACGTTATCGGCCCTGACGGATCGCCCTGACTCCGTCTTGACCTCGACAGGGTCGCCCTGGGTCACGTCGACGGCTCGGGTCATCTCGAATACCGCGGATCCTCCGCCGTGCACAGCGGCGGCGAGTGCCAGGCAGTACTTGCGAGGATGGAAGAGTGCCTGGTTCGGGAGCTCCACGGCGGCGCGGATCGGAAACGGAAGGTCGGTGTCGGTGGTGAAGTTTGCCCCGAGCCCGGCACGCTGCGCGGCAGCGACCTCGGCGTGGATCAGCCCCGCCGAGTTGGCGTCCTCACTATAGGTGTACGCGGCGTGCCGTTCGAAGTCGCACGAGATCTCAAGCTCTGTGACCAGCGCCGCCACCAGGTCCAGCCCGGCGACGTTGGCCTCTGCGTAAATCCTGGCGGTATCGGCACCGTGGCGTTCTTCGAGGCGGGAGTACATCGTGCCATGGAGGGCACTGACCTTGGCGGTTGTGTAGCCGGTGACGCCGGAGCAGACCTGGTCGGACTCCAGGACGGCGACCTTGGCGCCCTGCCTTTTTAGCAGCAGTGCCGTCGTGAGCCCGGTGATCCCCGCACCGATCACCACGACGTCGAAGCGGCGATCTCGCAACACGGGCCCGTAGATGGGGGCTGCGTGGCTGTCGACCCAGATGGAGGGATTGGCCTGGACTAGACGGCCCATCAGGAGGCCGGCCAGGGGGAGTCGGGACCGTCGTCGTCGGCCATGGCATCTCTGCCCGGCACTATGCGATTGAGGAGCAGGTCCTCGACCTCGAACAAATTGTCGATGACATACGCGATGCGAGTACGCAGCGGAAACGAGCGCCGGCAGTCCGGCGGTAGGCACGCGAGGAATCGAGAAATGCGTTGCACCATGCGTACAGGGACCCTCTGCCCCCCGGCCAGGTGCATCTCCTCCAGTTCCTCGACCAGCCGGTCAGCGCAGTCCACCAATGCCCGCCGCCTGGCGAACTCCAGCCGGCGCCTTGCGCTGGAGACCTCTGCCGCGCGGATCTCTCGGATGGCCCGGGCGAGCGCCGGCTCAGGCCCCACCAGGGAGTCGCCGCCCGGGGGTAGCGGGGCGAGCGCCAACTCAGGACCCGGCCACGATGATCTCGCCGTGCATGAAGGGGTGCACGGCGCAGTGGTATTTGAAATCGCCCACGCTGGTGAAGCGGTGTTCGAAGACACCCCCGCGGTCGAGTCTTTGAGAATCCCACAGGCTTCCGACATCAGCCGTCGAGGTGTGTTGCGACTGGTCCAAGTTGGTCCACCGCACCGTGTCGCCGACCTGCACGTGCTGCGGATTGGGGTCGAACTTGAAACCGGTGATGCGGTTCGCGACGGTGCCTGGGGTGTGTGCCGGTGCCGGCCCCCCGCCGCACGCCGCCAGCCCCAGGGCGGCGGCAATGGCCACGGCCGCGCGGTGGCTAGACCTCGAGAGCCGCATGGTTCAGGCGTCCTCGCTCGATGCGCACAATCACCACGATCGCGACTTCGTAGAGCAGGATCAGTGGGGTGACGAGCGCGATTGGTGTCACCGGATCAACTCCGGGCGTCACGAGGTATCCGACCGCGGCGATGGCGAAATAGGCTCCTTTACGGGAGCGCCTCAGGCGGGCTGACCCGACCAGGCGCGCCATCGAGAGCAGCACCAGGGCGACGGGGAATTCGAACGTGATACCAAACGCCACCATCAAGAGGAGGACGAAGCTGATGTAGGCGTTGGCCTCGGGGAAAAAGGTCAGGCTGCCGTCATGGCTTACCAGGCTGACCATGCGGATCGCGATGTACAGGAAGAAGTAGGCCAGCGCCGCCCCGGCGGCAAACAGCCCCAGCGAGCTGATCAGCAGCGGCTTGGCGAAGCGACGCTCCGCGCTGCGAAGCCCCGGCGATACGAAGCGCCAGGCCTGCCACACGATGACCGGGAGCGCCAGGGCCAGGCCCACGACCACCCCAACCTTGAGGTGAATTGAGAAGTAACCCATTGGGCTGAAGTAATGCAGAGGCTGGTGCAGATAGGACAGCGGTCGGATGATGAGTTGCAGGACGAATCCCGACGCGATGACCCCGACCACCGTCGCAGCTGCCCAGGCGCCCATGGAGACGATGAGCGCGCGCCGCAGTTCCTCCAGGTGCTCGACGACCGTCATCCGGGTGGCGGCGTCGTGGGGGGGCGGCGCCGGCGACGGATCCAGCCCTATCGCCCTGCCAGGTCTCTTCTGCACACCTCCGACAACCGCCATCCTGGATCCTCGGTCAGGCTTTCAGGCTGGTTTCGGCCGCCGGTACTGCCGTGCTGGCGGACTCAGGGTGTGCCCCGGCCAGCGCCGGCACAGGCTCCACAACCTCTGAGGTGGTTGTGTGGTCGTGTGACCCGGTCAGCTCGCTGGCGCCCTTTTTGAACTCCGTGATGGCCTTGCCGAGGCCGTGGCCAAGCTCAGGCAGGCGCTTGGGGCCGAAGACAATCAGTGCCACGACGGCGAGGATGAGAAGGATCGGTAGATGGCTGATTCCCATAATTGTTGCTCCTGAATTAGTTGGCGGTGGAGGCCCCGAGTTCCCCGCGGGGCCCCCACCTTGGAGGGAGAAGTCTCGACGGGCGCAACCGCCAAGCCAACCCAGTTAGTCGAGGTCAGCGCGCCCGGTTCCCTGTGCCGGGCGCGCCTTCCCCTTGGAGGTGTGTGCTCTAGGAGAGGAAGGGCATCACAGCGGCAAGCACGTCGGCCTTGGCCTTCGGCTTCTCGGTCGCGCCCTGGTAGATGCCACCCTCCGGCGGGAGACCGGCGAGGCGGCCGATCAGCGCTGCGTGGCGGCACTCGACGCCGAAGATGGCGGCGGCTGCCTGCAGCACGTCCGGGTTGGTGATCGCCGCGGCCTGGCCGAGGTAGGCGCCGACGCCCACTTCTTCGAAGGTCTTGGCCGTGGTGATGAAGGTGTCACGCTTGTCAAACGTGCCCGCTGGGTACTTCACCGTGGGCTTGGCGACGGGCTTGCCGCCGGCTTTGGTGATGGTGTCGGTGAGGGCGCTCACGTGGGCGGCCTCGTCGGAGGCGATGAGGGCGATGATCGCCTTCTCGTGGACGTCCTTGAACTTCACAGCGGCCACGCCCTTGGCGTAGAAGTCGGCCTCGAGGTACTCCAAAGTCAGGGCGTAGTTGAGGATGTCAAGGTCGCCAGCGGCGTCCGCCCACGCGGGAGTGGTGCTGAGCAGCTGCATGGCCGTCGCGCCGGAGATGACACCACCCGCCCCGATGGCGGTGCTGCCAATAAACCTGCGTCGAGTGATATTTGGATTCAGCATGATCAACTCCCTGCGATGAACGGCTTGACGGCCGTGAGAATGTCGGACATTGGTGCGTTGGCCTCAAAGGGCGCGGGGACCTGCTTCGCACCGAGGATGTCGTTGATGATGGCGGCGTGCC
>JBHEMS010000004.1:0-3263 GCA_046262455.1 Candidatus Dormibacteria bacterium | reverse complement strand
CAGTGGTATCGACTGCGTGGTCCTGCCAGGCGGTTTTTCATACGGCGATCACCTGCGGTGTGGCGCCGTTGCCGCACTCTCACCGGTGATGAGCGAGGTCAAGGCCTTCGCCGCTCGCGGAGGCCTGGTCATCGGGATCTGCAACGGCTTCCAGGTCCTGTGCGAGGCGCACATGCTGCCCGGCGCGCTGATGCGCAATGCCAGCCTGGAGTTTCGCTGTCAGCCAACCGTCCTGCGCGTGGACAACGAAGACACCGCCTTTACCAATGAATGCGCAAATGGCCAGTTGCTGCGCGTCCCGGTGTCGCACGGCGAGGGCAACTACTTCGCCGACGCCGACACGCTCCGGATGCTCGAGGACGATAACCGCGTGGTCTTCCGTTACGTCGACGCCGGCGGCCACGTCACCCCAGTCGCCAACCCCAACGGCTCGCTCAACAACATCGCCGGGATCATCAACGAGCGCGGCAACGTCCTGGGAATGATGCCCCACCCGGAGCGTGCCTGCGCCGACCTCCTCGGCTCCAGCGACGGCCTGCCGATCTTTCGCAGCATCGTCCGCAGCGCCGAGCGGGTGCTCGCCAAATGACGGCGGCGATCGACCCCGCGCTGCTCAAGGAGGTCGCGCTCAACGAGGCCGAGTACGACCAGATCGTGGAGCTGATGGGGCGCGAGCCCACGCATGTCGAGCTCGGCATTTTTGGCGCCATGTGGTCCGAGCACTGCGGCTACAAGACCAGCAAGCCGCTGCTGAAGTTGTTCGACAGCCAGGGCCCGCGGGTCCTGCAGGGACCAGGCGAGAACGCCGGGGCAATCGACATCGGCGACGGCTGGGCGGTGGTCTTCAAAATCGAGTCGCACAACCATCCCAGCGCGATCGAACCGCACGCGGGCGCTGCCACCGGAGTCGGGGGCATCCTCCGCGACATCTTCACCATGGGGGCGTTCCCCATCGCCACCCTCAATTCGCTGCGCTTCGGGCCGCTCACAGAGGCGCGCAACCGCTACCTGTTCGGCGGAGTTGTCGGGGGCATCGCCGAGTACGGCAACTGTTTTGGCGTGCCGACTGTCGGCGGCGAGATCTACTTCGAGGACTGCTACACCGAGAACCCGCTGGTCAACGCGATGGCCGTCGGGCTGATCCGCATCGACAAGCTGACCAGTTCGCGGGCCGAGGGGCCTGGAAACCTGGTCATGCTGGTGGGTGCCGACACGGGCCGGGACGGCATCCATGGTGCGACCTTCGCTTCGGTGGAGCTGGATGAGGCCAGTGAGGATCGGCGGCCGGCGGTCCAGGTGGGCAATCCATTCCTCGAGAAGCTGCTGATGGAGGCCTGCCTGGAGCTGATCGACCAGGACCTCGTGGTCGCCATGCAGGACCTGGGGGCGGCGGGACTGACGAGTTCCGCGGTGGAGTGCGCCCACAAGGGTGAGGTGGGTATCGAGCTCGACATCGCCCACGTTTCCCGTCGCGAGCGGGGCATGAACGCCTACGAGATCATGCTGTCGGAGTCGCAGGAGCGGATGCTCATCGTGGTCGAGCCGGGCAAGAAAGCAGGCGTCGATGCCATCTTCGACAAGTACGACCTGCACGCCGACGTCATCGGTCGGGTGACCCCGGGCGGCCGTCTCACCATCCGCGATGGCGGCAGCATCGAAGCCGACATCCCGGTCACCCTGCTCGTCGACGAGGTGCCCTTCCGCCACCCCGAGGGACGCGCGCCCCAGGCCCGGCTCGACCTGCTTGCCAGCACCCCAGCGGTGCCCGACCTCGACCCGGCCGACGCCCTCCTGCGCCTGCTGGGGTCGCCCAACATCGGCAGTCGCCGCGCGGTATTCCGCACCTACGACCACCAGGTGCAGAACAACACCGTGATCTCTCCTGGCGGCGACGCCGCGATGCTG
Organism: Candidatus Dormibacteria bacterium; assembly: GCA_046262455.1. GTDB lineage: Bacteria > Chloroflexota > Dormibacteria > DASZGP01 > DASZGP01 > JAXDLW01. Next base: position 1,358 of record JBHEMS010000004.1, on the reverse strand, counting down.
CGGGTGAAGGGCACCAATCGCGGGATCGCAGTCAGCACGGACGGCAACGGGCGCTTCTGCTACCTGGATCCCCGGGCCGGCGCAGCCATCGCGGTGGCCGAGGCAGCCCGCAACATCGTGGCCACGGGCGCCACCCCGGCGGCGGTAACCGACTGCCTGAACTTCGGCAACCCTGAGAAGCCCGAGGTCTTCTGGGAGCTGCGGGAGTCGATCGAGGGGATGGCGGAGGCCTGCCGCGAGCTCTCGCTGCCGGTTGTCTCGGGCAACGTCAGCCTCTATAACGACACCAGCGGGGTCTCGATCTACCCCTCCCCAGTGGTCGGTATGGTCGGTGTGATCGAGGACATCGAGCGGCGGCTGACGGCGGGGTTCAAGGAGGACGGCGACGTCGTCTTGCTGGTGGGGGAGACCCACGACGACCTCGGCGGCTCGGAGTTCCTCAAGGTGTGCGGAGGAGAGGTCGCCGGCCGGCCCCCACAGCTCGACATGGAGGTTGAGAAGCGCGCGCACACGGCGGTCCTCGCCGCGGCCGATGCCCGCCTCCTGCGCTCCTGCCATGACGTCTCTGACGGTGGCCTGGCGGTGGCGCTCGCGGAGTGCTGCATCATCGGCGAGAGGGGGATCGAATGCCATGTCGACGGCGGCGGCCTCCCGCCTCTGGTGGCCCTCTTCAGCGAGAGCCAGTCCCGGTTCGTGGTGTCGTGCGCCGCCCCGGAGGTCGAGGCTCTGCAGGGGGTCTGCGCGGGCATCGGGGCCCCGCTGACCAGGATCGGCCACGTTCGCGGCGCCGACGTGGTGATCGCCGAAGGGGTGCGCGTGTCCCTCGCCGAGGCCACCGCGGCGTGGGCTTCCGCCCTGGACGGGTAGACTTGCCGAAGGTGGATCGCTCCCCTCAGCCCTCCCCTCCGATGGCTCTGTCGACCTGGCACGGTTACGAGGCCGCCCACGACGACAAGCCCGCCGACGAGTGCGGCGTGTTCGGTATCTATGCGCCAGGCCAGGATGTCGCCAACATCGCCTACTTCGGCCTCTACGCACTCCAGCATCGCGGCCAGGAATCGGCGGGCATCAGCGTCAGCGACGGCAAACGGCTGAACACCATCAAGGACATGGGCCTGGTCGCGCAGGTCTTCGACGATCCCCACAAGATCGCCGGGCTTCGCGGCGACATCGCCCTGGGTCACACCCGCTACTCGACCACCGGCTCCAACAAGATTTTCAACGCCCAGCCGATGATCCTCGAGCACCCCCAGATCGGCCCCATCGCCATCGGTCACAACGGCAATTTGACGAACTACCACCAGCTGCGTGAGGAGCTGGAGCAGAAGGGAATCGAGTTCGACACCAGCTCGGACACC
>JBHEMS010000003.1:0-24472 GCA_046262455.1 Candidatus Dormibacteria bacterium | reverse complement strand
CTGTACACGACCCATTCGTTACTGCCTCAACCTCCCCGACCCTGAGGAGGACCGATGACTCAAGCCGCCACCGAGCTGGACCAGCGCGAGGGCATCTTCAAGACGCCCGATGGCCTCGACCTCTACTACGTCAGCCGCCGGGCGCCGGGCGTGATGCCCAAACGGCTGGTGATGACCGTGCACGGTTTCGCCGACCACTCGGGGCGGATGCCGTTCCTCATCGACCACCTTTGCCCCCGGGGGGCGGTGGTCTACTCCTACGACCAGCGGGGGAATGGCAAGAGCCCGGGCCAGCGGGGACACATCGATTCGTACCGCCAACTGGAACAGGACCTTGATGCCTTCGTGCGGCTGGCCACAGAGGCCGAGCCCGGCCTCGAGCGGGTCCTCATGGGACATTCCACCGGCGCCATTCTGACCCTCCTGTTCGCCGAGGACCATCCTGGTCGGATGGACCGCCTGCTGCTTTCAGCGCCCGCCCTGATGCTGGCCTTCCAGGCGCCGGCGTGGAAGGACCTGATGGGTAAGGTGCTGGCCTCGGTGATGCCCAAGATGACGCTCCAGGCGGGCTTCGATCCAGGGCTGGTGTCGCGGGACGCAACGGTGGTCGAAGCCAACAAGCAGGATCCGCTGGTGGTCCAGGACATGAGCACCAGGTTCTACAAGGACGTGTACCTGACCGCCGCGCCACGAGCAATGGCGCGCGTGGGCGAGCTGAAGGTGCCCTTCCTGCTGCTGCAGGGGCTGGGGGACAAGCTGGTGTCGCCGCGCGTCGCCGACGAGGTGGAGAAGCGCGCCGCCGTGGCGCACGAGATCAGGCGCTACCCGGGGGCGTACCACGAGACCTTCAACGACACCGACCGCGAGGACGTCTTCCGCGACATCGACGCCTGGCTGGAGCGACCGGCGCAGGTCACGTAGTTGTTCGCCCTTCACAGGAATTTACGTGACCTTGAGGACGCGGCGCGTCCCCGTCGCCAGACTTGGTCCTGTGCTTGGTATCGAAGAGTTGGGGTTCGTCGTGGTGGTCTGGGGCGTCACCAGTCTCTTGTTCCGCGACTGGGTCGTGAAGTTCGACCTCGCGCTGCGCGAGCGCGTCACCGGCGACTTCTTCACCGAGAGCGCAATTGAGGAGCAGCGGGTCCTGCTGGAGAAGACCGGACGGCTGGTGCTGGCCGCGGGCCTGGTGGTGTTTGCCGCTGGGGTTGCCATGCACTTGGCGCACCTGGCCTAGAGGTCCCTCAGGGGGCCCCGGGGAGACATGCATGCGGTCCGGGCGCGGCGTTGGTCAGCGCGCGGCCGAGCTCACCGGCCGGGCACCGCGCGGTTGGCGATTAGCCTCAGCACCCGGACCTCGTCCGGTCCTGTTGCGCCGCGGTGTCCATGGCTGACGGCGCACCTTCAACAGCGGCGCAAAGTCCTCCGTCGGCCCGGGTGGTCGTGAGGGCCCGAGCAACAGCGGTGCCCGGCCCGCGATCCGGGAATTAACAGCGGTCGCAATGCGCCGGACCGCACGTATGTCCCCCCGACGCCCCAGTCGCGCTCCCGAACTTCCCTCCGCGAGTCTCCAGTTTGGTTGGCGGGGGCTGCACCGGTTGTTCCTTCGTGAATCCTCATGCTCAAGTCGGATTCGACTAGTGCGGGGTCTGGAATAGCGATCCTTGCTACGGCAGCTATCACAATGACTATGCTGGGGTATCAACGGTTACAGCAATGGCTCATGGAACTGCGCATATTCGATAAATTGGCGTAGCTCCTTCGTCGGATGGACCAAGCAGTCATGGTGCTCAGCGAGCCCGTGATGGGCGGCAAGAAGCTGGTTCTCGCCCAAACTGCCGGTGCCGCAGTGGGAGCATTGGTCGGTTTCGCTGGCGCGATAGCGGGTCCGTTGGCCTGGGCTACAGGAGCTGTTCTAGCTGTCCTCTTGCTGCTCTCTTTTAGAACTCCGAGGCAAGGTCTTGGGCCCTATTTGGTTGGGATGGGTGTCATGGGACTGGCCATCTCACTTCGAGTGATGATCGGCTCCCACCCATGTGTCGGGGCAGCCGACGGCAATTGCTACGCTGCCATTACTATTCCGTATGCCGTAATCCAAGCGGTCATCGTGGTCTCGGGGGCGTCGCTCAGCAGGAACAAGAAGCTCCGAACGGCGGCGGGGTCCAGCGAGTCAGGCTCCCGTCAGTCGGCTTGAAGATCGGCCGATAACCCAGGTAACTCTCGTCCGCGCAAGGGATAACAGCGTGCCGCCGCGGGTGCTCAACGAAATCGGTCGACAGCTCTGGTTTGACGTCTTCTGAGGTCATCCGGCCGCCCTTGACGGTCGCCGTGTGCGACGTGGGCGCCGCGGGGATGTGCCGTCCGGGCGCGTCAGGTCCCAACCTGCCGTCCCGGACCGCTGGGCGGGCACGCATGACTATCGGGCGAAAGCAGCCACCCGGGCCGACGGAGGACTTCTGCGCCGCCGCACAGACCACCTCGACCCATCACCACACTCGCGGCGAGACCGGACCGGACGAGGCCCGGGTGCACCGGGCGAACGCCAGCCGAGCGGTGCCCGTGCAGCGGGCCGGGAGTGCGCGTAGCAGTCGTACCCCCGCGCCCGGACGGCACATCCCCGGGGCGCCCGCGGGGTGTGGGTCAAGCTGAAGACGCAGCTAAAAGCGCCGGGCTAGAGCCCCAGGGTCATCCGGCTGACCCGGTCCTTGACCCCGGTGGGCGTGACTCGCTCCATGAGCGCCAGCAGCTGCGCGTCGTAGCCCACCAGGTAGCGGGCCTTGGGGTTGGGGCTGGACAGGGCCTTGATCACCGTCTTCGCCACGGTGCGGGGGTTGCCCATCAGTGGTTGGGAGATCTGAGTGCCCGTTGTGAGCCGCTCGTAGGACCGCTTGTAGCGGGTGTCCTTCCGCTGTGCCAGGGCGGCGTCGTTCTGCTCCCAGATCCCCGTCTTGAAGCCGCCCGGCTCCACCAGAATCACCCTGATGCCGGTGGAGGCGATCTCCATTCGCAGGGCGTCGGAGACGGCTTCCAGGGCGTGCTTTGACGCCTGGTACCAGCCGGAAAGCGGAGTGGTTGTGAGCCCGTAGATCGACGACATGTTGATGATCCGGCCCTCCCCGTTGGCACGCATGTAGGGAATCGCCAGGCGGGCCAGCCGGATCGGGGCGACGACCATCGTCTCGAGGACCTCGCGGACCTCCTTGTCCGGCACATCCTCCACCGCGCCGGTGGCCGGGAAGCCGGCATTGTTGACGATCGCGTACGGTTGCACCTCGCTGATGACCGAGCGACAGTCGCTGGCGTTGTTCACGTCCAGGATCACCGTCTCGACCTTGACCTCAGCGTCGCGCGCGGCCTCGCGCACGATCCTGGCCTTGGCCTCCGAGCGCACCGTGCCGACCGAGCGGTAACCGCGGCGGGCGATCTCGATCGCCGTCGCCAGGCCGATACCCGAGTTGGCGCCCGTGGTCAGCACCGTTCTTGCCATGGTTCAGGCTACCAAGGTCCCCGGCCGGCCGGCCGCGGGGAAAGTGTGATACCAGGGCTTCCACATCTTTCGCACAGCCTGTGGACAACGGCGAGACCAGGGTCACAGCGCAATTAGTCACCGCCCCCGTCACCGCCGCCGCCGCCCGGGGGAGCCGGTGGTTGCTGCTTCTTCTTGTCTTTGCCCCGGCCCTGGTCCGGCTGAGATGAGGGGGGAGGCTGGCTGCAGTTGGCGGTGGTCTCGGTACCGGCCAGGTAGACCTCGCCGTTCCGGGACACCACGCCCGAGGGGGCCTGGTACCAGTGGTTCATGTCGGCCGGAAGTCCGTTGATGAACTTCGCCAGCGTGGTCTCACCGGTGTTCACGCCGAAGGCGCTCATCGGGTGACCCGCGCCGTTGACGCCTGTGTTCCCTGCCCATGCCCCGACCACGATGTCGCGGTTGTAGGCCATCATCCAGGCATCGGGATGCACGCCCGAGGCGGTACCCCCCGTGGTACCGGACTTGCCCGCCATCTGCCTTCCCCACCCAAGCGACCATTGACCCTGGTAACCCTTGAGGACGTCGGTCATCAGGTACGTTTCCGCGGGGCTGAGCACCTGTTGCTGGTTGGCCTGCTGTCCTGCTGCGGTCTGCAAGATCGTGCCGCTCCCGTCCTGGATCTTGGTGATGCTCAACAGCGGCATCTTCCTGCCCTCGTTGGCGAAGACCTGATAGCCCTGCAGGTGATCGAGCATCGTCACCTCGCCGCCACCGATGGAGGTCGAGAGGTAAGGAGGCAGCGGGTCGCGGATACCCATCGCGTCGGCCAGGTTGATGACGTTTCCGATGCCCTCTTTCTGGGCCACCTGCACCGCGGGGACGTTGCGCGACAACAGCAGCGCCTCCCGGACGGTCATGGTGCCCATGAAACGGTTGTCGTAGTCCTGCGGCCGGTACCCGTTGAAGTTGGTCGGGACGTCCTGGACGCAGCTGCTGAGCGTGTATTTCTTGTCCCTGAGGGCGGCCTCATAGGCATACGGTTTGAAGGACGACCCGGGCTGGCGCTTGGAGCGGACCACGTCGAACTGGCCGCCGATGCCCTGGTTGTTGTAGTCCGCCGACCCGACCCAGGCGAGGATCTCCCCGGTGCTGGGCCGCGCCGCCAGCAGGTCACCGTTGTTGACGCCCATGGGCGACATCGCCTGGGTACCCTTGGCGACCGACTGCTCGGCAAGTGCCTGGAGGTTGGGATCCAGCGTGGTGTACACGGAGAGGCCTCCCTGTTGCACCGCCTCGGGGTATTGCTGACCCAGTTTGAAGATCACGTAGTTGACGAAGTGGGGCGCCTTGCTCTCTCGGTAGCTGGTGTCGTACACGAGCTCCTTCTGGATGTCCTCCTTGGCCGCAGCATCGGCCGCCGCCCGGGTCAGGAAACCGCCCTGGACCATCTGGTCGAGAACGTACAGCTCGCGCGACCGCGCCCGGTCATAGTGGATCTGGGGGTCGTTGCCGCTGGGCGCCTGGATCATCCCGGCAAGGAATGCCGCCTGGCCGACACTGAGGTCTTTGGTCTCCTTCGGGGCCCCGAAATAGGTCTTGGTGGCCGAACCGATCCCGTACGCCCCGTGTCCGTAGTAGACGCGATTCAGGTACATCTCGAGGATCTGGTCTTTGCTGTACTTGCGCTCCAGCTGGTTGGCGATCAGCGCCTCCTTGACCTTGCGTGAGAAGGTCTTGTCGGACTGCAGCACGCTGATCTTCACCAGCTGCTGGCTCAGGGTGCTGCCCCCCTCCACGGGCTTGCGCGCCAGGGTATCCACCACCATGGCGCGGAGCACGCCGCCGGGGTCCAGCGCTCCGTGTTTGTAGAAATCGCGGTCCTCGGCGCCCACCATCGCCAGCGGTGCCCATTTGCCCGTGTCGGCCAGACGCAGAACGACATGGAACTGCCCCAGGGGGTTCCGTTCCGCCAGCACCGCGCCGGTGCGGTCGTAGATCACCACCGACTTCGCCACTACAGGGGCAGCCCCCGGGTTCGGCAGCGAGGACAACTTGGCGCTGGCGTACGCCGTAGAGGCGACCGCCAGCACCAGCACGGTGACAACTGCCGCGGCCAGCACCCGGCCACGGTTCGACCGGGGGAGGAGGCCACGGCCGCCCCCGCGGCGCGCGGGGCCGGTGCGCGGCACCAGGGGCACCCCGCGCGCTGGCGGCGCCGTCGAAACCCGCCGGCTCAACGGCGGCGCGGCCGCCCGCGCCCCCACGTCGACCCACGTCGCCCTCGCGTCGGGATTTGGCCGCGGTTCCAAGGGTCCCTGCTGCCGGTCTGCTGCCGGCTTCAGTTCCTCGTAGTACTCGCTCACGAATTCAAATCTAACAATCGCGCTGTAAGAATTTCTGACGCTAGGCCCTGAAATCAGTCCTCGTGAGCCGGTAGCGGGTGGTCGGCTTGGCCAGGGCCCCAGCGGTCACCAGCGGCGTCCGCAGCAACTGGTCCCCGGCTTTCACCGAAAACGAGCCCACCACTGTCCCAGCCGGAAGTGGCGCGCTCACCGGCCGGGCCTCGAAGCGCGTCCGCACCGATTGTCCGGGCCAGGACAGCACGTCGATGCCCTGCTGGGCAAGGATCTCCGTCCGGCTGCCCCAGGGTGCCTGGTAAGTGCCCACCGCCTGGCGCGGGATGACCAGGTGTTTGATCGTGAGCAGGGGCCGGACGGCCTGGATCAGCTTCTTGGTTGCGGCGAAGGCCTCGTCCAGCGTGTTCAGGCCCATGACCGCGCCGAGGATCGTCACCGGGCGGCCACTGATGGAGTGCGAGGCGGCGAAGACGAAGTTGGCTCCGCCATCAGGGCTCGACCCGGTCTTGATGCCGATGATGTTCTCCTGTCCCAGGACGTAGTCGACGTTGTAGACCACGCCCGCCACCGGCAGCTCGGCCTGGACCTTCGAAACGATCGTGGGGATGAGGGGGTCCTTCATCGCCAGCCCGGCGAGAACCTCCAGCTCCGCGGGCACACTCACCGTCCTCGGTGACACCCCGCTGACGTCGTCGAACGTGGTGTTGACCAGGTGCAGCTGTCTGGCCTTGGCGTTGAGCTTGACCACCATCGCGGCCTCTGAACCGGCGTCCCATTTCCCGAGTACCTCGCCGATGTTGTTCCCGGAGGGGATGAGCAGTGCCTCCAGGGCCTGCAACTCCGTCAGCTTCTCGCCGGCCTGCACCCTGACCACCGACTCCCCGGCGGCCTGCCGGCGCTGGTAGCTCGCCACGTCGGCGCCATCAATGGTGATCGAGGGCCCTTCGTCTCCCGGCTTCAACGGCCTGTCCTCCAGGAGCACCAGCGCCGTCATGATCTTGGCCACGCTGAACATCGGTTGCGGCGTGGTCGACCCGCCCACCGCCAGGAGCCCGATGTCCGTCGCCCCGACGGCCCCCGCCCCCTTCGCGGGCCACGGCAGCGCAGGCGCCGTACCCTCGGCCGCGGACGAGGTTGGGACGAGCGGCCGGGCGGCGACCGCCGGCACGGCCCTGACGTACTGCACGGCCACAGCGGCGAGCACGAGCAGGACCAGGAGCGGGGCCGCCAGCAAGCGGCCCCGGCGTCTTGGCGGGGCGATCAGCGACAAAGGTCAGCCCTCGCCCCAGCCTCGGGCGATCTCGTCGCGGCGGATCTTCCCCAGGGAGGTGCGGGGGATCTCATCGACGATCCGCCAGCGGCGCGGCCGCTTCCAGCCGGCCAGCCGCTCGCCGATGAAGCGCCAGAGATCGGCGGGCTCTGCCTTCTTCCCGGGCTTCAGCACCACCATGGCCGCGATTTCCTCGCCCATGTCGTCGTCCGGCAGCCCGACCACCGCCGCCTCGGCGACCGCGGGGTGCATCTCGATGGTCGCCTCGACCTCCCGCGCCGCGACCGTGAACCCGCCGCGGAGGATGACCTCCTTGAGGCGGGCCGCCAGCGTCAGCCCGCCGTCGGCGCGGAGGCTGCCAAGGTCGCCGGTGCGCAGCCAGTCGCCGTCGAAGGCGTCGCGCGTGTCGGCGGCGGAGAGGTAGCGCAGCAACATGCCGGGGGACTGCACCTCAACCTCCCCGGTGACGCCGGTCCCGATGGCCCGGCCATGGTCGTCGACGATGCGCAGCTTCACACCCCACCCCGGCCAGCCGACGTCGCCTTCGGCGGTGCCCTCGTCAATGGTTCGCCAGGTCAGCGGGGAGGCCTCCGTCATCCCGTACCGCTCCACCACCTCGATACCCAGTCGCAGCCGCACGTCGCGCACCACACCGCGCGGACAGGCGGAGCCGCTGACGATGGCCAGGCGAAGGTCGCTGTTGCGACTGGCCTCTCGGAGCTCGGCGATGCGCTTGAGCATTGTGGGGACGCCTGTCAGGACGGTGACCTCGCGGCTGAGTATCAGCTTCCACGCCTCCCGGGCGTCGAACTGCGGCATCAGCTCGACCCGGGCGCCGACCAGCAGCGACGTGTTGAGCACCGCGCTGATCCCGAACGAGTGAGCAAGTGGCAGGGCGCCGAGCAGGACATCCCTGCGGGTCAACCCGGCCATCTCATACGCGACACAGCGCGCGTTTGCCAGCAGGCCCTCGTGGCTGTGCACCACCGCCTTCGGCCTGGCGGTGCTGCCGCTGGTGAAGAGGATCACGGCGGGGCTACCGGTGGGGACTCGGGCAGGGGGCGCCGGGGTGTCCTTGCCCTCGACGAGCCGCTTCAGGGCGTGCCTGTCGCCGCGCGACCTCGCCGCCCCGGCATCGACTGTGATCACCCCGCAACCCGGGTCGAAGATGGCCACCGCGGCGCGGGCGGTGGCCTCGTTGTCAGGGTCTGACAGCACCAGCTCCACGCGGGCGGCATGGAGCAGGGCGGCCACCTCACGCGGCGGTGACGATGGGGAGATAGGCACGAGTACGCCGCCAGCGCGCAGGACGGCATGGGCCATGACCGGGAACTCCAGCCCCGTGCCGGACATCACGGCGACCGGGTCCGATGCCTGGAGCCCACGCTCGGACAGGTCCTCGGCGATGCGCGCCACCGCGCGGTCCAGCTGGGCATACGTCAGGTTCCGTGAGCCCGATGAGATCCCGACGTCGCCGCCCCAGCGCCGGGCCGCGGAGGACACCAGCTCCGCCAGTGACTCAGTGAGCGCGCCGGTCACCGTCCCTTGCCCACCAGGAAGCGTGTACGCGGAGGCTCGGGTGAAACCTCACCACGCAGGTTGCCCTCGGCCGCCACCCGAAGCACCCTCGGGGCCGCCGTCTGGTCGATATCCTCAACGCGCTCGGGCAGGGGAACATGGAACTCGTGGACGCCGTCGTGCATGCCGTCATGCACCGCGCCGACCTCGTGTAGGAGGCTGAGCATTCCCTCGTTCTCGCCGAGGACGAACATGACGAACCGTTTGACCCCTCGGGCGATCGCCTCCCGGGTGATGACCAGGAGCAGCGCCCGCCCGATACCCCGGTGCTGGTAGGTGTCAATCACCGTCACTGCCGCCTCGGCGCCCTCCGGGTCTGCCGGCAGGCACACAAAGCGGGACACCCCCACCGCTTTGCCGCCCTCGTCCGGCAGGGTCGCGACCCACGCGACGTGGCTCTCCTGGTCCACCTCGGTGAAGTACCGGAGCTGGTCCTCGCTGAGTTCCTCGACCGCGGAGAAGAAGCGGCGATAGCGAGACTCGGGGGACATCTCCCGCATTCCCTGTCGCAGCCAGCGCTTGTCCCCCGGGCGGATGGGACGGAATCCCACGTGTGTGCCGTCACGCAGAACGCTCTCCAGGGGCTCACGCTCGATCACCGGCTCGCTCATAGCGGCTGCAATTCTGCCTGTAGCGGTGGAAAGCAATTTGCTACAGGCCCGCGCGGACGATCTCAGCCGCCCGCTCCCCGATCATCATCGTGGGCAGGTTGATGTTGCACCGGGGCAGCTCGGGCATCACCGAAGCATCGGCGATCCACAGCCCGGCGAGTCCTCGCACCCGCAATGCCGGGTCCACGACGGCGTCGTCATCGTCTGCGGCGCCCATCCGGCATGTCCCCGCCGGGTGGTACCCGGTGCCGTGGAATTGAAGGCAGTGAGCCCGGAGCTGATCGTCGTCCTCAACCGTGGCCCGGTCGGGGAGCAGCATCTCGCAGCTGGTCCCGGCCGCCATCACCTCCGCTACCCGCGCCGCGTGCCGCACCCCGGCCATCATCAGCGCGACGTCACGGTCGTCGGAGAGAAAGCCGTGCTTGATGTCCGGCGCTTCAGTGGGGTCGGTCGACCTCAGTCCCACCGTGCCCCTGACGCGGGAGTCGTTGACCTCCAGGAACAGACCGGTCAGCCCGGGCATGTTGAAGGCGTCACCGGGGTAGAAGCTGAGCTTGAGGTCGTCGAGCCCCGGGCCGCCAGCGGCGCGCAGCTTGAGCGCCACGGGGAAGCGCAGCACCGAAGGGTCGGGGGCGTAGTCCATCAGCAGTGTGACCAGGGTCACCGGGTGGTCCATCAGGTTGCGCCCGACCCCGGGAAGGTCGTGGCGGCAGTCGATGCCGGCCGACGCCAGCTCCCCGCGGTTCCCGATGCCGGACCGCAGCAGTAGGGTGGGCGAGTTGTAGGCGCCCGCGGCCAGGACGACGGCGCGTGCCCGTAGCTCGGTGCCGTCGGCCAGGGTCACGCCGGCGGCGCGGTCGCCGTCCAGCAGTACCCGGTCAACCAGGGCGCCCGCGCGGATGGTCAGGTTTGGGCGCCCCCGCGCCGCGGCGATGTAGGTCAGGAGCACGCTCTGGCGCACCCCGTGGCGGGTGTTGCGCGGCACCGGGCCGACCCCGATGGCGCCGGGCTCGTTGTGGTCGTCGACGCGGCGATGCCCCAGCTCCTCGCAGGCGGTCATGTAAGCCGCTTCGCCTTCCAGCAGGGGCAGCTGGCGCTCGACGTGGATCGGGCCGCCGTCGCCGTGGTAGGGGCGGTCGCCGAAGTCAGCGTCGGTCTCCAGCCTGCGAAAGTAGGGCAGGCAGCGCTCCCACTCCCAGCCCTGGGCGCCGCGCGCGGCCCAGCGGTCGTAGTCATCGGGCTGACCGCGCATTGCGATGGTGGCGTTCACCGCGCTGCTGCCCCCGACGATCTTGCCGCGCGGCAGGGTCAGGCCGATCGAGGGGTCGAGGTAATCCCAGTCGAAGTCCGCCACCCCACTGCCCAGGCGCAGGTGCATGACGTCGTCCGGCGGGCTGGGCCCGGGGTCCGGGCCGGCCTCCAGCAGCAGCACCCTCAGGCCGGGATCTTCGCTGAGCCGGCTCGCCACGACCCCGCCCCCGCTGCCCGAGCCCACGACGATGACGTCGAAATCCTGCACACGGCATTATCTGGCCATGACAGACCTCGGGAGGCTGCGCGTCGTGATCCATGGCGGCGTGGGACACCCCCGTGGGAGAGTTTGAGTCGTGGGAGCTGCGCTGGTGAGGATCGTTCGGGTCGGGGTCGGCGCCCTGCTGGTGTGCGCGGCGCTGTCGGGTCCCGCGGCCGGTGTGGCCAACGGCGCGGGTTCGGTGCCGGTGCTGTTGAGGGACAACCAGGCGTCGATTGACGCCCTGGTCGGCGAGCAGGGTGCCTGTCCTGTTGTCAGTCCGCCGGATGGGTGCTTCCAGAATGACACCCAGGCGGAGCCGGCGATCGCGGTTGACCCGACCAACCCGGACCACGCCGTGGCGGCCTTCCACGTGGGCCGCGCCAATGACGGCGGCGCCGCGGCGGACGGCTACGCGGTCACCTTCGACCAGGGCCGGACCTGGCGCCAGGGTCTGTTTCCCGGGCTGACCATTGCTACCGGGGGAACGGTCCAGCGCGTCAGCGATCCCCGGGTCGCCTTTGCCCCCGACGGCAGGCACGTGTACGCCACGGCGCAGCCCTACAACAACGACGTGGTGCCCGCCTACTCCTCGGTGGTGAGCATGACGTCAGCGGACGGTGGCCTGACGTGGGCCCGGCCGGTGGTGGTGGTGTCCGACAGCTTTTCCCAGAACTACCCCCAGTCGGACGCCTACCTGCTCAACCACGGGTTCGACCAGCCCGACCTGACCGTGGACCATGGCGCGGCCAGCGGCCACCACCTCGGTCGGATCTACCTGACCTGGGTGCGGCTGACGCTGGACGACTTCGCCTACGGAGCCTACTCCGACGACGGCGGCGCGCACTGGAACCTCGGCCCGAGTGTCAGCGGCGTGCTGCCGCAGGGGTTCGTCATCTACCACGGCAACGTGCCGCTGTATCCCCGGCCGGTGGTGCTGGCCAACGGGGACCTGGCGGTGATGGGCTGGAATGCCAACGCCAGCGCCGCGCCGCCTCCGAACTACTTCGGGGCCCCTGGGCCCGTGGTCTCCGACCCCACCCTGCTCTCGGTTACCCAGAACCAGACCGGCGCCTACCAGCTCTACCGCGCCGCCGGGGCCGGCGGGGTGAGCTGGCCGACCCCGCTGGTCTTCTCGCCCGTCGGATCGACCGTCGCCTACCTCGCCAACAACGTCCTCCGCGGACAGCGCTCGGCGGAGAAGCAACCGCTGTTCGCTGTGGACCCTGTCACCGGGAGGTTCTACGCGGCGTGGACCGACGCGCGCTTCCGCACCGACGCCGCGAACGACATCCTGCTGACGTACTCGGATGACCAGGGGGCGACGTGGCGCTACCCGCAGAAGGTCAACCCCGGCGGTCCCGCCGACAACGTCAACCACTGGTGCGCGATGCTCGACGCGGGGACTGATGGCGTCCTGCGCGTCGGGTACCGGCAGCGGGTGGAGGCGGCGCAACCCAATCCCGACTTCTCTAACTTCAGCCGCTCGGTGGACACGTTCTACGTGGAATCGCGTGACCGCGGGGTGACGTTCGGGGCGCCGCTCAAGGTGAACACCCTCGCCAGCGACATGCGCTTCGGGGCCTTTGATGGGGGACAGACCAACGTGGGCCAGGGCGGGGTCTTCCTCGGCGACTACGATGCGATGGCGTCGAACGGCGGGGGGGCGTACCTGGTGCGCGCGGAGCCGGTGTCGGTGCGCGCAGGCGAGGCGGCGACCTACCCGCCGATCGTGCATCACCAGCGGACATGGGTCGCCGTGGTGGGTGAGGTGGCAGGCGCGTCAGTGTCGGTCTCGCCTTCGCCTTCGCCGGTGGGTGGCGGCGGAGGGACCCCCAATACCGGCACCGGGACTGCGGGGCTGGTGGCACTGTGCCTGGTGGCATTGATGCTCGGTACGGGGTTGTGGCGGGTCAGGGGGAGAGATTGACGTAGTGGCAGAGCTTCAGGGAGTGGGGAGACACCTCGTCAGACGCATCGCCCCGACAACTTGACGCCGGGCGTGCCGGCCGAGCTGGTGTGGATCTGCGCGACCTGCTGGAACCCGGTACCGCGCTGATAGAGCCACACCTGACCTTCCTCCGATGCGAACCACGTCCGAGCGCCATCTGGCGCTGTCGAGCTGATCACGGTCGGGACCCCCGGCGCGCCCATCCGTCCGGCCCGCAGGACCTGGGCTGCGTGGGGTGCCGTCAGGAGCACGATCCGGGTGCCGATTCCTTCGCGGTCCTTCCGATCCAGATGAAAGGCATCCCTGTCAGTCACCTGGAGAATGGGGTGGCCGTCCTCGTCGGCACCGATGACAACCGCGTCGCCAGGTCCGTCGATCGCCGAGTCCCACCACGTCTCGAAGTTCTCGGGCGCGGCCGCATTGTACCGTTCAACTTTGCTCTTCGACACGCCATCGGAGCTCCAATTCCAGACGCTGTCAGTTCCCATCACGAAGCCCAAGCCACCGCCACCTCGAGGGGACGCGGTTGGTTGTCGCGAGGGGAACACCTGGGCGTGGGGCTTGCCGTCTGTGAGGCTTGGGCCCAATTTCCGGATGGCACCGGTCCTCGGATCCATCACCTGGAGATACTTGAGCGGTGTTGGGTCGGTACCCGGACGCATAACCGTGTACGTGCCGTACGCCGGCTTTTGGCCAGGCGGATAGAACCAGGTGATCAGCACTATGCCCTGGCTTGAGAACCCTAAGATGCCGGACTCGTCGCCATCCGTCTTGCCGATCACCCTATCGCCAGCGCCGTCGACAATGTGCACGTCCACCTGGCCCAACTCAAGGCCGTAAACGCGCTTATTGCCTTTCGTGGGGTTCGTCCGATAAGCGTAGGACTGGCCATCAGGGGCAATAAAGCTGGCGGCATCCACCCAGCGGTTGAGGGCACGGACATACGTGAAGTCGCCGACGTGCGTCGCAGCGGGCCTGAACGTGGCTTGACCGTTTCGGAAGTCGATGAACCCGCGCTGAAGGTCGTTGCTGTATGACGCGATGGCCAGGCTGCAACGGAGGTCTGTCCCTGCGGGCAGAATGTCGATCGCCAGGGCAACGTGGTCGATCTGCCGCTGGTGCGTCGCAACTGCGGCTCCCGCGGTGACCACGACAACCACCATTGCCGCGATGAGGCGGTGCCCTAGGGGGTGCCAGCGAGGCCATGATCGAGACGGCCTCGACTCGCGAGCATCCGCAACGCGCCTTGCCTGCGCCATCGTCCGTTCGGCAGCGCCGACCGGAAGCGGGCGGGCGTGTTGGGCTCGAAGATACTCGGTCAATTTGCCGCTAAACCCGTCACTCATCTTTCGATCTCCTTGCGTAGGCGCTCTAGTGCGCGTGACAGGTGCCGCCGTGCCGAACCGGGGCGACACCCCATCGCGTGGGCGGCCTCGTCGAGCGTGTAGTCGAGCCGGTAGTGCAGCAACACGACGGCGCGTTGCTGCGGGCTGAGGCGGGCAAAGGCCCCGTCCCATTCAGCCCATCGCGCATCGTCCGGCGCTGGTGCCTCGGGCACCGATTCCACCGGCATGGGCGGCAGTCGCGACCGCATGCGCAGGCACCGCCTCACACAAATGCGCATCAGCCAAGCGTCACGACGGTCTGTGTCGCGCAGCTGGCCCCAGTGCTTCCACGCGATGACCAGCGCGTCTTGCACCGCATCCTCCGCCTCGTGGTAGTCACCGAGGATGCCCCGCGCGAGCCGCAACAACCGGTCTGCATCCACATCGTTCAGTCCCGCGACCACACATTCCTCCACGAGCCTCGCCAGCGCAATCATCTGCAACTAATGAGACGCCGAGTGCGTTGGATAGTTGACCAACCCCCGATCTATGGACTACACGGACTTGTGGTACCGAACACATGTTTGCTATAATCCACTCATGGGGTTGGGGGAAGGGGGAGGTCTGCTCGGGGGACTGCCCCAGCTGGACGTTGGGGGCGAAGTCGCGGCGATTCGAACCGCGGCTCTCACCTTTGCCCATCGCGAGGATCGCGACTTCAGTCCCGCCGAGATCGGGGAACAGATCGTCCATCTCGGTACCAGCATCGACATCCTGCGTCGGGAGCAGGCGCGGTTGGTGGGGGTGTTCGCCAGCACCAAGGAATGGGATCGCCAGGGTTCAAACTCCGCGATCGACTGGGTTCGGCACCAGGCGCGGCTGTCCACGTCGGATGCTCTCGAACTGGCCGCTGTTGGGGGACACATCGCAGCGCTCCCAGCGGCCAGCGCAGCACTCGACGATGGCCGGATCGGGTTTGGCCACATGGTCCAGCTGGCGCGCAACGCCGCCTTCGCCGCGAGGTCCTGTAGCGGTGCGTTCGACGAGCTCCCGCTCCTGCCGCACGCTGAGGAGGAGAGCGTCGGGCGCTTCATGCACACATGCGGCCACGCGCGCCATGCCCAGGATCCGAAGGGTCACGCCGACGCCGAGGTCAACGCCGTGGAGTCCCGCGAGCTGACCTTCAACGAGCAGCAGGACGGCACCACCTGGATCAACGTCCGGCTCGACAACCAGGAGGCCGCGATCACCAGGTCGGTGCTGGAACCCCTGGCCAGGCGCCTCGGTCCGGACGACACGCGGACACTGGCGCGCCGGCAGGCCGACGCCCTGCTGACCCTGGTCCACCAGTCGGTGAACGAGGGGCCCACGGGCGAGCCGGACGGGCGTCGGGTGACCATCAATGTCACCTGCAGGCTCGAGACCCTGATGAACCTTCCCGGGTCGGCCGCCGCGGAGATCGAGCACGGTGCCCCGATCTCCGCCGTCGCCGTGGGTCGCCTGGCGTGCAACGCCTCGATCACCAAGATCCTCCTCGACGGCCGGATGATCCCGGTGGCGGTGGGCCACTCCAAGCGGGTGCTGACGAAGGCGGAACGCAGGGCGCTGAACGCTCGCGACCGGCACTGTCGCTACCCGGGATGCGAGCGTCCGCCGTCTCAGTGCGAGGGCCACCATGTCGAGTGGTACTCGCGAAGCCGCGTGACCAGCCTGGACAACATGATCCTGCTCTGCTTCCACCACCACTGGCGAGTCCACGAGGGTGGCTGGGTTCTCTCGCGCGCCGAGGACGGCCAGATCCTGGTGACGCCGCCGCAGTTGCTCAACCTCGCCCGAGGTCCCGGGAGCTCGGCCGCGGCATAGCGCTCGCGGTGAACTGGCCCTCCCCCGCGCCGCATGCGTAATTTGCTAGCGTCAAGCCACCGCGGGAGGTGCCATGCTGTGACCAGGACCAAGAGGCGGGGGGCGCGATCACTCTGCTTGACCCTGCTCGCGCTCGCCCTGGCGCCGGCAGCCGCCGCCCAGGCGGCGCCATCGTCCGCCCCCCGTGCGGCGGCGGGGGCGGTCTTCACCGTAGGCGCGGCGTGGCGCAGTGTCGCGCCCCCGATCAGTGTGATGAAGACCCACGTCGGCGGTTACGGCGATTGCGACGGGTGCCCCACCACCCGGGTACGGCAGGGCGACGAATTCGCCGTGCGCGCCTTCTACGTCAGTGACGGGACCACCGCCAACGTCCTGGTGAGCGCTCCCGCCGAGGGCTGGTTCGCGGGCTACCAGGAGGGCTCCGACTCCTCCCATCCGGGCGGAGTTGGCCCCACCGGCGGCAAGCTCGGGATCACCGACCTCCGCGACGAGGCGGCGCAGGCGTTGAAGCGGTCAAGTGCCAACCCGGGTGGCCTACCGCGCAGCTCCACGATCAGCGGCAAGAACCTGATCGTCAGCACCATCCATTGCCACGCATGTCCGACGCTTGTCGGCATCTGGGGCCCCACCAACGTTGCCTACCTGGAGTTCGTCTACAAGCAGGCGCTGGGCGCCATCCTTGACGCGCAGCGCGCCGCCAGGCCGGCGACCCTGACCTGGGCCACGGGCGACATCGGGTACGTCAACGACGTGACCATGGGCCAGTCGAACGCCAACGAGGGCTGGCCGGTGGACGGGCAGCTGTCGGTGCTGATGGCGCGCTCGACGGCCGACAACTCGGTCATCGGGACGTACCTGAACGTTCCGGCCCACGGCAACCTGGCGTTCGGCCCGGGCCTGAAGGAGATGAATGACGAGCATTTCGGCGCCGCCGCCCAATGGCTGGAGAAGCACGTCGGTGGGGTGGGCGTGGTTGCCGCCGGGACGCTTGGCGACCAGACCACGCCAATGCAGGGCGACAGCACCCGCCTCGTGGGGGATCCGCGCGGGACGCCGGACGGCCGCCTGGACAAGGGCGTCCCCGCCGGCTACCCGCGGGTCTATGACGTCATCGACCGCCTCGGCGCGCTGACAGCCAGTACGGCAATGGAGGCGATCACTCACCACGGACACGTCATCACCGATCCCACGCTCGGCGCCGCGGAGCAGCTTCAGCCGATGCCGCTGACCGGGGCTGTCGCCCTGGCCCTTCTCTACGGCAACTCGGTGGCGGCGATCCCCGGCATCGGGCCCCCACTGTACGGCCAACTGCCCGCGCAGGCGGCAGACCGGTCGCTGCTGCCCCCTTACACCGTGGCCAACAGCGCTCCAACCATTGGCGTGTGGTTCACCACGCTTCGGATCGGCGACGTCGCGGTGTCAAGCGAGCCCGGCGAGGCCTTTCCCCACGTCACTTTCGCGATCCGTGACCAGGCCCTGAAGGGGGCCGCCGCGGTGTTCACGCCCGGCAACGCACAGGACCAGCTGGGGTACTACTTCGAGCCGTACGCCTTTGTGCCCTCGGTGTACTACTCGGCCGACCACTACATCTTCAACATCGGCGTGACGCTGTCGACGCAGAACATCCAGGCCGCTTACCTCAACGGCCAGGCGCTGGGCATCAGCGGCCAGCTGGCGACCAACCAGTACACGGACGCCCTGAACAACGATTACCTGCGCTACTTCCTCAAGGGAGGCGTGCAGACGATGGGCCTACCCAGGGGCGCCGCGGACCTCCCCCCGCCGGGGCCCGGGATCACCATCCCCATCTACATCACCTTCAACCACGCGCGTGGCAGCGAGTCGCAGTGCGCACCCCAGATCGGCATCCTGTGCACGCCAGGCGTCCCGACATCAGAGGTCAACACGGGTCCAGCGGTGGTCACCATCGACGGCCACCAGTTGGCCTACACGCCGACCGACAACGGGGGGAGCTACGCCATGGTCACCTTCCCCTGCCCCGGCGATTACACCCTCGCCGCCACCCTGCCCGGCACCCAGGCGCACTGGAAGGATGTGATCCACGTCTACAGTGCGACACAGGTCACCAACACCTCGTACTACGAAGAAGGCAGCAACACCGGGCCGCATCCGCTGGCCACCCAGAACGTCGGCGACCTCACGGCATCCGGCGTGCGTGGGTGCGGGGGCTATCGGCCGCCCGCCGTGGCGTCAGGCGACGGCAGCGGTCTGCCGATGACACGGACAGCCCTGGTGCCTGGGCCCGTCGTGCAGATGCTGGAGGCCTTCCTGGCGATCGCGGTGATCACCATCGTGGCTGTGGCTGGGCCGCTGCTCCCGAAACGGCGGTCTTCGACCACCGCCGATTGGGGCCGCTAGACGGCGCCGGCCACCTCCACGGCGTCGCGCTCGACGACCTCGCCGAGGGCAGCGATGAAGGCCGGGGAGACATTCATCAGTTCGATGCGATGGAAGGCCAGGCCCGCCTCCTCGGCCTCCTCCCGGGCAGCGACGTCGATGTCGTAGAGGATCTCGAGGTGATCCGCCAGGAACTGCACCGGCACCACCAGGACCGCGGTCTTCCCGGCCGCCCGGTGGCCCGGCAGGAGGTCCTTGAGGTCGGGGGTCAGCCACGGCTCGGGACTGTGCCCCGCGCTCTGGTAGGCGAACTCCCACTCGCCGTCGCGCAGGCCCGCGGTGGTGGCCACGGCCCGCACCGTCGCCATGATCTGCTCCAAATAGTCGGGCTCGCGCTGCACCACCGACTCAGGCAGGCTGTGGGCGGTCAACATGATGGCCAGGTGCTCTCGATCCGCCGGCGAGAAGCGCGCCAGCGCCTCGCGCACCCGCCCTGCCAGGCTGTCGATGAAGGCCGGCAGCTCGTGCCAGGGCCCGGCGATCTGCCGCGGGACGTCGGGGAGGTGGGCGTCCGCGGCGGCATCGAACGCCCGGGTGTAGCCACCCATGATGATCGGGGACCACTGGGGTGACAGCACCACCCCCAGGACGCTCCGCACCCTGGCGGCCGCCAGGCGCCGGAGAGCCGCTTCGATGCGCGGCTGTGAGTGCAGCATCCCGACCTCGACGCGGTAGGCACCCTGGCCGTGGCGCTCGTCAAGCAATTCCTGCAGCGCCTGGCCCTGCGCCTGGGTGATGCGAACCAGCGGCGAGAACCCAATCAGCTCGTAGCGGTGGCGGAACTCGGCGATGAGCTCGGCGTCGGCCGGGCGCCCGCCCCGCACGCTCTCGAGGTACGCGGGGACCTCGTCGCCGGTCTGCGCCGAGCCATAGGTCATCAGCACGATGCCGACGGGGCCGCCCTGGGATGCGGTCACGCCGGCGCGCCCTCGGCGACCACCCGCGCGCTCGCCTCGTGGACCAGCTCGACCAGCCGTGTCAGGTTGCCCGACGGGGTGTCCGCAAGGACCCCGTGCCCGAGGTTGAAGATGTGCCCCGGCCGGCCTCCGGCGCGCGCCAGCACCAGGCGGGCCTCACGCTCGATGACCTCGAAGGGGGCCATGAGGACGGTGGGGTCCAGGTTGCCCTGTATCCCCAGTCGGTCGCCGATCCGCTCCCAGGCGACGTCCAGTGGGAGGCGCCAGTCGACGCTGACCACGTCGCTCCCGGCGGCGGCGACATCCTCCAGGAGGTGGGCCGTGGAGGTTCCGAAATGGATCGTCGGCACCCCCGTCTCGCGCAGCTCGCTGAAGATCCGGCGGCTGTATGGGAGGACGTACTCGCGGTACTCGAGCAGGCCCAGCGCGCCCACCCAGCTATCGAACAGCTGGAGGACCTGCGCGCCCGCTTCGACCTGTGCGCGCAGGTAGCGGATGGTGACCTCGGTCAGGGTGTCCATGAGCCGGTGCCAGGTCGCCGGGTCGCCGTACATCAGCGCTTTGCAGCGTCCGAACTCCTTGGTGGGGCGACCCTCGATCATGTAGGAGGCGACGGTGAAGGGCGCCCCAGCGAAGCCGATCAGCGCGGTCTTCCCGCGCAGCTCCTGCCGCAGCATGCGGATCGTCTCGAAGAGATGCGGTGTCGCCTCCTCGGCATCGATCACCCGCAACGCCGCGACGTCGCCGGCGGTCCGCACCGGCTGGTGGATGATGGGGCCGACGCCGGGGTCGATCGAGAAGTCCACCCCCATCCCCGACAGCGGCAGCATGATGTCCGCGTACAGCACAGCGGCGTCGACACCAAAGGTGTCGACCGGCATCAGGGTGACTTTGGCACAGAGCTCGGGCGTGCGGGTCATGGTCAGGATGTCGTACCTCTCGCGCAACTCGCGATACTCCTGCAGACAGCGGCCGGCCTGGCGCATGAACCACACCGGGGTTCGGTCCACATCCTGCAGCCGGCAGGCGGCCAGGAAGCGCTCCTCCCCGGTCATGCTCGCTTCCTGCCGTCGCGGTCGCGGCGCGCCTCCAGCCGGTCCACCCGCTCGCGCAACTCGCGGTTCTGGCGACGTAGCGCGTCGACGTCGTCCCTGACGCCGGCGATGTCGTGCTGGCGCACAGAGCCCTCGCGCAGGTTGTGGATGGCGACCCGGGCCTCGTATCGCACCGCGCCCTCGACGTCCCGGTCGACGGTCGCCTGCAGGGCCGGGATCGCCTCCTCGTCGCCCATCAATTCGAGTGACTGGATCGCGGCGCGGCGCACGAAATACAGGGGATCGCGCAGGTTCTGGGTGGCGATCTGGCGGACTTCTTCACGTTGCTCACGGCCGAGGGCGCGCGCCAGGCGGGCGGCCGAGACCAGCGCGGTGGCCCGGACGTGCTGGTTGGTGCCTGGCGCGCTGCGCGCCAGGATCGTCGCCAGGTGCTCGGGGCGCTGCAGCGCCGCGAGACCTCGAAGGGCTCCGTGGGAGATCACGTCGCGGTGAGATGGACGGTCGAGCGCAGCCACCAGGTCAGGCGCGGTGTCCGGGCGGCCGATGGTGCCCAGGGAGGCAGCTGCCGCGGCCGCGGCGTAGTACGAGCGGTCCCGTTTGAGCGTGCGTCTCAGCGCGGCGGCAGCGGTCTCGTCACCCTGGAAGTTGCCCAGGGCGGTCGCGACGGCGGCGCGCACCCGCGAGTTCGGGTGCCCCAGGCCTTCGACCAGCGCATCCCGCGCCGTCTCGCCCTGTGCCCGGCCCAGCCCGCGCGCGGCTGCCACCGACACGTACCAGAAAGGGTCTTTGGCGAGGGCGCGGGCCAGGCCCGCGACGGCCGGCGGCGTGCCGTGGCTGCCGAGCTGCAGGGCGGCCTCGACGCGGCCGGTCATCTCATCCTGTTGCAGCTGTGCCAGCAGGAGCTCATCCGGGCGCTTGAACTCCAGTGTCTTGAGCACCTGGTTGCCTTCGTCGAATCGAACCCATGTCGGGCGGGCGGGGAGGGCGAAGGTGAACCCGTCCTCCGGTCCCCGGGTGCCCACGTTGACCTCGTGCACCACGGTGCGCCCCCCCGGCAGGCCGAAGGCCAGCCGGACCGGCATGCGGAAGACGCCGGTTATGTCGTCCACCTTCTGCGTCTGCTCCACCTTCACCGTGGCGGTGCGGTCGTCGTCGCTCCAGTGGTACGAGACCGAGAACTCCGGGTGCCCAGCGCCATAGACCCACTGGTCGAAGAACCATCCCAGGCTCCTGCCGCTGGTGTCCTCCATTGCCCGAACCAGGTCCTCGGTGACCACCAGCCCGCCGGCATGACGGCGGACATAGGCCTGCACGCCGGCAACGAAGACCTCCTCCGAGAGGACGTGCCGGAGCATCCACAGTACCCAGGAGCCCTTCTTGTACAGGTGATGATCGAACAGCTCGAACGGTTCGGTGTACTCCCGTTCGACGATCGCCCGGCGGTAATCGCGGTCCTCGGCGCGGTACAGGTCGGCGTGCTCCATGTGCGCGCGCTGGGCCTCGTCCAAGCCGTAGGCCTTCTCGGCGTAGTACGGCCACGCGTAGGTCGCGAAGCCCTCGTTGAGCCACCCGTGGGCCCACTCACGGCAGGTCAGCAGGTCGCCGAACCACTGGTGGGCCAGCTCGTGGGAGACCAACTGGACGTAGTCGTAGTCCGTGGCGGAGCTGGCGTCGGGGAGGAGGTCGTCGATGTAGGTGGTGGCAGAGGTGTTCTCCATACCGCCCCAGGTGAAGTCCCGGACCACAACCGAGGCGTACTTCACGTACGGGTACGGGGTGCCTGCCAGATCAGCCAGCACGCGGGTTATCGCCGGTGTTTCGTCGAACGCCCGGTGGCCGTCCGCGAGGCGACCCGGGGGGACGTAATACTGCAGCGGCACTCCGCCCGGGCCCTCCTCCTCCCAGCGCTCGAACGTCCCGACCACCAGGGTCACCAGGTAACTCACGTGGGGGACCTCCTGGACCCAGTGCCAGCGCCGACCACGGCCCGACTTCTCCACCGAAACGAGGCGCCCGTTGGAGATCGTCTCGAACTCCGCCGGGGCGGTGACGATAACCTCGGTGGTCTGCTTCTGGTTGGGGTAGTCGTGGTTGGGAAACCAGAAGCGGGCGTACTCGTCCTGCCCCTGCGTCCAGGCCTGGTACGGCCGATCCGGGTACGCCCTGTCAGGGCCGATGAAGTTCAGCCCGGTGCGGGGTGACCCGTGGTAGGCGATGGCCACCTCGACCTCTCGACCCACGGGGACCGCCGGCTTGAAGCGGATCTCCAGGACCCCATCCTCGTGGTGGTACTCAAGGGCCTTACCACCCATGGTGACGGAGTCCACGGTGAGTTCCTCGAGGTTCAGCGGGAGGCGCTTCAGGGGTTGCGCGATGGGCGCCAGGCGGTGGGTGGCGACGCCCTCCAGGGTGCGCTTCCGCGGGTCGACCCGCAGGTCGAGGAGGATGTGCCGGATGTCCGCCACTCGGTCCGGCGGGTAGCGGCGCTCGGTCCCGAGGCCAAAGGGCCGCCGGCCGTCGGCCCGGTCGCTGCCGCCCGTGGCGCAGCGGTCACTTGCTTCGAGGGTCACGAGCGCCAAGTCTAGCCGCGGCCGGCGGGGCGCGACCCCATGTTAGGTTCGCCCGCCATGAGTCTCTGGCGGGCGCTGTTTTTGGGCTTCCTGCTTCGCTACTTCGAGTCAGGGTGCCTGGCGCGCTTCGCCGCCTACGACCATCCCCAGCGTCGCCATCGGGCTCCTCGGCATCAGGACACTGTGACCTGGCCGACCATCTGCGGGTGCACGAGGCAGTGGTACTTGTAGGTCCCAGCCGAGGTGTACTTGTAGCTGAAACTGGAGCCCTTGCCCTGCAGGCCGCTGTCATAGGACCCGTCGTCGGCTGTCACGCTGTGCTGGGCGCTGTCATCGGTCCAGGCCCACTGCACCGTGTCACCCACTTTGGCGGTCGCGTTCTGGGGGTTGTAGGCGCCGCCGTTGGCCTGGTCGGCGACCACCTGGACCTTGGTCCCACCCCCGCCGCCTGACGCCTGGGCGCTGGGACTGGGGCTGACGGCCGCGGCGCTGGGGCTGGCCGCCGGGGATGGCGTGGCCGTCGTCTCCGGCGCCCGGTTGCCCGTCTGGCCCGGCCCAACCGTGAAGTCGAGCTCATTGATGGCGCCGCGCAGCTTGCCCCCGGTCTCGATGAAGGCCTGGTATGGCATGTGGTCGCTGAAGCCGAGCACGACGTAGAGGTGGTGGTGGCCGCTTTTCAGGTTGTGGATGGTGAAGGTCGATTCCGCGGTGTGGTACACACCCGGTGTCCTGGGGATCACCTCACCGGCCGCGGAGGGGGGCACGTCGACGAAGAGGTGATAGTGCCCCTCGCCGTATACGTGGGCGTTGGTAGCCTCCGCCGGCGGGACCACCTTGAAGTTGGTGGAGCTGAGCCTGACGGTGACATCGCCGCCGCTGATCGGCCCCAGGGCGACGCTGACGGCGGGGTCGGACTTGAAGAGCTTGATCTCGACATTGGGCAGCAGGGTGTCAGATGACGACCCACAGCCGGCCAGGAAGAGCGCCAGTGTTCCCAGCAGCAAGATCCTACGCAAACTCCGACCTCCTGTTTGTGGCCCGGCGGCCGGGAGAGATTGTATAGATCGCCCGGCCGCTCAGTTCAGGCGCTCGACCACCATCGCGATACCCTGCCCGCCACCGATGCACAGGGCGGCAAGCCCGGTCTGCTTGTCCAGGTCCTGCATCGCGTGGAGCAGGGTGGTGAGGATGCGAGCCCCGGAGGCGCCGATGGGGTGCCCCAGCGCGATGGCGCCTCCGCGGACGTTGATCTTGTCCTCGGGCACAGCCAGCTCCCTGGCGACGGCAACAGATTGCGCGGCGAAGGCCTCGTTGAGCTCGAAGAGGTCGATGTCCTTGAGGTCCATCCCCGCCTTCTTCAGCGCCGCCCGCGTCGCGGGCGCGGGGCCGATCCCCATGATCCGCGGCGCGACCCCCACCGACGCGTAGGCGCGGATACGGGCGATCGGTTTCCAACCCTCGCGCTCAGCGCGACCGGCCGAGGCCACCACCACGGCCGCCGCGCCGTCATTGATGCCTGAGGCATTGCCCGCGGTCACCCCGCCCGCCTTGTCGAACGCGGGCTTGAGCGCCGAGAGTTTC
>JBHEMS010000002.1:0-72304 GCA_046262455.1 Candidatus Dormibacteria bacterium | reverse complement strand
TGCTGCCGTCGACAACTGGTGGGGTTCCCCCAAGCCGACCCTGAAGAAGATCCATATTGACCAGCGTGACCCGGGCGCCGCGTCCGAGTCGAGCGCGATCCAGCAGTTCGAGCAGGGCAAGTACGACATCGTCGGTTACGGTGGTTGGAGCTCGCTGCCCAAGGAGGACATCCTCCGCATCCAGAAGGACTCCAACGAGTCCAAGAAGCTCCTGCTGCAGCCCAAGGTCCGCACCAGCTGGGTCACGTTCAACGTGAACTCCAAGCACCCGGCCGGTGGACCCTTCACCGACAAGAACCCGCACGCCCGGGAGCTGCGTGAGGCCTTTGCCCTCGCGGTCGATAAGACCGCGCTGGCCAAGACCGTCTGCAGCAACATCACCTGCTCCCCCGCCACCGGCGGGCTGATCACCAAGGGCCTCTCCGGCTACCTCGGTG
This sequence comes from Candidatus Dormibacteria bacterium, assembly GCA_046262455.1. Classification (GTDB taxonomy): domain Bacteria; phylum Chloroflexota; class Dormibacteria; order DASZGP01; family DASZGP01; genus JAXDLW01. The sequence goes on along the minus strand of JBHEMS010000002.1, from coordinate 71,867 downwards.
ATGGCGCAGACCCCATTGGCAAGTTCGATGCCAGCAAGGCCAAGGACGACCTCAAGATCGGCGACCCCACTGGGTCGCTGACCAAGGGCCTGAAGTACAGCTACAACGTCGGTGCCCCGAACGACGACGTGGCCACCTTCCTGCAGTCCCAGTGGAAGCAGAACCTGGGCATCGACGTGGCGCTGGACCCGCAGCAGGATGCCACCGCCTTCATCCAGGACCGCCAGGCCGGCAAGTTCGTGCTTTCACGCGATGGCTGGCAGGCCGACTACAACCATCCCCAGGACTGGTACGACAACCTCTGGGGCCAGCAGGCTGAGGATGGCACCGCGAACAGCAGCGGCTATGCGCCCGACGCCAAGGACCAGTACAACGTCCTCCTGAACAAGGCGGATGCTGAGCCCCTCGACAAGGCGCTACCGACCTACAAGGAAATCGGTCAGCTGCTGCAGAAGGATGTCGTTGATGTCCCGCTCTACTACTCGGTTGGACAGTTCCTGTTCCAGCCCTGGGCGAAGGGCGCGGGTACCAACAACTTCTTCGACTACTACTGGAACGAGATCTCGATCCAGCAGCACTAGAAGGAAGCCCGAGACGGCGCCCGGAGCAATCCGGGCGCCGTTTCTCGTTAACCGATGCCGCTCCTGCAAATCGTCATTAAGCCGCGGATAATGGGGGACGCATGCTGACGCGGGGCACCGTGGTCTACATCTCGCAGCGGATGGCGATGATCGTTTTCACCATCTTCGCCGTTTCCTCGCTGGTCTTCCTTGGGGTTCACCGCCTGCCCGGCAACGCCTTCATCAGCGAGAAGGTCCGGGGTCAGCAGCTCGAATTGATCCTGCACGAGTACGGTCTCGACCGTCCGCTCAGTGTCCAGTACCAGGAGTACATGACGAACCTCCTCACCAAGGGTGACCTCGGCGTCTCGTTCGTCAACCGCGGCCAGAAGATCACGCCGCTGGTGCTGCGCGAGGCCAGCGTGAGCGCGGAGGTGGGCGGCGCTGCCCTGGTCATCACGATCGGCGTCGGCATGCTGTTCGGAGTGTTGGCCGCAATCCGACAGAACTCCTGGGTCGACTACGTACTGACCACCACCGCCGTCGTTGGGTACAGCATGCCCTCGTTTGTCAGCTCGGCCTTCCTACTCTTGGTCTTCGGAACTTTCATGTACAAGGTGACTGGTGGCAGCCTCTACTACCCCATCGGCTGGACGGGCACCTATGGCGACCCGTTTGAGTTGTCCCTGCCGGCGGTGGCACTGGGGCTGCCCTACGCCAGCTTCGTGGCCCGCCTTACGCGCGCCTCCATGCTCGAGGTGATCCGGCAGGACTACGTGAGAACTGCCCGGGCCAAGGGCCTGTCCGAGCAGGTCGTGATCATCCGGCATGCGCTGCGCAATGCCCTGATCCCGGTCACCACCATCCTCGGCCCGCTGGTCATAGGGCTGATCACCGGCAGCGTGGTCGTCGAGGACATCTTCGGGATACCGGGGCTGGGCAAGGAGTTTGTCAACAGCATCCTCCACCACGACTACAACATCGTCGTCGGCGTCTTCACCGTGTACGCGGGGATGATCGGCCTTGCCAACCTGCTGGTGGACCTGGCGTACACGGTCATCGACCCGAGGATTCGATACTGATGGCGGTCGCCACCCCGGCAGAGGAGTTTGCTGGCGGAACGCTGGTCCGCGAGCAGACCAGCCTGTGGATGGACGGCTGGCGTCGACTCAGGCGCAACCGGCTGGCCCTGGCCGCCACCATCTACCTCGGCCTACTGCTGCTCGTCGCGCTGATCGGTGTGCGGTGGACGCCGCACGATCCCAATGCCATCTCACTGACCGACAACTACGCGTCTCCGAGCGCCGCCTTTCCGTTCGGCGGTGACCATCTCGGGCGTGACCTCCTCAGCCGGGTGATCGTCGGCGCCCAGATCTCGCTGCTGGTGGGGATCTGCACACAGGTGGTCGTCCTCGCGGTCGGGGTGACACTGGGGCTGATCGCCGGGTACTTCCGCGGCTGGATCGACGGTCTCCTGAGCCTGGTGATCAACGTCTTCTACGGTGTCCCCGACCTGCTCGTGGCGATGATCCTGGTGATCATTCCCCTGCCCGGCTTCGCGGCAGGACCGAGCATCCAGAAGATCATCATCGCCATCGCTGCGACGCGGTGGATGGACATGGCCCGCCTGGTGCGCGGGCAGGCGCTCTCGCTGCGCGAGCGCGAGTTCATCGAGGCCGCGAAGTCATCGGGGGCCCGCCCCCACAAGATCCTCTTCGGCCACCTGCTGCCGAACTCGCTGGGGCCGATCATCGTCCAGGCCACCCTTGGCATCCCCTCGGCCATCCTCTTCGAAGCCTTCCTCAGCTACCTCGGCCTGGGCGTCAGGCCGCCGACGCCGTCCTGGGGGTCGATGGCCTCCGAAGGCGTGCAGGCACTGCGCCTGGCCCCCCACGTGGTGATGCCCCCGGCCATCGCCCTGGTACTCACGCTGCTGGCCTTCAACTTCCTGGGTGACGGCCTGCGCGACGCGTTCGACCCGAGACAAAAGCGCTAACCTAACGGCGCTTGGCTAATCCCATCCTGCAGGTAAAGAACCTGCGCACAGACTTTTTCACGGACGACGGCGTGGTGCACGCCGTGCGCGACGTGAGCTTTGACCTCAACCCCGGTGAGACCCTGGGTATCGTCGGGGAGTCAGGCTGCGGCAAGAGCGTGACCGCGATGTCGATCCTGGGCTTGGTTCAGCAGCCCGGCAAGGTGACGGCCGGCGAGATCCTGTTCAACGGCGAGGACCTCACCAAGCTCTCGGCGGACGAGATGCGCGAGATCAGGGGCCGGGACATCGCCATGATCTTCCAGGATCCCCTGAGCTCCTTGAACCCGGTCCTCAAGGTGGGCTTCCAGCTCGAAGAGGCCATGCTGGCGCACAAGAAGCAGCCCCGGCAGGGCGTCAAGGAGAGGGTGGTCCAGTTGCTGCAGCAGGTGCGCATCCCCGCCGCCCCCAAGCGCGTCAAGGACTACCCGCACCAGTTCAGCGGCGGCATGCGGCAGCGCGCGATGATCGCCATGGGGCTGAGCAACGAGCCCGGGATCCTGATCGCCGATGAGCCGACGACTGCCCTCGACGTCACCGTCCAGGCGCAGATCCTGGAGTTGCTGCGCGACCTCAACGAAGAGCTCGGGACGTCGATCATGCTCATCACCCACAACCTCGGCGTGGTGGCCGGGCTGTGCAAGCGGGTCATCGTCATGTACGCCGGCCAGATCGTGGAGCAGGGCCCCGTGGAGCAGATCTTCGCCAGTCCCCAGCACCCGTACACGTGGTCGCTTCTGCGGGCGATACCGCGGATCGACTCGGACCGCCACGAGCGTCTGGTGTCCATCGAGGGTCTGCCCCCCGACCTGATTCAGCCGCCGCCGGGCTGCGCCTTTCATCCGCGCTGTCCATTCCGTATCGAGAAGTGCTTCAGCGACGTCCCCCCGCTGGTCAACGTCGGTACACGCCAGGAGGCGGCGTGCTGGGTGACGATGCAGCGCGCGTACGACGAGATGGGCGCCGGTACGATCAGCGACATCCGGCCTGGCGCCGCGTCGGGGATGCATCCGAAGGGCCGCACCGTCGCCGCGACCACCGTGGTGGAGGCCGAGGTCAAGGCGGATATCAAGGTTGGCTGAGAGCGGCAAGGTCACCACGCCCTCACGGCGCGCGACCACACAAAAAAAGAGCGATCGCAAGCTTGCCGCCAGCCCGCGTGCCTCCGGCGAGACGCCGGAGGCGGTCGTCAGCCAGCGACGCACCGAAGCCGTGCGCCGTGACGGTGAGCCGCTGCTGCGCGTGGTGGGGGCGACCAAGCACTTTGGCGCGGGCATCGGAACGTCCGTAAAGGCGGTCGATGGCGTCACGTTCGACGTTTACCCGGGCGAGACCCTGGGCCTGGTTGGCGAGTCGGGCTGTGGCAAGTCGACCCTGGGGCGCCTGGTCACCCAGCTCCTTCCGGCCACCTCGGGCAGCATCTTCTTCGAGGGCACCGACCTCACCAGCCTCAGAGGCGAGGCGCTACGACAGAAGCGCCGCGAGGTGCAGATGATCTTCCAGGATCCATACGCGTCGCTGGACCCACGCATGACCGTTGGCGACATCATCGCCGAGCCCCTGGTCAACTTCGGCATCGTCCGCGGTAAGGCCAAGGATGACCGCGTCCAGGATCTACTTCGCACCGTCGGCCTGAACCCGTATTTCAACAACCGCTATCCACATGAGTTCAGCGGAGGGCAGCGGCAGCGCATCGGGATTGCCCGGGCCCTGGCTCTCAACCCCAAACTGATCGTCTGCGATGAGCCCATCTCCGCCCTCGACGTCTCAATCCAGGCGCAGATCATCAACCTCCTCGAGGACCTCCAGCAGGAGTTCAAGCTGACCTACCTTTTCATCGCCCACGACCTCTCAGTCGTGCGCCACATCAGCGACCGCGTGATGGTCATGTACCTCGGCAAGGTCGCCGAGATTGCCAACAGCCACGACCTCTACGACAACCAGAAGCACCCATACACCAAGGCCCTGTTGTCGTCCATCCCCATCCCCGACCCCGTGACCGAGTCCAAGCGGCGGCTGGTCGAGCTCAGCGGCGAGATCCCCTCCCCGGTAAACCCGCCGTCTGGCTGCCGCTTCCACACTCGCTGCCCCATCGCCCGCGTCCCCGGCATCTGCGCCGACGAGGAGCCCCCCCTGGAAGACAAGGGCCGGGGCCACCTGGCCGCGTGCCACTTCTCGGACGAGGTCGGGCAGAAGATCTGATCGTCGCCATGCCCCGTGGCACGGCGGAGCCGGACTACTTTCCTGAGGTCTGCGAGGCGGTCCTGGGGCCGTGGTTCAAGGAGCGCGGCTTCTGGCTTCTCGACGCCTACTGCACGCCGACGATGGTCGCCTACCGGCGCCGCCGAACCTTCATTCGGTTTCGCTACATGCGCGAGGACGCGCCGCGCTACCCGGTCATGGTCGGACTTGGCGAGGTCAGGGATGGCTTCGGGCTGCTTGGCCCTCGGAAGCCGATCGTGCACGGTATCGGCCTCTGGGAGGCGGTCGACGACGAAGCCGACCGCGAGGTGCTGCGCGGGACGTTTCAAACCAGGGGCGAGCTCGAGCGCTTGCTGGAGAGGGTCCGGGACCAGGCCCTCCGCCACGCGGAGCCGCTGCTCGACGACCCGGCCCTGATGCACCGCCGCGTCCAGGCCAGGAAGTGAGTGCAGTGCAGATGGCCATCGCTGAGACATTCCACTAGTCTCTGCCCCGATGGACTTCGCGTTTGGGGCTGAGGAGAAGGCGCTCGCCGACTCCTTCAGGGACTTTCTCAAGCGCGAGGTCATGCCCAAAGAAGCGGAGCTGAAGCAACGCTTCACCGAGAGCGACGGCGAGAGCGAGGAGCTGCGCGCCGAAGTTTTGGCGATGCGCCGGCGCTCCGCCGAGCTTGGCTTCTACTCCGTGGACATCCCGGTCGAGCTGGGAGGCGGCGGGCTGTCGTACGTGGGCCAGGCCCACCTCCGCGAGGTCGCCGCAAGCACCGGTAGCTTCATGGCCGTTGCGTGTCTTTCCGGCCCCGAGGGACCCACCGGCCTGCTCCAGGGTTTCCGCCCCGCCCTGCGGGATCGCCTCGTCCCGCCCTTCCTGCGGGCCGAGATCTCGGCCTGCTTCGCCCTGACTGAACCTGACGCTGGGAGCGACAACCAGTCGATGCGAACCCGCGCGGTGAAGGACGGTGACCACTGGGTCATCAATGGCACCAAGCACTTCATCACCAATGGCCAGCACGCCGACTTCATCCAGGTGTTCGCCGTGACGGACCCCGAGAAGAAGGCCGCCGGCGGCGTGACGGCGTTCGTCGTCGAGAAGGGGACGCCAGGCCTCTCGGTGGGGCGGACGCAGACTGTCATCTACAGCGGGGAGGGGCCCTGCGAGCTGGTTTTCGAAGACGTCCGCGTGCCCGAGGAGAACGTCATCGGTGAGGTGGGCATGGGGTTCTACAACGCCATGGGGTTCCTCACCGGCGGGCGCGCCAACATCGCCGCTATGTGCGTGGGCTTCGGGGACTACCTGCTGCGAACTTCGGTGGAATACGCCAGGAGCAGGGTGCAGTTCGGCAAGCCGATCGGCCGGATGCAGGGCATCTCCTTCCAGCTGGCGGACATGGCGATGGAGGTCGAGATGGCCCGACTGCTGGCCTACAAACTGGCGTGGCTGGCGGACCAGGGCGACCCGCTGATCCAGGCAGCCGCGTACTCCAAGCTCTTCGCGACCGAGATGGTGGGCCGGGCCGCCGACACCGCCATCCAGGTGCACGGCGGGATGGGCCTGACACGGGAGCTCGGCCTGGAGCGCATCTACCGCTTCGTGCGGATCCTGCGCATCGTCGAGGGTACGTCCGAGATCCAGCGTTACCTGATCTCGAAATCCCTCGGCCTGTAGGCTGCTGCAAGGGTCCCTGGGCCAGGTCCGTGTAGTCGGTTCGCGGCAAGGGAACCCGGCGTAGAATCCGATCTAGATGGCGAAGACCGACACCAACGGCAAGGCCAGTGCCAATGGGCACCGTGAAACCGGCACGCTGCGGATCAAGACCGGTCTTGCAGAGATGCTCAAGGGCGGTGTGATCATGGACGTGGTCAACGCCGACCAGGCCCGCATCGCCGAGGAGGCGGGCGCGTGCGCGGTGATGGCCCTGGAACGCGTTCCTGCCGATATCCGTCGTGACGGCGGTGTGGCGCGCATGAGCGACCCCAGCCTGATTGCCGAGATCCAGTCCGCGGTGACGATCCCCGTGATGGCCAAGGTACGGATCGGCCACTTCGTCGAGGCTCAGCTCCTCGAGGAGATCGGGATCGACTTCATCGACGAGTCCGAGGTCCTGACCCCCGCCGACGAGGAGCACCACGTCGACAAGTGGCAGTTCAAGGTCCCATTCGTCTGCGGCGCGCGCAACCTCGGAGAGGCGCTCCGCCGCATTGCCGAGGGCGCGGCGATGATCCGCACCAAGGGGGAAGCCGGCACCGGCAACGTGGTTGAGGCAGTGCGCCACATGCGCGCCGTCAGCGGTGAGATCCGTCGCCTCCACGGCATGGCCAAGGAGGAGCTCTACACGGCCGCGAAGGAGCTCCAGGCACCCTACGACCTGGTCGCCGAGGCGGCGCGGCTGGGCCGGCTGCCGGTGGTCAATTTCTCCGCCGGTGGCATCGCGACCCCTGCCGATGCCGCGCTGATGATGCAGCTGGGGTGCGATGGCAATTTCGTCGGGTCGGGCATCTTCAAGTCCGAGGACCCGGCGCGGATGGCCAAGGCCATCGTCGCCGCCACGACGTACTTCGACAAGCCCGACGTCATCCTCGAGGTGAGCCGGGGACTGGGCGCCGCGATGAAGGGGATCGAGATCGCCACCATTCCCCAGGAGGAGCTACTCGCCTCGAGAGGCTGGTAGCCCGACGCGCCCACATTGAGCCCACCGCGGGTTGGCGTGCTCGCCCTGCAGGGCGCCTTTCGCGAGCACATCCTGGCGTTGCAGCGGCTGGGGGCCGAGGCCTTCCCGGTGCGCTCCGCGGCGGAGCTGGCCGAGGCCGACGGCATGATCCTGCCTGGCGGCGAGAGCACGACGATGGACAAACTCCTGCGCCAGTTCGACCTGCAACAACCGTTACGGCGGCGGCTTTTGGCGGGGATGCCCGCGATGGCAACGTGCGCCGGGCTCATCCTGCTCGCCCGTGAGGTGGTCGACGGTTTACCCGACCAGGAGTGCCTTGACATCCTCCCCATCACAGTGCGCCGTAACGGCTACGGACGGCAGCCAGACAGCTTCGAGGCGGCCATCGAGGTGGACACCCTGGACAGGCCTTTCGAAGCGGTCTTCATACGCGCGCCCGTGATCGAGGACGTTGACCCTTCGCTGGACGTGCTGGCGGCCCACGAAGGGCGCATCGTGGCGGTGAGCAAGGGCCCGGTCCTGGGGCTGGCCTTCCACCCGGAGCTCAGCGGCGACGATCGACTGCATGGCCTCTTCCTCGACACCGTCACCACGTCGGCGCGCTCGGCGGCGAGGGGCGCTTGAACATCCGCAGCGCCCAGGTCACGGACTGGGGGCGCATCGACGAGATCTACACCGAGGGCTTGCAGCTGTCGCTGCAGGGCGAGGGGTCGACCCACCCGGTGCGCCTGTGGCAGATCGTCACCCGCACCCTCAGCTCGCTGCTGCCGCTGTCGATACCGAGCGAGATGCTCTACGTCCTCGAGGACGACGACGGCAGGGTCACCGGGTTCATCCAGGCGGAGGTCCTGGGCGGAACCGACACCCGGCTCCCGGGGACCCGCCGACGGCGCCCCGACGCCGTCCGGGTGCTCAACCTGTCGCTCGCGCCCGAACTGTCGGGGGCGGGCGGCGGTGCCCTGATCGACCACCTCTGCAGCGAGGCCGTGGCCATGGGGGTGGCAAGGATCTACGTCCGCATCCCGGAGGGTCACGCCGTCATGGAGAGCTTCAAGGCGCACGGGTTCACCCCCTACGCCCGGGATCGCGTCTTCCTCCTCAGCGACATCAGCCGGGTGGGGCTCCCCCCCGAGCCGATGTCCGGCCTGCGGCCCGCCACGCGCAAGGATGCGCTCGGGCTGTTTGCGCTGTACCTGGCGGCGACGCCCCGGTCGGTCTCGCAGGTGGAGGCGCCGGAGTTCAAGCAGTGGAAGGCGGTCCACGAAGGGGAGTGGCTCCACCGCTTCAGCCGTCGCGGCAACCGCAGCATGGTCCTCGAACGCAACAACGAGGTCGTCGCATGGCTCGGCGTGGAGCTGGGCTCACCGGGGCGGCCCCACACTATCGCCGCCACCACGCGCCAGGACCAGGCGCCGGAGGAGCATCTCCAGGAAGCGCTGATCTCCGATGCGCTCGGCACCCTGTCGCCACACGGCGGCGCCGTCTGGAGCAACGTGCGGGCATACGACACCACGACCACCCGGGCCCTCCAGGACGCCGGCTTCGAGGCGCTGGCCGGGCAGGACCTGCTGGTGCGCGAGATGCGCTCCCGGGTTGCGGCAGCGGTTCGTAACCCCAAGAAGGAAAAAGCCTTCGCGCCGGTGTTCGGGTGAGTCCCCGGCCGCCGCGCGCGGAGGACCGGGCCCAGGACTGGGCGGCGGAGCTTGACCTGCTGTTCAGTGCGTTGCCGCCAAATATCCGCGATGCCGCGCGCGTCGCCACCTCGAGCCGGCGGTCCGAGCTGCTCGAGGTCGTCCTCGACCTCGGGCGCCAGCCCGAGGCCCGCTTCGCCGACGGCGAGGTCGTGCTCAGCGATGAGGTCGTGACCTCGTCCGACCTGGACTACGTCTCCCAGCGGGTCGGCTCGTTTGGCGATGACAACCGCGCGGGCATCGGCCAGACGCTGCACCGGATCTCGGCCATCCGCAACCGGGGGGGTGACATTGTCGGACTGACCTGCCGCGTGGGGCGCGCGGTGACGGGCACCGTCGACCTGATCAAGGACCTGGTGGTGAGTGGACGTTCGATCCTGCTGCTGGGACGGCCCGGGGTGGGCAAGACAACAATGCTCCGCGAATGCGCACGTGTGCTCTCGGATGAGAAGCGCAAGCGCGTGGTGATTGTTGACACCAGCAACGAGATCGGGGGCGACGGGGACATCCCGCACCCGGGCATCGGCCGCTCGCGGCGGATGCAGGTGCGCACCCCGAACCTGCAGCACGCCGTCATGATCGAGGCTGTCGAGAACCACATGCCCGAGGTCATCGTGATCGACGAGATCGGCACAGAGTTGGAGGCCACTGCGGCACGAACGATCGCCGAACGTGGTGTGCAATTGGTAGCCACGGCGCATGGGCAGAGCCTGGACAACCTGCTCGTCAATCCCACCCTGAACGACCTGCTGGGTGGTATCCAGACCGTCACCCTGGGAGACGAGGAGGCGCGCCGCCGCGGCAGCCAGAAGTCGGTGCAGGAGCGCAAGGCACCGCCGACGTTCGACGTGCTGGTGGAGATCCAGGAACGCGATCAGCTGGTGGTCCATACCCCACTGGATGAGGTCGTGGACCTGGCCCTGCGGGGTCAGTTCAGGGCGCCCCAGCTGCGACTCCGGCGTCCTGATGGCTCGGTCGTGACACAGGTCGCCCCCCTTCCCCACGACCGCGGTCCACGGCGTCCCGGCGCCGCCGGTCCCGCGGTGCCGCGCCGGCTACGGCCGTCAGTGGTGAGCCCTGGCGGCGGCAAGCGTCAGCGCGCGAAGTACGAGCCCATCAGCATCTTTCCCTATGGGGTCAGCCGCAGCCACGTCGAACAGACCGTCCGTGACCTGGGGATCCCGGTGCGCATCCTTCACCACCCGGAGGATGCCGACCTGGTCCTGACCCTGAAGAACTACTATCGCCGCCGCGACTCCCCCATCCAGCAGGCGGAATCCCACGGCACGCCGGTCGAGGTCCTGCGCACCAACAGCGCGGCCCAGGTCGAGACGGTGCTGCGTCGGATCTACGAGATCCAGGACGATGCGCGCGACGAGGAGTCGCCCGACCAGTAGAATGCCCCCCCTGTGAGGGGATACCTGGTCACTCTTGAAGGGGTCGAGGGTAGCGGCAAATCGACGCAGGCCGCGCGGCTGGTCGAGGGGCTCCGAGCCGAGCGTCTTCCGGTGCTGCCGGTGCGGGAACCGGGGGGCACCATGCTGGGCGAGGCGGTGCGTCAGGTCCTCCTCTCCGTTGAACACCACGACATGGCCGCGTGGGCCGAGGCCAACCTCTACACCGCGGCCCGAGCACAGCTTCTCAAGGAGGTGATCATCCCCGCCATGGCCCGGGGGACGATCGTGGTCGCCGACCGTTTCGTCGATTCCACATTTGCATACCAGGGTGCGGGACGGGGCCTGGAGATGGCCGTCCTCTCGGCGATGCAGATGGTGCTCAAGGTCCGGCCGGACCTCACCCTGCTCCTGGACCTGCCGCCGGCGGTGGGCCTGGCCCGGCAGGCGGCGACGAAGGGACATGCGCCAGACCGCATCGAACAGGAGGACTTCAGCTTCCACACCAGGGTGCGCGCGGGCTATCTGGACTTCTCTCGCCGCGACCCCGACCGGTACTACGTCGTGGATGCAACCCAGGGTCCAGATGCGGTGGCGGTCGAATTGCTGCGGGTTACCCTTGAGCGCGCCGCCGCGCATGGTGTGAGGAGGGATCCGTGAGCAGGTCCGACGTCAACTCGTGAAGATGGTCATTGCGGTGATGCATGGTGACGACGCCGCCGATTGCATCGACGCCCTGGCCGACCGGGGCATCCCGACCACCCGCCTGGACTCTCGCGGAGGCTTTCTGCAGAAGGGCAACGCCACCCTTCTCTGCGGCGTCTCCGAACAGCAGGTGGAGGTCGTGATCCAGGTGCTGCGAGAGCACTGCGAGGGACGGACCGAGCTCCTCAACCCGGTGCCCCCGATGGTCGAGCCGGGCGACATGTTCGTGCCCTACCCGGTGGAGGTGGAGGTGGGAGGGGCGATCGTGTTCGTCCTCGACGTGGAAAGATTCGAACGTCTGTAAGCGGCCGCATCAGCCAGCTTCATTCCGGCCCTCCGGGAATGACCCGGGCTATTCTTTCGGGGTGAGTGCACAGGGCCCGCGCCCGCGCCCGACGACCGACAAGCGGGTGGAAATCAAAGGCGACCCGGCGTTCTTCCGGCGCATCAACTACGTGGCGGTTGCAGTTGGCTTCGCGGTCGCCATGGCCGTGTACCTCGTCCTGGGCTCGCTGGTGCCGTCACCCGGCGGCCAGCTCGCCGCAAGCTCCGGGGCCTATTTTGCGGTCAGCGTTGTCGCCATGTTCTCGGGCGGCCTGGCGGCGGGAATGATCGAACCCAAGTACGGCGTTCTCAACGGGCCACTTGTGGCGGTGATCTACATCATGGTCGGGTTCGTGCTGACCTTCAACAGCGAGCTGGTCAAGGTCAAGATCGTCGGCCCCCTGGGCCTGGGCCCCATGCGTGTCGACCGGGTTTTCGCCGCCGACGTGCCCCAGCTTTTCTTCGCCAGCCTCGGGGGTTTGATCGCAGGGCTGATCGAGCAGCGGGTCCGGGCCCCGCGCCGAAGGAACAGTGGCAAGAGCGCAGGCGGCAAGGCGTAGTCCCCGCCCGGACTTGGTCCGGGATCCCGAGACGCCGGACATCGAGGCCATCGAGCGCGCAGCCAAGCTGATGCACGCCGTTGTGCGGAACGTGGAGCTGGTCGTCGTGGGCAAGCGAGAACAGGTGCGGCTCGCGGTCCTGTGCCTGATGGCCCGCGGCCACGCCCTCATCGAGGATGTGCCCGGGGTGGGCAAGACTACCCTGGCCAAGGCGCTCGCCACCAGCATCGGTGGGAGGTTCGAGCGCATTCAGTTCACACCGGACCTGCTGCCCTCGGACGTCCTGGGCGTGAACGTGTTCGACCCGGCCGCGGGCGGTTTTCACTTCCGGCCGGGGCCGGTGTTCGCCAATGTCCTGTTGGCCGACGAGATCAACCGCGCCACCCCCAAGACCCAGTCGGCCCTCCTCGAGGGCATGGAGGAGCGCCAGGTCACGCTGGATGGCGTCACCCACCCAGTCCCGAGCCCATTCATCGTGCTCGCCACGCAGAACCCGGTGGAGTTCTCGGGTACCTTCCCGCTGCCCGAGGCCCAGCTGGACCGCTTCAGCGCCCGGGTCAGCCTGGGTTACCTCAGCCCCCAGGCCGAGGTGGAGATGCTGGGCCGCTTCGAGCACCGGGAGAGCCCCCTCGACGACCTCGATGCGGTGACGGGCGAGGACGACATCCGCGAGGCCCAGGACGCCATCGCCACGGTGTACGTCAGCCGCGAGGTCAAGGAGTACGTGGTCACCCTGGTGGGTGCCAGCCGTACCCACCCGGACCTCAGCCTGGGCGCCAGCCCCCGGGCGTCGCTGGCCCTGGTGCGCCTGGGGCAGTCGCTGGCCGCGGAGGAAGGACGCGATTACGTCCTCCCCGATGACATCAAAAACCTCGCCGAGCCGGTGCTCGCTCACCGGCTGGTATTCAAGCCCTCGGCGGAGATGCGGGGCACTGACCGCGGCCGGCTGCTGGCCGACCTCATCGACTCTGTGGCCGTCCCCCAGGGAGCTCGCCGCCCGAAGTCTTAATGGAGCCCGGCGAATGAGCCGCTTGCTGCGGCGACTCCTGGTCACCGGCGGCCTCGCCGTGCTCCTCTTTTTCGCCTACCTGACAGCCATCCGCCTGGCCTTCACGCTGGCCTACTTCGCCCTGATGCTTCTGGCCGTGTGCTGGGCCTGGACCCGGCTGGCCAGCCGCGGCCTGGCGGTCACCCGTGAGGCACACGAGGGCGCGTACGAGGTGGGGCAGGAGTTCCGGGAGCGGCTCGACGTGCACAACGCGTCATTGGTGGGCATCCCCTGGGTGGTGGTCGAGGATCGGTCGGGCATACCGGGCTACGACGCCAGCCGGGTGTTCAGCCTCGCCGGTCGCGGGTCCAGGCGCTGGACAAGCCAGGGTCGATTCACCCGTCGCGGGCGCTTCGCCCTGGGGCCCATCAGGGTCACCACGGGGGATCCCTTCGGGTTCTTCCAGCGCACGCACACTGCGGCGGTGGAGGCTGCGATAACGGTGTATCCGCGACTGGTCGATGTCACTGCATACCTGCCCGGGTCGACGCACAGCAGTGGTGAGGCGCGCGTGTTCGGGCGATATACCGACGCTCCCCCAGATGCCCTTGGCATCCGCGAGCATGATCCATCGGACGGGTTCAACCGGATCCACTGGCCTTCAACGGCGCGCCTGGGACGGCCAATGAGCCGTAGCTTCGAGCGTTACGAGGGCGCCGACACGCTGGTCATCCTCGACCTGGCCCTGGGCGTCCACCGGGGCACGGGCGACGAATCGACGCTGGAGTACGCGGTCACCCTGGCCGCGTCAGTGGCGATGGCAGCGCTGCAGAAAGGACAGTCCATCGCGATGCGCTGCAACGACGCCGCCGGCACCAGGTTCCCCGCGGGCAGCGGGCCGGCACACCTCCGCCGCATCCTCGAGTTCCTGGCGGTCGCGCGGGCATCCGGCACCGCGTCACTCGAGTCGGTGCTCTCGGGCTCGACGGGCAGGGCATCGCAGCAGAGCCTTGTCGTGGTCACGCCGTCAGCCCCGGGCCGCTGGGTGGACACCCTCGCCCACAGCGGCGACCGAGGCCGCCGCACAACCATCCTCCACGTGGGGCACGGCACCGGCACCGACCCGCGCGTGCGCATGTTGGGGGAGATGACCTGGTGGGACCTGGGTCTGGCCGGGGAGCCCGCGGTTACAGGGTTCGCGTCGTGAGCGTTTTCGGCCTCGGCGCGGTCATCGTGTTGGCGGTCGCCGGGCTGGCGCTCGCCGGCGTCCTGCGCCTCGAGCACGCGGACGGGGGGTTGACCCTGGCGATCGGCGACAGGGAGCGCGAGTTACGCCGCGTCCGGGTCGACCTGCGCGAGGGCGTGCTGGCGGATGCCTGCATGATAGGGATCGTCGCCATCACCGCGCTTCTCATCTCGGGGTCCGGGTGGGTGCCCGGTGGCAGCGTGCTGGTGCCGATGACGGTGACCGCGAGCGTGGTATGCCTGCTGCTTGCCAAGGTGTCGCCGCGGGGGACCACCTACTGGCTGGCGGTCGAGGTCGCCGCCCTGGTCGGCCTCTTTATGTTCACCGCCAGGCACGTCTCCTCACCGCCCGAGGACTTCGTTCGGTGGGTGCGGTTGATCCGCGCCTCGGTGGGCACGGCCGCGCTGGTGAGCCTGGCCGGGGCGGGCTGGATCACGGTCGCCTGGGCGACCTACTGGGTGAGCCGGCGCGCCAATCCCACGATTGCCCTCGCGCCACTGGCGGTGGCGCTGTCGATCGAGATCCTCAACGACCCTGGGCAGTCAGCGACCGGCGAGCTCACGGTGTTCTGGATCCTGCTGGCTACCGTGCTCCTCCTGCGCATGCACGCCGCCCGCATCCGCCAGCGATGGCGCGACATGGCCGACGCCCAGGTGTGGATCTTCATCTCTTCGCGTGGCGCCGCGCTGGTCATCGTGCTGCTCGTGGTGGCGGTCTTCCTACCTCCACTGAACACCGTCGACCTCAGCGTTGCGATGTTCCACGGCCGTGACCCCAACCAGGGCCAGGGCCCAGCCGACGGGGCCGCCGCCGGCCGCGGCAACGTTCCGCTGGCGGACTTCACGACCACCGGCTACGCCGACCACGTCGCGCCTGGGGGGACGTTGGTGCGGAGCTCAACCCCGGTCATGGAAGTCAGCAGCGACTTCACTCGATCGGTCTACTGGCGCGGCATCAACCTCTACGCCGTCAGCGACGGCACCTGGACGCGCGGCGAAGCGGGCCGGGTGTCGGCGACCGTGCGCCCGCAAACGCCCCTCGATGAGGGGGCATCCATCCAGCGTCAGTCGGTTCACGCAACGGTGCGGGTGCTGGGCGCGGCCCAGCAGACTATCTTCTGGCCGGGTGAGCCCGTCAAAGCTGACCTCGCCACCGTGGTTCGCGGCGACCGCCGAGGGCCGGTCGGGGGCGTCGCCACGGTGGAGGCCGCCTACGCGGTCGACGCGATCCGACCCGGCAACGGTTACACGGTCGAGGCCAGCAGTTCCATCGCCAGCGAGGACGAGCTGCGGCGGGCGAGCACGGATTACCCGCTGGGGGTGCTGCGGCTCACCAACCTGGCTCGTGGGCCTTCGCGCGCGGGGACGCCCATCACCCCCGAGATCGCCGCCCTGGCCACCAGGGTGGCCGGGCCTGGGAACGTGTACGACCGCGTCAAGGCCATCGAGACCTACCTGCGCACCCAGGAGCGCTACCAGCTGAAGGTCAGCGCCCCGCCCAGCGGCGTCGACCCGGTGAACTACTTCCTCTTCACCTCCCACGCGGGTTATTGCGAGTACTTCGCCTCGGCCATGGGGCAGATGGTCCGCAGCCTTGGCGTCCCGGTGCGCTTGGTCAGCGGCTACGGGCCGGGTCAGCTGACGCCAAAACAGGACATCGACCGGCAGTTCAAGCGCAGCCAGGACGCCGGTGCGACGATCAGCACTATCCGGGCGTCGGACGCCCATACCTGGGTCGAGGTGTACTTCCCGGGCTACGGGTGGGTGCCGTTCGAGCCGACCCCCGACCCCCTGTACCCCGCGCTGACCCGCGGCACCAGCGCTCCGTCCGGGAATTCCGCGCCCGCCCCGGTGGAGGTCCCGCCGGTGGCGGCCCCGCCCGTCCCGGTGCCGGTCCCGCGCCAAACGGCGACCTGGCCCGTGCCCGCCCTCGCGGGTGTCATCCTGGTAATCCTGGCGGCTGGGCTGCTGGGCCTGGTCCTGGCGCGGATCGTCCGGGGCCCGGCGACCGCCGACGACATCGCCCTGGCGTGGAGCCGCCTGGGATGGCTGGGCCGCCGCGTGGGCGTGCGCCGGCGACGAAGTGACACGCCCCTGGAGTTCGCCGATCGGCTGGCCCAGCGCCTGCCGGAACTGGCGCCGCACATCATCGCCCTCGGGCGTGCGTACAGCCGTCAGCTGTACGGGAAGGGGGGAGCGGCAGTGGACGATGGCAGGTCCGAGGCATGGAGCGCCGTGCGCGCCCGCCTCGTGCGAGTGCTTACGACCGGGGCGCCAGTTCCACAGTCGTGAGGTCGGCGGCGCGCTCGGCGCCCTCGACGTCACCCTGCTCGACGTAGTAAAGCTGGCGGCGGTTCAGGTGCGTTAGGAAGAAACGTTTGCCGGGGTTCGCCGCAACGATCGCCCGCGCCTGGGCCAGCGACAGGTGCGAAGGGTCCCCCTCCATGGTCGCGGTCATCTCCATGAGGACGTAGTCGCTCAATTCCACGAGGGCCCGCAGGCCTGGGCAGTCCGTGGTGTCACCGGAGAACGCGAAGCTCACGCCGTCCCGGTAAAAGTGGTAGCCGTTGCAGATGAAGTCATCAACGTGGACCATTCGTTCGGTATGGACGGCGAAGCCCGCCACCTCGCTGTCCCTGCCGGGCGTCAGCTCGACGAAGGTCGGGCGCAGGCGCTCCCAGACCATCGCCTTCAGCTTCTGGCCCCAGGCCAGCACGAACAGCTTCTCGATGTACGCCTCGAAGCCTGGGGGCCCGGCGATGGTGAATGGGCGCGCCGAAGGCGCCTCGATGGCCCGCGTCGCCATGACGTAGGGAAGGCCAAAGGTGTGGTCCGCGTGCTGGTGGGTGATGACCACCGCCTCGATCGCCCCGATATCGTGCCCGGTCTGGTGGATGAGCACGTGGACCGGCGCACCGGCGTCGATTAGCACCCGGCGATCGAGGATGTAACCCGCGTTGTTGGCGTCGCCGGCAAAAGCCGCGCCGGTCCCCAGGAAAGTCAGTTCCATTAGGGCGCCCTGAGCGTGTTTGGGTTCATGATGCCTGCCGGGTCAAAGGCTCGCTGCACGCGCTCAAGGTAGGGGGCGAATGCCCCTAGCTCCCGTGCCAGCCAGGCGGACTTCAGCTGACCCACGCCGTGGTGATGGGTCATGCTCCCGCCGCTGGCCGTGACCGCGTCGAGGGCGTCGTGCCAGGCGCGTGCGATCGCCTCCTCCCGGTTGGCGGAGCGAATGACGAACGTGAAGTAGAGGGCACACCCGGTCTCATAGGCGTGGGAACAGTGGCACCCGACCGCCTCAGCGTGCGGTGACAGGGCGTCCCGCACCGCCGCGTAGACGGCCTCCGCGCGGGACCAGAGTGCGGACACCTCGATGGTGTCGGCGGCGACGTCAGGCCCCAGGAGCTCGCCCGAGAGGACACGCCGGTAGGTTCCCGCGGCGTCGTTGCGGTGTTCCCACCAGTGACCGGCAAGGTTTTGCGCGAGCTCGGTTCCCGCGGCCAGGCGCAGTGCCGCGGCCAGCCGGCGATCGGTCTCGGCAGCCTCCAGCCCCTCGGTAACCAGCACCGCTGTGCAGCCCGTGGGCGCGGGCTCGAAGGCCCGGAATTGGATGGCGGTGTCGGAATCGTCGTAAACCCGCACCGCGTCCGGCAACCCGCGGCCCTGGGCCATCCGGCGGACCGCACCAAGCCCTTCGCTGAAGCTCGCGAAGCCCAGTGACGCGAAACTCCGCGCGGTGGGGGCGCGCCGGACTCGCAGCCAGGCCTCGGTGACGACGCCCAGCGTTCCCTCGCTACCGAGGAAGAGTTCGTGAAGCTGGATTCCCGCCGCGGTTCGGGGCGTGAGCAGAGAGGTTGCCAGCGTCCCGTCGGGTAGGGCAGCGGTCAGCGCCACCACGAGGTCCTCGATCGCGCCGTAGCCGCTGGACAGCTGCCCTGCCGAGCGGGCGGCGATCCAGCCGCCGACCGTCGAGAGGGCGATCGACTGGGGAAAATGGCCGAGCGTGTATCCGTGCTCGTTCAGCCAGCGCTCGAGGTCGGTGCCGAGGATGCCCGCCTCGACGCGCACGACCCCGCTGAGCTCGTCGAGGTCCACCACCCGGTCGAGACCCCGCAGGTCCAGGACCAACTCGCCGCCGTGGGTCAGCACGCCCCCGCTGACGCCCGATCGGCCGCCGCTCGGCACGACCGCGGTGCCGGACCCCGTTGCCCACCTCAGCGCGGTGGCGACGTCCTCGGCGCTGGAAACGCGCAGGACCGCGGCGGGCATGACGAGGCCCCCGCGCTGGGCGCGCAGGATGGACTGCGAGGACCAGTCGCCGGCGTAGTCCTTGAGTTCTTCGCCGGAGACCACCAGGGTTGCGGCGGGGAGCAGTCTCGCGAGTTCGCCCATGCTCATAGCTCGCCCAGTCTAGTGGGAGACCGAGCGGCTCATAATCGACCGGTGCCCGCGAAGCGTCCGCGACTGACCGCCTTCTCTCACGGGGCTGGTTGAGCCTGCAAGCTGAGTCCTGGTGACCTGGCTCAGGTCCTGAGCCACCTGCCCGCGCCAGTCCACGACGACCTCCTCGTTGGTCCAGGCACCAGCGACGACGCGGCCGTCTACCGGCTCACACCCGAGCTGGCCATCGTGCTGACGGCCGACTTCATCACCCCGGTGGTCGACGACCCCGCCGACTTTGGCGCCATCGCCGCGGCCAACGCCCTGTCAGACGTCTACGCGATGGGTGGTGAGCCCCTGGTGGCCCTCAACCTCGCTGGGTTTCCCCGAGAGGCGCTCGAGTTGATCGTCCTGGAGGAGATCCTCTCGGCTGCCGCTGCGGTCGTCCATGAGGCGGGCGCACTCACGGTGGGCGGGCACACGATCGACGACCCGGAGCTGAAGTTCGGGCTCTCGGTCGTCGGGCGAGTCCACCCGGAGCGCGTGATCCGCAACTCCGGGGCGCGCCCCGGTGACCGCCTCTACCTCACCAAACCCCTGGGGGTCGGCATCCTGACGACCGCCGTCAAGCGCGATGCCATCGATGCCGGCGCCCTGGGCCCTGCCCTGGAACAGATGAAGCGGACCAACCGGGACGCCAGCCGGGCGATGCTTGCCGCCGGTGCCCGCGCGGCCACCGACGTGACCGGGTTCGGCCTTGTGGGTCACCTCCACGAGATGGCCGCGGGGTCAGGGCTGGCGGCCTCTATCCGGTATTCCCAGGTGCCGGTGCTGGGTGGCGTTGAGGACCTGGCGCGCAAGGGTACTGTGCCCGGCGGGACGCAGCGCAACCTGGACGCCGCCCGGGCCTACAGTCGCGCGGCGGGGCCCGTCCAGGAATGGCAGCGCCTGGTGCTCTCCGATGCCCAGACCTCGGGGGGCCTGCTCATCGCCGTCGACCGTGAGAGTACGACCCGGTTGGAGACGGAGATGGCGGCGGCGGGGGTGGCGGCCATGGACGTGGGCGAGTTGGTCGAGGGGATGGCGGGGGAGATCCGCATCGCTCTCTGAGGGGCGCCGGGTGGGTTCGCCCAGCTCCCCGACGCCTCACGTCCTGACTGGACTGTCATGACGCGTTGCAGATACATGACGCACTGTGTTATAAATTGGGCACAAAGTTCAAGAACAGAGGTGCTCATCGTGATCAGAGAGACTGTCTACACCGGCATCGGCGCCACCGCGCTGGCCGTTGATTTCGTGACCAGCCCCGCCCGCCTGCAGAACTGGCTCAAGAAGGCCGAGCGGCGTGGGGGCAAGCTGGCCCAGAGCGGCAGGCTCCAGGTCCGTCCCTACCAGCGCCGCATCGACGGCCTCGTCGAAGAGGTTCGTCATAGCGCGTTGAGCGCCATCGGCCTCGCCGAGGAGAAGGCGGAGACGGCGGGCAGGACCGCTACCCGCACCGCCCGTCGAACCGCGACGAGCGCGCGCCGGAAGGCTCCGCAGGTCCGGGTGACGACCCGGCGCAGCAGCACCCGCCGGTCCGGCGCCGGGCGCCGTCGTCAGACCTCCGTCAGCCTGAAGACCCCCGCGTCGAAGGCCAGCTAGCTCACCTCCCACCCCGCGGAGAGGGCCTCGCATTCGTGCGGGGCCCTCTCTATTTATGCCGGGCTAGTTGTGGGGCCCTGCCACCAGCGGCCTGGAGTAGACCGTGAGCCTGAAGTCGTCCCTGATGGAGTAGCCGGCGGCCTCCAGTTCGGCCGCGCAGGGATGGTCGGCAGGGGCCACGACGCGAACTCGCTCGGTACCCTCGACATGGGCCTGGTGGCGAATTCCCTGCAGCAGGTCGCACATGCTCTCTCCACTCCCCGCCAGGAACGTCACCCGCAGGGGCTCGTCGGGGGTGGGGCGGACGGCGGCGAAGGCGGGAACTGCCCCCGTGAAGCGAAGGGTTCCCTCTCGCGCCATGCGGTCGACGTTGCGCCGGTCGCCCGCGGCCGAGCGGCCGAACACCGGCTTGATGCCCGGGTAGTGATTGAAGGCGTCGTCCTGGCGCAGCCAGCCCAGGGCCACGTCGGTGTGCTCGGGGGTGACCACGGCGGGGACGTGGCCGCGCCGCTTCGGGTCCGCATCCCAGCGTGCGACCTGCAGGATGGGCTTGAACCCGACGGACTCGAAGAAGGCCCCGCATTCAGGGCCCGCGTGGAGGCGCATCTCCATGGACCCGCGACGTTGCGCGGAGGCCGCGCCCATCTCGACCATGGTCCGACCGAGCCCGCGCCGGCGATACTCCGGGGCCACCCGCAACCCCTCATACCAGGTGACAGCGTCGCCATCGGGTACCAGGCGGTGCATCGCGGCAAGGCGCGCGTCAACCTCGGCCACCAGGAAGCTGGCGTCGACATCCTCCACCCAGCCGCTGAAACGCTGCGGCAATGGGTCGTCGCCCTTGAACACCTGGCTACAGATCTCGGCGACACGGGGTCTGTCCGCCAGGGTGGCCGGGCGGAGCCCGATCACCTCCCGCGGCGGCGGCGGGGGCGCAAAGTAGCCCGGTGGGGGAGGCACGTAGGCCGGCATGCCGTCCTCGAAATCCATCAACCCCGGCTCAGCGAGCAACGATCAACCTCTCACATGTCGCGCAAATGTAGAGATGGTTATAGCAGGACTACCACCTTTTCGGCAATCCCCGCGACGGGATCGTTACTTGAGGCTACCCAGGATCTTCGCCAAGAGGTGCTGGGGTGCCGTCTCCGGGCAGGCCTTACGGTGAACCAGCAGCTTCAGCTGCTCCTCGAATTCGAAGTGGCGCTGGCATGGCGGACAGTCGTCCAGGTGGGCCCGGACCTGGCTGAGCTCGTCGCTGGTGAGCTCACGGTCGACGTACTCGTGGAGCTTGTCCATCGCCCCCGCGCAGTCGACGCACTCGCCGCTCCCTGGCTTCATGTCACCACCCCGCTCTCTTTTGCGTAGTCGTAGAGCTGCTTCTGCAGCCTCCGCCGGCCGCGGTGTAACCGCGACATCACCGTGCCGACCGGAATTTCCAAAATGTCCGCCGTCTCCCTGTAGCTGAAACCTTCGACATCGGTCAACAGGATCGCGGCGCGGTAGACAGCCGGTAGGTCTTCGATCGCCCGGCGCACCTCGTCCACTCCCAGCTTGTCCAGGACGTCGGCCGCCGGGTCTTCACCGGGAGCGGTGTCGGGGCCGAGGTGCTGGTAGAGGTAGAACTCCTCGGTGTCATCGAGGCTCTGGGGACTGTTCCAGAGCTTGCGATACCGGGACCGGAAGATGTTCGTCTGGATCTTGAACAGCCACGCCTTGAAGTTGGTGCCTGGCTGAAACTGGTGCTGAAAGCGATAGGCGCGCAAGAAGGTCTCCTGAACCAGGTCCTCGGCCTCCTCACGGCTGCCGGTCATCCGCAGCGCCCCGCGGTAGAGGGCGTCGATGTTTTCCGCGACCGCGGCAGGGAAGTCGAAATCCTCGTTTGCAGCCGTGGTGACCGCGTCCTGTGCCATCTCTCGCAAAGCTAGGCCCTCGCCGGCCACGGGCGCAACCGGGAGATTGAACACGCTCTCCATACAATGCCTAACGTGGCGAGCGCCGAGATTAGTCCCGCAGCCGGACAGGGGCCGGAGCCGGGCGGCGCGCCAGTCCTGGCCGAAGGTGAGACCCTGGTGCGCCGGGCCGACGGCGTGATGCTGGGGTGGCAGTGGCGCACGGTGGTGATCTGGTGGCTCCCGGGCCTGGCCTTCGTGACGCTCGGGCAGCTGGAATTCCGCTCGCTGCCCGTCACCATTGGTCTGTTCGGCTTCTGTGCGCTCCTTTTCGCCTTCTATGCCTCGGACAGCGAGGTCCGTCCGCGCGGCAGCCGTAAGTGCTACGTGCTCACCGACCGCCGCCTGCTGATCGGCGCCGTCGAGCGAGACGTCCCCTGGCGCCCCGTGGAGCTGGCGTCGGTGGCCGGCACCCACATGGAGGAGGGGATGACGGACCGCGCCGTCGCCCGCCTCTCCGGTGCGGCGACGATCGTCCTGGAGTTGCGCGAGCCCGGGCCCAAGGGTCAACCGAGGCGGATGCGAATCGGGCCGCTGCGGGAGCCGGAAGCCTTCCGCGCCGCGATCGAGGATCGCCTGCGGGCGCCGCGCGGGGAGGGCTGATCCCTGTGCCCCCCATCTCGCCCATGCTGGTGGTCTGGACGATCGGCTGCGGTGACAGCACCGCGGACGTATACGAAGACGGTACCGTCGAGAGCGAGGACGTCGAGCTGCACTCCCGCCTCGTCAACCACCTCGCCCAGCCCGTGGACGTTTCACACACTGGCGCTGGTGGGCGTCAACTCGTGCTTCAGCCCGGGGACGGCCGCCACGTGGTCGCCTGCGTCCGAAAACTGGTGGCAGAGGCGCCCGACCTCGAGATGCTCCAGGTGCGGATCACGGGTGGGTACTAAGTCACCCGGACCGTAACGGTCACGACGACGTCGCGGCCGTCGGCGAGGGTGGCGCGGCCCTCCAGCAGGTAGTCCCCGCCGCGCGGCGGCCCCGACGTCTGGCCGGCCGCCCAGGTCGCCGAGAGCACCGTGCTCTGCCCCGCCGCCAGGGCCACCGCCGACTCCCCGGCGATGATCTGCGAGCCGCCGTTCCCACGCACCAGAATGCTGAGGCGGCGCAGGGCCACCGCCTGCCCGGCGCGTGCCTCCAGGGTCAGGCCGGTTGGTTGCCCGGTGCGTGTGGACGTGGTGGCCGGCATCAGCGTCAGCGTCAGCCCACTGGCGTCGGTCACGCTCCCGGGTGCGCTGCCGGCGAACCCTGACAGGGAACCGTTGTTGGCCGGCGCTCCAGCAGCGGCGCCGCGGGCCGTGGTCGCCTCAGGCGCCGTCGACCCGGGCACAGTGGGCGCCCGGTCCGCCGCGTTGGGACCAAGCCCGGCGGACCCGAGGCTGCCGGCCGCCGTGGAAGCGCTGCGCCCACCGTTGCTGAGCAGCGACGGCCCCAGTCCCACGGCGGCGATAAGCAGCGCCGCCGCCACGGCGGCCGGCACCATCCACGCGGGGGGACGCCACCGGGCCGTGGGCACGGTGATCACCTTGGGCGCGACGGGGGCGTCCTCGAGGAACGAGAGGTCCAGCGCCGGCGGATTGGGATCGTCGGACAGCGCCGCCACCGCCTGCGAGGTCGCCCGCAGCAGGTCACGACGCCGCCGGCAAACCTCGCACTCGCCGAGGTGACGGTCGAGCTGGTCGGCTTCGGCGGGCTCCAACGCCCCGTCAACGCTGGCGGATAGGACCTCATCGGTAGCGTGGGGCATCAAGCCAGCGCCTCCAGGATGTCGGGATCGTGGCGGAGGAGCTCCGCCTGCAGCGCCAGGCGCGCCCGGGCCAGGCGTGAGCGCACCGTGCCCAGGGGGACACCCAGGCCCTCGGCGATCTCCTCATAGCTCAGGTCGCCGAGGTCTCGCATCAGGACGATGGCGCGGTGGTCCGGGCTCAGCCGGCGCAGCGCCGCTTCGATCATGCGCACCCGCTGGCGCGAAAGGGCCGTTGTCTCAGGCCCAGGCGCCGCGTCGGGGAGCAGCACCAGGCCCTCGTCGTCCTCCAGTGGGCTGGCCGGTCGGCGCGAGCGGACGCGGTCGAGAGCGGTGCGCGTGACGATCGTGCTCATCCAGCTTCGGAAGCTGCCCCGCAGCTCCCCGATCGCACCCCACGCCTTGAGGCAGGAGTCCTGCAGGACATCGAGGGCATCCTCGCGGTTACCTGCGATGCGGTGGGCGAGGCCGAACAATCGGCCCTGGTGTCGCTCCAGCAGGAGACGGAAGGCGTCGCCGTCCCCTGCCCTGCAGCGTTCAACAAGCTCGAGCTCCGTTTCATCGTCCATCGCTCCTGTAGTTATGACGGCATCGAGGACGATTTGGTTCCCTCGCCGGCAAAAAGGTCATGGGATGTCGCCCTCGCTCTGACACACTTGCTCCATGGCGCCCGCAAAGACCCCCCTCGACCCCGAGTTCGTCGCCCGCTACACCCGGGTCAACCTGGTGGCTGACCCGATCTACGGGTACGTCGAGATCACCAAGGCCCCCCGGCGCGACGGGACCGACCCCGGCGTGACCGCGGAACAGGATCTGCTCGACAATCGCTGGCTGCAGCGCGCGCGGCGAATCCACCAGCTGCAGAGCGCCTGGTGGGTGTTCCCGGCGGCCGAGCATTCGCGCTTCCAGCACGCGGTGGGGGCCATGCACCTCGCCGGGGAGTGG
Source organism: Candidatus Dormibacteria bacterium (assembly GCA_046262455.1). GTDB lineage: Bacteria > Chloroflexota > Dormibacteria > DASZGP01 > DASZGP01 > JAXDLW01. The sequence goes on along the minus strand of JBHEMS010000002.1, from coordinate 46,830 downwards.
GCGCGTCATCTCTATCCCTCGTTGCGCCTGGCCACCGAAGCCCCCAGTGCGGCGGTCGTCGAGGAGACCCTCAGACTCGGCGGTCTGCTCCACGACGTGGGCCATGGTCCGTTCGGCCATTTTTTCGATGAGCAGTACCTGGCGCACTTCGGTGTCACGCACGAAACCATCTCGCAACGGCTCATCCAGGGTGAGCTCGCGCCACTCGTCGCCGGCCTGGAGGCCAGCCCCCATGCCGCCTTCGAGCCAGGTGAGCGCGTCGACCCGGCCTGGGTGGCCTACGTCATCTCCAAGGAGGAACTGGAGGGTTTCTCGCCACCGCGCTGGCTCGAGTTGCTCAAGCCGGTCCTCTGCGGCAGCTTTGCCGCTGACAACATGGATTACGTCCCCCGTGACGCGTATGCCTGCGGCGTGAGCGTGGGCCCGGTGGATGTCCGCCGCATCATCCACTACACCTTCGTGTCGCCGGAGGGAATGGCCCTCCACCAGCACGGCGCCGAGGCCATGCTGCTGTTCCTCAATTCGCGCATGTACCTCTACAACAACCTCTACCACCACCGCACGGTGAGACGGATCGACCTCCACATGCGCGAGATCTTTCGGAGCACAGTCGACGAGCTGATGGGCGGCGCCAACCCGCTCGACGACCTCGAGGCATACGTCGGTCTGAACGACTGGCACCTGCTGAACGAGGTGGACCGCTGGCTGCGCACCGAGGCCCCGGGCTCGCGGCGTCACAGCCTCGCGGTGGAGTGGGCGCGGATAACCGGGAGGCGCGACCTGAAGTGGAAGCTCGCGTACGAGGCGGCGTTCGAGTACCGCGGCCGTGCGCCCGGGGTTTTTGTCCTGACACCCCAGGAGCTCAGGCAGCGCCTGCAGGCCGAGTTGCCGCCCGGAAGCCAGGTCGAGTTCGAGGTTGACATCGCTTCCTTAGACGCGCGGCCCCACGACCCTGCCGCAGATCGCTACTCCGCCCTGCTGTTCGACCCCCTTGACGGCAGCCTGAGGCCCGATGCCGCGGCCCAGTTGCTGGCCCGCCTGCCCGTCCGCAACTCGGTCTTGAGGGTATTCGCCCTCGAGGAGGCCGAGGCGCCGCTGCTTCGCGCTGCCGCCGAGGCCGTGGTCGCCGATTCCCCGGCGCCCGCCGTCCCGACCAACACCTGACGTTTCTTAACAAGTCTTGGCCGAGTCTTCGCTGCCCCGCCCTGTTGCCCCCGCCATTGTGGAGAGGTGCTCAACACCACTCTTACGAACAACTCCGAGCTCTACCGACGCCACCAGCTGCATAACCTGGACGCCATCCTTGCCGACCTGGAAGTGCTCAACCTCCGTGACGCCCACTCCCTGCCCCGAAGCCTGACGGCACGCCTGCGCCGCGCCGGCGTAGCCTGCAGGGACCAGGCCCCCGTCAGCGAACTGATCGACCTCGTCTTTCGAGCCCAGGAGCCGTTCCTCACCCCGATGGCCCTCCCACCCACCAGGCGCCGCTCCGCGGCCTGAACCCCACTCCCGTCGATCGGGAGAGACTCAGGTCGGGGCGACCCCCGGTCGCGGCGTGCCGCGTTCCCCGAGGACCCTGGCGATGACCCCGGGACGGTTGCTGTACACCGCGTCCACGCCCGCGGCAACCGCGTCGTCGAGGGTGGCTTCGTCATCCACGGTCCAGACTCCGACGACGGCCCCACACGCGTGCACCTCCCCGACGACCTCCTCGTCGGCAAAGCTCCAGTGAGGGGAATACACCTCGGCCCTGGAGTAGGCCAGGAGCTCGGGCAAAAGCAGCGGCCGCCCCGCCACCAGCGCGCCCACAACGACGCCCTCCTCAAGATCTCGAACCCTGCGAATGACGCGGTGATCGAAACAGATGACGGCGGAGTCCTGGACCATGCGCAGGTCGCGCAGCGTCTGCACGACCAGTTCTTCTAGACCTGGGTAGTGCACCGGCAGGCTCTTGATCTCGATCGCCACCCCCACGCGGCCGCGGGCTAGTTCCAGGACCTCTGCGAGCTCGGGGATGCGCTCGCCCCTACCGCCGTCCAACGCCCGCAACTCCGCCATCGTCCGGCTCCCCACCCGTCCCCGGCCATTGGTGGTGCGCTCCAGGGTGTGATCGTGGATCACCGCGAGGTGGCCGTCGGCGGTCCGGTGGACGTCGCACTCGATCACGTCAACCCCGAGGTCGATCGCGGACGCAAAGGACGCCAGGGTGTTCTCGGGGTGCTCGAAGGGGTTGCCTCGGTGGCCACCAAGGAGCACCGTCCCCGGCTGAAAGCGCTCCCGCAGCCCCAGTTCAGGTCTCGAGGGGCTGCTGTTCCGGCGGGGAGGCTGATGCCGGCGTGGACGGCGCTGTGGCGACCTCGGGCGCCGGGAAGTGCAGGGTCAGTTCCAACTCGGCGCCGTCACGCCACACTTTCAGGGCCAGCGAGTCTCCTGGCTGCTTCAGGGAGACGACGCGCTGCAGCTGCGAGAGGTCCTGCAGGGTGTAGCTGCCCAGCCCCGTCAGGACGTCACCCTCCTGGATGCCCGCCGCCTCGGCGGGCCCCCCCGCCCTGACCGGGCCGACCACCACGCCGAAAGCCGCGGGCAGGCCCAGCTCCGCCGCGCGCTCGGCGGTCAGGGACTGCGCGGCCATGCCCAGGCTCAGACGCGGTCCCGCCGGGGAGGCTGCCCCACCGTCCGCGGGGTCGGGGTTGGCCGGGATCAACCTGGCCAACTGGAGAGGGTCGAAGCCGACCATCACCTGGCCCCCGACGCGGATCACCGGCACCGCGGTCTGCCCCGTCAAACGCTGGAGCTCCGCGGCCCTGACGGGGTCCCGGGTCACGTCGTGCTCTGTGTATGTCACGCCGTGCTCCTTGAACCAGCGCTTGGCAGCAGCGCAATAAGTGCAGGTCGGAGTGGTGTAGATGGTGACCTCTGGTTGCATCATTTCGATTCTAGTTTTCCCCCTGGCTGCCCGGCTCAACCGTCGCGCGGATATCTTTGCGAACCATGTTGACGCCGCTTCTGTTCCTGCTCCTGGCGCTGGCGCTGGGCGTTGGCGGCATCTCGGCGGCCTACCACGTCATCTTTCGACGTCCCCTGCCGCGCACCGAAGGCCGAATGGCGGTCGATGGGCTCTCTGCCGAGGTGGAGATCACACGGGACGGGCACGGCGTGCCGTTGGTGGTGGCGCAGAACCGCCGGGATGCCTGCCTTGCGCTCGGTTTCCTGCACGGACAGGACCGGCTCTGGCAGATGGAACTGCAGCGGAGGCTGGCCGCCGGGCGGCTCAGCGAGGTGGTCGGTCCGCGCGCAGTCGGGGTGGACCGGCTGATGCGCCGGCTGGGCATGCGGCGCGTCTCCGAGGCGGAATGGCACGTGACCCATGCCGCCGGGGAGCTCAGGCAGGAGGTGCTGGCGTACACCGACGGCGTCAATGCCGCGCTGCGCGACCGCCCCCTGCCTGCGGAGTTCACGATCATCCGTCACCGGCCCGAGCCGTGGACACCTGAGGACACGCTGGCGATCGGGCGGGTGCTCAGCTTCAGCCAGGCGGGTAACTGGGAGGCGCAGCTGATCCGGATGCGCCTCCTCAAGGAACTCGGTCCCGACCTCACCGCGACGCTGGACCCGGTATTCGCCGGCAGCGCAGCTCAGCCGCTCGACGACCTCGCCGCGGCCGGTGTGTACCCGTCCACCGAGTGGCTCGACGAGATGCGCGCGGCCGAAGACCTCCTCGGACTCAGCGCGTGGGCCCCCGCCAGCAACAGTTGGGCGGTCCACGGGTCGCGCACCCTGGGTGGGGGCGCGATCCTCGCCAATGACCCTCACGCGCCGATCGGCATACCCAGCCCCTGGTACCGTGCTCGCATCCGCGCCGGTGGGGAAGAGCTCGCCGGTCTGACATTCTGTGGCGCCCCCTACCTCCTGTTCGGCCGCAACCAACGGATGGCGTGGGGAATGGTCAACGCCAACGTCTCCGTCCAGGACCTCTACGTCGAGCGCTTCAACCCCAACAACCCGCTGCAGTTCGACGACCGTGGCGAGTGGCGGGACGCGGTCCGCTTCCGCGAGGTCATCAGGGTTCGCGGAGGCAAGCCCGTGGTGGAGGATGTGCTGGTCACCCGCCGGGGGCCGATCATCAGCCCCGCGGTGGGTGGCACGCAGCCTCCCATGTCCCTGCGCTGGGTGGGGTTCGACTCCGAGGTCGACAGCATCGGCTGGCTCCGCCGCCTCAACCTGGCCTCCGACTGGCGTGGCTTTCGCGCCGCGGTTTCGAGCTGTCCGACGCCGGCGCTGGGGATGACCTTTGCGGACGTCGAGGGGAACATTGGGTATCGGCTGGGGGGATTCATCCCGCTTCGGCGCGCCGGTCAGGGGCGGGTTCCGGCCAGGGGCTGGGCAGCCGCTGACGAGTGGGCTGGGTTCATCCCCTTGGAGGAGATGCCGGAGCTCTTCAACCCGCCGACGGGCGAGGTGATCGCGGCCAACCAGCCGGTCGCGCTGGATACCACCCCGCACCCGCTGGTGTGCGAGCCGTCGGGCGGCTTCCGTGCCAGCCGCATCCACGAGGCGCTGATGGCGGCCGACGTGGTGACGCCGGAGCTTTGTGAGGCGCTCCAGGCGGACACCATGAGCCCGGCGGCGGTTCGTTTTCGGGAGATCGTGCTCAGCCTTGCCGCCAGGTTGCCAGCTGGACGCCCGGAAGCAGCGGTGGAGCTCCTGCGGGGATGGGATTGCCGGCTGGATCTCGAGTCGGCCGAGGCCGCCCTCTACGAGCGGGCCACGGCCCATCTCTTCGAGCAGTTGGTTGGCCGGCGCCTCAGCCCAACGATGCGTCGCTACCTGCTGGGTGCGGGAGCCACCGATGTGTTCCCGGACGGGCCGTACAGCGGCCGCCTGACCCCGGGGCTGCTTACGATCTGCGCCCGCCTGGTGGACGGCGGCCGTCTGGATGGCGTTGAGGCAGGCCCGGAAGTCCTATGGGTCAGCCTCGACCAGGCCTGGGCCGAGCTCGCGGCCACCCAGGGGACCAGTCCTTCGGCCTGGCGCCTGGGCAGCCTCCGGGCGTTTGCCTTCGAGCACCCGCTCGCCCAGGCGGTGAGCGCCTTGCGGCCGGTGCTGTCGCGGGGGCCCTTCCAAGCCCCCGGGGACGCCGACACGGTGCGCGTGGGCACGGTCACCGCCGCCGACTCCGGTCCGGGAAAGGTGACTGCAGCGTTCTACCGCGCGGTGTACGACCTGCGCGGGGAAGGGTCCTCATGGGGCCACGCCCCGGGGCAATCGGGTCACCCCGGTAGCGCGAACTACGCCGACCTCATCGATGGTTGGCTCGCCGCCCGGTCGGAGCCGCTGCCCTTTGGCGCGACGCCGCCGGGCAGGCGACTGGTCCTGGGCCCGAAGGCGCAGGACCAGGCCTAGTTGAACTGGCTCTAGGCCGCGTCCGACGCGCCGGCCCGCATGGCGTCGACCAGGTCGACCACCTCACGGCCGAACCCGGTGAGCTTCTCGCGGAGGACCTTGCCCGGCCAGGGGGTATAGAGCATCGCCAGCACGGCGCCGATCACCAGGCCGTGGCGAATTCCGCGTCCGTATCGCACAGTGGGTTTGAACACCTCCTTCCCGAGCGTCTCCAGGGCATCGTTGACCGCCTCGGCGCCCGCCTCGGCGGCCCCCGAAACCGCCTCGCCGACAGCCGAGGCCGCCCCGGGGGCAGCATCAGCGGCGTCGCCGGCGAGCTTCTTGCCCACCTTGGCCAGGACCGTGGTGTTCTGCTCGATGAACTCCAGGATCCGTTCCACCTTGTCGTTGATGTCGGCATCCTTGACCGCCTTGCCGGCGGACTTCACGGCCTTGCCTGCCGCCTTGCCGGCACTATCCATCGCGTCGCCCATGGCGTCGCCGGCGATGCTCGCGCCGTCTTCGCTGCGCTTCTGCAGCTCCTTCATCACCGTGTCGACTATGTCTTCGACCTGCTTGGTCCTTCCGTTTCTCACTGGTTACCTCCTGCGAGCTTTGAAGGTACCACCACCGTTATCACCTTTGCGGAATGGAGCCTCGGCGCGCATACTCCGCCCAGGACAAAGGCCACGCTCTGCAAACGTCTTCAAGGAGGCCTTCATGGACGACAAGTCGCCCAGTCGCAAGCGCGCGGATACCCGCGCCGCCCAGCGCCGCCTGCAGGCGGCCCTACGCCAGGAGTTGCGGCGCCGCCAGTCGGACTGCCGCTACTCCAGTCAGTGCCCGGTCGCGCGGGCGGGGAACTGCCCCGGGATCTGCTGACCTGGGCTGACGTACAGCCCGGGCAGGCGCCGGCTACTCGACCCTTGTCCCCGGTGCGGCCGGGGGTGGCGTTTGCACCGTCGGGGTCGTCGCGCCCGGGGTCTCTGCGACAGGGGTCTGGACGACAGGGGTCGTCACCACCGGGTTGGCCACAACCATCGGCGTCACTGGCGGCGCGATGACGCGCCGGCGCCGGTAGTAGCCACCACCGCCGCCAAGCAGCAGCAGCAATACCACGATTAGCAGGATTATCCAGAGCATGCGTCACCTCCTGAAGGGATCAGTGTCATCTTCTCACACTGAGACACTATAAGGAGCGGCGCCCGCATCTGGGTCCTTCGCTTGCGCAACGTCGTCCTCGCGACTAGACTCATAAAGAATCGTTTATCAAATCTTTCTTTATGGATCCCCCCAGACGGGGGTCGAGGGACAGTCTTTTTGTCAGCAGCCGCGACCATGCGCGACCTGAAGGCCCACTTCATCGGCCTCGCCAACCCGACCAGGCTGGCCATCGTCTCGATCCTTGTGGACGGCGAGGTCAGCGCCTCCGAGATCGCCCGCGAGCTCAAGCTCAGCCAGCCACTGCTGTCCTGGCACCTGCGGGTGATGCGGCGCGCTGGTCTCATCGAGACCCGCCGGCGCGGCCGGGAGATGTCCTGTGGCCTCGATCGCGAGTCCATCCGCCAGATCCAGGAACGGTTCAACCAGTTGATCGGAATGCCGGGAGCGCGACTGGGCGCCGCGCCGGCGCGCAGCAACGCCATCAGCGACCCAGTGAGTAAGGAGACAGTCAATGCCATCTAAAAACGGCAATTCCAACGGCAAGCTCAACGGCAAGGTCAAGGCATCCGTCAACGGGAACGCCAGGGCGAAGGGTAGCGGCCACCGCAAGGTCAGGGTCGCGATTGTCGGCGTCGGCAACTGCGCCAGTTCCCTGGTGCAGGGCGTCCACTACTACCGCAACGCGAAGCAGACCGACACCGTCCCGGGGCTCATGCACGTCGACCTCGGCGGGTACCACGTCCGCGACATCGAGTTCGTCGCGGCCTTCGACATCGACCGCGAGAAAGTGGGCAAAGACCTCTCGGAGGCCATCTTCAGCGGCCAGAACAACACTGTGAAATTCGCGGATGTCCCCAGGATGGGGGTCAAGGTCCACCGTGGAATGACCCTCGACGGGTTGGGCAAATACCTGAAGGAAGTGATCCACAAGGCCCCGGGCAAGACGGACGACGTCGTCGGCATCCTCAAAAAGAGCAAGGCCGACGTGCTTGTCAACTACCTTCCGGTCGGCTCGGAGGATGCCACGCGTTGGTACATGGAGCAGGCGCTGGCCGCCGGTGTTGCCGTCGTCAACTGCATGCCGGTGTTCATCGCCCGGGAGGAGTACTGGCAGCAGCGCTTCGAGGACGCCGGTCTGCCGATCGTGGGTGACGACATCAAGTCCCAGGTCGGCGCAACCATCGTCCACCGCGTGCTCACACGCCTCTTCGAGGATCGTGGCGTCCAGCTGGAGAACACCTACCAGCTGAACTTCGGCGGGAACACCGACTTCCTGAACATGCTGGAGCGCGAGCGCCTGGAGTCCAAGAAGATCTCCAAGACCAACGCCGTCACCAGCCAGCTGGACAAGGACATCGAGGCCAGGAACGTGCACGTCGGCCCATCGGACTATGTGCCCTGGCTCAGCGACCGCAAATGGGCGTTCATTCGCCTGGAGGGCAAATCCTTCGGTGACGTGCCCCTCAATGTCGAGCTGAAACTCGAGGTGCATGACAGCCCCAACAGCGCCGGCATTGTCATCGACGCCGTTCGCTTCTGCAAGCTGGCGCTGGACAACGGCATCAAGGGTTCTCTGTTCGGCCCCAGCTCTTGGCTGATGAAATCTCCGCCCGCCCAGTACACCGACGACGTGGCCCATCGCCTGGCCGAGGAGTTCATCCTGCGCCCAGTCGGCAGGCCCGAGGCTGTCGGCCGCGACTGGCACAGTCCATTCGCGGGGCACCACGCGGCCGGGGAGGGCGGCGGCGATGGCAATGGCAACGGCAACGGTGTGCTCGCGGAGGAGGCGCTGGCCGCGCCCGTCGTGGCACGCAGCCGCAGGGCGCCGGTCAAGCCCGCTGTGCGGAAGAGGGCGGCGGCGCGCCGCTGAGCCGGGCCTGCCGGATGCACGCCGGGGGACAACCTTGATCGGCCGACTGTTCGATGCCGGGGGCCGGGTCACCGCCTCGCTTCCACCATCGCTGCGGTACGGGGGAGCCCGCCTGGCGGGCCGCGCCGCGTACGCCATCCTGCCGTCCATGCGCCGGCAGGCCCTGGAGAACTACGCCGGCATCCTCCATCAGCCGGTCACTTCCCCGGAGGTGCGTCGAGTCGCGCAGGAGGCGGTGGTGGGTTACGCCAAGCTGATGGCCGATTTCCTGATGCTGGCGCGGTTGAACCGCGACCAGGTGATGAGGATGGTCGACTGGCGCGGCTTTGAAAACATCCAGCAGGCCCTGGACCTGGGGAGGGGCGTGGTCGTGGTGACCCCGCACTTCGGAAACTGGGACGTCGCCGCGGCTGCCGCGGCCGCGCGCGGGCTCAAGGTCACCGCCGTGACCGACCGGTACGGCGACGATGACCTCAACGGCCGGGTTACCGCCGCGCGCGAACGCGCGGGGGTGAACGTCGTGCCCCTGGGTGTCGCCGCGGGCCGGGCGGTACTCGGCGCCCTCCGTCGCAACGAGGTGGTGGCGCTGGTCTGCGACCTGGCCAAGGATGGGCGCAACGTGCGCGTGGGGGTGGCAGGCCAGCACCTGATGGTGCCCGCAGGACCGGCGCTGCTGGCACTGCGCAGCGGGGCACCCGTGGTCCCAATCCTCTGTCGCCGGCAGGCGGACAATCGCTACCTGCTCGAGGTACAGCCGGCGATCCCCTTCACCCTCACTGGAGGAGATGACAGGGACACTGATGTCGCTTCCCTCGCCCAGGCGATGATGGACCGGTTCGAGCCCGTGCTCTTGCGCCACCCCGAGCAGTGGTATTTGTTCTCGCCGATGTGGGAGGCGGAAACCACCCCGCAGGGCGACGGGCGCCAGACCGGCAGCGGCGCGGGCGCGGGGGCCCTGGTAACGCCTTGACCAACTTCGCATACAACCAGCGCCGGCTGCTGGGCCTGGCCCTAGCCGACGCCCTTTTCGGTTGGCTACCGCGGCTGGTCAGTTACGTCCTGATGGCGGTGGTCGGCTGGGTGGTGGCAACCATCTTCCCCAGCCGGGTCGCGGGGCTGCGGAGCAACCTCGAGCACGTGTTTCCCGACTACACACCGGCGCAGATCACCGACCTGATGCAGCGCAACGCCAAGAACTACGGCAAGTTCTGGGTGGACCTTTTCAAGATGCCCCGGGTACCGCTCGACGAGAAACTGAAACTAGCCTCGATCGACGGCCGGGAAAACGCCGAGCGGGCCATGGCCGGCGGCAAGGGCGCTGTCGTCGTCACCATCCACATGGGCGGCTGGGAGGGCGCCGCGTCGTGGTGGGGCAACAATTCGCCCTGGCCGACGGGGCTGATCGCGGAGAAGCTCGAGCCCCCGGAGCTCTGGGCCAAGGTGCTGAAACTGCGCGAATCCAGCGGAATCTCGGTCATTCCCCTCAACCGCACCGCTCCCCGCGACATCCTGCGCCGGCTGCAGCGGAATGAGATGGTAGTCGGCGCGATCGATCGTGACCTGCTCAACTCGGGGAGGCCGTTCGCGTTTTTCGGACAGGCCATCAACGTTCCGACCGGGCTATTCGACATCGCCCAGCGCACCGGCGCGGCGGTGCTTCCGGTCATCTGCTATCGCACCGAAGACGACCGCTACGTCTTTGTCGGCATGGAGCCGAGTTGGATCGGCGACGAACCGGGCGCCGTCGACGCCGCGGTGAGGGCGGTGTTGCTGCAGTTCGAAGCGCTCATCAAGCGTTTTCCCGACCAGTGGCACGTGATGGTCCCGATCTTCCAGCCCGAGGTTCGCACCGTTGCCCTTCCGCAGCGTGCCCCGGCGGTGGCGGAGTTGGAGGAGTCCGTTGGGTAAGGCGGATATGCACGTGCACACCAGTCGCAACGACGGGACGGCATCGGTACGCGAGATCCTCGACTTTGTGCGCGAGAGGACCGACCTCGACGTCGTGGCGATCACCGACCACGACCGCTTGCGCGGAGCCCAGGAGGCCGTTCAGATGCAGGGCGACTACAACTTCGAAGTCGTCCCGGGGGTCGAGATGACCACCATCGAAGGTCACTGTCTCTGCCTGTTCATCGACCGGCCCATCAAGATGTGGAGGTCGCTGGAGTGGACGATCGGCAAGGCCCACGAGCAGGGCGGCGTGGTCGTCGCACCGCACCCGATGTCCATGCTGACCCGCAGCATCGGGCGCTGGTCGTTCGAGCGCATCATGCGCAACCCGAGTTCGGAGATTTTCTTCGATGCGGTTGAGACCTTCAACCCAAGCTATGCCGGCCGCATTGCTGAGGCCAAGCTGCGGCGCCTCAACAAGGAGCACTATCACCTGCCGGAGGTCGGCAACTCCGACGCCCACCACCTCGAGGGTGTTGGCAGCGCCTACACGGTGTTCGAGGGCCGGACTGCCGCCGACTACCGTCGCGCGGTGACCAACGGCGAGACCGAGCCGGGGGGCGTGCACTGGGACCTCGCGACGCATGCGCTGGTGGCCCGTCGAAAGTTCGACTCCTTTCGCAGCAACGTGCGCCGCGGCCCGGCTCACATGGTGCAGCGCATGAGGACGGGCGCGTGAAGATTGGTCTCGTCAGTCCCTACGACCTGAGCCACCCGGGCGGGGTCACCGAGCACATCCTGCACCTGGCACCGATGCTGCGCTCGCGCGGAGCCGACGTGAAGCTGATGGCGCCGGCGTCGGGAGACCTGCCGATGGAGATCAGCGAGGCCGCAGAGGAGGATTTTTACCGGATCGGCAGGGTCATCCCGGTGCCCGCCAACGGCAGCATCGCGCGGATCACGCTGAGCTTTCACCTCAGCCGGTACATCAACCGCATCCTGGACAAGGAGCGCTTCGACCTCATCCACTACCACGAGCCCCTGATGCCGGCGCTGCCGATAACAGTGCTGCGGGCCAGCAAGACGTGCAACGTCGGCACGTTCCATGCGTACTCTAAGAGCAGCTACGCCTATTACTACGGCCGGAGCATGATGCGCCGGTATCACCGCAAGCTCCACGGCCTGGTGGCTGTCAGCGAGCCCGCGCGCGACTTCGTTGGACGCTACTTTCGTGGACAGTACTCAGTGGTGCCCAACGGCGTCGACCTGGATCGCTTCGGGCGCGCTGTCGAGCCAATCCCGCGGTTGATGGATGGGAAGATAAACATCCTCTTTCTCGGAAGGCTGGAGCAGCGGAAGGGTCTCGGCGTGCTGCTGCGGGCATACGCCCAGGTGAAGGAGCGCATGCCCGAGCTGCGGCTGGTCATCGTCGGCGGCTCCCAGGACCGCGCCCGGCGCCGCTACGAGACCTTTGTCGAGGCGCAAGAGATACGCGATGTCGTCTTCACGGGCTTTGTCAGTGACGATGACAAACCTCGATACTTCGCCAGCGCCCACGTGTACTGCGCGCCCAACACCGGCAAGGAGAGCTTTGGCATCGTGCTGCTCGAGGCGATGGCCAGTGGGGTGCCGGTGGTGGCCTCGGACATCCCGGGGTTCGCGCAGCTGATCACCCCCGGCCGCGAGGGCATCCTCGTACGCCGTGACGACCCCTTGAGCCTGGCTTCCGCACTCACCCTGCTCGCAGGCGACGCCGAGCTGAGGGCGCGGCTCGGCGAGGCGGGCCGGCGTCGCGCCCAGGCGTTCTCCTGGCAGCGGGTCGTCGACCAACTGGTGGGGTCCTACGAGGACGCCGTCCGCCGCTACCAACGCACCCCGTTCAACCAGGGAAGTCAGCGTCAGCTGGCGCAGACCGTCGCGTTGCGCCACGGGATTGCCCCCGTGGCAAAGGAGCCAGAGCGTGTTCACGACGCAGTTCCAGGCCTGGGTTAGGCGCCTAGCGTTGCGCGCCGCGGCGCGGCTGCGCAGCCTGCCCATCACGCCCAACCAGCTGACTGTCAGCGGGTTCCTAATGACCATCCTCGCCGCCGTCCTGATCGTGCTCGATCACCCCTTCAGCGGCGGGCTGGTACTCCTCTTCGCCGGCGTCTTCGACATCTTTGACGGCGCCCTGGCGCGTGCCTCGAATCGCTCCTACCCCTACGGCGCCTTCCTGGACTCGACCACCGACAGGATGTCCGAGGCGGCGGTGATGGTTGCCCTGGTCGTGTACTTCCAGCGCCACCATGTGTTCGTGGGCCCGGTGCTGGTGGTCCTCGCCGCCTGCGGCTCGCTGCTGGTGAGCTACGTCCGGGCCCGCGCGCAGAGCCTCGGGTTCACCTGTGACGGTGGTCTGCTGGCCCGTCCGGAGCGCGTCCTCCTCACGGTCGGCGGCCTGCTGTTGACACCCTGGAACACGACCGTGCTCCTGGTCATCGTGCTGCTCCTCGCGGTTTTCACCAACCTCACCGCGCTTCAGCGCGTGTGGATAGTGTGGCGGCAGTCCCAGGCGCGGCTCCGCGACGAGCTCGAGGGCAGTGCTGCGGGGCCGGCGGCGTTGGCGCCGCCAGCCGCGGTCGCGGTTGAGCCGCGTCTCGAACGTGAGGTGCGCGGCCCCGAGCCGGCGGGTGGCTGAGGCCGCGGCGCGGCGGCCGGCGTCGTGGTGGCAACGGCTGCGCCGCGACCTGGGCCTGCGCATCGAGCACCGCGGCTTTGTCCTCTGGTACCTGATCGTGGAGCGCGGCCTAAAAGGGCTGCTGCTGCTGGTGGTGGCCCTTTACGTCGGGGTGCACGCGCGGACCGGGCTCAACGCCGTCGGCAATCGGTTCGTCGAGCAGTTCAGCCTCGATTCCGGGTCCAACGTGCTGCGGCGGGCGATCTTCGAGTTGATCCTGCGCTTTGCCGGCATGTCGCACTCTCACCTGGTCGCGCTGGCGGCGGGCTCGTTCCTGTATGGCGTGATCGAGGCATCCGAGGCGGTCGGACTGTTGCTGCGGCGACGCTGGGCGGAGTACCTCGTTGTCCTCGCCACGGCCTTTTTCATCCCGCTCGAGGCGTACGAGGTGGTGCACCACGTGACACCGCTCAAATTGGTAACCCTGGTGATCAACATCGTCGTGGTCGTGTACCTGGTGCGCAAGAAGCGACTCTTCGCCTTTGACGAGCCACCCGGCGAGCGCTGACACTGGGTGGACAGGAGGTTCCCGTGAACGACATCGACCGCACGATCCCGCGCCCCGCCGCCGGCTCCCGGGTAACCATCAGCGTGCAGATGAACCCCGGCGATGCCAATCCTTCGGGCGACGTGCACGGCGGCACGATCATGAAGCTGGTCGACACCGCGGCCGGGATCTGCGCCATGCGACACTGCCGGACTCGCGTTGTTACCGCGACCGTCGACTCGATGACCTTTTTGCACCCGGTCCACGTGGGCGACCTGGTGACATGTCACGCGTCGGTGAATGACGTGGGTAAGTCGTCGCTGGAGGTGGGCGTCCGCGTGGAGTCGGAGAACGTGCGTACGGGCAAGGCCGTGCACACCAGCTCCGCCTACCTGGTCTTCGTGGCACTGGACGAGGCCCGGCGGCCGACCCAGGTCCCGCCGCTGGTGGTGGAGACCGAAGACGAGGTGCGCCGCCAGACACACGCCCGCATCCGCCGGGAGAGCCGCCAGCGTCGCACCGAGCTGATCAAGCAGCACATGGACCCCGGTCTCCCGCCCGAGCGCGCTTGACGCCGGACCCCGCGGGAGCGCGGGAACGGAGTCTTTAGCCCGGTAACAGTTCGGCGGCGTTGTGCCAGAGCACGCGCCGCAACCACGCCTCGCCAAAGCCGGTGGCCGCCAGGCCCCGCAGCTGTGCGGCATAGTCGTGGGGGAACGAAGGGAAATCAGACCCGAAGAGGATCCGCCGTGGCGAGGCCTGCAGCCAGGCCATCAGGTCCGGCGGGTAGCTGAACCCCGTGCCCTCCACCAGGACCATCGCAGTGTCCATGAGCAGCTGGGGGAACTCCTCTGCCAGCGCCACCGCGTCCGCGTAGTCGGGGGCGCCGAGGTGCGCCAGCACCAGCTTGAGTCCTGGACGCGCCAGCAGCAGGCGTCGCACGGGTGCCATCCCGCACCACGCCTCTCCTCCCGAGCCGTCGGCAACCGCGCCGGCGTGGATCACCACGACGGTCCCGGCTGACTCCAGTCGATCCCACACCGAGACCAACAGGGGATCCGCGGGGTCGAACTTCCCGACCTGGAGGTGGACCTTGGCCACCCGGCCGCCTTGCTCCAGCGCGACGCGCACATAGTCGCCGGCAGACGGTTCGGGGTAGAACGTGAACGTCGAGATCGTCCGGTTGTCGCGCTCGGCCAAACCCAGGGTGTACTCGTTGAGCCACGCCGCCATGTCGGGCTTGTGCGCGTAGGCGAGGGCGGTGTGACGGAGCACCCCGAGTTCCTGAAGAGTGGTGAGGCGTGTGGCTTCGTCGGTCCGGTAGCGAATCTCCCAGCCGCCGAGCGCGTCGAAGTGCCTCCAGACCGCCCGCTGCGCGGCGTCGGGCATGAAGTGGACGTGGATGTCGAAGATCCCGGGGATGCCGAGGCGGGTCACCCAGGATGAGACGTCCGAGTCGACGCGTGGATGTGATTGCAGTGCTGCCACGATAATGAGGGCCGAAGGAAGGGACCCAAGGGATTACCGCATGACTATCGCACGCGACGAGGCGAAGGCGGCGAGAGCCGAGATCACGTTCATGCTCACGGACGTCGAGGGCTCGACCAGGATGTGGGAGCGCGACGCCATCGCCATGCGGGCGGCGCTATCGCGCCACGATGCGCTCATCCAGGAGGCGGTCACGCGCCACAACGGCGAGCTGCTGCGGTCGCGAGGTGAGGGCGACAGCTCCTTCTCCGTATTTGGCGACGCGATCTCCGCGGCCGCAGCAGCCGTGGATATCCAGCTCGGCCTGGCGGCCGAGCCCTGGCCCGCAGGTCTCTCGCTCAAGGTCCGGATCGCGTTGCACGTCGGGGAGGCGGAGCTCCGGGAGGGCGACTACTACGGCTCGGACGTCAACCGGTGTGCGCGGTTGCGGTCGCTGGCGGTCGGTGGACAGACGTTGATGTCCGCTGCCGCGCAGGCGCGCACCGCCCAGCACATGCCCGAGGGCGCCTACCTCATCGACCTCGGCTCGCACCGCCTCAAGGACCTGACGGAACCGGAGCGGATCTACCAGATCTCGCACCCCGACCTGCCCTCGGACTTCCCGGAACTGAGAGGCCTGGAGGCCGTCCCCAACAACCTGCCCGTGAAGCTAACGAGCTTCATCGGCCGCGATAGGGAGGTCGCCGACCTGACGGACATCCTCAGGGGATCACGCCTCGTGACCCTGACTGGTACAGGTGGGTGTGGCAAGACGCGACTGGCGCTGGAAGTCGCAGCGGGGCTGAGCGACGCGTTTCCCGACGGGGTGTGGTTCGTGGAGCTCAGTTCTACGACGGAGCCGGCCCTCGTCAGCAGCGTGGTGGCGGCCGCGCTCGGCATTGGCGAGCGGCCGGCGCCGCCCGGGAGTGCCGCCGCTGCGGACCCGGGCGCCGCCGTCCGGGACGCGGTTGTAGCGCATCTCGCCGGCCGTCGGACTCTGCTTCTCCTGGACAACTGCGAACACCTGCTCAGCGCCGTTGCCGAAACTTCATCAAAGCTGCTGGAGGCGGTGCGCGGACTGACCGTCCTGGCGACCAGCCGCGAGCTGCTGGGCGTCCCGGGCGAGGTGTCGTGGCGGGTGCCTTCGCTGGCGGCGCCGAACCCGGCACACCTGCCTCGTCTGGAAGAGTTCGGCGCGTTTCCGGCGGTTCGACTGTTCATCGACCGCGCGCGCCTCCACGACCGCGAGTTCACAGTGACCGCCGCGAACCAGGCCGCCGTCGCGCAGGTCTGTGCCAGCCTGTCGGGCATCCCGCTGGCGCTCGAACTGGCGGCCGCCCGGGTGCGCGTTCTCAGCGTGCAGCAGATTGCCGACCGCCTCGATGACCAGTTCCGTTTGCTTACATCCGCGGTGCGGCCTGGACTTTCCCGACAGGCCACGCTGAGGGCGACCGTCGACTGGAGCCACAACCTGCTGGATGCGGCGGAGGCGGCCGTGTTCCGCCGCCTGGCGGTCTTCTCGGGAGGTTGGAGCCTGGAGGCTGCCGAAGCGGTATGCGGCAGAGGTCCTGCCGAGGACATCCTTGACCTGCTGGGCCGCTTGGTGGACAAGTCGCTCGTTGTTCGCGATGCGGGAGGGGGGCACAGCCGGTTCAGGCTGCTCGAGCCGATCCGTCAGTACGCGCTCCAGAAGCTGGAGGAGTCGGGGGACCTGGAGGCGGTCCGCCGGGAGCATCTGCGCTGGTTCACGGGCCTTGCCCGCGAGTCTGCCGAACGGCTGAAGGGCGCCGGCCAGGAAGCGACCCTGGAGCAACTGGACGCCGAGGTGGAGAACATCCGGGCTGCGCTGGAGCTGGCGATTTCGAGACGGCTTCCGGAGGGTCTTGAGGTTGCGGGGTCCCTACGGCTGTACTGGCTCTACCGCAGCATGCTATCGGAGGGAAGGTCGTGGATCGAGGCGGCGCTCGCGGCGAGCCCGGGAGCCAGCCCCGACCTTCGCGCTGATGCGCTCATGGGTGCGGGTCGGCTGGCCCAGCAGATGTACGACATCCCCGCTGCGGAGGGATTCCACCGCGCGGCGCTGCAGCTGGCGGAGTCCGAGAACCTGGCAGTGCGCGCCGCCCAGGCGACCAGGTATTTGGCGATGACCGCACATTTCGCCGGCCGATTGCAGGAAGCCACTGAAGCGTTTGCCGATGCGATCGCGCGTGCGCGGGCCAGCACAGACCCATATCTGCTGGCAGTCGCGTTGTTGGATGCTGCGCACTGCGCCGTGGAGAGCGGACGGGATCCGACGGACCTGGTGACTGAAGGCATCGCCATCGCCAACTCCCTGGGCGACGACCGTGACGTCGGTTTCGGTCTCCTCGTGCGCGGTCGTGCGGAACTGGCGCGCGGTGACACGGCCCTTGCAGGGACGACTTTGACCCAGTCCGCAGACGTCCTGCGGCGCGTCGATGACCGCCTGAACCTGGCTGTTGCCCTCATTGAACTGGGTCGCGTTGGCGTGCTGGACGGCGCTGCGTCAAACGCGGCAGCTCACCTCGCCGACGGGATCAAGCTCGCGCAGCAGATCGATGAGCCGCGCGAGATCGCAGCCGGTCTGACGGTGGCGGCTGTGCTCGCGGCCGACGCCGGGGAGCCAACAACCAGCGCGCACCTCCTGGGCGCGACGGGTGGCAGGCAGCCTCCTGCCGGGCTAGTGGAGCCGGCCGCAGTTGCGATGCGTGCCGGGTTGCTGGCGCGGCTGACTGAAGTCTTCCAGCCCGCTGAGTTGGACCTGGAGCTTCACGCGGGCGCAAGGTTGGGGCTGGAGAGCGCTGTTGACAAGGCCCTCCAGCTCCTATCGCCCTACTGAGCTATTTACTGGATCCCCTCGCGGACGACTTTTTGGCCCTCGCCGACGCTGGCTTGTTGGCCGGCTTGCTTTTTGAAACGGTCTTCTTTCGAGGAGAGGACTTTCGAGTCGAAGGAACCGCAGCGGGCCTGAATGCGAAGCCTGTGCCACCGGTGATCTGACTGATGACGTTGCAGAGTAGCGCGTTCTTGCTGGTCGTCGCCGTGATCATCTGTGAGTAACCGACCGTGGTGTTCATCGCCAGCATGTCGCTGGGAGTCTCGACGACGTGCTCCAACAACTCCGCCCACGCCGCGCTCTTCATACCTTCGTCGCGGGCGCGATACGCCAGGTCTCGCAGCTCGGCGGCGAATTTTTTGTCCTCGGCGGCACGACTGATCACTTCGTGGAGCTTCACAATGGTCCTCCCTTCTCGCAGTTGAGGCCGCCGACTCGGCAACCGCCCTTCGGCGGTACAAGATATAGTCCGCTGGTTACCGTGTCAAACCCGCCGCATCCATGAGTTCGCGGCGGACCAATCTCAGGCTGTGCCGATCCTCGACGTGGGGTTTCGATGGACGACCCGGTGCGGGCAGAGGAGCGCGGTATGACGGGGTATTAAACGGGTATGCGGGCTTCTCGCCCCTGCGGGATGCGCCCTCGAAGTCCAGGGGCCTCAGCTCGCCCGACCCGGTCACGATGATGTTCTCCGGCTTGCAATCTCGCCACGTCCAACCGGCATTGTGGATCGCCCTCACCAACTGCGACAGTTCGCGCGACAGGCGCCGGGCCTGGAGCGCGGTGATGCCGGCGGAGATGACCTGGTCCAGGCCCGTCCCCTCGACGTGCTCTAGGACGACGTAATGGCCGTCCTCCACGTCGAACTCGGCGAACACCTGTGGAACGGGGATGCCCCGGCGGCGCAGGCTGCGCAGGGCGCGCGCCTCGCGCCGTACACGCCAGTGTCCGTCGCGACGGTCGGGGCCCGGCTCCCCGTGCTTCAGACCCTGTTTGACGATGCAGAGGCGGGGTGGTGAGGCGGTAACGTCGAGTGCGAGGAACACGCCGCCCTTTCCTCGTTTGCGCAGCGCCTGAAAGACACGATACTTCTCCGCGAGGGGGGAGGGCGCCGGCGGCGCGGCCGGCACTGTCTGACCCGCGAGTGGATCTGATACCCAGTTCGGGACGGCGCGTCCCGACTCCCTGCGATCCGGCGCGGCATGCCCCTCGGGGTCGACAAGGAAGTCCTCCTGAAAGGCGCCGTACCGGTAGTAGACGGCGCTGCCCTCCCGGTAGCGGCGGTCGAAAGGGACCGCGGGATGCGGCAGGCCAAGCGTCGCCTGGTGCAAGGCGGGCGCGAGCTCAGCGGCATCAGTGGTGCTGCGGCAGTAGACCGTTAGGCACTTGCCGATCTGGCTGAACCCGTCCAGGCCGGTGTTCAGACGGTCCAGGAACACCAGGTCCTCCGGGCCCTTGAACACGGCCCCATGACGACGCAGGACCGGTCCGGCGCGCCGGAGGAGTCGCGGCGCGCTCAGGATCGTCGCCGAGAGATGGAGCTTCCATCCCTGGTCGGGGAAATCAGACGGGGTGCCCGCCACGCTGCTGCGCCATGGTGAGCCGGGCGTCACCACCGGCAGGTAGCGATCCGCAAGGGCGGCCCACTCTGCGCGCAGGCGGTCGAATCGATCGTGGGGGTCAAGTACCACGGCGCGGAATCTTACGGCGCGACTGTGTCGAAGTACGTGGAGTGCGAGGCCGATCCCGGCGACATTGAACCCATCGAAAAACATTCAGGGCCGCCAAGGCCCGGAGGAGGGTTCCATGAACCGCAAGCTTCTTGCCCCAGGTGCCGCCGGGCTGGCCTTTGCCGCCGGCTGCCTCGGTGTCCAGGCCGGCATCACCGGCCCAGTCCGTCAGCCCGTCAACAGCGTGCTCGACGGGATCTTCGGCACGGACGGGCTTTCCGTCCAGGGAGATGTCAACCACCAGCAGGTGCGGACCGTGGTTCCGCGGCCGCAGCTCGACCCGACCTTCGACAGCGCGGACGCCACGGCACAGCAGGCGCTCGACCTCGCCGGCGCGGCCGCCCCGAACGCCACGGACATCGCCAACGGCGAGGTCAAGACCATAAACGACACCGCCCAGGGTGCGCTGAGCGTGGCCGCGGCCACCGCCGGTACGGCCAAGGCTGTTGTCGATCCCACCGCAGCGACCAGCGGAGCCGCATCCACAGACGTCCCCAGCCCGGTGGGCCCGGCGCAGTGGAACGAGCGGCAACTGCTGCAGCGTTCCGTGAGCTTCGACACCGCCAACGTCACGGCGCACTCGGTCGAGATCAAGTCCCACAAGATGTCCGATCGGATGTACGCCCTGCAGATTTTTGTCGACGGGCAGCAGTCGGGTAACCAGGTGAACGTCTACTCGACGTCGCTGAAGCTCGACAGCCTGGACATCCCCGTGGTGGTCCCGGGCGCGGCCGGCAACATCGACCTCGCCATCTCCTACGGCTACAACGCGACCGGCAGCACCTGCGTGCTGAGCATCGGCAATGACGATGCCGCGTGCGCCGCTGCCGCCCCGGATGCCGAGGCCCTTGCGAAGCTGAGCCCCGAAGTGACTGTCGACCTTGGCTGGAAGATGCTCGGCCTTCCCGCCGGCAGCAGCTCTGTGCGGACTCCCCTGCACTGAGCTCGGAGCTCTCCAGCATCCCCGGTACCGGGTCCTGCCTGAGGGTGGGGCCCGGTACCTGTTTACATACCCCGCCGGCGCAACGCGTCGAGGTCGCGGATCACGAACTGGCGCCGTCCGGTATCGACCCACTCCAGCCGCCGCAGCGCGTGGAGCGCCTTGGCCACCGATTCGCGTGATGTGCCGGTCCAGCCGGCGAGCTCCTGTTGAGTGATGGGGAGCTCGATGACCACGCCGTCCGGCCCGGCGCGTCCGAAACGCTCGGCCAGCTCGACGAGGCGACGCGCCACCCTCCCCACGCTGTCGTAGGTCCCAAACTCCACGCGTTTGACGTCGGCGTCTCGCAGGCGGCTCATGAGCGACTGGATCAGTTGGAGCGCGAGCCGCGGGTACGACTCGAGGTACATGCGGAAGGCGCCCGCGGTGAGGACCAGGGCCTCGACCGGCTCCATGGCGGTTACCGTCGCTGAGCGTGGTGCCCCGTCCAGCGCGGACAGCTCGCCCAGGAGCTCGCCGGGGTCGCGCACGCCGAGCACGACCTCCGTCCCGGCCTCAGAGTCGTAGGAGATCTTGGCCCGGCCCTTGAGGAGCACCGCGACCCAGTCGGACGCGTCGCCCTCGTGGAACAAGGTGTCGCCTTTCGAGTAACGGCGCCGGCGGCCGCGCTCCAGCAGCCCGTCGCGTTCGGACTCGGTCAGACCGCCCAGGAAACCCCCGGTGCTCTGGCTAGCGCCCGCGTCCTTGCTCATGTCCCCCCGGTTTGGTCAGGCCGTGACGCCCGCACCCCCTTCTGCGTAGACCCAGTCACCGATCCGGCGTCGATGCCAGTCACTGTCCCCGTACTGGGCCTCCAGCGCCCGCCCCCGCTTCAGCCACAGGTGCAGGTCGTGCTCCCAGGTGAAGCCGATGCCGCCGTGGAGCTGGAGGGACTCGTAGTTGGCGCGCCGCTCGGCGTCCCCGGCGTAGGCCTTGGCAACCGAAACGTGGATGTGGGCATCCGGCTCGTCGTGTGCCAGGGCGTAGGCCGCGTAGTAGATGGCCGACTTCGCCGATTCCACCAGCAAAAAGATCTCCGCGAGCTTGTGCTGCACGGCCTGGAAGGAGCCGATCTTGCGCCCGAACTGCTCTCTCTCCTTGGCGTAGGCGACGGTCTGCTGGAGCATGGCATCGGCGATGCCGACCAGCTGCGCCGCGGTCGCCGCCGCGGCGTGCTCGAAGGCCCATTTAGCATGCTCGCCGGATGGGCCCATACGGGTGGCGTCATCCAGTTCCGCGGTGACCTTGAAGAGGCGGCGCGCGCCGTCGGCCGACTGCAGCGGTGTGAGAGACAGGCGGTCCTGCGTTGCCGCGTGCAGCTCACCGTCCTGCTCGATGATCACGAGGTCGGCGGTGGCGTCCTGCACGTAGGGCTCGCTGGCCAGGCCGACGGTGACCGTGGCCTCGCCGGTGGCGAGCTTGGGCAGCCACCTGGCCTTCTGCTCTTCAGTGCCCGCGCGCGCCAGCAACGGCGCCCCGACCACCGCATGCTCGAGCAGCGGCTCCGGGAGCACATGCCGGCCGGCCTCCTCCAGCACCAGCACCATGTCGATCTCGTCCATGCCGGCACCGCCCGCGTCCTCCGGGATTGTCAGCCCGAGGACACCCATCTCACCGAGCTTGCGCCAGCGCTCGGGTGAGCGCCCAGTCTCCGATTCCCACGCCGCGCGGACCGCCTTGGGAGTGGACTCCTTCTGCAGGAAGTCGCGGACAGCGTCGCGGAGCATGTACTGCTCCTCGGAGAAATCGAAGTCCATACCCGCCTACTCCTTCGGAAGGCCCAGCACCCGCTGGGCGATGATGTTCTTCTGGATCTCGCTGGTGCCCGCGTAGATCATCGACGCCCGCGCGTACCAGTAGTCGTGGAACCACTTGCCATCCTGGGGGGAGTCGGGACCCCCGACCAGCTCGGCCTTCTGGCCGACGACGTCGTTGCCCAGCTCGAAGAGCCGCGCCTCCATCTCCGACCAGTACAGCTTCGACAGGGAGGCCTCGGGCCCCAGCGCCTCGCCCTTGGAGAGCTTGCTCAGCACGCGCTGAGTGTTGAGCTGGAAGACGCGCGTCTCGATGTAACCCTGGGCGACGCGGCGCCGCACGTCGGGGTCGTCCGAGCCGATGAGGTCGTAGCGCTTCTCGGTCTTCGACATGTCGACGACCTCTTTCCAGATTTTGTTGAAGGCGACCGGGGAGCCCAGGCCCGTACCACGCTCGAAGCTGAGGGTGGTCATGGCGACCTTCCAGCCGTTGTTGACCTCGTCCACGACGTTCTCCTTGGGCACCTTGACGTCGGTGAAGAACGTCTCGGCGAACGTCGGCGAGCCGTTGATCTGCCGGATGGGGCGCACCTCCACCCCCGGTGACTTCATGTCGATGAGCAAAAAGGTGATGCCCTTGTGCTTGGGTGCCTCAGGATCCGTTCGCACCAGCGCGAAAATCCAGTCCGCGTAGGCCCCCAGGGAGGTCCAGACCTTCTGGCCGTTGACCAGCCAGTGGTCACCCCTGTCCTCGGCCCTGGTGCGCAGCGACGCCAGGTCGGAGCCCGCGCCCGGTTCGCTGAATCCCTGGCACCAGATCTCCTCGCACGCCAGCACCTTGGAAAGGTGTCGTTCCTTCTGCGCGTCGGTCCCGAACACCATCAGGGTCGGACCCAGCAGGCCGAGGCCGAGCCGATTGATGCGGTCAGGCGCCTCGGCGCGTGAGTACTCCTCGGTGAAGACCGCCTGCTGCACCAGGCTGGCGCCGCGGCCGCCGTACTCCTTGGGCCAGGCGACACCCGCCCAGCCGCCGTCATACAGCTCTTTCTCCCACTCGCGGGCCTTGTCGAAGGCCTCGCGGCCAGGGTTGGTCCGGGTGAATCCGCGGACCTCCTCGATGCGATCTTTCCGGTCGCTCAGCCACTGCCGCACCTCGTCGCGGAAGGCGGCATCCTCGGGGGTCAGCTCAAAATCCATCAGGCGGTCCTCTCATCCCGGCCGTCCAACGTGACGGCACTGTCAGGTTGTGTGCAGAGAGGATACGCCCGGTCCCCGCCCCGGTCACAAGAGCGCCGCGGCAACCTATCATGGCGGGACCATGGCGCCCTCCATCACGCCCGCGTACCGAGTCCGACCGCTGGATCTCGGCGAGTTGTTGGATGAGGCTTTCCGCATCTATCGCGCCAACTTCGCCCTGATGTTCGGGGTCGCCCTGGTGGCCACCGCGCCTGCGTTGGTGACCTCCATCGGCTCGGGCTCCGGGGGGGCCTTTGGCTCATTTCAGCGGCAGTATGCCGCCGCCCTGGGCGGGGGCCAGGTGGCGGCCCCGGACACCTCGCTGATCTGGCTGGTCGGAGTCGGGATAGTGCTCGGCATCGTGACGTTCCCCATCTCCAGCGGCGCGCCGATTTTCGCCGCCTGCGCGGTCACCCTGGGCCTTCCCGCGACCGTCGGGTCGATCCTGCGGGAATCCCTGCGAAATTACTGGCGCCTGTGGGCGATCGGGATCATCTATGTCCTGCTCGAGCTCACATCCTTTGCGGTCATCTCGATCCCCTTCGTCATCCTGGTCCTGGTCCGCTGGGCCTTCCGCTACCAGGTCCTGTACCTCGAGCACGCCGGGGTGGGCGGTTCCCTGACGCGCAGCTCCGCCCTGGTCAAGGGCAGCTGGTGGCGAGTCTTCGGGATCCTCCTCCTGGTCGTCATCGTGATCCCGCTGGTACTGACCCTCGTCGTTGACGTGATGACAGGGCTGCTGGCCCTGGCGGCCCCGGCCGGGCTGGTGCGCAACGGCGTGGAAGGGCTGCTGTCGAGCATCACTCAGGCCCTGGTGCTGCCCTTCAAGGCGGTGGCGACGACGCTGCTCTACCTCGATATGCGCGTTCGCAAAGAGAGCCTCGACCTGCAGCTGATGGCCGGGGAGGCCGGCATCGCCGCCGAGCATTCGTCTCCATCCAACCTACCGCCCCCCTCGGCCTGACCACCAAGCACCGGCGCCGCCTCGCCGGCCTTGGGGCTACCGCGGGTCTCCTGCTGGTCCTGGCGATGCCTGCCGCCGCGGCTCCCGCGGACACCCACCAGCTCGCCTACCGCATGTCACTGGCCAGGTCCCGTGAGGTCCTTCGCGCGGCGACCGGCACGGACGCGACGCGGCGCGCCGCCGAAGCGGCGCGGGTTCTCCACCAGGGCGCGCCCACCGAGCTCGAGGCGATCAGCGCCGTCGAAGCCCAGCCGCCCCGCCTGGCCGAGGCTGAGTCGCGTGTCGACGCCGCCCTGCGGGCCCTGGACCAGGTTGCAACGGACCCCGACCCGGCCGCGACCAACGCCAGGCTGCAGGGCATCCTCGCGGAGTCCCGGTACCACCCGGACCAGGGCCCGCTGGCGTTCGTCCGCGAGCTCTTCACGCGGTTCCTGGGTTGGCTGACGCAGCCCGGTGCCGCCCTCTTCAAGTGGATCCTCATCCTCCTGGTCGCCGGGCTGACCCTGCTGGCAATAGCGCTGCTGGTGCCTGCTTTGCGAGGTCCGCTGCTGCGCCGCCGTAAGGACAGTGGCCTGGGAGCGCCAGCCGCCGATGTGATTCCGGAGTACTTCCGCGAGGCGGAGGCGAGCGCGGCCCGCGGCGACCATGGGGGCGCGATACGCGCTTTGACCGCGGGGACGATGGAACTGATCTCCGGTAACCGTAGCTTCGCCGCCAGCCCGCTGACGGTGCGGGAGACGTTCAGCCGGGCGGGGACGGGGCCGGTGCTGCGGCCGCTGCTGCTGGCCTTCGAACGGTCCTACTACGGTCACCACGAGCCCACCGCCGCGGACTACCTGGCGGCCTCCGCCGCCGCCCGCGCCTTCCAGGCCAGCCTCGGCTCGGCGGGGACCGGGGTGGCGGCGTGATGCCGCGGTTCCTGGTCGCAGCGAGCCTGGCGGCGATGGCCTGCGTTGGGATGGCGACCACCGCATTGGCACAGACCGGCGATGCGGAGAGCGATGACCCCAACGGAACGTCCGCGCTGCGCCAGCTGGCCGACGCGCGGGGCCACCACAGCGTGCTCCTGCGCGACACCTTCCGCCCGCCGGGGAAATCGGGGGTGCTGTTTGTGCTCGGCCCGGAGATCCCGTTCAGGCCCTCCGAGTCCGACGAGCTGGTCAACTGGGTCAGGGGTGGGGGCGTCCTGGTGTACGCGGCAACCCTGCCCAACCAGGGTCTCGAGGGGGCGTTGGGCATCGCCCGGGTCGAGTCCTCGCCGGTGTTCGACCCCGCCGCCGAGGCCGTGGCCGGTACGCCTGTCCTGGCCGGGGTCACCACCGTCCGTACCGGACCGACCAGTGCGTTCAAACCGCCCTCCGGGAGCCAGGTGGTCCTGCTCCGCAGCACGCCCGACGAGCGCATCGTGGGTATCCAGGGCTCGCTCGGCGGGGGTCGCTACTTTGCCCTGGCGTCAACCACGCTGCTCGACAACGAGACGATCGGGCTGGACGGCAATTGGCGGCTCGCCGGAGACCTGCTGGCGGCAGCGGGGCCGGCGGCCCCGGTCCTCTTCGACCAGTATCACCACGCCGGCGGCGCGGGGGAGGGGAGCTCACTTGGCTGGCTCCTGACGCCCTGGGGGCTGTCAATCCTGCTGGAGGTCGTCCTGGTGTTCGCGCTGCTCGCGCTGGGCGGCCGCGCCTTCGGTCCTCGGGTGCCCCTGCAGCCCGCCGTGGATCCAGCCTCATCGGAGTTCACGACGGCGGTGGGTGCGATGCTGCGCCGGGCCGGCGCGAGGCGGCAGACCATCGACCGCCTGGTGTTGGCAACCCGCGCTGCGGTGGCCGCTCAGACGGGCCTGCGCCAGGCCGCCGACGCGGGCCAGGTGGAGAGGGCGCTGCGGCAGCGCTGGCCGGCCCTGGCGGATGCGCTGCAGCGCGCCGTCGGGAGGGCGGGGACGGTCGAGGACGAACGCTCCCTGGCGGTGGCTGCCGAGGCGCTGCACCGGCTCGCCCACCCCGCCCTGGGTCCCGCCCCCGCGATCACCGACCAACCGACACGGAGGAATAGCTGAATGCGATCGAAGCAGTTTTACGACAAGTTCCGAACCGAGGCTGCCAGGGCGGTGGTCGGACAGGACGAGGCAGTTCGCCTGTGTGCAATCGCCCTGGTGGTGGGCGGCCACGTCCTGCTGGAGGGCGTCCCGGGGACCGGTAAGACGCTGCTCGCGAAGAGCGTCGCCTGCCTGCTGGACCTTCAGTTTGGTCGCGTGCAGTTCACGCCTGACCTGATGCCCGCCGACATCGTCGGCACCGCCATCTACGACCTCAAGGACCGCAGCTTCCGGGTGCGGCCGGGACCGATCTTCACCAACATCCTGCTGGCCGATGAGATCAACCGCGCGCCTGCCAAGGTCCAGGCGGCACTGCTCGAAGCCATGGAGGAACGCGGCGTGTCCCTGGAGGGGGAGCAGAGGCCGCTGCCCAACCCGTTCATGGTCCTGGCGACGGAGAACCCCGTGGAGTACGAGGGCACCTACCCGTTGCCGGAGGCACAGCAGGATCGCTTCCTGTTCAAGGTCCTGATGGACTACCCGGGCGCCGAGGCGGAGACCGAGGTCCTCGCGCGGTGGAACGCCGGTGTCGAGCTGCGTGACCCGGCGGCGGCGGGTGTCACCGCGGTGCTTGGCGCGAAAGACGTCCTGGCCTGCCGCAAGGAGGTCACCGGCGTCACCGCTGACGAGAGCATTCGTCGCTACATACTGGAGCTGGCGGAAGCGACGCGGCTTGCGCCCGAGGTCAGCCTTGGCGCCAGCACCCGGGCGATGGTGCTGCTGATGCTCGCGGGCAAGGCCGCCGCGGCCTTCGAGGACCGGGACTACGTGGTGCCGGACGACGTGAAGAGCCTGCTGCGTCCGGCTTTTCGGCACCGCCTGCTGCTTCGGCCAGAAGCCGAGGTCGCCGGGCAGACGGCCGACAGCGTGCTCGAGGGCGTCGCGGCGCGGGTGACGCCCCCGCGGTGAGGCGGCTGAGCGCCTGGCTCGCGCGGTCGCGGCTGAACCTGGTGCCGCGACGGGCAACGATCGTCGCCGTGGGTACGGTGGCCGCTCTCCCCGCGCTGGCCATTTTCACCGCCGCGGCGTGGGTTCTCTTCCTTGCGGGGGTCCTGGGGCTCGCGCTCCTCACCCTGCGCGACATCCGGGCGCTGGCCCCGCCCGGCGCCTTCCGCTGCCACCGTGACCTTCCGCGACCCCTCTCGCTCGGCGAGCGCGAGCTCGTCACCGTGACGGTCACTGGGGCGGGCGCCGGTCTGAAGGTGCTGGAGGTGGCCGACCACGTGCCTGCGGAGCTCGCCCCCGACCGGCGGGTCCTGGCGACCACTTTCGACGTCGCTGGCCGCGCCTCCGTCACGTACACCGTGCAGCCGCCGCGCCGCGGTGCATTCGCGTTCGGGGCCGTCGAGCTGCGCTGCCGGCAGGCGAACGGCCTGTGGTGGCGGCAGGCGCGGGTCGACCTCCGCGAACAGGTGGCGGTCTATCCCAACACCGTCGCGGTGCGACGGCATGAGATGCGGGCCAGGCGGGGGCTGGCGCCGCTGAGCGGCACTCGGCGGGCCATGGTTCGTGGCAGCGCGGCCTCACTGGCCTCGTTGCGCGACTACCTCCCTGGGGATGACATCAGGCGCATCAACTGGACCGCCACGGCGCGCCGGGACAGCCCGGTCACCATGGAGTTCGAGGCCGACCGCGGGCAGCAGCTGATCATCCTGCTCGACACCGGCCGTCTGATGACCGCGCCCGCCGGGACCCTCACCAAGCTGGACCACGGTGTGAACGCCGCGCTCCTGCTGGCCTGGGTCGCCCAGTCGCAGGGGGACCGGGTCGGCCTCGTCACCTTCAGTGACAGGGTCAAGAGCTACCTGCCGCCGCGGCCGGGCCAGGGTCAGATGCGCGCGTTAAACGAGGTCCTCTACCGTCTGCGCGGCGAGTACACGGAGCCGGACTTCGGGGCCGCGATGGCGATGGTCGCAACCCGCGCCGGGCGCCGCTCCCTGGTTGTCGTCCTCACCGACCTGCTGGAGAAGGAGGCGTCTCGGGAGCTGGTCGGCCACGCGGTGCGCCTGGCGCGGAGGCACCTGGTGCTGGTGGTGGCACTGACCGATCCCGCCCTGCTGGCCGTCCGCGACAGCCCCATATCCGACGCTGACGGCGCCTACCGGTGGGCCGCCGTGGAGGACTTGATGGCCGCTCGGCGCGAGAGTTTCGAAGTGCTTCGGCGTGGTGGCGTGCACTGGCTCGAGGCGCGCGCAGGCGAACTCAGCCCGCTGGTCGTTGAGCGCTACCTCGAGCTCAAGGATCGGTCGCTGGTCTGAGGTCGCCGCCGCGCCCCGCCAGCAGCAGGTACCCGTACATCAGGATCCCGGTGGCCGCGCCCACGACGTAGTGCAGCCAGGCGGGCAGGTCGGTGGACGGGCTGATGAGGCCCTCGATGATGCCGGCGATCACCAGCAGGGGGGCGAGGCCGGTGATCAGCACCAGTGACCGGCGACCAGCGATCCGCAGCGCGTCTCCCCGTGTGCGCACGCCGGGCACCAAAACGGCCCAACCCATCATCAGACCCGCGGCGCCGGCGGCGATGACCACCGACAGCTCGATCACGCCGTGGCCGACAACGAACTCCAAGAGGCCGCCGCTGAGGCCGTAGGCGTAGGTCAAGCCGAAAGCCGCGCCGAGGTTCACGCCGTTGAAGACCAGCAGAAGGATCGTTGGAATCGTGATCAGGGGCCCCAGCGCGAACGCCAGCACCGCCACCCTGATGTTGTTGGTCATGATGTAGCCCGCCATCAGCGGCCGCTCCTCGCGGGCGATCTGGGTCCAGAGTTCGTGGTGCTTGACCGCGGTGATCAACCGTCCCGGGAGCACCCCCCCCGCCAGCTGCGGGTGGCTGGCGATGGCCACGGCTGCGACCAGGGCGGGGAGAAATACCAGGAGGGCCGAGATGCCGAGGTAGGCGCCGCAGGCCCGGAAAGTGCGTGGCAGGGTACGCCAGTAGAAGGTGGCCAGGCGACTGAGCACGGCCCCGCCGCGGCGGTACACGACGCCATGGCCGCGGGCCACCAGGCCGTTGAGGTAGAGCGTGACCGGCTCCTGTGGCCAATCTCGCTGGGCGCGCGCGAGGTCCGCCGCGGCCCGGCGGTAGTGGGTTGCCAGCTCCAGCACCTCCTCGGCGCGCAATCCACCGAGGCGGGAGCCCGACGCCCGGCGAACCAGCCTCTCCATCTCCAGCCACTCCGCGCGGCGCTCGAGCACGAACTCCTCCGGACGCATGGCGCTGGTTATACCTCGCCATACTGGTGGTGGTGGCCAGCCAGGCGCAGTTCGACGGACTCTTCATCGCCACGCCGGAGCGGGTGTCGTTCAGCTACCAGCTGGCAGGTCTGGGCAGCCGCTTCCTGGCGCTTTTCCTCGACAGCGTGATCCTGGCCGTGGTGTTGACCCTCTTCTCACTGGTCACCGTCGCCACCGGCCTGGGGGGGCCGGCGGCGGCGGTCATCGTCTTCATCGCCTTCACCGTGATCTTCAACGTCTACTTCATCTTCTTCGAGGGGCTGTGGTCCGGTCAGACCCCCGGCAAGAAGGCGGCTCGGCTGCGCGCCGTGGGCAGCTCGGGGCAGCCCATCACCTTCGAGCAGGCCCTGATGCGCAACCTGGTTCGCAACCTGGACTTCCTTCCATTTCTCTATGGGATCGGGATCGTGGCCCTGTTCGTCAACGGCCGCGGCCAGCGCCTGGGCGACCTTGCGGCGGGGACCGTGGTGGTGAGGGAGCGCGCGAGCCTGTCGCTCTCGCGGCTCGTCGCCATGGCAGAGCAGACTCTGTCAGTCGCGCACGGGGCCCCCGGCGGTCCCAACGGCGCGCCTGCCACCGAAGCGGCATTTGTGCGCCAGCGCGCGCTGCGTGACCTCGAACCACCCTTGCGCGACTTCGTGACGGCCTACGCCGCCCGGCGGCCGCGCCTGGCGCAGGTTCAGCGCGAATCGCTGGCCGAGTCGGCACGGGCGGGCCTGGCGCGCGCGCTGCCCTCGGTTGTGGCGGCGCAGGGCCCGCTGGCCGCGCTCGAGCACCTCGCGGACCAGGTCGCGGGGGCGGCACCGTCAGTCCCAGGCGCGCGGCCGAGCAATCCATCCCCACCCGCTACGCTCTAAGCGATGCAGTATCGGCACCTTGGACGTGCGGGTATGCGCCTCAGCGCTGTCGGACTGGGCTCCTGGCTGACCTACGGTAACCAGGTCGACCGCGACACCTCCGCGGCGACCATCCGCCGCGCTTTCGACCTCGGTGTCAACTTCTTCGACACCGCGGACATCTACCACGTCGGCGCCGGCGAGACGGAGTTGGGCCATGCCCTTGAGGGCATCGAGCGGTCGGACTACGTGCTGGCGACCAAGGTCTTCTGGCCGATGAGCGACAACACCAACAACCGCGGTCTGTCGCGCAAACACATCATGGAGTCCATCGACAAGAGCCTTCGCAGGCTCAGGACCGACTACGTGGACATCTACCAGTGCCATCGCTTTGACGACCAGACTCCGCTGGACGAGACGCTGAGGGCGCTTGACGACCTCGTCACTTCGGGAAAGGTCCTCTACGCCGGGGTCAGCGAGTGGAAGGCGGAGCAGATCCAGGCCGCCGTGGACTGCGCCCGGGAGCACGACCTCGACCAGGTCGTCAGCTCGCAGCCGCAGTACAACATGGTCTGGCGGGTCATCGAGAAGGAGGTCATCCCACTGTGCGAGAAGGAGGGCATCGGCCAGATCGTCTGGTCGCCGCTGGCGCAGGGGGTCCTGACCGGCAAGTACAAGCCCGGCGAGCCGATCCCCCCCGACAGCCGGGGTGCCGACGAGCGCGCCAGCCGCCCGATCCAGGGCTACCTCCAGGAGGACATGCTCAAGGCCGTCCAGGGCCTCCGGCCCATCGCCGAGGAAGCCGGGATCACGATGGCCCAGATGGCAATCGCCTGGGTCCTGCGCCAGCCGAACGTGACGTCAGCGATCATCGGGGCGACGCGCCCGGCCCAGGTGGAGGAGAACATCAAGGCCGCGGAGGTCCGCCTTGACGCGGCCACGCTGTCGGCTATCGACGAGGCCCTCGCAGGGGTGATCCGCTACTAAGTAACGTGGCCCAAACAAGCGCTGCAGCGCCCAGGGCCGCTGCGACCAAGGGCATCGCGCCCGACCATGGTGACCAGGGCATGCCTGCGGCGCCCGGTCCCGAGCCCGCGCGCGGGATCCCGGGAACATTGGCAGGGGGTACCACCTGCACGAGGGGTGGCGAGCTGCTGTTGAGCAGGCCAGGCGTACCTGAGAAGACCGCGGTGATGGTGTGCGTGCCCGGCGTGAGACTGGACGTTGTCAGGGTGGCGTGACCCGAGGCGTCGACCGGCACAGTGCCGAGCCGGCTGGATCCATCGTAGAACGTGATCGTGCCCGACGATGCTCCGCTCACCGTGGCGGTGAACGTCACGGGTTGGCCCGCCGTGGAGGGATTGGCCGACGATGTCACCGTGGTGCTGCTGGACGCCTGTCCGCACGAAGGCCGGGTGATCCTGTCGTTGATCATCGACACCTGGCCGTTGCGGGCCAGGGCGCGGCCGTCCAGGACGACGCCGTCGTTGATGGTGATACTGGCCAGGGCCATGATCGTGCCTGCGAACGCGGTCGTGGTATCCAGCGTCGCGGAGGAACCAACCTGCCAGAAAACCTGGCAGGATGACGCGTTGTTTTCGAGCACCACGCTGGACGCGGGTGCCGTGGTCAAAGTCGTGGCAATCTGGAAGATGTACACCCCCGGCCCGTTGAGGTGGAGCGCCCCGGTCAGCTGGGCCGAAGTGGAGAAGCAGTACACGCCGGGAGGGAGAGCACTGGCGCTGTTGCTACCGATGTCCTGGCCCAGCACCTTGCCACTCTCGTCGGTGCATGGCTGGCCCGCGGCGTTGTTGTAGGCGGTTGCCAGGTCACTCTGCGCCTGGGTCGCGGTCGCGTCGGTGACGTGCATCGTGCCGTTGACAACCGTGCCGGGAGGGAAACCCGTCACCGCGCTACCAGGGCTGACGCCAAGGTCGCCGCTGATCACGCTGGCGCCGGTGTTGGTGACCGCGCTGCCGGCAAGGACAGCAAAGCTGGTGGCCACCCCCAGGCCGGGAGCCGTTCCGGTGACGGCCAACGCCGCCGTTGGATCAATCAGGGCTAAGGCAGTGACGGCGAGCAGGCCCGCCAGCCCCAGCGACCTCCTGAGGTTCGAGCCGCGGGCGCCGCGAGTGTCAAGCCTCATGTTCTCAGCTTGACTGCTCTGATATCACAAAGTCAACGAACGGTCAATTCCCCACGGGGACGTGCAGGGGAAACTTTGCGCAGAGCTCACGAACCTGCTCCGCGACGCGCTTGTGGCGGGATGAATCCTCGGGGTTGAGCAGCACTTCGGAGATGAGGTCGGCGACCTGCGCCATGTCCGCCTCGACCATCCCGCGGGTGGTCACCGCCGGGGTCCCCACCCGGATGCCGCTGGCTGTCATCGGGGGGTTCTGGTCGAAGGGGATGGTGTTCTTGTTGACCGTGATCCCGGCGTTGTCGAGCAGGCTCTCCGACTGTTTCCCGGTCAGTCCCACCGCGGTCACGTCGGCCAGCATCAGGTGGGTATCGGTGCCTCCCGCGACCAGGCGCAGGCCGCGGCTGGAGAGGTGCTCAGCCAGGGCCTTGGCGTTGCGCACGATCTGCCCCTGGTAGGTCCTGAAGTCCCGCGTGAGGGCCTCCTTGAAGGCCACCGCCTTGGCCGCAATGATGTGCTCGAGGGGCCCGCCCTGGATACCCGGGAACACCGCGGAGTCGATCTTCTTCTGCCACTCCGCCGTGCAGAGGATCATCCCGCCGCGCGGGCCGCGCAGCGTCTTGTGGGTGGTGGTGGTCACGAAGTCGGCATGAGGGACGGGGCTGGGGTGCAGGCCGGCGGCGACCAAACCCGCGATGTGGGCCATGTCCACAAACAGCAGGGCGCCAACCTCCCGCGCGATCGAGCCGAAGGCCTCGAAGTCCAACGTGCGGGGGTAGGCGGAGGCGCCCGCGACGATCATCTTCGGCTGCACCCGCCTGGCGGTCTCGCGCAACTTGTGGTAGTCCAGGACCTCGCTGCCGGGCTCGACCTCGTAGGCCTCGACCTTGAAGTACTTCCCGGAGAAATTCATCGCGTGCCCGTGCGTGAGGTGGCCGCCGTGCGGTAGGGCCAGGCCGAGGATGGTGTCGCCCGGCTGCAGCGCGGCGAAGTACACCGCGGTGTTGGCCTGGGCGCCGGCGTGGGGCTGGACGTTGGCGTGGTCGGCTCCGAAGAGTTCCTTCGCCCGATCGATGGCCAGCTGCTCGATCTCGTCGACAAACTCGCACCCGCCGTAGTAGCGGCGTCCGGGGTAGCCCTCGGCGTACTTGTTGGTGAGGACCGAGCCGGCGGCCTGCAGCACCGCGCGGCTGACAAAGTTCTCGGAGGCGATCAGCTCGAGCTTGGTCTGCTGGCGGTCGATCTCGCGCTCGATCAGGCCGTGAACCTCGGGGTCCACCTCGGCCATCGAGGGGCCGCTGACGGCGTCGGCGAGCGGGCTGCGGGTGACCTGCATGGGAAGATTATCGGTCATGCTCCTCGACCAGATCGCCGGCCACGACCGCGCCCGCGCCGCCCTCCGTCGGGCCGTGACGACGGGAAGGCCGTCGCACGCGTACCTATTCCTAGGCCCCCCGTCGGTGGGCAAGACGGCCACCGCGCTGGCGTTGGCCGGGGACCTCTTCGAGGCCGCCGGGAGCCCGCCTCTCAAGGACGGTGTTTTACACGCCGACCTCTGGATCGAGGACAGCGACACCGAGAGCATCAGCATCGATGTCATTCGCAAGGACAGCAGGGCCGGGCGGCCAAGCGAGGAGGCGGCCAGGCTCGGCGTCCCGGGACAGGCGCTGCAGGCATTCCTGTCGTTGCGCGGAATGCACACCGATCGCAGGGTCGCAGTCATCGCGCGCGCCGAGCGCCTCAAGGAGGCTGCGGCGTCGCCGCTGCTCAAGACCATCGAGGAGCCCCCCGACGGTGCGGTACTCATCCTCTGTGCCGAGGCGGGCGACCTCTTGCCGGCAACGATACGCTCGCGCTGCCAGGTAATCGACTTCTACCGCCTTTCCGACGTCGAGATGCGCGATTTCCTGGACCGCCAGGGTGTCGACCTTCCCGGCCCGCTGCTGCGCTTGGCCCAGGGTCGCCCGGGGCTCGCCCTGGTCCTGGCGGCTGACCCCGCCGCGGCGCGCCGCCGGCTCGACTGGGGCGCGGCGCTGGAGGCCGCCGCGGCCGGCACATGGTTGGACATCGTGCGCCTCGGGGCGCGATTCGGGGGCTCGGACAGTGCCGCCAACCGCGCCCTCGCCCGTGAGGCGCTGGACTGCTGGGAGAGTTGGATCCGCGACTTCACCGCGGGCCGCGCCGGCGCGGCCGAGACGACCGAGGGCCCAACCCAGCCGGATACCAGCGCGCTTGCGGGCGCCGCGGATTCCGAGCCAAGCGTGCCTCCCGCGGTGTGGGCTGAGGCCAGCGACCCTGCCTGGTCGGGCGTCGGACTGCCGTCGCTGGTCGAGATGTGGACGAGCGTCCGCGAGGCGGCGGACCGGGTGGAGAACAACGTCAACCCCCGCCTGGCCATAGAGGTCTTGATGGCCGACGTCCAGCGCGCGGCGAGCCGGTGATGTCGCGGTTTCGCAAACCCGGCCTGGCAGCCTTCGAGCCCTACGTCCCCGGGATCCAACCGGCCGACGGCGAGGAATGGACCAAGCTCAACACGAACGAGTCCCCCTTTCCCCCGGCACCCGGTGTGCGCGACGCCGTGAATGCCATGATTGACCTCCTGCCGCTTTACCCCGACCCCACCCAGGGTGCTTTTCGCGAGGCTGCGGCGCAGGCCCTCGACGTGCGGCCGGAGATGGTCGTCGGCGGCAATGGCGCCGACGAGGTACTGGCGATGGCAGTGCGCGCATTTGTGGCGACCGGCGACCGCGCGGCGTACCTCGAGCCGTCGTACACCCTGGTCCCCAAGCTCCTGGAGATCAATGGCGTTGCAGGCGAGGAGCACCTGTTCGCCGACGGCTACACGCTGCCGGAGACCTTCGTCAACTCTGATGCGTCGCTGAAGTTCCTGACCAATCCCAACTCGCCAACCGGGACGATGATCTTGCTGGACGACGTCGAGGACCTCTGCCGGCGATCCCGGGGCGTCGTGCTCCTGGACGAGGCCTACGTCGACTTTGCGCCACGGTCCGGGCTCGAGATCCTCGACCGCCACGAGAATCTCCTGCTCGTGCGCTCGTTGTCCAAGTCCTACGGCCTGGCGGGCCTGCGCGTCGGCTACGCCGTTGGCGCGCCTGACCTGGTGGCCGACCTGTGGGCGGTGAAGGACGTCTGCAACATGGACCGTCTTTCCATGTCTGCGGCGGTGGCTGCGCTGCAGGACCGGCCCCACTGGCAGGCCTGCGTGGACGACATCATCCTCAACCGTCGCCTGCTCAGCGAGGAGCTGGCTCAGCGCGGGTGGACCGTTCTGCCGTCAGGCGCCAACTTCATTTTCGGCGTCCCCCCCGGGGATGCCCGCGAGGTCTACGAGCACCTGCTCCTCAGGCACGTCCTGGTGCGCTATTTCGATCGCCCCGCGGTGCGGCAGGGACTGCGGATATCGATCGGTACCCGGGAGCAGTGCCGCGCCATGCTGGACGCGTTGCAGGACTGAGCTGAAGCCGCCCGTTTTCGTGACGTACCCCATCCCCGAGCCGGGGGTGGAGATTCTTTCGCGCGCGTTCGCCCCGCGCGTCCACCCGGCGGAGCCGGTGCCCGACGCCGATGCCATCGCCGCCGGGGCGGAGGACTGCGCGGGGCTGCTGACACTGGTGCGCGACCGCGTGGATGCCGCCCTGTTGGAGCGCCTTCCGGACCTGCGCGCGATCGCCAACTATGGCGTCGGTTACGACAACATAGACGTCGGCGAGGCCACCCGGCGGGGCATCGTGGTGACGAACACCCCCGGCGTCCTGACCGCTGCCACCGCCGACCTCACCATGGCCTTGGTGCTGGCCTGCGCCCGGCGAGTGGGTGAGGGAGAGCGCCTGGTGCGCTCCCGCCGGCCGTGGTCATGGAACCCCCACATGTTGCTGGGCCTGGAACTTGAGGGCGCGATGCTGGGGATCTTGGGGATGGGGCGGATCGGCCTGGCCGTGGCCCGCCGAGCCCGCGGTTTCGGGATGCATTTGGTCCACACCTCGCGGCGAGAACACCCGGAGGCGGAGGCGCTCGGCTCGCGGCGCGTGGAGCTGGAAGAGTTGCTGGCAACCGCCGACGTCGTCAGCGTCCACGTCGCACTGACGCCCGAGACGCGTCACCTGGTCGATGAGGGCGCCCTTCGCAAGATGCGTCCAACCGCGTACCTCGTCAACACCGCCCGTGGTCCCGTGGTCGACGAGGCGGCCCTGGCGCGCGCGCTGCGCGAAGGTTGGATCGCGGGTGCCGGGCTGGACGTCTACGAGCGCGAGCCCGCCGTCGAGCCGGACCTACTCGACCTGGAGAATGTCGTGCTGCTTCCCCATCTCGGCAGCGCCACGACAAAGGCGCGCTCAGAGATCTCGCGGGTGGCGGCCGTGAACCTGGTGGCGGCGCTGACCGGAGAAATACCCCCTAACGCCGTGAACCCCGAGGTGCTCGCGCGTTGAGCCGGTTCAAACTGCTGGCCATCGACGTTGACGGCACCCTGGTGGACTCCAGCCTGCAGATAACGCCGGCCAACCTTGAGGCGCTGCACGGTGCCGTCGCCGGGGGGGTGCGCGTGGTCCTCGCCACCGGGCGCATGTTTCGGTCTGCACTGCCGTATGCCGAGCAGATCGGGACACCCGAGCCGGTGATCTGCTACCAGGGCGCGGTGGTGCGCCGCCCCGACGGCGAGCTCCTCCGCGAGGTGGGCCTGGACGCGAAATCGGCGCGCACATGCGTGGACGTCTCGCGCCGGGCTCACCTCCATCTCAACCTCTACCACGACGACAACTTCTACGTTGAGGAGCTGGGATGGGGTGCCCGACGTTACTCCGAGGTCGCGCAGGTTGACCCGACCGTGGTGCCGGACCTCGCCGAGGTGGCGTCGCGGGGCTCGACCAAGGCGGTGTTCGTGGCGCCCCACGACGAGCTGGCGGCACATGAGGAGGTGGTCCGCCGTGCGACGGCCCCCGCGGCGCGTGCCACCTACTCAATGCCCGAGTTCCTGGAGGTCATCGACGCCCGCGTGAGTAAGGCCACCGCGCTGCACTTCGTCTGCGACCGCCACGGGATCAGCCGGGAGCAGGTGATCGCTGCCGGTGACGGCCCCAACGACCTCGAGCTTTTCGAGTACGCCGGCCTGGCGGTGGCACCCTCCGACGCGCGTCCCGAGGTCCTCGCCGCCGCCGGCGCAACGGTCGCACCGCCCGGCCAGGATGGCATCGCCGAACTGGTCCGCCGCTACCTCACCTGAGCGGGGCGGCTCCTATAATCTGCTGTCCCGGCTCGACGGCCGGCTCACTGGCGTGGCCCCGTAGCGCAGTTGGTTAGCGCGCCGCCCTGTCAAGGCGGAGGTCGCCGGTTCAAGTCCGGTCGGGGTCGCCACCCCCGCACCCGGGCCTCAGTGTGGGTGCGCCGCACCTGTTCGGAAGGCGGCCTGCCCCGCAGGGCAGATGTAGTCCTGGTCGAAGCCATGGTCGTCGTACTGGACCATGAAGACCGACCCCGATGTGAAGGAGTGAGACTGCGCGCACATCGAGGCCGCCATTGAGGCGTCGCCCACGACCGCGCGCCAAACCGGCACCGCCGGGCGGTATGTATCCGGAACGATCTGCGTCCACTGGTCGTAGCTCGAGTACACGCCCACCGGCAGGCCGCGCTGCTGGAAGACGTCGATGGCGCCCTGCACCGCGCGGGCGTTCCAGTCGGGCTGGTCATCCGACCAGTTATTGCCGACCTCGACATCCAGCCACCAGAAGTCAGGGCGAACACCCTGGGAGGTGCCGCGGCCGATCGCGTCGCGGGCGGTGATCATCCCGTAGTCATACGCGCGGCAGGCATGATCTTCTGCGGCGCAAGCATGAGGGCCGCTGGAGGTTCCGTCCAGCTCAAGATTGATGTACGCCTGGGACCCACCGGCGAATTTGCTCGTGCGGGCCCAGCCCCATTCCGTCCCCAGGCATGGGTTGGTGGTGAAGGGCCGGCCGTTGGTAACCCCCACGGTCAGCACATCGGCCGTGGTCGGGTAGGACCCGTCACACTGCGGCCAGGAGATGTCGTAACCCCAGCCTCCACTCGCAGGCGGTGGCGCCGGCGCACCTGCGGACCTCCCGGCGGGGGCAGCGGCATGCGCGGGCGCAGCCGTATAGTGCCCGGGTCTTTCGGCCGTTGGCACGGGCACGTACTGCACGTCGGCGGCTGCCAGCGGGAGGGCGGAGGGCTGTTTCGCAGATGCCGTCAGCCCGGCGCCCTCGGCCGGGGGGGCGGGCGTCACACGAGCGTCGAGGATAGCCGGGCTGACCCGCTCCCTATCGGCCGACATGCGGGCGTGCCCGTTCGGCACCAGCCACAGTCCCGCCACCGCCAGCAGGATGCCGATGTGAGCGCCGAGCCGCGCCCATGTCGTGGATTTGATTGTCCCCCAGGTCACTGACTCCACGGTAGAGTCGTGTTCCTAAAGGATCACCAGTTAGCCGTAAATCTTTGTAAACCCGCTCAGCGGTCGCGGGCAACCAGGACCCCGGGGTTGAGGATTCCGCTGGGATCCAGCGTCGTCTTCACCGCTTCCAGGGCTTTGCCGAAGAGCGGCGGGCGCTCCCGCTCGTAGTAGGGAAGGTGGTCGCGGCCCACCGCATGGTGGTGGGTCGTTGTGCCACCCGCGGCC
Source organism: Candidatus Dormibacteria bacterium (assembly GCA_046262455.1). GTDB lineage: Bacteria > Chloroflexota > Dormibacteria > DASZGP01 > DASZGP01 > JAXDLW01. Next base: position 7,386 of record JBHEMS010000002.1, on the reverse strand, counting down.
AGCACCGCCTCGGACACCGCCGCCTTGATCTCGTCCCACTGCGCCACCTGGTCACCCCAGCGGCCAGGCGCGATGACGCTGAAATAGGGTGCCGGCCCGTCGGGGTAAACGTGGGTGAAGCGGCAGGTGACGAGAGCCGTCCCGCCGCATGACGCCGCGGTCGCGGCCCGGGCGGCTTCGATGACCCCTGAATGCAGTGTCCCAAAGCGGTCCCAGGGGCACGCGGTCTCAAAGGTTTCGACCACCATCCCCATCCGCGCCAGCGCGTCACGCGTGTAGGGTGCCCGCATGAACGCCTGGCGCCAGGCTCCCGTGGCCCCCTCACGCCCCGCCGCCTCGGCACCCGTGCCGGCGTCTGACACGCGCGGTTCGTCCGGCCGTCCTCCCCCGTCGCGACAGATCTCCAGCGCCCGGTCCAGCCACCCGCCCACGGGGTGGTCGGCGGACTCGAATGCCAGCACCAGCAGTGCACCCACCCCGGGCGAGCCGGCCGACAGCGCGGCCTCATTCCCGTCGAGGAGTCGGCAGTTCGAGGGATAGAGGCGAGCCTGCGCAACCGCTCGTGTGGCGGCGACACCGGCCTCGAAGTTGTCGAACCGGATGGAGCAGGAAGCCCGCCAACGCGGCCGCGGCGTGAGGCGCATCCAACCTTCGGTGATGATCCCCAGGGCGCCCTCAGAGCCGAGGAACATGCGATCGGGCGCCGGTCCCGCGCCCGAGCCAGGCAGACGCCGCGTCTGCACCACCCCCGCCGGCGTCACCACGCGCAGGGCCTCGGTCAGGTCGTCGATATGGGTGTAGAGGGTGGCGAAATGACCTCCGGCCCTGGTGGCCAGCCAGCCGCCCAGGGTCGAGAACTCGAAGGACTGCGGGAAATGGCGCAGCGTCAGGCCGTGGGGTCGCAGCTGTTCCTCCAGCCACGGACCCAGGGCACCCCCCTGGATGCGCGCCGACTGGCTGATGGCATCTACCTCGAGCACGCGGTCCATGAGGCCCAGGTCAATGGAGACCGTCCCCGCGAAGCCGGGTCCGACCCTGGGTTCGACTCCGCCCACCACCGAGGAACCCCCGCCGTAGGGGATCGCGGCCAGGCCGGCCTCAGAGCACCACTCGAGTAGCGCAATGACGTCATCCTCGTCGCGGGGCCGCGCGACGACGTCGGGCGGGTCCTGGACATCCGCCAGGAGGTTCCTAGCGACATCCCGGAAAGCCTTGCCGTGCGCGTGGCCGGCGCGGTCGTGAGGAGCCTGGCTGCACAGTTCGTGAAGCGCGCCGGGCGGGGTGACCCGGGGCGCCCGCAGGACCAGGTCCTCGACGGCCGGCGGCCGGCGAACCTCCGGGGTCGCGCCGGTGAGGGCCGCGACCGTCGTCGCCAGCGCCTCCAGCTCCGCCCCGGCCAGCGCGGCATCCTCCCAGCCCCATCCCCACCAGGAACGCACCCGGGGCGCGTCGGCGGTCACGCTCAGCGGCCGGGCTTCTTCTTCGACCCGCCCCCCAGGCCTGTTCTCAGCGCCCGCGGAATGGGCAACCGGTCAAGTGGCTCTACGACGCGCTTCTGCACGTCGAGGGCCAGGCGCTCGACGGCGCGGAGGCTGCGGTTCATCTGGTCCGCCGTCTCGCTCAGGCGCTCGAGGCGTTCAAGGACGCTGATGACCCGGTCCACGCCGACCTCCCGCTCGAGGCGATCGAGCACGGCCGCGGCGCGCTCCGCGGAGGCCACCAGCCGGTCGAGCCGTTTGGCGTCGAGGGTTTCCAGCATCGTGGCGGCGCGGTCGGCGGAGGCTGCAAGCCGCTCCATGGAGCGCGCCGCGCTGTCCAGGCCGGTTGCCTGACCGACCATCTGCAGCGGTCCCCGGAGGAGGTCCGACAGGATCGCTGGAGTTCCCGACACGGCACCGGGGCGGTGGGGCGGCGTTGGCTTTGGTGGCGCCGGCCGCCTGGCGGGCATCGCCTACGGCCCTCCACGGACGTACAGCACCTGTCCGCTGATGAAGCCCGCGTCGTCACTGCAGAGAAAGGCGATCGCACCGGCGAGGTCCTCCGGGGTGCCGACCCGCTGGAGAGGGATCATCGCCGCCGCGCCCTGCTTGAACTGCTCGTAGTCGACGCCCATGCGCTCGGCGGTGGCCTGGGTCATGCGGGTGTCGACGAAGCCCGGGGCGACCGCGTTCACATTGATGTTGAAACGCCCCAGCTCCAGCGCCAGGGTGCGCGCCATTCCCTGCAGGCCGGCCTTGGCCGTCGAGTAGTTCGTCTGGCCGCGGTTCCCCAGCGCCGAGGTGGAGGACAGGAACACCATCTTTCCGTACTTCCGCGGCGTCATGTGTTTCTGGGCGGCCTGGGCGCACAAAAAGGTGCCCTTGAGGTGGGTGTTGATCACCGCATCCCAGTCGTCGTCCGTCATCTTGTGGATCAGGTTGTCGCGGATGATCCCCGCGCAGGCGACCAGGATGTCAAGCTGGCCGTACTTCGCGATGGCCTGGTCGAACATGGCCTCCACCGATGCTCGCTCGGTCACATCGCAGGCAAGCGCAAGCCCTTTGCCGCCAGTGGATTCGATCTCCGCGACCACCTCCTGCGCGGGCGCCTGGTCGAGGTCTGCCACGACCACCGTCGCACCCTCTGACGCCAGCCGCCTGGCAGTTCCCGCCCCGATCCCGCGGCCGCCGCCGGTGACCAGGGCCACCCGGTTGTCAAATCGCATCCAGCACCTCCAAGTTCGGCCTCCCACGGCGTCTTTCCACCGGCTCGGGCCGGGTGATATTAGCTGTCTCCGGGGCCCGGAGGCGCCGATATACTTCGGGCGATCTGAAGCTCTGGGAGGGTCGGATGAAGCACGCGCGCGTCCTCACTGCGGAGTTCCTGGGCACCTTTGCCCTGACATTCTTTGGCGCCGGGTCGATCTGCGCCGACGCCTTCGTGCGCGGCCCGATACCCTTCGGTCCCGGAGACCTCCTGCTCGTCGCGACCGCGCACGCCATGGTGCTGGGGGTGATGATCACCGCACTCGGGCACATCTCCGGCGCTCATTTCAACCCCGCGGTTACCGTCGCCGCGGCGGTTGCCCGAAAGATCGCCCCGGCGCTGGCCGGCATGTACGTGGTCACCCAGCTCGTCGCCGGGGTCGCGGCCGCGGGCCTGCTCCGGTACATCTTTCCCGACGCCGTCACCGCCGCTGTGAAGCTGGGCGCCCCCGTCCCTGCGGGGGGCCTCGGAAATATCCACGGCATGGTCATCGAGGTCATCCTGACCTTCTTCCTGGTGACGGTGGTCTTCGCGACCGCGGTCGACCCTCGAGGCGCTTTCGGCAAGATCGCCGGCTTCGGCATCGGCTTCGTGCTCTTCTTCGACATCTTGATGGGCGGTCCGCTCACCGGCGCCGCCATGAACCCTGCCCGCGCATTTGGGCCGGCCCTGCTGGGGGGCGCGCTTGACGGTCGTCACTTCCTTCTCTACTGGGCTGCCCCGGTCCTCGGCGCCGTAGCCGCCGGGATGCTCTACGAGCGTGTCCTGATCCACGGGTCCGAGGACGTCGAGACCGACGTCCCGCCACCCTCAACCGAACGGGCTTAACGCCGTCGAGCCGTGATCGTCCGCCAGGAAGGCGAGCGGCTCGTCATCGTCCGTCAGGCGGACCACGCTGAGCTCTCCGGCAGCCTCGCGGCGGCGTGGGGGCAGGCCCCATGGGAGCGGCCGCGGCCGTACCCTGCGGTGACCGTCGGTGCGCGGCTGCACGATGACGCATGGTTAGTGTTCGACGAGGCCCCGGAGGTTCGCGATGGGCGGCCGCTGAGCTTCAATGAGGTTGACCGCGTCAGGACGTCATCCATGTACGCGGCGGGGGTCAGCGCAATCACCGCGATCGACCCGTACGCCGGGCTGCTCGTCAGCCTGCACTACTCGGGGTTCTTCACGTCCCACTGGGGGTGGCAGCCGTTCGCGACGCCGGACCGCTTTCCCGGCGCCCAGGGGATGGCCCTGCGCGCCTTCGTCGAGGAGGAGCGCAATCGCCAGGAGGTGCTGCGCCGGCAGCTTCCGCCGTCCGACGCTGACGAGGCCTTGTTGGAGGCGAACTACAAGTGGCTTCAGCTGTGGGACCGTATCTCCCTCGACATCTGCCGCCAGTCCCGCGAGGAGCCGTGGGTGATGGACTATGCACCGGTGCCGGCATGCTACGCGGGCGGCGACACCGTCGCACTCAAGGTCGCGATGGTCGCGCCCGGGCGCTACACCCTCAACCCCTACCCCCTGTTGGTGACCCCGTTCAGGACCTCCATTCCAGCGGTGTCCATGGATCTCTCGTACGCCAGCCGGGAGGCATTCCTCGCGGCCTGGGCGGTGGCCCCGCAGGAGCGTCTGCCCGTGGTGATCGAGGGCGGGGAGGGCCCTTAGAGCGGAAGCTCGTCCTGCTCAGCCTCCACAACCGGGGGCACGGTGCCTGGGTCCGGGAGGCCGAGCTCCAGGAGGTGCGCCATCTGCAGCCCGTTGTGCACCGCGTAATTCGAGCGGTTGTTGTTGAAGAGGACGTGCACCTCCTCCGCCTCGGCTGCCACGTCACGGATCCGGGGCACCCACTGGCGCAGCTCCTCCTCGCTGTAGAGGTAGTCGAAGCGCTCGGTCGAGCTGCGGGCGTTCTTGACGTACCACTTGCGGGTGTTGTGGCCGTGGAAACGGATGACGGCGAGCCGGGGGCTGGTCACCACGATGTGTGGCGGCATGGTCGCGGATCCCACCTGCGGAGCGTCCACCACGCAGTACGTCATGCCGGCCTCGGAGAGCAGCTCAGTCACGACATCAAAGCGCTCGGGCTCGGCCCACGAGCGGTGCCGAAACTCGACGATGACCTGGTCGTCGGGGTGCCGGTCGGGGAGCCTGGAGACGAAGTCCATGTTCCGGGCTGACGCCTTGAACCATGGGGGGAACTGGTAGTGGACGGCGCGCAGCTTGCCCGCCTCGCGGATGGGCTGGAGCAGGGCCATGAAATCACGCTCCTCTTCGCGGGTCGGCGGCCTTGGGGTGGTCCCGTCGCGCTCATGCAGGGTCAGGCTGCGATAGGCCTTGACGTTGAACGCGAACCCCGGCGGCGTTGCCGCCGCCCACCTTTCCCCCGTCTCAGGCTTGGCGATCCCGTAGAAGGTGGTGTCCACCTCGACGATTGGAAACAGGCGCGCATAGTGGGCCAGTCGCTCGCCCGCGGGCAGGCCAGGCGGGTAGAAGTGCTTGTGGTCAGACCAGTTGCAGGTCCCCACCAGGACCCGGGAGACGCCAGGCATCTCCGGCAAGCCTAGCGTCGGCGCCGCCGTGGTGATCCGACCCAGCCGGAGGTCGCGTATTACGGGCAAGAGAGGTACGCCGGTATCCGCCGGTCACCAAATTTGGAGGTTCCCAACATGCCGCTTTCCAAGCTCGCAGCGGGCGTCTTTGGCGCTGTTTACCTGCTGGTTGGAATCGTCGGGTTCTTTGTCACCGGGCTTTCCGGCCAAGGCACCCTGATCATCTTCCCGCTCAGCCCGCTACACAACGTCGTCCACCTTGCCATCGGGGCCGCCGGCCTCGCGGCCTACTTTGGCGGCCCCGCCCTGTCCCGCAGGTTCTGCCAGGTGGTGGGCGCCGTTCTTGCCCTCGTCGCGGTGCTCGGCATCATCGTCAGCAACCCCCTCGGCATCCTGCCGATCGGTGGGTTTGACATCGTTCTCCACATCGCCAGTGCGCTGGTCCTGATGTACATCGGCTTCGCCGGTGACAAGGAGTACGCCACCGCCTGACCGCTCGTCCCGCTGAAGGCCTCACCCCTCTCGCGGGTGGGGCCTTCTCCGTTTCCTGGCGGTCAATACAAGACCCCAGGCCTATCGTGAGCCGCTAGTTCTTGCGGATGAAGCGGACGTGGCGGCGGCGGTGTGGCGCGGTGCCTTCCCTGGGCACCACGCTCAGGGACCCGTCCGCCTCGAGCACCACCTGCTTCGTCTGTGTGACGTTGTCGAGGCCGTGCTCGCGAAGAGCCGCCAGCGCCTCCTCGTCTGTCAACTCCTGCTTCTTGAGCTCCTCGCGGTTCCACTTTCCGTCCTGTGCCACCACCACCGGCTGTGGCTCCACGATGCGGTTGAACCACGGGACGCGCACCCTCACAAAGCTGATGACGCCGTTGAGAACCAGGAGCGTGGCGATGATGATCAGGCCGCCGGTGATCGAGGCGTCCGGTCCGGTCATGGCGGGCTGCACAGCGTTGGCGACCAGGAGCACCACGATGAGGTCGAACAGCGTCATCTGGCCGACCTCGCGCTTACCGAAGAGCCGGAAGCCCAGCAGGAGGGCCAGGTAGATCGCGGTGCAGCGAAGGATCAGTTCCCAGAAGGGGACCCCAAGCTCGAGAAACTTCATTGCGGCAGCTTAGCCTCTCCACGATGTGGCCGGTTGCACGGTGCGGTGCCGGCCGGTATCGTCTCCGGGAGTTGCCAGCGCGCCAGGGTGGGAGGTGTCGGGAAATGGTGAAGGGCGTGCTGAAGCGGGTGGCGATCCCGCTGTCGCTTATCGCCGTGCTGATGGCCGTGGTGCCCAGCGCGATCGGACTGGCTGCGTACCAACCGGTGCACCACACCTTCGCCATCCCTGGCGGCGCCAACCACGACTTCTTCACGTGGCAGGGCATCACCCTCCAGTCGCCGGACTCCAGCAGCAACGTGGCGGATGCGACGTCCAACTACGCCTGCGACCCGACGACTGGGGAGGCGTCCTGCGAGGACATCAAACTCACGGTGCCGCTCCTCAGACCGTCGACCCTCTACGTCAAGATCGCCTGGACACACCCGGTCTGGAAGGCATACCTCTACGTGACCAGCCCTGACGGGACGAAGACCTACGGCGGCCCCCTGGGCTGCGACACAGACATCTACAACAAGGGGTGCGGCAATGAGACCGCCCTCGCCGTCGATGAGGTCACCATCCCCAGCCCGGCCCCCGGCGACTGGACGGTTCGCGTTGCCGCCGTGAACATCCATGACGAGGCCTACCGAGGGGTCGCCTCGCTGGTCAACGCCAACCCCTTCCAATATGCCAAGGAGACGCTGCGCGGGCTTACGAGACAACTCAACCGGAACCAGCGGATCAACGTCGCGTTTGTTGGCTGGAAACCCGACAACCAGGTCATGTCGGACATCAAGGCGGCCCTCCCCGACGAGTATGTGCCCAGTTCATACTTGAAACAGGGCGCGGACGGCAACGACACACGCGATCAGCTGGGCTCGGGCCTCATCCAGCACGAGACGTCCCACTACACGGGCACCGACCCCACCAACTCCAACTGCTGCACCCCACCGTTCACCGGCCGATTCGTCCCTTACTTCCAGCCCATCAAGTTCAGCCCGCGCTACCACTTCCTCGCTGCCGACG
>JBHEMS010000001.1:0-30581 GCA_046262455.1 Candidatus Dormibacteria bacterium | reverse complement strand
CCAACTGCCCCCCCCCGTGCACCGCCGCCACCTGCGTCCCCTGCGACGTGGCCAACTGCAACGCAATCAGCTGCACGGCCAACTGCATCCTCGTCAACTGCCTCACCAACTGCAGCGCCCCCAACTGCACCACCAGTTGCTTCGAGCCCAACTGCATCAGCAACTGCAGCGCCAATATCTGCGTGTCCACGTGCACCCAGCCAGTGTGTAACCAGGCCTGCAGTCACCCTCTGTGCACCAGCACCTGCATCCCTCAGAACCCACCACCGGTGCCAGTGAAGAAAAACCACGGCGGGGTGGGGGTGCGGGGTGTAGGGTTCACAGCCTGCGCCGCCGTCGCGGGGCAGTACGAAACGATCATCCAGATCACCTGGAACGAGCCCCTGGTCATCCCCTTCCTGACCGGCAACTCCACACCCTCGATCGCCCTCAGCACGCGCCAGTTGGTGTTCTGCCAGTGACGCTGGCCTCCGGCCAGCGGGGGCAGGTAGTACCCATCTTCGCGATCATGGCGGTGGTGATCGTGGGGATCATCGCTCTCGCCATCGACTACGGCGTACTGGTCAACCAGCACCGTAATTTGCAGTACTACGCGGACAGCGCCGCGCTGGCGGGGGCGGAGCAGATCGGCTCAGTCAGTCCCAGCACGGTTGACCGCACCAATGCTCGGACGGCCGCCTTCATCTACCTCCGCGATGGCCTGCAGTTCCCTGCCATCACCGTGAACGTCGCCTTCATGAACGGCAACACCGCCTGCAATCTCACCGCCAACGTGGTCGACTGCAAGCTGCCCCCGCCCTACGACAACTACGTGATCTCGATCGCTTCGCCGTCCGAGACGTATCCCGCCCCCATACCGCCGGCGGCGTACACCGCCCAGCTCTCGGACACCGTTTCCGTCAAGGTGGTGGAGACCGTGGCCAACAGCTTCGCCGGGCTCATTGGTGTGGCACAGTCCACCGCAAGCGCGATTGGCGTCGGCCGCTGGACCCAGGCCCGGCACGCGGGGTTCGCTCTATACGCTGATAGCTGCATCAACTTTGGTAACCACACCGAGGTCGTCGGCGGCAACGTTTACTCTGACAAATGCACGGTACAGGCACAGAGCAACGGCCAAGGGGGATTCTGCGCTGAGGCCTCGCCAGGCGGGAACGGCAACCTGACGGTTGGGCCCGGCAACGGCGCCACCCTGCCCCCGAACTCCTCCGGTGGACAGACCCTGGCGGTTTGCAGCACGGCCAGCGGAGGCAATGTGGACGCTATGGGCGTGGTCGCCCATTCCTCGGTCTCGCAGCCGTCACCGGCCTTTGCCCCTCCTCCCAATCCGCCGCCCGCGCCCTGCACCACCAACTGCCCCATCGCTGCTCATTCCTATACATGCGTCAACGGCAGCCATGCGGCAAGTGGCATCGCGGCCAGCAATTGTTATGACCCTTCCGGCGGGCCCTACAGCACCATCGGCGTCGGCGACGGGGGTATCCGGAACAACCTCAACCCCGGGGTCTACTACGTTACCGGCGACCTTGCCTCCTCCTGCTACACCAACTCCACCACCAATGCCTGTCCCGCCGTGGTCTTTGGCGGCAATACCATGAACGCCAACTTCGCCGACGTCCAGGACACCTGCTGGGCGGCCCCCAATGCCCCTCAGAACGGCACTTTTGTGAGCCCATGTCCCGATGGCTTTGCCTTCGACCCCACCATACCCACGGACCCACAGTGCGGGGGTACGGCCACCACCCCTCCGCCCTCCCCCTCCGCAACGGTCTCGGCGGGCGTCGGCACCCTTGCTGCCGGCACGTACTACGTGCGGGTGACGTCGATCAACGCCCAGGGCGAGTCCCTGCCGTCCCCGGAGCTCAGCCAGGCGGTGCCACCGCTCGGGGGAGTCAGCGTGGCCATCAGTCCCGTTGCCGGGGCCACCGGCTACGTTATCTACATGAGCAACGCCACCGGGGCTGAGGTGGCTGACGTCCCCTTGGGCACGGTGCCGTCGGCGAACAATTGGACGGTCGCCGCCGCCCTCACGCCTATCGCCCACCTCGAGGCGGCCCTGCCGACGGGCCAGACCCCTTACCCGCACTTTGCCAATGCCTGCGCCGCCCAGGGCTTCGCCAACATTCCGCGCAACAGGTATGAGAACAACGGTGTGACCTTCGTGCTCAGCGGCAAGGCCAGCATCTGCACCGACAGCAACTGCTCGGCAGTGGGTTCGGCCACCCCCACGGTTCTCCTCAGTCCCTATTGCAGCGTGCTTTCCAACGCGGACCTGCCGCCGCCGGGACCATACGCCAGCTGTCCCTATTCAACCTTTGGGCCCAACATCAACGACGGGGCCTTCACCGTATACGGCTCCTCCTCACCGACGGCCCAGGGCAATATCCAGGCCACCGGGTCGGGCACGCAGCTGGGGCTGACCGGCACGATCTACGGACCCAAGATGACCCTCAGCGTCACCGGGAACGCGCAGTTCGAGCTGATCCCCGGGCAGGCGATCCTGTTCAGCATGGCGGTGCAAACCGGCAACAAACTGAACCCGGCGATCTATGACAACAATGCCGTCGGAGGACTGCTCCCGGCCTCCGTCCGCCTGGTCCAGTGAGGGCTCAGTAGGCGGCGAGTTCCCGGAGCTTCTCCGCGATGGTGGAGGGGTTCGGTAGGAACGCATCCTCGAGAACGGGGTTAAAGGGCATCGCCGGGGTGTCGGGTCCGGTGAGCCGCACCGGTGGCGCGTCCAGGTAGTCGAAGGCTTGCTCCGCGATGAGCATCCCCACCTCGCTGGTGACCGCGCAGAACGGGTTGGCCTCGGTGAGGAGCAGCACCTTGCCGGTCTTTTTGACGGTGGTCAAGATCGCCTCCTCGTCCAACGGTTTCAGAGTACGTAGGTCGAGAACCTCGACGTCGATGTTCTCCTGCGCCAGGTGCGCCGCCGCCTTGAGTGCCTGGTGAACCATCAGCCCGTAGGTGATCACGGACAGGTGGGAGCCCGTCCGAGACAGTCGCGCCCTGCCGATGGGCAGGGTGTAGGGCCCCTCAGGAACGTTGCCCTTGACCAGGCGGTAGGCCCGCTTGTGCTCGAGGAAGAGCACCGGGTCGGGGTCACGGATGGCGGCGATCAGGAGGCCCTTGGCGTCATAGGGGTTGCTGGGGGCCACGATCTTGAGGCCCGGGGAGTGTGCATACATGGCTTCGGGCGACTGTGAGTGATAGAGGGCGCCGTGCACGCCCCCGCCGAAGGGGGCGCGAATCACGATGGGGCAGGGGAAGTCACCCATCGTCCGGTACCGGGTGCGGGCGGCCTCGTTGACGATCTGGTTGAACGCCGGCAGGCTGTAGTCGGCGAACTGCATCTCGGCGATGGGACGGAGGCCGGCGAAGGCGGCACCGATGGCCGAGCCCACGATCTGCGACTCGGCAATCGGGGTGCTGAAGGAGCGCCAGGGGCCGAAGCGCTCCCGAAGTCCCTCGGTGGCCCGGAACACGCCGCCCGCGCCGACGTCCTCGCCGAAGACGAAGACCCGGTCGTCCGCCGCCATCTCGTCGGCCATCGCCTCGCGGATGGCCTCCAGCATGTTGCGCTCGGGGCCGTTGCCCTCGGGAATCCCCGGCTCGTCCGGGGCATCGGCGGATTCGTCGCGCGGTTCGGTCGAGAACACGTGGGTGGTCAGGGTGTCGGCGGTGGGGTCCGGCGCGTTCTCTGCCGCCGTCTGGGCCGCCTCCAGCTCGGTGGCAATCTCCTCGCCGAGGGCGTCGTCGTCGGCATCGCTGAGCAGCCCCGCCTCCATGAGGTAGCGCCGCGTGGTCAACACGGGCTCGGTGCCGCGGGCCTTTTCCACCTCCTCGGCCGTGCGGTAGCGGCGCTCGTCGTCGTCCGACGAGTGCGGCGTGAGGCGATAGACGATTGCCTCGATCAGCGACGGGCCCTCACCGGCGCGCGCCCGCTCCATTGCCCGGCGGGTGGCGTCGTACACCGCGAGCAGGTCGTTGCCGTCCACCCTCTCGCCCGGCATTCCGTACCCGCGCGAACGCTCGGCCACCCCGACCGGCAACTCCTCCTCCGTCGGCACGGTGATCGAGTAGCCGTTGTTCTGGCAGAAGAACACCACCGGCAGCTTCTTGATCCCGGCAAAGGACATCGCCTCGTGGAAGTCACCTTCGGCGGTCGCGCCCTCGCCAAAGCAGGTCAGACAGGCGGCCTTCTCGTCGCGCATCTTCAGCGCCAGGCCCACGCCCACGGCGTGGAGGATCTGGCTGGCGACGCAGCTCGACCCCGTGACGTACTGCAGCTCAGATTTGCCGTAGTGGCCGAGCATCAGGCGGCCGCCCGTCGAGGGGTCCGCGGCGCGGGAGAAGAAGCCCATCATCAGCTCCTCCAGCGTCATCCCCATCAGCAAGGAGAGCGAAATGTCGCGGTAATACGGCACAACCCAGTCAACCCCCGGCTGCACTGCCAGCCCGGCACCGACCTGCGCCGCCTCGTGCCCCTGGTGGGGCATCACAAAGGCCACCCGGCCGGTTCGGTTCAGTAGCCACATGCGTTCGTCGAACGCGCGCCCGGTGCGGATGAGCCGGTAGGCGCGCAGCAGCTGCTCCGGGGTGAGATCGGCCGGGAGCGCGGGGGCTGGTCGGCTGGTGGCGGCGGCGCGGGCCACGCTCAGCGCGCCAGCCCGAGGAAGCCCCGGCGTGCGGCCTTGCGCGACTCCCCGGCGTCCTCCGCGAGCACCAGCGCCCCGAGGCCACTGACCTTCTGCCCCCACTCTGACGACGGCTTGCTCAAGGCCAGTGGCACGCCGTCGGTGACGGACTCGATCAGTGCTCCCGGGGTGTGGGGGAGCTCCAGGCTGATGGGGAATTTGAGGTTCGCCTCCAGCACGTCGACGGGCATCTTGAGCCCCGGTTCAAGGCGGTTCAGGACAGCGGTGAGCTTGCGTGCCGGGACGCCCAGGTCGCTCAGGGTTTTGAGCAGCAGCTTGGTGTTCTTGACCGATGCGAGGTACGGGCTGGTCAGGACGAGGATCACGTCGGCGGCGTCAACGGCCTCCAGCGTGACATCGCTGAGATGGCTGCCGGTATCGATGACCACCACGTCGAAGATGTGCTTGAGGTGGTGGAGAACGTCCTGGATGTGTTGCGTGGTGACGAGGTCCGCCAGCTCGGGGGAGGGTGGCGCCCCCATGACCCTGACCCCGGCCCCCTGGTGCATGCAGTCCAGCACGAAATCGGGGGTCAGCGCGTCGATGTTGGCCAGCACGTCGATGATCGAGGGCATCGAGGTCGCGTCGAACATCAGGCCCTGGTCGCCGAACTGCAGGTTGAGGTCGAGCACCGCCACTGCCATTCCCTGGTCGCGCGAGATGACCGAGGCCAGGTTGCTGACCACGGTCGACTTGCCGATACCTGATTTCCCGGAGATCACCGTGATCACGCGCGCCGGGCCCTGGCGTTTGCGCGGAAGGAGTTGCACCTGTTCGGGCTCGATCGCCAGGTCGACTTCCCGCCCCGGCCGGGCGGGCCCCTGCGGCTCCTCAGGCTCCGCGGCGCCGTCCGGCGTCATCTCCTGGGGTGCATCCACGACTGAGTTGATACCATGATGGTCTCCAATTGTGAACCTGCGGCGCGCGCGATCAGGGGCCGTGAGCGGTTACGGGTCGGACACAGGCGCAACAGGATGCGATCCAGCGTTGCGTTCGGGGCCGGACTTGCCTAATCTGACTGACGCCGCCCGAATTCACCTCTACCGCCTGATGAGGAACCTGACTTGAGCACTCCTGCCCGCCGCCGCCGCCCGCGTCAGGTCATCCTCGGCGTCGTCCTCGTTGTCCTGGCGTTCGTGGGCGTAATCGTGGTCGCCAGGCTGGCCGGCGCTCCGGTGCAGAAGATCACCATTGTCAGCGCAGCGAAGGACATTCACGTTGGTAAGAAGATCACCAACGATGACCTCGCCACCATCCAGGTTGATGCCCCCGGTCCGACGGGCGGGTTCCGTGACCGCACGGCCCCCGTGGGTAAGGTGGCCAGGCAGAACATCACCTCCGGGACGCCGGTCCTCGACACTCAGCTGGCCGCGGAGTCCGCGGTTGCACCCGCGAGGCTCTTCTTCACCCTTCCGCCTGGGAAGGTGGCCCTCAACATTCCGGCCGGTGACATCTCGCCCTATGTTCAACCAGGTGACCAGGTCGACGTCATAGCGACTCCCAGGGTATCTGGCGCTACTTCGGCGGTCCAGCAGACCAAAACGACGCTCAAGGGTCTCCTCGTCCTGGCAGTGGGCGCACCCGGGGCGGCGACGGGGGGCAACACGACGAGCTTGGGCGGAAACCTTGTTGTCCAGGTGTCGCTCCAGGATGCCGAGGAGCTGCAATTCATCGTCAAGAACACTGACTTCACATACGTCCTGAAGTCCCCACAGGATGCTGGCGGCAGCGACCCCTCCACGAACGGCGTCGACCTCAACACCTTCAAGCAGACCTTTGGCTTTCGCTAACCGGGGCCACTGATGGAGATCCTCCTCGCGGCGATCGCCGCCGCGGGTGCGGGCTTCATCTTCTGGGGACTGATCGCGCGCGACCAGCCGCTGGAGGAAATCGGGGACCCGGTTGCGATACCCCTCGAGTTCGACCGGGACCGGCCCCAGAGATCGATGCGCGAGACCCTCGCGGGGCCGATCACCTCCGTCGCCCGCCCCATGCTGCGTGGACAGCGCGGCGGCCAGCTGCAGGTGGAGCTGAACCGCGCGGGGCTGACGATCAAGGCCGCGGAGTTTGCGCTCATCAGGATCGCCTCGGCAGCGGGAGTCGGAGCGCTGGCCTTTCTGCGCTTTGGGAACGTGCTGGTCATCCTGGTGGGGGCGCTGGTCGGGTATATGATCCCCGCCTTCTGGCTGAAGCGGCGCCAGGCCAAGCGGCGCCAGGCCTTCGAGGGCTCCCTGGGGGACACCGTCGTCCTGCTGGCCAACGGCGTGAAGGCTGGTTATTCGATCCAGCAGGCGCTGGTCAGCGTCGCGGAGGGCGGCCGGCCGCCCCTCGCGGAGGAGATCGCGCGCGTGATCCGCGAGACGTCGCTGGGCATCGACCTCGAGGAGGCCCTGCAGCACGCCAACGTCCGCCTTGCCAGCAAGGACTTCGACCTGGTGGTGACGGCCATCCTCATCCACCGCGCCGTCGGTGGCAACCTGGCCGAGGTCCTCGACAAGATCGGGGGGACGATTCGTGAGCGCGTGAGGGTCCACGGCGAGGTGCGGGTGCTGACGGCCCAGGCCAGGGCCTCGGGCTACATCATCACGGCGCTGCCCTTCGCGGTGGGCGGCATCCTGACTTTGATCTCGCCTGGTTTCGAGACACCGCTCTTCAAGAGCACGCTGGGCATCGTCATGCTGTTGGTGGGAATGATCTCGATCTCCATCGGCTACGCCATCATTCGCAAGATCACGAACATCCACCTGTGACCGCGCTCTACCTTTTGTTCGGGCTGGTGGCGGCCGCCGGCGCGGCCATGGCCAGCGGTCTTCTGCGCCGCACCTCGGCGGTCGAGGACAAATACTCGGCCAAGCTCGCGCGCTTTGCGGACCACGCCATCACCCTGGAGGAGATCGAGCTCTCCAAGCCGTTCCGAGAGCGCTTCGTCAAGCCCTTGCGGGACCGCGTGGTGGCCGTGGCAATGTCGCGCACGCCGGCCAGCCGGCAGGAGCAGATGCGCCGCCTGGTTGCCGTGGCCGGCCATCCCTACAACCTGACTGTCAGCGGGGTTATCGCTGCCAAATTCGTCTGCGCGGGTATCGCCGGTGTGCTTGGGGCGCTGCTGATCTTCGGCCTCATGAAGCTCGCCTTCCCGGTGTTCCTGGTCGCTGTCGCGCCGCCGCTGCTCGGCTGGATCCTGCCGGATCAGTGGCTCAAGCAACGGGCGGGCAGCCGCCGCGCGCAGATTGAGTACGCCATTCCCGACTTCATCGACCTCCTCACCATCTGCCTCGACGCGGGCCTGTCGTTTGACGCCGCCCTGGTGCGGGTGTCGGAGAAGGTGGAGGGGCCCCTGTCGGAAGAGCTCACGGTGATGACCACCGAGGTGCGCTACGGACGTCCCCGCCTGGAGGCGATGGAGGCTCTTGCGGAGCGCATTGATGTCGAGGACATGACCGCCTTCGTGAACGCCGTTACCCAGTCCCAGAAGCTGGGAGTGGCGATCGGTGAGACGGTGCGAATCCAGGCCACCGAGATCCGTCGCCGGCGGCGCCAGAGGGCGGAGGAGAAGGCGTCCCAGGCCTCCCTGAAGATGCTCTTCCCGATGATCGGATGCATCTTCCCAACACTGTTCATCGTGCTGATGGGACCGGTCGCACTTATCCTGCTCAACCGCCACTAGGGCGCAGCCCTTGCCAGGGGCGACCCTGCGGGGCACACTATTGCGGGCTCGGGGCGCTCCCGGTCTTTAGTGGAGGATTGAAGATGACCTGGATGACTAGACGGCTGGCAGTCGTCCTTTGCGGGGCTGCGGCGGCGCTGGCCGGGTGCGGATCATCGACGTCCTCCGGCGGCGCGGCCTCCAGCGCCAACTACTCCGGAAAGACGCTCCAGCTCGGGGCGGTCATTTCGCTCGTGGGCGGCGGCAGCGTGTATGGCCTGCAGCAGAAGAGCGGGATCCAGCTGGCAGTTGACGAGATCAACGCGCACGGCGGGGTCAACGGTGCCCAGATTGCCATCGACATCGAGGACGACGCGTCTCAACAGCAGCAGGGCGCGCAGGTGTTCCAGACCGAGGTCCAGGAGAAAAAGGTCATGGGCATCATCGGGCCGACGCTTTCCAACACCGCGATCGCCGCTCACCCCGTGGCCAACAACCTCAAGACCCCGGTCATCGCACCTTCCAACACCGGTGTCCACATCGTCGGGGACTGCCCCTACCCCTGCGATTACATCTTCCGTGACAGCCTGGGTGAGGCCACTGCCATCCCCGACAACGTGAAGTCCGCGGCCAGCAAGCTGCACCCCAAGACGGCGGTCCTGTTCTACGCCAACGACGACAAGTTCTCCTCCGACGGGGCCAAGATCTTCCAGGAGGCCTTCAAGGACAACGCCATCAGCGTCCCGGACGGCGGGGTGCTGCAGTTCTCCAAGACCGAGTCGAGCTTCAAGGAGTACGTCACCACCGCCCTCTCCAAGAAGGCTGACATCTGGGCCATCTCCAGCCTCGGCGGCATCCCCGCCAAGGTCATGATCGAGGCGCGCAAGCAGGGGTACACCGGTCCGTTCCTCGGCGGCAATGGCTTCAACACCTACCAGGTCTCCCAGCAGGCGGGGGACCAGGGCAAGGGGGCTCAATCGGGCAGCGCGTACTTCGTCGGCACCGACACCCCGGTCAACAAGGCGTTCGTCGAGGCGTACAAGGCGAAGTTCAAGGATCCCCAGGGCAACCCCCAGCTACCCGACCAGATCGCCGCGCAGGCCTACACGGCGGTGAAGATCTTTGCCGAGGCTGCAAAGAACGCCAACCTCACATTCACCGACCTCCCCGGCGATCGCACCAAATTGCGCGACGCGCTCGCCAAGGTGAGCATCGACAGCCCCCTCGGGCAGTTCAGCTTCTCCAGCCGCCACGACGTGCACCAGACGGTCTACATCGTGGCCATGGACGGCAAGGGTGGGTTCACCCTCGTCAACACGTACCCGGCCCAGTGACGAGGGGCCGGTCGCGCTGACCCCGCGGCCGGCCTTCATTTGATCCGTCACCTGCTGCCGATGGCAGTCAGCAGCTCGCCCAACTTCCTGCTGCAGCAGGCGCTGAACGGCATCTTCAACGGCAGCATCTATGCCCTCTTCGCGGTGGGCTACACGCTGGTCTTCGGGGTCCTCGACATTCTCAACCTGGCCCACTCCGCCGTGTTCATGGCAGGGGCGGTGGTGGCCTTCATCCTGGTGGTCAGCTTCGGGCTGCCCTTCTGGGCCGCGCTGGGGATCGCCCTCATCGTCTGTGCCGTCATCGGCTACCTCCTCGACCGGGTGGCGTTTCGCCCCCTGCGCCACCGCGGGGCCCCTCACATCAGCGCGATGATCACCTCGATCGGCCTCGCGCTGGTGATGGTCAGCATCGCCGAGAACCGCTTCGGCGGCAACAGCCAGCGCTTCCCCACCGAACGGGTCCCAGGTGGTGAGATCCACGTCGGGGGCGTCAGCATCAGCACGGTCGATATCGGCATCCTGGTGGTGACGATCGTCCTGATGGTCGCCCTCGGGATCCTGATCAGCCGCACCTCGCCGGGGCGCGCCATCCGCGCGGTCGCCGAGAACCCCCGGGCGGCCGCGCTGATGGGGATCGATGTCGACCGGGTGATTGCCCTGACCCTCGTGCTCTCCTCTCTGCTCGGCGGCCTGGCCGGCATCCTTTACGGCCTTGCCCAGTCAGATGTGAGCCCGTACATCGGGCGGGACCAGGTCGAGTTGAAGGGCCTGGCGGTCATAGTGGTGGGTGGGATGGGCTCGATCACCGGCGCGGTGGTGGCGGGTTACCTCCTGGGCCTCCTCGAGGTCGCGGTCCTGGTGCTGGTGGGCAGCAACGCGCGTTCGGGGGTCGCCTTCACGGTGCTCTTCCTGAGCCTGGTGTTGCTGCCGGCGGGCCTGTTCGGGCGGCGCGCGGGCCGGACGACCTGATGGATTTCTTCGTCCAGCTGTTCACCGACCCCGTCGGCTTCTACAGCGCCCACCAGCTGCTGCTGGCGCAGGTGGGCATCAACGCGCTGCTCACGCTCTCCATGTTCGTGACCCTCAACTGCGGCCTGCTGACGCTGGCCAATGTCGGCTTCATGGCCATCGGCGCCCTGGCGGCCGGCGCCGTCGCCATCCCCATCGGACTCCCGGTGCTGCGCCTCTCCGGCATCTTCCTGGCGATCGCGACGATCGGCTTCGGACAGGTTGTCGTCTCGGCCATCCTCAACATCCCGGCCACGGGCGAGGGCGTGGGGCTCACCAACGCCACCGCGGACCCAAGCATCATCCCCATCTCCATCTCGCTGGTGGCTGTCGCCTACATCCTCTGGCGCCTCGGGGGAAGCCGCCTGGGCCAGGCCTGGGCAGCCATCCGCGAGGACAGCGTGGCGGCCTCCGCGCAGGGCATCAACGTCCCCCGCTATCGCCTCCTGGCCTTCGTGCTCGGCGCGGTGCTGGCGGGGTATGCGGGGGGCCTCGACGCCCACCTCAACTTCTTCATAAGCCCCGCGGAGTACCAGTTCTCGAGGGTTGTTGGCGTGCTGGTCTTTGCGGTGACCGGCGGAACTTCGACCGTTGTCGGCCCGATCGTCGGCGCGCTGGTCCTGACCACGTTGCCGGAGATCCTGCGTTTCGCGCGCGATTACCGCGACAGCATCAACGGCCTCGTCCTGGTGGCGGTCATCCTCTTTCGCCCCCAGGGCATCGTCGGCGGCCGCCGCCTGCCGGGCGCGGGTGGCCGCGCCTGGATTGGGCGACTCCGTCACGGCGGGCGAAGGACTACTGCGTGACCGCCCCGGTCGTCCGGCTGGAAAAGGTGGCGCGGCACTTCGGAGGGGTGCGCGCGGTTGACGGCGTCGACCTCGAGGTCCGCGAAGGCGACCTCTACGGGCTCATCGGTCCCAACGGCGCGGGCAAGACGACCCTCATCGACATCATCAGTGGGTTCCAGTCCGTGACGGCTGGGAAGGTCGACATCGGCGGCGTGGACGCCTCACGCTGGCCCGCGCACCGCGTCGCGGCGGCGGGGGTGGCCCGCACATTCCAAACCGTGCGCTTGTTCCGCAGCATGACCGCACTGGAGAATGTCCTGGTGGGGATGCATCCCCGCCGAGCCAACGACATGCTCGGCCAGGTCCTGCTCCTGCCCGCCCTGCGCCGCGACCAGGGAGGGCGAGTGGCGGAGGGCCGGGAGCTGCTGGAGCGGGTCGGCCTGGCGTCGCAGGCGGACCGGCTGGCGGGCGAGCTCGCGTACGCCGACCAGCGGCGGCTGGAGATCGCCCGGGCGCTGGCCCTGCGCCCTCGCATCCTCCTCCTCGACGAGCCCGCCGCGGGGACCAACCCGACTGAGGGCGCCCAGCTCCAGGAGCTCCTGGTAGACCTCAACCGCGGCGGCCTGACCATGATGCTGGTGGAGCATCACCTGCGATTGGTGATGTCGGTCTGCAACCGCGTAGCGGTGGTCGACTTTGGTCGCAAGATCGCGGACGGGCCTCCCGCCGAGGTCATCCGCCAGCATGAGGTGGTCGAGGCCTACCTGGGCCGCGAGGCGGCCGAGGAAGTTGGCGGGTGAGCCTGCTGGAGGTCGACCACCTGGCGGTCGCGTACGGCGCGATCCAGGCAGTTCGCGACGTCAGCCTGCGGGTCGACGAGGGCGAGCTGGTGGCGCTCATCGGGGCCAACGGGGCGGGCAAGACAACCACCCTGGGGTCTCTCAGCGGGGTCCTCAAGGCGCGGGCGGGGACGATCACCTTTGACGGTCGCGACGTGCGGCGTATGCAGCCGCGCCAGATCGTCGCCGCCGGGCTGGTCCAGGTGCCTGAGGGACGCGAGATCTTCGCCCGGATGACGGTGGGGGAGAACCTGGCACTGGGCAGCTGGCATCGCAGGGACCGCGCCGCGGTGTCAAAGGAGACCGCCGAACTGCTGGGCCGCTTCCCGATCCTCGGCTCCCGCCGCGACCAGCCGGCCGGCCTGCTTTCGGGCGGGGAGCAACAGATGCTGGCGATCGCCCGGGGCCTGCTGGCCGCACCGCGACTGCTGCTCCTCGACGAGCCTTCGCTCGGCCTCGCGCCACAACTCGTCGACGAGGTCTTCGCCATCGTTTCCGAGCTCAAGGCATCGGGGCGCACGATCCTGCTGGTTGAGCAGAACGCCCTCCGGGCGCTGCGGGCGGCAGACCGCGCCTATGTCATCGCGGAGGGAGAGACCAGCCTGACCGGGACGGGGAAGCAACTACTCGACGACCCCGGCGTCCGCACCGCCTACCTGGGTCTATAGAATCCGTCCGGGCCCGTAGCTCAGCTGGGAGAGCGCTGCGTTCGCATCGCAGAGGCCGTCGGTTCGAGTCCGATCGGGTCCACCACGCCTCTCAAGGGGTACCGGCTCCAACCGAGGTAATGCGACCTCATGGCGTGCCTGGCTCTGCCGGCCTGGTGGGCGAGTTCTTTACCCCAACTGGGGGATGTTCCTGCTCGATTGCGTTGTCAACCTCGTTTACCCGGCACCAACTGGGACGCGGCGGGCCACACTTGATGCTTGTGATGCTATGTTCAGGGCATCATGCGCACCACCGTTACGCTCGACGACGATATCGAGGCGTTGATCGACAGTGAGCGCGCCCGCACGGGTGAGTCCTTTCGCACCACCGTCAACCGCCTGTTGCGACGGAGTGTGGGGCAGCCCGCGGAGATCAGGCGCCAGGGGCTGCCTGAACTGCCGGGCGGACCCATGCTGGATATCTCCGATGCCTCTGCCGTGCTCGCCGTTCTCGACGATGAGAGGCGGGTTGCGCGCGGCCTGACTTGACGCTCGTCGACACCAACCTCCTCATTTACGCGACCTTCGAGGACGTGCCAGAGCACCGGCGAGCGCGGGCGTGGCTCGAGGAGGAGCTTGCGGCGGGCGAAGGGATGGTTGTTCTCTGCTGGCCCGTCGTCTATGCGTTCGTGCGGCTGGTAACCAGCCCGCGGGTCTTCGGCAGACATGCACTTCCCATCAAAAAGGCATGGGCCACGGCCGGGTCTTTGCTCGCCCAGCCGGCGGTGCGCCTGGTGGTTCCCGGGAAAGGACACGCGCGCCTCGCGGCGGAGTTGGCGGGAACCCCCGGGCTACGTAGCGAAGATGTACCTGACATCGAGATCGCTGCGCTGGCGATCGAACACGGTCTCACCTTGGCCTCGCATGACCACGGTTTCCGTCGGTTCCAAGGTGTCCGCCACCTCGACCCGCTAGCGGAACCCAGGCAGAGGAAGAGGGTTCGAACAAGACCCGATTAGGTCCACAGCTACGCGGGTGCTTTAGACCACGCCCTGTTGAGCCCGTTGTAGCTCTCTCCTGCGCTCGCGGGCGCCTGGACGTTGCGTGCGAACTGGATCAACCCCAGCAGGTTGCCCTCGCTGTCCTTGAAGAACGCCCGGTTCCCAAACGGGCCGTGGGCGATATGTCAAGCTCGGCGGGCCCCGCCGTCAGAACAGTCTCAGCACACTGAGCAGGTTCGAGTAATCGTCGGTCCAGACGGGCGCCCCTACGTCGGGCGTCTGGTGCGCCCAGCCGGGGAGGCCGATCAGCGATGCCGCGTCGGTCGAATCCCGGACCAACACCATCCAGTCCGAGGCTGTCTTGCCGCGGTCCCGCTGCACCGGCGTGATGTCCGTATCCTGGCGCGCGTATGCACGTAGGCCCAAACTCGCCCCCGTCGCCGCCACCACGGGGCGGAAGTTGATGTAGCTGTTCGAGATGTTGATGAGCACGATGCCGCCCGGCCGCAGCTTGCTCTCGTAGAGCGCCAGCGCCTCGCGCGTCAGGACATGCACGGGCGGGGCATCACCGCTGAACACGTCGATCACGACCAGGTCGTAGCTCCGGGACGCGGCGGTCTCCATCTGCACGCGCCCGTCGCCGAGGACCACAGGCGCCCGCGGCGTGCAATCGCGCAGGAATGTGAACAGGGACGGGTCACGGGCTATACGGACTACCTCGGGGTCGATCTCGTAGAAGGTCCATGACTGCCCGGGTTTGCTGTAGCAGGCGAGGCTGCCGGCGCCGAGCCCGACCACCGCGATCGACGCCCCGGGGGCGTTCACGCGCTGGAGCACGTCACCGGCCGGCCCGCTCGGCGAGAAATACGTGGCCGGAAGGTCACGCAGGGGTGGGTCCTGGAGCTGGATGCCGTGGATGACGCCGCCGTTCTCATAGATGTGCGAGGGGCGGTTGACGTCGGAGACCACCTGGTGGACGCCGAAGAAATCGCGAGAGACGTAGAGAGGCTGAGGCTGTCCCCCAAGCGGGAGGCGGGCCAGGCCAAAAATGGTCGCCAGGACGACGGCCAGGCCGGCGGGGCGGCGGGAGAATGCCACCGCGGCGAGCGCTGGGATGGGCACCACCACAAGCAACTGCAGGAGGTCGGCGAGGGTTCCCGCCTGCGTCAGGTGGACGGTGGCCAGGTGCGCGGGCACGCGGGTCACGACCAATGCTGCGCCCACCGCGAACAGCGCCACCGCCACCACGGCGGCCCCGGTCGCCTCGCGCACCAGGTCCCGGCGGTCGGCGGGCATTGCGCGTGGGAGGAGAAGCGCGGTGATGATGATCGCGAGCGGGAACTCGTAGAGGTCGGGGAGGATCGCCGGCGCCACGATCGCTCCCAGCAGCCCCCCGACGGCGCCGCCGACCGCCAGCGCAAGGTAGAACACCGTCAGCCCGCCGGCGGGCGGGCGGTCAGCCGCCAGTTGGCCGTGGCACACCAGGGCCCCGACGAAGAAGGCGCCGAACTGGAGGACCGCGGCCAGTAGAAACGGGAGCTTGTTGGCGCCGAGGATCGCAAGTCCGAGCAGAAGCACGGCGATGTATGGGTAGGTCCGCGCCAGCATGGTAAGGCGGATGGGCCGGCGGGCAAAGACGATGGCGAAGGACAGCAGGTACAGCGCCAGCGGGATCACCCAGAGCAGGGGGATGGGCCGGATCTGGGTGGTGAAGTACGTCGTGACCGCCAGCATCCATAGCGACGGCACGGCGGCCAGTGCCACCCAGCGTCCAAAGCGGACCGGCGCGATCCTCTCATCCGCCGCAGAAACGACCGGGGCGTCAGGCGTGGCGTGCGAGCGCCACAGCAGGACACCGACAACGACGATAAACGCGACGAGGAGGATGTAGCCTGCCTGCCACGCCCGGGTCTGCAGTCCAAGTCCGCTGAAACGCTCAACAACGACCGGGTAGGCGATGAGGGCCCCGAAACTGCCCAGGTTGCTGGCGCGGTAGAGAAAGTAGGGATCGTCTCCGTGGGGGTGGCCGGCGCGGACGAACCAGCTCTGCAGCAGTGGGGACAGCGTGGTGAGACATAAGAATGGCAGCCCGACCCGCAGCAGCAGCGTCACCAGCAACCAACCGGCGGGGTTCCGCCCGGGCGCGGGCACACCGGCGCCGGCGAAACCGATCGGCAGGGTCAGCACCGCCAGGAGCAGGAGAATGACGTGGCTGGCAACCTGCAGCCGCGTGCTGAGCCGGGTGGCCACGAAATGCGCGTAGGCATAGCCCGCCAGCAGGACGCACTGGAAGAAAAGGACCGACGTCGTCCATACGGCGGCGGCCCCGCCGACCAGCGGTAGAAGCATCTTGGCGACCATTGGCTCGACCATGAACAGGAGCCATGCGGAGGCAAAGACGCACCAGGTGTAGAGACCCAGGAGCCCTGCAGCGCCCCGCCCGGAGGTGGTATCGCCGGTCAGGTGCCTCTCCGACATCCGCCAGACGATACCGGGGTGTACGCTGCTAAACAACGCATCTGCGCGCACATCGGAGGTATGACCATCGCAGCCCTTGCGCAAGCCTCGGTTTCCGTACCCGCGCGCGTGCCGGTTCCTGCGTCAGACGACTACGCTCGCCTGAAGGCCCGCGTGCAGGCGGCGGGGCTGCTGCGCAAGCAGCCTGGCTACTACGCGATGGTCATCGGCGCCAACCTGGCAATGCTGTTGCTCTGCGTCGCGGCGCTTATCTTCATTCGCAGCACATGGCTGCTCGCGGTCGACGCCATCCTGCTCGGCCTGGTGTCTGGCCAGCTCGGCTTCCAGCTTCACGACGCCGCCCATCGCCAGATGTTCGACAGGGCCTGGATGAACCGCTGGGTGGGACTGCTCACCGGCAACCTGCTGCTCGGCATGAGCTATGGGTGGTGGTACGACAAGCACAACCGTCACCACGCGAACCCCAATGATGTGGACGAGGACCCCGACATCAACAGCCCCGCGATCGTCTATAGCCGGGCCCAGGCCCTTTCCAGGCGAGGTCCTCTGCGCGCGCTGGCCGCCTACCAGGCATTCTTCTTCTTCCCCCTCCTATTCCTCCTCGGCTTCAGCATGCACGGCTCCAGCTATATCCACCTCGCCCGTCGCGATGCCCGCTATCGCGGTGAAGAGGTCGCGCTGCTCGCGCTGCACAACATCCTGTACTTCGGCCCTCTGCTGGCGCTGCTGGGCCCATGGCGGGCTCTTCTGGTCATAGTGCTGCACAAGGCAAGCGGAGGCTTCTACCTCGCTTCGGTCTTCGCTCCCAACCACAAGGGGATGCCTCAGACCGACTCGACGCACCGACTGGACTTCCTGCGCGCCCAGGTCCTCACCGCGCGCAATGTCCGCGCCAGCCGCGTCAAGGACCTCTGGTATGGCTCCCTGAACTACCAGATCGAGCACCATCTCTTCCCGACCATGCCCCGCAACAACCTCCGCAAGGCGCACCGCCTGATCAAGGCCTACTGCGTCGAGATCGAGGTTCCCTTCTACGAGGCCTCGATGACCCAGTCCTATCGGGAGTTGCTCGCCTTCCTGCACGACGTCGGACGCCCGCTGCGATCCCGCACCTCCGCGGCCTAGCCGCGGCGACCTCCCAGCCTCCGTTCAGCCGGGGCGCCGAACCACCTCCCCATATACTCTGAGCGGCCATGGAACACACTTCACTGACCCTGTTCGGGGCGGCCATCGGGGCCTATTTCGTCTCCATGCCCCTCTACTTCGTCGCGGCGGGATTCGGTCGTCCCAGGATCTTCCAACTTGCCCTCGCGGTTACTGGCGCCGGGCTCCTCGCGCACCTCGGCTCGTTCGGGTTCCGCTGGGCGGCCGACGGTCACTACCCACTGAGCAACATGTACGAGTACTCGTCGCTGATGGCCCTGATCATGGTGGCCTTCTTCGTCGCAACCGCTCGGTCGTGGCGCACGGAGTTCATCGGTGGCCTCGTGCTCATCGGCGCGATCGGGATCATGAGCGTCGGCCGCACGCTCTACACCGGGCCGTCCGGCCTGATCCCGGCCCTCAACTCCTACTGGCTGAAGATCCACGTCAGCAGCATGGTCATCTCGTCATCTCTGCTCAGCTTCACCTTCTTCTTCAGCCTGGCGGCGCTGCTCAAGGCCTGGGCCATCGGCGGCCGCAAGCTGGTGATGACCGCGGGTCCGCGCTACGCCCCGGCCACCGGTCCGGGTAACGCGCACCCCACCGCCTACGCGTCGGGACCGGGCGCCGCGACCGCCGCCAGTGGTCCGCAGTGGCTGCAGACCGCCACCGCTTGGCTCCCCGACCCCGAGACCCTCGACCGCCTGGCGTTCCGCATGGTGCTCATCGGCTTCCCGCTCTGGACCTTTGGGGTGATGATGGGCGCCGTCTGGGGTGAGCATGCCTGGGGCCGGTGGTGGGGGAACGACCCCAAGGAGATCATGGCCGGCGTGACGTGGATCGTCTACGCGATCTACTTCCACGCACGGGCCACGGGTGGGATGCGGGGATATCGCACGACGGCCATCGCCGGCCTGGGCTTCATCTCGGTGCTGGCGACGTTCTACTACGTCAACCTCTGGATAGTCGGCCTGCACTCGTACGCCCGCTGACCCACGGTCGGCGCCTGGTTGTCGGGCTTGCCGCCCTGGTGCTCCTGGGAGGATGCAGCCTGCAGCACCCCCTCGAGGCGGCCAACGCCAGCCAGGCCATTGTCGGCCAGCCCGCGCCGCAGTTCAGCGGCACCGACCTCGACGGTAAACCGATCAGCCTGGGCAGCTTTCGCGGGCACCCCGTCCTGCTGAATTTCTGGGCCTCGTGGTGCGGACCCTGCCGGGCTGAGCAGGCGGGCCTGACCAAGGTGCAGGAGGAGTTTGGGGCGAGGGGACTGCAGGTGGTAGGGGTGACCGTGCGCGACACCGTCAGCGGCGCGCGCATCTACCGCGACGAGTTCAAGGTGCCCTATCCGAGTGTCTTCGACCAGGCGGCCCGCCTGGAATACGCGTACCAGGTCGACGCGCCCCCGGCCAGCGTTTTCATCGACGCCAATGGGGTGGTGCAGTACAAATGGCCGGGAGGGCTTGGAGAGGACAGCCTACGGCGCCTGCTCGCGGATAAGCTACAGCTCAGATGAGCGAGCTCCGCCCGTGCTGACGGCCTTCATGCTGATTACCTGCGAGCGCTCACACCTCGCCGAGGTCGGCCCCCGCCTGGCCGAGATCGAGGGCGTCACCGAGGTCTACACCACGACCGGTACGATCGACTACATTGCCATCGTTCGGGTCAAGGACATGGAGGCCCTGTCAGGCCTGGTCACCGAGCGCCTTCGCGCCATTGAGGGCATCGCCCGGACGGACACCCACGTCGCGCTTCGGGAGTACAGCCAGCGTGACCTCGAAGCCGGCTTCCAGATCGGGGTGGACTGAGCGCGGCCTCGTCTGTTTTGACGCTTTCCCGGGTCAGCACATAGAATCCCCCGGTCACGTCGCCTGACGACGGCGCGCGTCCATCACCAACAGGTCTTCAGGAGAACATCTCTTTGGGCTCAGTCATCAAGAAGCGCCGCAAGAAGATGCGGAAGCATAAGCACAAGAAGATGCTCAAGAAGACCAAGTGGGCGCGCCGGTCCAAGTAATCCCTTCTATGTGGGGCACGCCCGGCACGGGATCGCCCCGGGCTCAGCGGCGCCGCCCCGGTCGCGCTTTCGCACCGCATACGCCGTCGCGTAGACTGACAGCGCTGTCAGTTCCTCGGCCCGTCGGAGGTTTCCTGCATGTCTGAAGCTTTCATCGTTGACGCTGTCCGCACCCCGGTTGGGAAGCGCAACGGGGTCCTCAGCAAGGTGCGCGCCGACGACCTGCTTGCACTCACCCTCAAGGAGTTGGTGAACCGCGCCGGGGTCGATCCCTCGATGGTTGAGGACGTCGTCGCCGGGTGCGTCACCCAAATTGGTGAGCAGTCGATGAACATGGCCCGTGAGGCGGCGCTGATCGCGGGGTTCCCGGAGGAGGTCCCCGGCACCACCGTCGAGCGTTTCTGCGGCTCGGGCCAGCAGGCCGTGAACTTCGCGGCCCAGGCGGTGAAGTCCGGAGCCATGGACATCGTCATCGGCGGCGGGACCGAGGTCATGAGTCGTACCCCGATGGGGTCGGATGTGATGGCCAACCCCGACCCACTGGGCGATAGCAAGGGGCCGATCAGCCCGATACTCGCGGACCTCTACGAGATCATCCCCCAGGGCCTGTCGGCCAACCGCATCGCCAAGAAGTACGGCATCACGCGCGAGGACCAGGATCGTTTTGCCCTCAGCTCGCATGAGAAGGCGATCGCCGCGATCGATGAGGGGCGCTTCAAGAGTGAGATCGTCCCGGTGCACGTTGCGGACAACGGCAACTCGCGTGACGTCGACACCGACGAGGGGCCTCGTCGTGGCAGCAGTTACGAAAAGATTGCCTCCCTGCCGCCGGCGTTCGAGCCCGAGGGCATGATCAGCGCAGGCAATTCCAGCCAGATCTCAGACGGTGCGGCCGCCGTCCTGGTCATGAGCGAGTCAAAACTGAAGGAGCTGGGCCTGCGCGCGCGGGCCCGCATCGTCGCCACGGCGGCGGTGGGTTGTGATCCGACGCTGATGCTCGAGGGGCCGATCCCCGCCACCAAACGCGTCCTCGAGAAGGCCGGCATGGAGCTCAAGGACATCGACCTATTCGAGGTTAACGAGGCCTTCGCCTCGGTTGTGCTGGCGTGGCTGAAGACCACCGGCGCCGACCCTGAGAAGGTGAACTACAACGGTGGCGCGATTGCCCTGGGCCACCCGCTCGGGTGCAGCGGTGCCAAGCTCATCACAACCGTCTTGAATGAACTCGAGCGCCAGGACGCCCGTTTCGGGCTGGTGACGATGTGCATCGGCCACGGCATGGGAACCGGCACGATCATCGAGCGGCTCAGCTAGGCCTACGGACTATCTACCCAGGCCGGACGCGATGTTCGACCATAAATTCCTGGTCTGATTGCCGATGATGACAATGACGACGATCACAATCAGCGCGATGAGGACGACGATGAAGGCGTACTCGACCATTCCCTGTCCTGCCTCGTCGGAGTCCAGGATCCTGGACAGCCCGCCTATGAGGCGCTCGCGGAGTTCGGCCAAGTTATACATAGCCCGCATCATAGGGGCATTCGCCCAACGTCAAATCCGTAAGCTGGCGCAACTTGTGACGGCCGGATGACGAGTCGTTACTTCAGCGAGCATCACGACGCACTCCGAGCCTCGATCCGTCGGTTCGTCGAGACCGAGTTGGCCCCCAATGCGGAGCAGTGGGAGCGCAACGCCTATTTCGCCGACTGGGTATTTCCCAGGATGGGAGAGTTGGGGTTTTTGGGGCTCGCCTACCCGGAGCAGTACGGCGGCCAGGGCGGCGACTATTTTTCATCGATCGTCCTATCGGAGGAGATGGCCCGCGCCCGGTCCGGCGGCATCGGCATGGCCGTCGCGGTCCAGACCGACATGGCTACGCCCCCCATCCTCAAGTTCGGCACTGAGGAGCAGAAGCAGCGCTACCTGGTCCCTGCTATCAGGGGAGATAAGGTCGCCTGTCTGGGCATAAGCGAACCCAACGCCGGCTCCGACGTCCAGAACGTCCAGACCTGGGCCCGCCGCGACGGGGACGACTGGATCATCAACGGCAGCAAGATCTTCATCACCAATGGCATGCGCGCTGACTTCATCACCCTGGTGGCTCGCACCGACAGGGGTCGCGGTTTCGAGGGCGTCACGCTCTTCCTGGTCGACACCAACACCGCCGGGTTCAAGCGGTCGCGCAAGCTGGAGAAGGTGGGCATGCTCAGCTCGGACACCGCGGAGCTGGCTTTCGAGGACATGCGGGTCCCGGGCGACGCCGTTCTCGGTGAGGTCGGCAAGGGGTTTTACAACATCATGTGGGAGCTCCAGGGAGAGCGAATGATCGGGGCCGCCGGGTCGATCGCCGGGGCCCAGCTCACCCTCGACGGGACGATCGCGTACGCCAAGGAGCGCACCGCATTTGGCAAGCCGATTGCCGCACAGCAGGTCATCAAGCACATGCTGGTGGACATGCAGGCCAAGATCGAGGTGGCCCGCGAGTACAACTACGCCACCGCCTACGCGTTCGGTAACGGCGAGTACCCGGTCAAGGAGATTTCCATCTGCAAGCTGGTGACCGGGCAGGTGGCGCACGAGGTTGCCGACACCTGCATGCAGATCTGGGGCGGTTCCGGTTACATGGCCTCCAACCCGGTGCAGCGATCCTGGCGCGACAGCCGCCTGATCCGCATCGGTGGTGGCACCGATGAGATCATGAAGGAGATCATCGGGAAGTCCATGGGGCTCTAGATAGCCTCCTACACTCTGGCGATGAGAGTCAGGTGGGCGTTACCGCTGTCCCTGCTCGCCCTGTTGGCGTCGGCCGTTGTGTCTCCCCGAGCGGCGGCTGCGGATTCCCCCAACTGTGCACCCGGCGCCGACGCCATCTTGTCCGGTGGCGGTCAGGTGCGGGTCTTCGCGATGCAGCACAAGCAGGACCTGGCTGACGACGCCACCTATGCCTCGATCCGTGCGTCCCTTGACTGCGAGCTGACGGCGCGGGTCGATCCCTACCGTGCCGCCGACCACCCGAATTTAGTCGTCTTCAACGAGCTCGACGGCCTCGCCTACGGCACCGAGGGCAGCCGCGGCCAGGCGGTGCGCAGCGCCGGCGCCGGCGCGACCTTCATCGACCAGACGACGGGGATTGCCGGGGCGGCTGCGATCGGCGGTGTGACGCCGAGCTACCACCTTCCCTTCCTCTACTACGCCAACAAGTTCGGTCCGCCCGGGACCGATCCCAAGGACACCATCGGGCTCTTCTTCACGTCGATCACCGACACGCTGGTGCGGGCAACGGTGGAGAACCTGTCGGCGCTGGCGAGGAAGCACGGCGTTTACATCGTCTTTGGCACGCCGCTGGTGGTCAATGAGGGCGCGGCCTGCACCGGCCAGTACGCGGGCTGGCCGGCGTGTCCCGGCTGGCACGCCAGCTCGGACCCCCTGGACATCGCGGCGCTGCAGGACCCGGACCTGGCGCCGGCATCGTCTGTGTATGTCGCCGATACCCGCAACGTCGACAACGTGGCCCTTTTCTTCGCGCCCGACGGCACCCTTTACGACATGCAGCCCAAGGTCAACCTGACAGGCATCGAGATCAGCCCGCTGGGCTGGCACCAGGCGAGCGCCTCAACGATCCACGCCATCGGGCTTAACGGGGCCGACGCGGCGAGGTACCCGGGAGTGCGGATGGGGGTGGGAATCAGCCTTGACGCCTTCGAGACCACCATCGGCCCAACTCCCTGCCCCGCGGAGACGCCGCCGGGCACGACCCCCAACCCCTACCCGCAGTTCATGCAGTGCCTTGACAGCAAGGGTGTCAACCTCTTCCTCCAGCCCTAGTTCAACGACGGCAGCAAGGACTGCGTGAGCTGGACTGATTTCACGGAGGACTGCGGCAGCACTCAGCCGCCCGCCAGCTGGCAGCCCCTCAGCTGGATGCGCAGCGCGTGGTTCGCGGTGCAGGGCCGTTCTCCTGGCGGCGCCTTCGTCTTTCCCCACTTTCGATACGCGGTGAACCCTTTCATGGTCGGCAACCTCTTCGACATCACGGGCGACGGGCAATCCGCGATCTTCTCTCGCGACGACCCGAGGGCCGCGGCCGGCTGGTACGCGGGCGACAGCGCGGCGGCTCTGTACGGTCCATCGGGGGTAGGGGTATACACCGACCGCGTGGACGATGTGCGCTACGTGCGCTTCGAGGGGCCGCAGCCGGGGTTCCTGGCGCTCACTCCGTGGGTCATCCCGGAGAGCTCGCCGGCGGCCCGCTACCGGTGCAAGCCCAGCTCCGCCAGCGCGAAGTGCCCGGCAGGTGCGCTCCCGACCGGGGACCCGGGCTCGCTGCAGTCCTGTGAGAAGGGGTTGGCGCCAGGCTCCGCGGTGGCCTCGGGCCCGTGCGCCGAAAACCAGTATCGATCGGCGGTGCTGGTCGCGGACCTCTTTCCGCCGGCTGCCGCCGCCACCCCGTCACCGAGTCCGTCGATCCCGGCGCTGCCACTGACAGCCTCGCCGGGGGGCGGAATCAATTGGGCTGTCCCCCTGCTGGGAGCGCTGGTGATCGTGGTCCTGGTGCTGGGCCGCCCTCGTTGGCGGCGGGGCTAGAACGCCTGCCGGAGCTTTGCGCAGGTGGTGGCGATCGCCTCGCCGATGACCTTGGCGCCGCCGATGACCGGCATGAAATTGGTATCGCCGATCCAGCGCGGCACGATGTGCTGGTGAATGTGATCCTCGATACCGGCGCCGGCCGCCTTGCCGAGGTTGTACCCAACGTTGAATCCCTCCGGCTTCTCGGTCTGACGCAGCGCGGTGACCGCGCGCCGGGTGAGCGCCAGCATCTCCGCGCCGGTCTCCTCGTCCAGGGCCTCCAGCGTGGAGACGTGCTCGGTGGGCGCCACCATGACGTGACCGTTGCTGTACGGGTACAGGTTCATGATCACGAACGCCCGTGACCCGCGGTGGACGATCAACTGGTCGTCGGCGAGGGCGCGGCACAGGGGACAGCCGCCCGGTCGCGGTCCCTTGAGGTACTCCATGCGCCACGGCGCCCAGAGCGCCTCGGGGGTCCCCGCGGGCCTGGCGTCTTCCTGGTCAGCGCCCATCGGCAGATTATCGGTTGGCTGACCGCCATCTCGCTCCCGGGCCGGCGCTGCTGCCTGTCCTGGTCATGCTGGCGGTCACCGCCCTGTGGGGCTGGACGTTCGTCGTGGTCAAGGACGCCATCTCCCAGTACCCGGCGATCAGCTTCCTGGCCGCGCGCTTTCTGCTTGCCGCGGCGCTCATGGCGGTGTTCGCGATGAGGCGTCTTGGGGATGCACGCCTGGGGTTGGTTATAGGCGGCCTGCTCGCCGTCGGCTACCTGGCCCAGACGTACGGGTTGACGACGGTCCCCGCCTCTACCGCGGGTTTGCTCACGGGCATGTTCGTGGTCTTCACCCCCCTCTGTGACCGCGCCTTCTTTGGTGTGGCCACGCGTCGCGCCACCCTCGTCGCGGTGGCCGTCTCGCTGGCGGGAATGGTCGCGGTGACGTACGGCGGCAGCCTGCGGACGGGCGAACTCCTGGGTGACGGCCTGCTGGTCCTGTGTGCGCTGGCGTTCGCGGCACACATCAGCTTTCTGTCCCGGTACTCCCCGCACCACTCGACCCTGGGTCTTGCCGGCTGGCAGATGATGGCCTGCGCCCTGGTCTTCGGCGCCGGCGCGCTGGGGACCTCCAGTGTCAGTGCGCCCCCTCGCGCCATTCTGCCGGCGTTGCTGATAACCGGGGTCGGCGCGTCGGCCGTCGCGTTCCTGGCCCAGACGTACGTGCAGCGCCGCCTCGACGCCAGCCGTGCAGCGCTCCTGCTCACCGCCGAGCCAGCTTTCGCGCTGTTGTTCGGCGTCGTCCTGGCCCACGACAGGCTCACGCCCCTCCGGGTCTGCGGGGCCGTGCTGATCCTCGGCGCCCTCGCGGGGCACGAGGCAGCCGTCCAGTCAAGAACACTAGAATTAGCGCCGACCGGGGGGCCTTAGCTCAGCTGGGAGAGCGCTTGCATGGCATGCAAGAGGTCAGCGGTTCGATCCCGCTAGGCTCCACCACTCCCCGATGCTCCCGAACATGCATCCAACCGCGTGCGCCTCACGTAACCACGGTATGGACATCGCCACGGGGCACAGCGCGACCGCGTCGGTCGACATCGAATCCGTAGTTCGTCCGATCCTGGCCGGCCTCGCCAAGGCGTCGCGCATGCAGAGCGTTTACCTCACCAGCATGGATTGGACAGTGGCCAGGCAATCGATCGTGTACGCCCACAACGACGGCAACAGCCTGGTGACCGAGGGCGTCAGCCTCCCGTGGAGCAACACCCTCTGTCGCCGGTCGCTGATCGACGGGCCAAGTTTCACGTCGGACGTCCAGGGGGCATGGCCCGACGCCTCAGTGGCCATCGAACTGGACCTCAAGACCTTCATCAGCGTGCCCGTCTTTGACAGCGAGGACACCGGTGGGATCGTGGGGACGATCTGCGCAGTGAGCTCCGACGTCGTGGTGCTGGGCGAGGACACCCGCCGGCTGATGCGCTTCGCGGCCCAGGAGATCGCCCGCCAGCTGCGCCGGGAACGCGAGCTGCAGGCGGCCCGTGACCGTGCCGCCGAGGCCGAACGGCAGCGGGATGAGCTCGAACTGATGGCTGCAGACCTGGGCAGGGCGATCCAGGTGATACAGAGACAGCGCGATGAGATCGACGCGCTCGCCCAGGAGATGCTCAACAGCTGACGCCGGGCGGGCCCGAGAGTCGGGCCACCACTTATTCTTCGTCGTCTATGGCGCGCCCCACGTACGACCCATCTGAGATCGAGCCCCGCTGGCAGCAACGCTGGGCCGAGGATGCCCTCTACCGGGCCGTCGACTTTGATGACAGCCGTCCCAAGTGGTACGCGCTCGTCATGTTCCCCTACACCTCCGGCGACCTCCACGTCGGCCACTGGTTTGCCTACACCGGTCCCGACATGCATGCCCGCTACAAGCGGATGAGGGGCTACAACGTGCTGTTCCCCTTTGGTTTTGACGCCTTCGGTCTGCCGGCGGAGAACGCCGCGATCAAAGACGGCATCCACCCATCGCAGTACACCCGCGCCAACATCGACCGGATGCTGGGCCAGTTGGGCACCCTTGGCTCGGCGTTCGAGTTCGACCGCAGGGTGGAGACCTCCGACCCGGACTATTACCGCTGGACGCAGTGGATCTTCCTCAAGCTCTATGAGAAGGGTCTTGCCTACCGCGCCAGCGCACCGGTCAACTGGTGTCCCCAGGACCAGACCGTGCTCGCCAACGAGCAGGTGAGCGACGGCCACTGCGACCGCTGCGGGTCGCCGGTCATCAAAAAGGAACTGGAGCAGTGGTTCTTCAGGATCACCAGGTATGCCGAGGAGCTCCTCAATTTCGAAGGCTTGGACTGGCCTGAAAAGGTGGTCACCATGCAGACCAACTGGATCGGCCGGTCCGAGGGCCTCGAGATGGACTTCCCCGTGCCCCTGCCGGACGGGGCCGAGGAGAAGATGCGTATCTTCACGACGCGGCCGGACACTCTCTTCGGGGTGACCTTCATGGTGCTGGCGCCGGAACACCCCCTGGTCCACAGGGTGACCACCGCCGAACACCGCGCCGAGGTCGAGGCCTACGTGGCCCAGGCTCGCAACGCGTCGGACATCGATCGTCAGTCCACGGAGCGCGAGAAGACGGGGGTGTTCACCGGGGGGTACGCCGTCAACCCGGTCAGTGGCGAACGCGTCCCGATCTGGGTTGCCGATTATGTCCTGGTGACCTACGGCACGGGCGCGATCATGGCGGTGCCAGGCCACGACGAGCGGGACTACGCGTTCGCCCGCAAGTTCGGCATCCCCGTGGCCGAGGTGATCAGCGCGACAGGGGAGCCCAGCGGGGAGTTGACCGAGGCGTACTTGGGAGAGGGCACGCTCATCAATTCCGGACGCTTCGATGGGCTGGTCGCGCGCTCCCAGGGAATCCAGGAGATTGTCGACCATGTCAAGGCCCAGGGGTGGGGTGAGCCAACCGTGGCCTACCGCCTGCGCGACTGGCTGCTGAGCCGGCAGCGTTACTGGGGTGCCCCGATCCCAATGGTGCACTGCCCCGATGACGGCTTGGTCCCGGTGCCCGAGGACCAACTGCCCGTGCGTCTGCCGGAGGGGGCGGAGTTCCGTCCCACCGGCGACTCGCCGCTGGCGTCAGTCAGCGAGTTCGTCGAGACGACGTGCCCCAGGTGCGGCAAGCCCGCGCGGCGCGAGACGGACACCATGGACACCTTTGTCGACTCGTCCTGGTACTACCTGCGCTACGCCTCACCGAACCATGGCGACGGACCGTGGGACCCGGAGGCGCTGCGGTTCTGGCTCCCGGTTGATCAGTACATGGGCGGGATCGAGCACGCCATCCTGCACCTTCTGTACAGCCGGTTCTATGTGAAAGCGCTGCGGGACTGCGGCCTGCTGGGCTTCAGCGAGCCCTTCCTGCGGCTGCGCAACCAGGGCATGATCACTTACGCGAGCGGCAAGATGTCCAAGTCCAGGGGCAACGTCGTCGCCCCCGACGAGATGGTCAGAAGCCACGGGGCTGATGCAGTCCGCCTCTACATGCTGTTCATCGCGCCCTGGTCGGACGGCGGCGTCTGGAACGAGGAAGGCATCGACGGCACCAGGCGCTTCCTCACCGGCGTCCACTACCTCGCCACCCAGACCTACCCGGGCGACGCCGCCACCGATGGCGACAGCGCCGAGGAGCGCGAACTGGTTCGCATGACGCACCAGACGATCAAGCGCTGCACCGATGACATGGAGCACTTCAAGTTCAACACCTATGTGTCGAGCCTCATGAAGCTGCGCAACGCGCTCCAGGACGCCAGCCGCACCCCCACCGCCAGGACCTCGGCGTACCGTCACGCGATCGACGCGTTGTTGCTGCTGCTCGCGCCCGCCGCCCCGCACCTGGCCGAGGAACTGTGGACCACCACCGGGCACCAGTACTCCGTCCATCAGCAGCGCTGGCCGACGTATGACGAGGGCCTGCTGGCGGCGGCGGAGTTCGAGCTTGTTGTGCAGGTCAACGGCAAGGTGCGCGACCGCATGTTGCTTCCCGTCGGGGTCGACGAGGACCACGTACGGCAAGCTGCCCTGGGCCGCCCGAAAGTCGCGGAATTGCTCGACGGCAGGTCGCCGAAAAAGATCATCTACATCAGCGGCAAGCTGCTCTCGATAGTGGTCTAGGACGATGCCGCGCGGCGCACCGCCCAGCCGTGCCACCCGAACCGCGGAGCGCGCGCGGTTCGAGGGCATGCCCGAGGTCGCGGGTGTGCACCACCGCCTGGTGGACGTCGGCGGCCTGCAACTCCACGTCGCCGAGGCGGGCCGCGGCAAGCCCGTCGTCCTGCTGCACGGCTGGCCGCAGCACTGGTACGTGTGGCGCCACGTGATCCCCGGGCTGGCGCGCAAGTACCACGTGTATTGCCCCGACCTGCGCGGGTTCGGGTGGAGTGACGCCCCCTCCGGCGGTTACGACAAGGAGCAGCTGGCGACCGATATCCTGGCGCTGCTCGACGAGCTCAACCTGGGTCCGGTGCGCCTGCTTGGCCACGATTGGGGCGGCTTCGTCGGGTTCCTGATGTGCCTGCGCGAGCCCGACCGGTTCGAGCGATATCTGGCGCTCAACATCATCACGCCGTGGCCCAACCCGCGCGCCACCGCCCTGAACCTCTACCGGTCGTGGTACCAGGTCCTGATGGCCTCGGGGCTGGGCGGCTGGATCTTCAGGCTGCGGCCCCCATTCCTCAACGCCGCGCTGCGGGGCGCGGCCGTCGACCCCGACGCGTGGACGGCCGCCGACATGGACGTTTTCTTGGACCGCCTGCAACAACCGGAGCGGGCCCACGCCAGTACCGAGATCTACCGCCAACTGGTCCTCCACGAGGGCCGCGCGTGGGGCGCCGGCCGTTACAACCAGCGACGCCTGGAGGTGCCGACGTTGATGCTCTTTGGCGAGAAGGACATGGCCATCACGCCCGCGATGCTGGACGGCTTCGAGGACCACGCCGACGACATGCGGCTCGAGCTGGTGCCCGACTGCGGCCACTTCATTGCCGACGAGCGGCCGGATCTTGTCGTGGAGGCCGCGCTCCGCCACTTCGCCTAGTCGCGCGCACCAGGTAGGCGCTCGCGCCGAGCCCCCGCCTGATTGCCGCGGCGGTCTGCTCGGGGCTCTGAGCACTGGAGTCCAGGACATGGCGCTCGAACTCGCCGAGGTCCTCGAAGGCGCTGATCATCTGACGGACCGGGTGGACATCAGTGAGCGCCCCGGCCCCGCGCCCGGCCGCCCGCGCCAGCGTGACGTCTTCGGCCGGACGGAGCACAACGTAGTGCAGCGGAACGGTGGTCTGCTCGGCGGCGTTGATGAAGGGGTTGAGGAACCACGGCCCGACGATGCCGTCGACGTAGACCTCGTACCCCGCCTGGGCGTAAGCGAAGGACGCCGCCACAACAGCGTCAACGACGGCCTCGTTCTGCTGTTGGGCTTCCGCAAGCCATGGTTCGATCCGGCCTTTGCGGATGGCATGCCAGAAGTCGTCGGCGTGGACGCACACAGCCCGGGCGGGCGCGTCGGCGAGGATTCGAGTGACGGTTGTCTTGCCCGCCCCGGGTGGCCCCGTGACGATGATCACCAACTCAGACATACCTTCATCATGGCTCGTCCGAGAAGCATCTCGGAATCCGGCACGGCGCCTGCGCGCGAACGGCCCGAGCCCGGGACTATGCCTACAGGGGCGGCCCTGCTCCCGCCGGGGGCACTAGGCCGCCGCCTTGACCGGACGCCCGGGAGGGCGCCGGCCGAGCCGGCGTGCGTCCACGCTTGGCGGCCTGGCGCTGAAACATCGCCGCTCGGCGGAGGCGAATGTACTCTCCCGGTGAGAGCCCGGTGTGGGGGTTGTCGGGGTGCCGCGGCGCGAGGGTGCGGAAGCTCCCGT